>FMVK01000003.1:0-284345 GCA_900102065.1 Lachnospiraceae bacterium XPB1003 | reverse complement strand
GGGCTGGCCGAAGCCTGTCTGCTGCCCCTGGTTCATTCCGAACTGGCCGGGCTGCGTGGGTTGGCCGAAGCCTGTCTGCTGCCCCCGATTCATTCCAAACTGGCCGGGCTGTGTGGGCTGACCGAAGCCTGTCTGCTGCCCCCGGTTCATTCCGAACTGACCGGGTTGTGTGGGCTGGCCGTTATTTTGCTGCAGGGCTTTCTTCGCCTTTTTCTTCTTACTTGCATTGACTGCAATGATTATGATGACAACTATGATAACAAGTACAGCTGCGCCACCTATACAGATACACATAAGTATCTTTTTGAAATTCTTAATATCCTCAGCCTTCTTGTCAGCATCATCCTCTTCTTTATCTTTATCCTTATTTTTCTTCCTGTCTTTCTTATCGTCGGATGTTTCTTCGGTGATCTGAGTATCATCACCGTTGTCATCTCCTATACCGCTTCCGTCGCCGTAATCAGCGTGTCCCTTCTGCTCGAGACCTAACGAATAACGAACATCATCCGCATAAAGATCGAATCTGGGAAGAGCTATAGGATTGTTGAGGCCGACATTTTCAAGGGTTGTCTGGAATTCATCCTGGAATTCCGCATCAACAAGAGCCATATAAATATCGATTCCCTCATCCCTGTCATTGAGGATATGATCATAAAGCTCGTAAACCGCAGCCACAGAAACCGAGTAACTTATATAGTACATAGGTGACTGGAAAGTATGAGGGATCTCAACCCACTCAAATATCTCACCTTCAGGTAATCCTGCACCGTATAAACCTATGTAATAACTGTTGTAATTCTCGATATCACCGTATTTTTCGCAGCATTCGTAATAGATCTTGTTCAGATCGGATACCGTAAGTCCGTCCGGCTCCGAATAAACACGATACTGGAATTCATCTTCCTTTACACCCTGAACTGCCGAATATGTCATGGAGAACTGGTTGTAAAGCTTCATGATATCGGCATGATCACCGTAGATATCATCCGCATAATCCATAAAGAGCATTTCCATACCCTGGGAATGGATCTCTGCAAGATCAAGATTTACATTATCGTAATACCATGTATCTTCCGTCTGGTAATACATCTCATTATAATGACCGAACTCATGGATAAGCGTAGCCATATCAGAGATCGTACCGTCTGCACAGTTATACAGGAAAGGTGCATTATAGCCTGTTATGGATGTTGTAAATCCACCCGGTGCCTTGCTGTCACTCTGAGAAATATCGATAAGATCATGGTCAACCATATAATTATATGAAACCATAAAATCTTCGGATATCTCAGGCAGATGTGAAGAGAGATTGTCCAGACACTCCTGCTCTGTCATCCCGGCACTTACCATAGCCGAGTATTCTTCACTCATATCGCCTGTCATGATCTCTCTGAGTTCCTGACCCAGGGGTACCATGTTATCTACTACGCTCTGTCTGTAATCCTCCAGATCATCATATGAATAATCGCGTCCGTATATCTCTTCATATGCATAATCCACGTAATTATCATATCCGTTGAGCTTGGCTATCTGGGTACGAACATCCACAAGTTCAAGGTAAAGCTCGCCTTTTTCCTGATTCTTCTGCGAGATGATATCGGCAAGACCATACAGGCAATCCGTTACCTCCACGGATCCGTCCTCAATAGCAGCCTCCAGATCATCCTCGTTATAATCTTTTCCATCGATATTTGTGGTGTATTCCTTGAGAGAGAGATCATCATAATCCAGTTCAAGTCTGGTCTCCTCAGCCTTAAGATCCTTCTCTTCCTGACTCATTTCTTCATAATCAAGGATATCCTGCCAATCATCCGCATCATCAATATGCTCTTCAAGACGATCGGCGCAGGGGCTTTCCGCAACGATATGATAATTCTGCATAAGAAGATCGTAAACGTTGGTATTCAGATCACTGTAGAATTCAACTTCTTCATCATACTGTTCATCATCCGCATAGAGATTGGAATAAAGATTAGCCAATGAATAATTGCGGTCAAGCTCATTGTAATAATCTTCCATCTCGGTGATCACATCCATCACCGCATCCGCATTCTTTGAGTCGGATGCAAGATCTTCGAGTCCTTCAACTATAGTCTCGAAATCAGCCTGTGAAAGACGCTTATATTCGTAATCACCGAACTTTAGATCCGAGTGCTTTACACGATCATTAAGAACTCCGTCATGGGAGCTTCCGGAAGAACCGGAATTTTCATCATCATCCTTATCACGAAGAACCTGCTGTCCTGCTTCCGGGCCTGCAGCTAAAACCGGTACATTGAACAGGTCAAGCATAAAAGTGGCGGTTAGAAGGCCTGTAACGATCCTTACTCCGCTCCTTCTCATTTTTCTGTTAGATAATTTTCTCATCAAAACCCTCCCTTTGAACTTCTTAGGAACATAACAGACAAATGATACCAAATTCAGGCTGATTTGTCATTTTTATCTGATATGTTAGAATGACCGCATGAGTGATAAAACAGTCAAAAAGATCTGCGGTATCATCGCAGAATATAATCCCTTCCACAACGGTCATAAGTATCTGTTAGACCATGCGCGAAAGGGCCTTGGCGCAGATTATGTGATCATCGTGATGAGCGGTGACTTTGTTCAGCGCGGCGAGCCTGCGCTTATAGAAAAATATGCCCGCACGGAAGCCGCTCTTTCGGAAGGCGCCGACCTGGTACTTGAGCTCCCGGTCATTTTTTCAACGGGAAGTGCACAGTATTTTGCCCGCGGTGCTGTTTCAACTCTCATCCATACCGGATGTACCGACACGCTGCTTTTCGGCTCCGAGAGCGGAGATATCGATACTCTCTCGACAGAAGCCGATGATATACCCTCCGACTATGCCCGCATGACCGATGCATCATCATACAATCTCCCCAATAACATCCTGGGAAAAGAATATATATCAGCCCTGAGATTCTTTAGTGATGACAGGATACGCCCTCAGACCGTTAAACGGAAAGGTGCCGGATATAATGATATGGAAGCCGCAGACGGTTTTGCATCCGCTACCGGCATCAGAAAGATTCTGCTTGAATCCCCCGGTGATCTTAAAGCCTTAAGCGGCTTTATCCCGGGATCACAGATCGGGATCATAGAAAAATATGTTTCGGCAAACACATTCTTATGTGCGGATGATCTTTCCGACATCCTAAGATACATATTGATAAAAACGATCTCGAACGAAAATGATCTTTGCGATATCTTCGATATCTATGAGGACCTCTCGGACAAGATAATCAAGAACGTGCCCTGCTTTGATACCTATACGGGATTCATCCGTACACTTAAGTCAAAAGAGATTGCATGGTCACATATAAGCAGAGCTCTCTTACACATAATACTTGATATAAAAAAGTCAGACGTGAAAACCGTCACGTCCGACTTAAACTATTGTCCTTATCTTAGGCCCCTGGGATTTAAAAAAGATGCCACAGAACTTCTTTCGCTCATAAAAGAGCATTCGGATGTTCCCTTCATCTCCAAGCTTGCCGACAGTAAAGAGATCCTGTCCGAACCCGCTCTCAATATCCTGAAAAAAGATATCTTTGCTTCCGAGCTTTACAGGAGTAAGGCATCCCCCTCAGGTTTTACTTCGGAATACAGGATGCCCATCCTGATCAAATGATCAGTTCTTAAAGCTGTGTATAGGAGCCGGTATCCTTCCTTCTCTGCTTACAAAAGCATCACATGAGAAATTATTAACAGGCATGATGGGCGCACGTCCAAGCAATCCGCCGAATTCAACCGTATCTCCCACATCCTTGCCCACAGCAGGAATAAGTCTTACTGCTGTAGTCTTCTGATTTACCATACCTATCGCCATCTCATCGGCAATGATACCAGAGATGGTTGTTGCCTTTGTATCACCCGGTATAGCTATCATATCAAGCCCTACGGAACATACGCATGTCATAGCTTCCAGCTTCTCTAATGTAAGAGATCCCGCATTAACGGCATCGATCATACCCTGATCTTCGCTGACAGGGATAAATGCGCCGCTGAGTCCGCCCACATATGAAGATGCCATGATACCGCCCTTCTTCACCTGATCATTAAGCATTGCAAGGGCAGCCGTGGTTCCGGGAGCGCCTGCATGGTCGAGCCCCATCTCGCAGAGAATATCCGCAACGCTGTCACCTATGGCAGGCGTAGGTGCAAGGCTGAGATCTATGATACCGAAAGGTATGCCCAGCTTCTTCGAGGCTTCCTTTGCAACAAGCTGACCTACTCTTGTGATCTTGAATGCAGTTTTCTTTATAGTCTCACCGAGAACTTCAAAGCTCTCGCCTCTTACGCTTTCAAGTGCTGTCTTAACAACACCCGGTCCGCTTACACCCACATTGATCACAGCATCCGCTTCCGTTACACCGTGGAATGCGCCCGCCATGAAAGGATTATCATCAGGTGCATTGCAGAATACAACCAGCTTCGCGCATCCGAGGGAATCATTCTCCTTGGTAAACTCTGCGGTCTTCTTGATTATCTCACCCATAAGGCGTACCGCATCCATATTGATACCGGTCTTTGTAGAGCCGAGATTGATGGAGCTGCAGACGATATCCGTTGATGCAAGTGCCTCGGGAATTGATCTGATAAGCAGCTCATCAGCCTTTGTCATGCCCTTTGCCACAAGCGCAGAATAACCTCCAAGGAAATTAACTCCCACCTTCTTAGCAGCTTCATCAAGAGTCTTTGCTATCTTCACAAAGTCTTCGGATGTCTTGCATGCACTTCCGCCCACAAGAGCTATGGGTGTTACGGAGATGCGCTTATTAACGATGGGGATAGCATATTTTTTCTCTATCTCTCTTCCGGTCTTAACAAGATCCTTTGCAACGGTAGTTATCTTGGTATAGATCTTTTCACATACCTTATCAAGATCGGAATCCGCGCAATCAAGCAGGCTGATGCCGAGAGTGATGGTCCTGACATCAAGATTCTCTTTTTCTATCATCTGGTTGGTTTCAACCACTTCATTTATATTGATCATAGTCTTCTTCCTTATCTGTCTCAGATCCTGTGCATTGAATCGAATATCTCTTCACGCTGACACTTAACTACAACACCGATCTCTTCTCCGATCTGCTCCAGTTCATCGGACACAGTATCGAAAGTCTTCTCCGCAGACTGGAGATCAACGATCATCATCATTGTGAAATATCCCTGAACTATAGTCTGTGAAATATCAAGTATGTTGATCCTGTTATTTGCAAGATATGTACATACCTTGGCGATGATACCGACAGTATCTTTTCCTACTACAGTAATGATTGTTTTTTTCATAGTTACACCTCTTTCTCAGACCTCAACCGTCATTCCCGGTCGGTCTCTGTATGCTATATCTATCGGAAAATCATCTCCGTGATATTCGTTATCCGACATCTCTATCTCAAGCCTCACCGCTTCATATGCCAGTTCCGGCATATTGTTCTCATGACTTAAATGGCTTAAAAAAACATGTTTCATTTTGTCATTGAGCAATACGGATAAGAGTCTTCCGGATGCCTCATTGGAAAGATGCCCCTTTCTCCCGAGTATCCGCTGCTTTAGCTCATAGGGATAGGGTCCTGTCTCTAACATCCTTACATCATGATTGGCTTCGATGAAAACACCCGAAAGTCCCTTTAATGAGTCGATGATATAATCGTTATATTCTCCCAGATCAGTGACCACAGCGGTACTTACATCCCCGCTTTCAAAGCGGTAAGCTACCGGATCCGCCGCATCATGGCTGGTCTTTATTGCCAAAACACCGATATCCCCGATGGTAAATCTCTCCTCGTTGGATATCGGTGTAAGAAGCGATGTATCAAAGACGCCTAGATTCTTCATCCTGCATACGGCATCTATCGTCCCTTGTGTCGCATAAACCGGTATCTGATATTTTCTCAAAAAAACTCCGAGGCCCTGGACATGATCCGAATGTTCATGAGTAAGTAGTATACCACTCAGATCATTGCCTGTAAGCCCCAGTTCCTTAAGTCCTTCTTCTATCCTCTTCTTGCTGACTCCGGTGTCAATAAGGAGATGTGCCGAATCAGATCCAACATATATTGAATTGCCGCTGCTTCCGCTGGCAATACTCTTCATTCTCATCTCAGTTTTCCCACCTGACTTCTATGATATCGCCCGAGCTTAACTCCTGCATATATTCCGCAGACTTACCGTTCAGGTCGGTGATAAGCTTGCTACCCCTAACCTGCGACAGATCAAAATCAATATGATCAAATACATCCACGAAGACATATTTGCTCTTGCCGGTAAGTGTTATGCTCTTGCCGTTGACCTGAACAATAATATTTCTCTGAATATCTGGAGAAGCACCTCCGTCTCCCTTATCTTCGGAAGCATCTCCTGCAGGTCTCTTAACGCCTTCTTCATCTGCGTCCCCATCAGGAAGATCATCCCAGGAATCTCCGTGAAAAGCTTCATCAGAATCCTCATCGGAATCCTTATCGTAAGGAACTTTTTCGTTTGTATCTTCCGGTGATACCTCAGATGCATCTCCGGATACTTCCTCCCGCTCAGCCGTATCTGACACCGGTTCCTTAACGGGTTCCTGCTTCTTGAGCCCCCACTTTATGGAGAAATTCTCAAATACTTTCGTATCATCATCCGCAGGCTCATTATTGACCGTCACCTGAACATCATCATCAAGTATCACATCCATGAATTCCTTGACTTCCTTAACGGTATAATAATCCCTCATCTCGATCTCATCGCCGTCTTCTATCTCATAGAATCCGGTCTTGATCTCTCCGTTAACTTCTGCGAATTCCGGCAGCAGTATCCTGCTGCCGTTCACATTAACTTTGATAACAGCCTTAAATTCCGGAAGTTCTGCTAATGTAATATGACCTGCTTCACCCTCGGTAGATTCCTTAACTTCGATCACATCGTTGGCTCTGATAGGCGTATGCATATCCGCATCTTTCCCGCCGACTTTTATAACAGCAGGGTCTCCCGGCACTCCGCGCTTAATGGCAGATCTTCCGTTTATCGTATAATTAACGGCCGGTCCTCTCTTGGGGAAGAGTCCTTCGTTTGGAAAGCTTGCATGCATTGCCGCATCTACCACAGCGAGATTTCCGCCATCATAGAGCTTGATCCGTTCATCATTAAATGTCACATATATGAAATTGCTTCCCTGTTCATAATAGTTAAGGCAAATGCCGACAGGCGTAACCATCCTGGAATTCTTCTCAGCTTCTGTCTTATATACTATACGGTTTAAAACTTCCTCACCGCGAACAGCAACACGCTCGGCGATTATGCCAAGATGCTCCGAAAGCTTATTGGTATAGCCTTCTACGGTTCCGCCTCCGCCGACAACAAATACAGCACTTACAGGCTTTCCTCCGTTAAGCTCCTTGAACTTTTCAGCAACAAGCTTCGCTTCTTCATCTATCTGAGGCGCTATAAGATTCAGTATATCTTCTTTGGACACCTTCTGCGGGAGTCCCATTATATCCTTATATTCAACGACATCTTTATCCGAGATACCGCATTTAATCTCTTCGGCAGTATTAAAATCAACCAGATAATTCTTTGCGATGATCTCTGTCATGGCATCGCCCGCAACGGGGATCATGCCGTAAGCAACCACGCATCCGTCTCTGGTTATACAGATATCGCTTGTTCCCGCGCCAACATCCACAAGTCCGATATTGAGCATACGGTAATTCTCAGGGATCGCTACGGATATTGCGGCAATAGGCTCGAGAGTCATATTTACAACACGAAGCCCTGCAAGCTCAACCGATCTGTACAGGCCGTCCACCACATCATCCGGCAGAAATGTGGCTATCATGTCACATCCGATGGAATGAGCTTTATGCTCTTCTACCGCGCCTATCTGATAACCGTTCATATAGTATCTGATAACCGAATTACCTACGCAGTAGAACTTAAGCTCCGTATCATTATCGTTCTGAAACTGCTCATACGCCTTCTCTATACCCATAGCGTTAAGAGCGGCAACATCCTCTCCGGTAACCAGCTTCTCGCCTTCAAACTCAAGCGTAACCGAGGTCTCTTCCGTCCTGAGTACACGACCTGCGGCTGCGATGCATACATCCTTTAATGACAGATTAAGATCCTTTTCAAGTTCATGCTTAACTTCAAGGATCGATTTTGCAACCGCAGAAATATCATGGATCTGTCCGTCCAGCATGGCTCTTGTCTCATGCTCTTTGGAGCGCTGTCCCAACACATAGAAAACATCACCTTCACGATAACCTACGGTACCGACTATGCTCCTGGTCCCGATATCAAGACCGAACACAAGCTTTCCCTGTTCCGAAGGAAGAGAAGACTTCAACGCAGTCTGTCCCTCCGAAGCATTGCGTTCGGAAGATTTTCCGACAGTCTTTCTTGTGTTTTTTCTTGCTGTCGTCTTCTTTTCGGTCATGCTCTTTTCATTTGTATTCTGTTCAGCGGTTTCTTTTTTTCTCATAGATAACCTTCCACCAGATACCTTTTCATGATCGCATCAATTTCACGGTATGTCTCTTCCGGCGATCCGCCGTTAAAGATCACTTCACTGCAGTGGCTCTTAAATTCCTCTTCGGAAAGCTGTGAAGCGAATATATTATCGATCTTCTCGTCACTGTATCCTCTGCTGTCCTTAAGTCTCCTGCGTCTGATATCCTCAGGCACGTAGATATACCACATCTTATCCAGCAGCTCATCATAATGTTCTTCGATCAGCAACGCCGCTTCGAGAGCGAAATATGTCGTTCTCTTCGCTTCTTCCTGTGCTATACGTCTTAAAATATATTTCTTTACAGCCGGATGAACGCAGGCATTGGTCTTTGCCCTCGCCTCAGGGTCTGAAAATATCTTCGCAGCAAAAGCTTTTTTGTCGATATATCCGTTTTCATCCAGGATACTTTTCCCGAAAATATCTAACAGTTCATTATAACAATCCTGTCCCGGCTCTTCAAGAAGACGGGCGGCTTCATCAGCTTTGATAACAGCCGCATTGTATTCTTTTTTCAGATAATCCATAACAACGGATTTGCCGGCACCTACGCCGCCTGTAACGCCGATAGTGATCATTATTTTGCTTCGTACCAGTCCTTTCCGGTATGCGCATCCACCGTAAGTTTTACAGGGAAGTCTGCAGCGCCCTGCATCTCCTCTCTGAGTATCTCAAGCACCTTCTCTTTCTCATCCTCGGCAGCTTCTATCAAAAGCTCATCATGTATCTGAAGCAGAAGTCTGGACTTGAGCCCTTCCTTCACCAACCTGTCATATACGCGGATCATGGCGATCTTTATCACATCAGCCGCAGTTCCCTGGATGGGAGCGTTCATTGCAACTCTTTCTCCGAACTGTCTCCTCATGAACTCGGACGCCTTAAGTTCCGGTATGGGTCTGCGTCTTCCAAAGGCAGTAACGGAATATCCTATCTTCTTCGCGCTATCTTTAACGGAATCAAGATACTCCTTGATCGCGGGATAAGTCTTAAAATAATCCTCAATATACTGTGCAGCCTCTTTTCTTGTTATAGAGAGACCCTCACTGAGTCCAAACGAAGATATACCATAGACTATTCCGAAGTTCACAGCCTTGGCATTACGTCTCTGAAGATCCGTTACCTCTTCGAAGGGTATATTGAAAACCTTGGATGCTGTGATCCTGTGTATATCCTCTTCAGACCTGTAAGCCTCGATGAGTCCCTGATCCCCTGCAAGAGATGCAAGTATCCTGAGCTCTATCTGCGAATAATCCGCATCGGCAAAGATATAACCTTCCTTTGGTGTGAATACTTTCCTTATCTGTCTTCCCAGCTCATATCTCATAGGAATGTTCTGGAGGTTGGGCTCAGTTGATGAAAGCCTTCCCGTAGCGGTAATAGTCTGATTAAAGCTTGTATGTATCCTGCCGTCTTTCCTGATATACTGAGCCAGTCCGTCTGCATATGTAGACTTAAGCTTTGTATAAGTTCTGTATTCCAGGATATCATTTACAAAAGGATGATCTGCCGCCAGCTTCTCCAGTACATCAGCTGCTGTCGAATATCCGGTCTTGGTCTTCTTGCCTCCGGGCAGCTTCATCTGTTCGAAAAGGATAACGCCCAACTGCTTGGGGGAGTTGATATTGAACTCCTGTCCCGCTTCCAGCCAGATCCTTTTCTCCAGTGTATCGATGGTAGATTCAAGTTCCTTACTGTATGCGGCAAGCGCTTCTGCAGAAGCCTTTATACCTTCGCTTTCCATCTTATATAAAACATATGAAAGAGGCATTTCGATATCGCGGTAGAGGTCGTACATCTTCTCGGATACCAGCTCTGCTTTAAGTTTCTCATAAAGTCTGAAGAGTACCGCACTTTCCTTTGATGCTCTGTCGATAAAAACATCCTTGTCGGACGCATAACTCTCAGCCGGAGTCTTCTTTCCGAAGATCTCCGCATATCCTTTCATCACCGTATGAAGACAGGCATTGGATGTTTCTTCTATAGGATAGCTTCCCTTAAGAGGATTAAGGAGATAAGCCGCAAGCATCATATCTTCCAGTGAAGCACTCGCATCCTTTGAAAGAGTCTTCTCGTCAATTCCGAGATATGCATATACCGGCTTTACATCATAAGCAATGATGTGTCCGCCGTTATCCATGTATTTCTTCAATACGCTCTTCAGCGCATCCGTGCCTGTATCCTTTGAATCTGCAAAAAGAGTCTTTTCCTTATCCTCGCCTGCAACGGAAAGGACAAAATCATCACCTTCCGTGGAATAGATCCTGACAGCGATATATCTGCTTTCTCCTGCAAGGGCATTTATCTTAATTTCCGCACCGGCAGCATCTTTTGCAAATAACGTCTCGGTCTCGATATCTGTTTCCGCAGCAGCGCTGACTTTATTATCAAATCTGGCATAAAAGCTCTTGAGTTCCAGCTTCCTGAAAAGCTCATAAGCTTCGGGTGTATAAAAATCAGGAAGTGCCGCATCCTCAGGATGAAGCGGAAGCTCACAGTCGGTCTTGATAGTCGCAAGCTTAAGACTTAACTCTGCAAGTTCCTTATTCTCTCTGAGGCTCTCACGTACAGCATTCTTTTTTATCTCTTCAAGATGTTCATATATGGAAGCTATGGAACCGTATGTGACCATAAGGTCCGTAGCAGTCTTCTCTCCTACCTTGGGGACTCCCGGGATATTATCC
Source organism: Lachnospiraceae bacterium XPB1003 (assembly GCA_900102065.1). Lineage (GTDB taxonomy): Bacteria > Bacillota > Clostridia > Lachnospirales > Lachnospiraceae > NK4A136. The sequence continues at coordinate 273,173 of FMVK01000003.1, read as the reverse complement.
GCGGTATCACCCATCAGAGCCTTAAGTTCTATAAACTGCAAAGGTGTAAGCTGATACTTTTCCCTAACATCCGCAGCATAATAATCCTCTATCTCGGTACCTGTTCTCTTGGTCTTAGGTATCCTTATCTTGATATGGTCGGATGCGATCTGCAGCAGATCACGGTCACCCGAAACCAGTGAAACCTCCATTCCCTTTCTCTCCGCTTCCTTTGCAAGGGTACCCATGAGATCATCGGCTTCAAGTCCGGGCTTGGAGATAACCTTTACTCCCATCAGTTCAAGGACCTGACGCATGACAGGCACCTGCTGCCTGAGTTCCTCATCCATGGGTTTTCTGGTCCCCTTATAAGCCGCATACATCTCATGTCTGAATGTGGGCGCATGCTCATCGAATGTAACGATGAGATACTGAGGCTTCTCGGCATCCACTATCATAAACATGATATTCAGGAAACCGTATATGGCATTGGTATGAAATCCTTCCGAATTTGTAAGATCCGGGATCCCGTAATATGCCCTGTTTAATATACTGTGTCCGTCTATAAGAACCAACTTGTCTGACATTTTATCCTCCATGTCGAAGCGCCCGGATTACCTGTCCGGCTTTCGGCAAAATAATTTATTACAATATCAACCCTTTGATAAAGAAGTAAACCGAGATCCCGGTACAAGCCACAAGAAATAATACTGAAAGGATCCTGAAGATCTTCTCCCTCCTGCACTTCTTTGTCATGATCTTTATTTTTTCTTCATAAGTGTGGATATTTTTCGGCGTCTGATCACGATCAAGCTTGCGCATTCCCATGATCATGAGATACTCATTTTTGAGATCCGATGCACACTCCTCGCAATGAAGCACGTGAGAAACAAGCGCTGATGTCTCGTGATAGCCGAGTTCATCATTGATGAAATCAATAAATTGTCTGTGATAATCCCTGCAATCCATGATTTATCCATTATATCATAATCACTCTAAAACAAAACCGTGAACACGTTTACTCATACGTATTCACGGTCGATAAAATTACTTTATTTCATTTGTTTTTTATTCAGATCATGCAACGCCATGTATCAGCCTGTTCTGTTCCGGAAATATCCCGTCAACCACTTCCGGATTGACGCTGTTATCTATGATCCCTATCGGCAGAACACATGTATGCATTTCTCCTTCAGCCTCAAATGAACGGATCCTCACATCAACATCAAAGGCTTTTCTGAGGTTCTTTTCTGTGATCACCGTCTTTGCTTTTCCGAAAACATTGCTTCCATCCCTGTTAAGGATAAGAGCCTTTTTAGAGATCGCTATGGCATGCTCCGGATAATGCGTATTGATAATCGACGATATACCTTCTCTGTCACATATATCTTTTATTGTATTTATGACGATCAACTGATTCTTAAAATCAAGATTTGATTCAGGCTCATCCAGGATCAGCATCTCAGGGTCGGTAGCAAGTGCTCTGGCGATCAGGACCATCTGTAATTCTCCGCCTGATATTTCATTACAAAGCTTTCCCTTAAGGCGTTCCATTCCGACCATCTCAAGGCACTTCTCCGCCAGTATCATATCTTCTTTTGACGGCTGTGCTAACAGTCCCAGGTGAGCATTACGTCCAAGCAGGACCATTTCTTCGGCAGTATAAGAAAATGCAGATCGCTTAGCCTGCGGAACGTATCCGATCTTTTTCCAGATATCCTGATTTTTCCATTTTGACCACTCAATACCATCGATAAAAGTTGCGCCTTTCCTCCAGGGCTGAAATCCAAGCGTGCATCGTAAAAGTGTTGTCTTTCCCACGCCATTTGATCCGAGGATAGAAAGTATCTCCCCTTTTTCAACGCACAATGAGATATTACTCAGGATATTTTTACCGCCTTTATATCCAAATGATGCGTTTCTCACTTCAAATGTCATGCTTTTATCCCTCCTGTCTTTCTAAGTAAAACGATGAATACCGGAGCTCCTATGATTGCAGTCAGAATAGAGATCGGCAATTCCGCTGCGGATATACTTCTGGCCACCGTATCTATTATCAGCAGATATGTTGCTCCCAGCCCCAATGATGCCGGAATAACGTATTTATTGTTATTTCCGAATATCATCCTGGCAACGTGAGGGATCAGGATTCCGATCCATCCGACTTTTCCGCACATTGCGATCACCGAAGCAGTGATCATTGTTGATGAGATAATGGTCAGCCCTCTGATAAATCTCAGATTGATACCCATGGATCGTGCTTCATCCTCATTTAATGACAAAACATTCAATTTCCATCTTAATCCAAGAATTATAAATATTCCTACCACCATAGGAAGCGTTCCGACCAGTAAGTCATCAAAGCCTGTTCCGGCCAGACTTCCCATCAGCCAATAAGTGATCTCCGGCAACACATCCTGCGGATCCGCAACATATTTAACCAATGATACAAGCGCTTCAAACAATGAGCTTATAACCATACCTGCTAAGATCAGCATCACGAGTGATGATTCACCCTTAACCTTGCTGATTGAATAAACCAGAAATATTGAGATGATACCCATCAAAAATGCGGTACCCTGAATACCCATGGCCGGTAATCTCATCATGATCCCCAGGGTCGCTCCAAAGGATGCGCCCGTAGCAACACCAAGCGTATCCGGTGTTGCAAGCGGATTGGAAAACATGCTTTGGAATGCAGCGCCTGCAACAGCGAGTCCTGCGCCGGAGATAATGGCAAGCAATGCCCTTGGCAGGCGGATATTGAATAATACAGTCTTTACATTACTGTCTTCAACAGCCTGACCTGTCAATGTTTTTATCATATCCTCAACAGAGATCGTATATCTGCCGGCCGTAACCGCAATGGTAAATGCTATAACCATTACGGTAATGATACCTATAGTCCAAATAATATTAGTTCTTTTTTTCATTTTGATTTACAGTCCATCAGCCGCATTTCTTGACGGGTTGAACATCATATCAAGCTGTTCATCCGAGAATTCATATCCTAACAGTTCGCTGTAATAATCACGTGCCTCCTGTCTTATATCCATATCCGCAAAGAGATCGGGATAAACTGTCTTTGCAAGCCACTTTAATGTAACAGGTGTATCTCCGCCCGGAGTATAACTTCTGTAGAGACCAAGCGGCATCTTATAAACACGCTTATTCTTAACAGCACTTACCGTGCTCCAGTCATCATTTCCTATCGCATTATCATACAGATCTTCAGGCTGTGTGCCGCAGAAGTTTGTGATGATTATCACATCCGGATCCCACTCGTAAACCTGTTCCATTGAAAGCTGAACCTGTATACCATTCTCAACTTCGCTGGCAACATTGTATGCATTAACATAATCGCACCACTTCTGTCCGAAGAAATTAACACCGGATGCTACCATTGCAGCATCGCTGTACTGGAATAAAACAAGAACTCTTGCTCTCTCTTCTTCGGGAATATCCGAAACAACAGACTGAACATAGTCATAACTTTCAGCACTTTCTTTCTGAACCATATCAGCCACCGGGCTTCCGCCAAATACCTGATCCAACAGATCTACCCAGTTATCATATGTATCAAACATGTCATATTCCCATGCAGAAGCGGAAACAGCAAGTGCAGGAATACCTGCTTCTCTGATGGCCTGTGCCTGTTCCTGACCCACACCGATAACAACATCGGGATCTATCTTGAGAAGCTCTTCAATATTTACTTCGGAACCTGCAATGAAATCCGTATTCGCATCCAGTATCTCCGGATATACCTGTCCCAGTAATCCGTTTTTAGCTGCGGACATGGATACAGGATGAATTCCGACTATCATATCGGCAGAGCCAAGATACTCGGCTGTTACGGATGCAAGGGGATAAAAACTTCCGATCGCAATGCGGCTTATCCTGTTAGGAACTTCAACTTCATCGCCTGCATGATCTATAACGATATGAGTTCCGTCGGGATCGTTTTCATCATATATGAATTCCTTGACTTCAGAATTGCCTTCTCCAACCGCTTCCGTTGCATCCGTCACAGCTTCGGTAGCATTTTCGATTGCAACGGGTTCATTACTTTCAGTTGCACCTGTCATACCGCCACCGGCCTGTTCTGTTCCGCAAGCTGCAAGTCCGTATAATGACACCGCAGCTGTCATTAACAATGCACATAATTTTTTCTTCATTAGAGTACCTCTTTCTTTATATATTCAAGCCAATTTAATATTGACCTGTTTAACCAATGGATTCAGTCTTTCGATCCAGGATCCTTCATTAAGGAAATCCCAGTTCATATCTTTTCCCACTCTGCTTGATACAGCATAATGAGGTAATGCAATTGTCTTTGTTCCATCCGGGATCAGTTCAAGGATCAAAGGATCGGCAATGATAAGATCATAATCTTTGGATACTTCCTCAATGATCAGATCTTCATTTGAAAGATCTATGGTCTCCTTAAACTCCCCTGATATAACACCGACAGTAACTTCCCATCCGGATTTTTTTAAATATTCCTTTATTGAAAGTCCTGTCACTCCGTCTGCGATCACCAATGCCTTTCCTTCATGATCATCTCCCAGGTTTGAATTCCGGAGATATCCATCACAGGTACTGCCCGCATACGCATCCTTAACGTACTTTCTATATAAACTTGTTTGCGTTTCACCAATAGGGAATCCCGTGATAAACGGAATGCCAAATTCTTTTTTCATATATTCCGCAATCTCATATCCCGCCTGATTAAAAACAATATTTAGCTTTACGACTTCGGGATGTTTATAATAATCAAGACTTCCGTAATACCCCTTTTTCTGTATAAGTGGCAGCCCCATATCCGCGATCAGATCCTGAAGTTTCTCATACATATCCTGCGGCATATCAAGCGGAGATATCCCGGGAACAGCAACATAAGCATCTGAGGTAAGCGCTGCATTTTTATCAGGGTTTCTGCGATAATGATCAAGAAGTTCTTTAGCAGCCATTACGATCCCGTCTTTATAAGATCCTTTTATCCCCGCCGTTGCGAATCCGAAAGTCGGTATACCTGACTTCTTTTTGATCTCGTTCGCAACGCCTTTAAAATCAAATCCGATCACATTCGGAACCGGGCTTCCGATCACGGCAATAAACTCCGGTTTCTTCTCCAATGCATTATCAACGATGCGGTTAATAAACTTTTCATCATCTCCCAGGATGGCTTCCATCTTTCTAAGTCCGGTACAATAAACCATTGCCTCACTTCCGTACCATCTCGGTTCGTCAAAGTGCGTATAGTTTCCTGTGCATCCTGCCGCATCATGGATGCAGATCATTCCGCCGAGATCAAATAATGCAGATGCTACGCCCGAATAATCTCCCGCAAAAGGAGGCAGATACATGCATACCTTATTTTTCATCACACAATACCTCCGTATTCTTCAATAAGCTTTCTGATATCAGCCTTCTCTTTAACCGCCTCAGTTAGTGTATCCATCAGTATCATCACTCCCTGATATCCGAGCAGGCCTTCATCAGCCGAAATATCCGCAACAAATCTGCTGTTTGAAAGATAAGCCGCCTCCTCGCCGATAGCTAAAGCGTAACTTTCATTTCTTTCACGGATATTCATTTTGGGATGATCCGCCTGGATGATCTCGACATCCGGATACTGTTCACTTAATTCTCTGATCGCATCCTGATCGGGTCCTACCAGATCCACAGCATAAATCCTCTTTATATTGAATCCGTACTTGAGCAGAGTTACCGCCAGGCTGCAGGGAAATACCGTCGCACTGTCAGACACATATACAGGAAGATCCTTAACTGCTTCTTTCGCATTTTTTATTGCTTTCAATGCTTTCTTTTCGGCCATCGCCATATCGGGAATGATCTGCATTCCCAGCATCTTTTCGATATCCTCATATGATTTTTTGATGATATCCATGTCATAAGACGCAAACATATTGCAATGTACAGCCTCTGTTTTCTTTTCCAGGTTAACAAGGCCCAATCTTGCAAGCGGCTTTAACAGAATGCCGTACTTTGACAGGGACAATTCCCTATACTCTTCAAAAGTACTGCAGTTACTTAATTGTCTTACTTTTTTTCCTGCATTTTTCAGAGCCGTTATCAATTCATTGTCTTCGGGAATACCAACGAAATTTCCATAGAATGTTATATTTTCATCCAATGACTCATGAACAGGTAACGCTTTGAGCATTGAATCATAGGTTGTCACCGCCGGAGGAAGCTTTGTACTGGATGCGATAGGATTCATGTGCCCCGGTCTGAAAACAATATCCGGATACTTTTTTCCGATCTTTTCAAGCACGGCATCAAGATCCGTACCAATGAAATCATCAAGACATGAAACATAAACAAATAAAAGCTTTATCTTTTCTTTTGTTCTCTGAAGTAATTCATCAATACCATCTTCGATAAGACTGTCATATCCTTCTACAATATCTTCCTGATCTATATATAGATAAGATATCCTGTTCTTGTAGCCATGCTGTATAGCACCAAGTGCACCGTGCCTGAAGCAGGCTGCCGGGCAGACAAAAAGCAGATAGCTCTCCGGTATCAAAGCCGCAACTCTTATTATTCCCCAGCCTCCATGTGCCGGTGAGCAATAGCACAGATTTCCGTCAAACTTCATTTAAGCTACCCCCTCGGAACAGATTTCGATCATCTTGTCTGCAAGTGATTTATAATCCTGTGCGATATCCGAATCAGGGAATTTCTCAACAACAGTCATTCCATCATCTTCCGCCAATTGAACCATCTTACTTCTGTGGATCGTCTGAATAACATTAAGGCCATTTTCTCTGGCAAACTGTGATACAAGTTGATCCTCATTCTCAACCAGTCTCTCGTTTAGAACTATGCCTCTGACTCTCGCATAGCCTCTGTCTTTAAAGTTATTAACGGCCCTGTTAATATTGTCCGCAGCAAACAAAGCCATCATCTCGCCTGATGTGACAATAAAGATGTGTTCTGCATAACCGTCTCTGATCGGCATTGCAAAACCTCCGCATACAACATCTCCGAGAACGTCATATAAGACGATGTCAGGTTTGTAGGTTTCAAATGCGCCTAATTCCTCAAGTTTTTGAAAAGCTGATATGATACCCAGACCTGCGCATCCTATTCCGGGAGTCGGTCCTCCCGCTTCAACACAAAGCACTCCGTTGTATCCGACATGCACTATATCTTCTAATCGGATATCCTCACCTTTTTCTTTTATTGTCCCGAGAACAGTGGATGTTTTCCGTCCTCCCATCAGATTCTTGGTAGAATCCGCTTTCGGGTCACATCCGATCTGCATTACTTTATACTTTTTGGATAATGCTGCTGCAAGATTTGAAGTCGTTGTAGACTTGCCGATCCCCCCTTTTCCGTAAACAGCAATCTTGATCATTAATTCTTACCTCTTTCCCTTGTTTTATTTTCCGATCGAATGTATGATATATATCATCATGGTTAGTTATCTCTAACCTCGATTACTATATATAAAAACAAAGAAAAAGGAAGTTGCCACGGCAACATTTTTGTAAAATGATCAAAGTTATACACGAACTGTCAAAATCCGATCTGTTTTGCGGTTTCTCCGCAGACGAGATAGATATCTTTCTTAACGAATATGGATATTTTGAAAGAAAATATATAAAAGGAGAAGAGATTTACGGTCCGGGCGATGCCATCAAATATACCGGTATCATTCTTTCAGGCCAGGTCAACGTAGTCCAGATCACGAACGTCGGCAGGGAGGGAATAGTTGTTTCCGAATCCCCCGGAGAACTGATCGGCCAGGCATTTTCCATTACAGGACAGCACAACTCTTTCGCTTATTTTATAGCTGCCGCAGATACGGACATCCTGTATTTAGACCTTCGTTCTGTTCTGTCATCACCCAAAAATGACTCTTATTACATTAAATTTATCAATAATATTACCCGCATACTTGCGGGAACCAATATTCAATTAAATAAAAAAATTCAGCTTCTCACGCAAAAGACTTTGCGCGAAAAGCTGATGACATATTTTATTCAATCCGCAGCAAGCAGCAACAGCAGAAGTTTTAAAATGAATTTCAACAGAGAACAGCTCGCTTCCTATGTATGTGCCGAACGTTCAAGTGTCTGCCGCGAACTGGGACGTATGCAGGACGATGGTATGATCATAATGAACGGCAACAATGTAACATTATGCCATCTCCCCGAACTGTGAGATGATCTCACCTGCCCTGATCCTGTTTCTGAGAAGAAGCAATTGTCTGTCAAGTTTTTCCGCCTCATGCAATGCTTTTTCCTCTTCTTCATTTCTTTCGATGACATTGCATATTGCCCCGTTTTTTATGACTATACGTTTATTGGCGAACAATGCAAGCACCGGATCATGAGTTGCTATGAATACTATCTTTTCACTTCCTACGAGGATCTTCATAGCTTTTTGTATATCGATACCTGCATTTTCAATCTCATCGATCAAAATGATCGGTGCACGGGATATATAAGCGCAATCGGCGATCATTAGTGCTCTGGATTGTCCGCCGCTGAGTCCTGTTATTGATGAATCCGGCATAAACTTTTCACCGGAGAGTTTAATTGCAGCCTCATATACCTTCTCTACCAATCCCGGCACTTCCGCTTTACCGACAAAACATTCGGCATGCATTGTCAGGAACTCATCGACATTCATATCCAGTACAAAATTCATGTTCTGAGATAACTGCGCTATCATCCTCTGTCTTCCGGATAATTTTTTGCGTTCCTTTTTGGGCATATCATTGATCATCACTGTTCTGCCTGTAGGAGTATCTTTCTCCGCCTGCCATTCTATATCCTCAAGCAAGCGGCTCTTTCCGCTGCCGGTTTCTCCTACAATAGCTATGATCTCCCCGGGTTGCACCGTTATCTTTTCAAACGCTTCCGGAGCCCCGTCCTTTCCTTTTCCCGGAAAAACAGTGATATGATCAACTCTTTCCATATTTTCATTAAGGATAGCCACAGCTTTTTCAAGATAATCTTTGAATTCATCCACTATCTCTCCAATGGTCATCTTACGCTGTTCGAAAAAACTATCCGGTTGTTCTTTCAGATTTTCTTCAAATGATTTTCCCTCATCAAAACACAGATCAAAATCATCCAAATATATTTTTATATATGGATATCGTTCTTTTAATTCTCTGATGGTTTTATCGATCATCAATACTCTCCTAACCTATCTTCTTAACATTTCCGATCTGATACTCTTCTCCGATCTTAGTCTCTCCCAGGCAATACGAACACAAAGCCATAGGCATGGGAAATCTTAATGTCTGTTCCTCTATCACCCGCTCGGTGGAAAGAGCTTTTATCCGTTCACAGATTTCAAAGATTCCCTGTCCCGTCAGACCGTTTACAAAGTAAATCTCACCATGGGGATTGGACATTTGAACACGTCTGTAAAATACTTCTCTTTCAGCCTGCGAAACGATATCCCCCTTAGTGATCAAAACCATATCGGCAAGCTTCAGCAACGGTCCTATCTTTTGAGGTGAATTGATTCCGCTGAGCTGATCGATGATACATACTGACAGGATATTCTTAATATAAGGCGAACAACGATTGCATAAGCCTGCGCTCTCCGTAAATAAATACCGGAGATCATTTTTCTTTCCCCAGGAATAAACATCGGGAATATTGGTAATATAATAATGATCCGGGCACAGTTCGGCCGATAATCCTTTTTTCGAAGGTATCCCCATATCTCCAAAAATCTTGTCATCTTCCGTCTGAAGGCAATCGAATTTAACTGCGCCTACAGAGATATCCTCCTGTTGAAAGCATTTTATGATCTTGCAGATCACGGTTGTTTTACCACTGGCGGGCGGTCCCGCAAATGTTACTAATCTCATACTTATCTCCTTTCCCTATCCTTCGATCATACTTTTGCAATGAGCAATGATATCAGGCAGTTCATCACTGTAAATATAATCCCATCCCACAAACTGCAGTTTTCCGGGAAGCTTATTATCCGTATCTGTTACCGCACTCGGAAAGAATCCGTTTTTGATAAAGATGTCTCCCGCTTCCTTTCCAAACAGGACTTCAGTAATAGCTTTCGCCTTTTCATTGTCTTTGGATGTAACAATAATAGGAAGGATGGGGGCACCGTCCTCAGGCCAGATCAATTCCATATTGGGCTGCGCAGCCTTAAGTTTTGCAAATACCCACGGCATCAACATGATAAAAGGCTTTTTTGCCAGTCCTCCCGGCTTTATCATTTGAGACGGATGAGCTCCTGCAAAACAATTTTGTTTAAATGCCCTAAGTCCCTCATCACCTGCAGCTTTATGAATATATGTCAGCATGATCCCATCCAGCATATGTCCGTCATCAGGATAAACAATACTTTCCTTGTATTCTTCAGATAGAACATCCGTAAACTTCTTCGGAATGCTTCTCCCTGCCGCCTGACTTTTATCCACTACCATTACAAGCGGGATGCAGGAATATATATCAAAATCTCCTCTCGGATCTTTGATATCACTGAAATCTTTATTCTGAAGCATGCTCCCGTTTACGCTCGTATAACCTTTATCCTGAAGTGCCTTATTATTTACCATTCCTTCTATACCGACACCGATGATCACATCCGGATCATTTTCTTTTAACAGATCCGTAAGCCAGTTTTGTCCAAATTCAGCCAGAGCGATATTATAAAGCTTTCTGTCTCCAAGCTCCTTATCAAGATAATCCTGGAATGGAAGCTGAACCACACAGGGCACTCTGCCAAGTAATCTGGCATTTTTGTTTTCCACAGTAAAATGTAAACTTTCCGATAATCCGCAATCCATAAATACTCTCCTCCATATAGTTAGTCGTATACAACCAACTATATCCAATTGAATACTTTATTGATGTTGCGCAGGGAACAATTGAGAAAAATAGATAAAAAAAACGTGAACACGTTTACTCATACGCATTCACGTTTTTTATTCTGCCGGCGGCGGGACTTGAACCCGCACGCCATTGCTGACAGCAGATTTTGAGTCTGCCTCGTCTGCCATTCCGACACGCCGGCAAAGGTTTCAAAACAGGCTATATGATAACACGCCGAACAAAATAAAACAAGTCAAAACCTCTGCTTCGCTATTCTCCGGCAAGTGGTGACCTTTCCTTATTATTATGGTATAATTTTTAATCTGTGTGGTTAATTTTTAACAGGAGGAAAACTATGAGCAAAGAAAACAAAGAAGAGTTAAATGAAGAAGTTGTAGAAGACTCTAAAGAAGTTTCTAAAGAAGTTACTAAAGAAGTTTCAAAAAAAGCATCTGAAAAAGAAAGCAAAAATGATAATAAAGACGGAGAAGGAAAATCTGCTCCCACCTCTCTCATCATTGAGGCAATAATAGCGGTTGCAGCTATCGCTCTTATTATCGTAGCAGTAGTCTTCCACGGAGACAAAAATGGAAATGCGGTATCGCAAAACGGACAGAACACAGCTGTTTCAGGCGGTTCCGTATCAGTAGATAATTCCGAGCTTTGGACTAATGCACCCGCCATCCCCGATTCCGCTTCATTTAATAATCTCACAGAAGCAGAATGTGAAGCAGCGGTTGCAGAAGGTACCATGCTGAAGTTAACAACATCTGACGGTGCTACCGTCTATGTCAACAACTATGACAATGCTGAATACTTCAACAAGGAAGCATCTGTTTCCGATGATGACGTTGAAAATGTTATCAAGACACAGGTTCTTGTCCAGTATGCCGAGACTAAGGAAACAGACCATACCGTAGTTCAGAAAATGGACAGTGTCAGCGTAGACTATGTCGGTAAGATCGATGGTGTTGCTTTTGATGGTGGCTCTGCCGAAGGACAGGTACTTACAGTCGGCGGTGGCGGATTCATTCCCGGTTTCGAGGACGGAATGATCGGAATGAGCGTCGGCGAAACCAAGGATGTAAATACAACCTTCCCTGCCGATTACCACAATCCGGAGGTTGCCGGAAAGACAGCTGTATTTACCATAACGATGAACGAAATACTCGGAACAGTTACATATCCCGAGTTAAGTGATGAAATCGCTAACGAAGTGACCGGCGGTCAGTATCCGACAGCTGCAGAACTCCGTTCATACCTTAAGGAGTCAATGTTAAGCGACCATATCATGTCATTTATCAACACTGACTTCTTTGTAGCAGGCTGTCCTGATGATGCGGTCATAGAAGCATATAATTCTCAGCTCAAGTATTATGACCAGGTTTCAGCTACTACGGGAATGAGCGTAAGCGACCTTGTAGCCGCACAGGGACAGGACTTGGACGAGCTTAAGACTGCCACCATGACAGATGCAGTCAACAGTGCACGTTACAACATCCTTTACCAGGCCATCGCCGAGAGCAATGGATTAACAGTAACAGACGAAGATCTGACAGCACTTGCAACAGAATACGGTTACAGCGATCTCGAATCCTTCTACCGTGATTACGGTGCTACAGAAGAGACTGCCAAGACCTTCCTCATGCAGGATAAGATCGTAGAATTCCTTACAGGAAAGCTTAACTGATCAAGCTACTAATATTGATGATCATTAAAAAACCGCCCGTGATATCCTCACAGGCGGTTTTTTTAGTCTTCTGCTGCCATCTTTTCCACTCTGCTATGGTTATGTAGCCTTCGGAACGGTATTTTTCCGGTATCCCATACCAAGGCATAAAAAAACAGCCACACACATCGTGTGGCTGTCAGTAAGGATCATTATTTCTGGATATATTCTGTTTTGATATATCCGGTCTTGCCTTTGAAATTGATGGCTGTCCATCCGTTCTTGTCCGCCGTTACCACCTCGTAGGATTCTCCGGCATAAGCAAGTCCCAGCTTTTCTCCGTCCGTAGAAGCCTTGTCACGGACATTGACGCTTTCCTTAATAGTAACTTTATCAGCATTAGTACTTGTGGTCTGAGAAGCATCTTCGCCCGGCTTCTTAAGGTATTCAGACTTGATATAGCCTACCTTGCCGTCATATTCGATCTCGCTCCAGCCGTTTGCTTTCTGCTCATGACATACAAGCTCGGTTCCTTCAGCGACCTGCCCCATCCTGTCAGCATTCTCACTGTCAGATACTCTGACATTTACAGTCTCCGCAGCGATCACTGTGAAGTATCCTGCAGCATTGCCGCTTGCCGAATCGGAGCTTACCGAATTGCCGCTTACTGTATTATCACTTACACTGGCCTCTGCTGCTGCCTCTGCAAGTATCTCTCCCACAGAATTCTTGATCAGCTCATTAAGAGAGCTCATATAAGTAGCGAATTCCTTATCTCCATCCAGTATCTCGTTGTACTGTGTATCGATACGGTTTAAGAGGTCGGCTACATCGCTCTGAACAGATACCTGTCTGATATACTCGGCTGCATTCTCCTCGAAATCACCTGTATATACATAAAGCACTCCGTTGTCATCAGGGCAGATAAGAAGTGTTATCAGTCCCGGTGCTGTCTGTTCCCAATCCTTAAGCTTGAGATCGTAGGTTACAAATGCAACATAAGATCCCGTATAAGGGCCCGGCTTTGTATAGCAGTTAAGATTCTGATAAGCCTCAACATAGATATTCCTTGCTTCGATCTTAGCAGCCTCTCTGGTGTTGAGCTCTCCGCGTATCACATTGCCGCTTACGAGATCATCTGCAGTTCTTGCAGCAAAATATCTGTTAACAAGATCATTGACCTCAGGGAATGCATTCTCCTTGAGACTCTCTGTTGTTACGGGGATCACACCGTTATCAGAAACCGCATCCGCCGATAATGACGGACCGGAAACGGAATTATCCGATACTCCTCTCCTTCCCGAAAGCTTACGCGAGATAGCTACTCCGAGAAGAATGATCAACGCGAGAGCAGCAATCGAAACTACGATTATAAGGATCAGTCTGTTACGATTGCGTATCCTTGCATTCTCTTCCTTTACATGATCCCATTTTTCATCAGGAATCTCACTTACCTCTTCGATATCATCCTGTTCTTCGGATACATCTTCATCCTTCTCAGTGAAGTCCTCCGGATTAAGTCCGGTATCAGCCACATATCCGGATTCCTCCCCGAAATCCTCTGTCTGTACTTCTTCAGGCTGTTCTTCGCTGATCAATGATGCATCTTCGCGATCGATGACGTTTTTAATGATTTTATTCTTCTTCTTATTCTTCTTACTCATAATTATAAATGCACCCGACAGGAGTCGAACCTGCATTAAAGGCGTCGGAGGCCTCCGTTCTATCCACTAGACTACGAGTGCCTGCAAAATTTCGCAACGCTTTATTATAACATAGGGGTATTTCTTTGTCTATAAATTAAATTGTCCGCAGGCAAGGCCTCGTAAGGCCTTTCACCGATATGATCCGGAGCCTGCAGAGCTGATCTTTTTCCTGACCGGCACTTACAGGCTCCGACATTATATCATCTTTCCGCACAGATTAGTTTTTTCTCTGCAGCCAGAGTCAGTTTATCAACAGCCTTGTCAAAATAATACACAGAGTCCGTTAGAACCTCGTCAGGGCGGACCTGTGTCATATTCACTTCTTTTACCATTGCAATAAGCTCCTCCGGAGAATTAACAAACTCTTCACCCACGGCAATAAACTCGTGCACAGATGACGGGAGCAGATAGAAACTGTCTCCTATACGCTTTGCAAGCTCAGACAGAACATTTTCATACAGCATGCATGCTGCCCCGAAGTATTTCAGACTGTTGCTGACCACAAACATCGGAATACATCTGTTACTGTCCGCCACAGAACCAAGTACTTCATCGGCAAGCCTGTTCATAGCAACTTCCGGATCTTCACCGTCATCCATTCCGGGTATGATATGATCCGTCTCGAACTTATATCTGACATTCTCAAGAAACATCTCTCTGATAAGATCCTCCATACGATGAACACACGAAGGCAGAAGTCTCGGCGTGTTGAGACCGGCAAGCTTCATAAGCTCGTCCGTGTCTGTCCCCCATCTTTCTGCATGTTCGTTTGTGATAAGCACTGATGCATTTCCTTCAACCGCCCCTTCGATAAGAAAGAAAAATACTATCTCCATATCAAGCATAGGAATATGAGGTATCTTCGATAACAACTCTGCGTTGGATCCGTGTCCGATAAGCTTATATACGATATTCCTTTTTGCTTTTTCAAAATCCGTAAAATCCTCTATATTGATACTTACATTAAGTCTCCCCCTGTCCGCCGCTTCAATGATCTTTGAAACCACGGACGACATCGTCTCACCCTCCTCGTAAGCATCGAAGAAGCCTTCCAGATATACGGTGGGCGAAACATTACTCTCATCCCCGGCCACAACAAGACCGGTAAGGGTTATCCCGTTATTTTTGATAACAGATTTTAGTGTCACTGTCTTTGAATCTCCATAGTGTTCCTCCACATGTCGCTTTACCTTATCGCAAAAAATATCAAATTCCATAATAAATCTCCTTATAAAAAACTATATGCGCACAAAAAAACAGCAGGTGTAACGATCTCATTACATCTGCTGTCTTATAGGCTTTAAGTTAATGCGTACTGATTATACGCGGCTTAAATACTCACCTGTTCTGGTGTCGATCTTAATCTTGTCTCCGTTATTAACGAAAAGAGGAACGGAAACCTGTGCTCCTGTCTCAACAGTAGCAGGCTTTGTAGCACCTGTAGCTGTATCGCCCTTGAAGCCGGGCTCTGTATTTGTGATCTCAAGCTCCACGAACAGAGGAGGCTCGATTGCAAATACGTTACCGTTGTGTGAGCAAACCTTAACCATTTCATTTTCCTTAACGAACTTAAGAGCATCGCCGACTGTATTCTTGTCGAGAGCGATCTGCTCATAAGACTCTGTATCCATGAAATTGAAAAGATCACCGTCTGAGTACAGATACTGCATATCTTTTCTGTCAATACGTGCCTGAGGAAACTTCTCGGTAGGTCTGAAAGTACGCTCTACAACACCGCCGTTCTTAACATCCTTAAGCTTTGTACGAACGAAAGCTGCTCCCTTTCCGGGCTTAACATGCTGAAATTCCACGATCTGGCATACATTGTTGTCGATCTCAATGGTCATACCATTTCTGAATTCACCTGCAGAAATCATAAAATACTTCCTCCTGGATTCATACTGCAGCAAACTTCAAACTTCCGCAAAAAAGCCGCAAAAAGCCCGTATCGTTTACTGTCACGAAATAATACTGTATTACTATACCCTATTCCATTTTGGATTTCAAGATTTTTTTCTTATATATTCGATCATATGGTCTACGGCTACCAGATAACCTTCGAGACCAAGGCCCTTGATCTGCTCGTTGCAGACTTCGGCCGTAACGGAGATCTTCCTGAATTCCTCTCTGGTATTGATATCCGAGATATGTACTTCTATCCTGGGTATATCGTAACTGGCCAGCGCATCACGGATAGCATAGCTATAGTGAGTATAAGCTCCGGGATTGATTATGATACCTTCCGTGCCGTCTGAATACGCGGCCTGAATGCGGTCGATAATAGCGCCCTCGTGATTGGACTGATATACTTCAATATCAGCGCCTACCTCATCGCCCTTCTTCGCGATCATCTCAAGAAGCGCATTATAATCCTGTGTTCCGTATATCTTCTTTTCTCTTATTCCCAAAAAATTAAGATTCGGTCCATTGATAACCAGTAACTTATTCATACTAACCTCCATGGTGAAGCACTAAGCGAAAAAATCCAATATAGACATGATCCTTCCCATCGGCCTCATCTGATTTTTATTGCATATATGCTGCTTTAAGTATCTCTGATGCTATATCCTTTACACACACCCCGTCTGTAATTATGATATGGTCCGCACCCGATTCATAAGCTTCTTTTCTCATTTCAAGCATGTTCTTTATCTTCTCAAGCTTGCCTTCTTTGGTTTCGCCTGCAAGGAGCGGTCTCGTTGTATCATTCACAAGCCTGTTGCATATGGTCTCCGGAGAAGCCTTAAGATAGAATACTGCCCCGAGCCTGCTCATCAGTATCCTGTTGTCCCTGCGTACCGGCATCCCTCCTCCGGTGGAAAGTATGCCTTTGAATCCGGATCTTAAGAGCTCATTTAAGAGTTCCGTTTCCATATCGCGGAATGCGTCTTCACCTTCCTCTGCGAATATACGGGTTATACTTTTTCCTGCATCCTGTTCTATACGCGCATCCGTATCAAGCATCTTGAGTCCCGTTAGCTTTTCAAGCTCTCTCGAAACGGTGGATTTTCCCGATCCCATATATCCCGTCAGTATTATATTTCCGACTGTCAATTTCTGCCTCTCCTCATTTTAACTACCGGTGACATCTATAGCTTTCTTTATCCCAATCTATATTTTGTTCCGGATATTTTTTGTGTCAGTTTTTATCAGGCTTATTCTTATCTGCTTTCATCTCAATCCTTTTCTTTTTCTTCTCTTCGGACCGTATCATCATACGTTTGATGCCGTCGGCAGCTTTCTCCGCGCCGTTGACCAGACCGTCGGCAGCTTTACCTGCGCCGTTCCTGAAGCCGTCAGTAGCACGCTCCTTCGCATTCTTAACTCCGTTTGAAATAAGCGAGCCAATGACCTGCTTAAGTATCGCCTTGCTTTCCGGATCCAGTCCGTTTACCGA
The DNA here is from genome assembly GCA_900102065.1 of Lachnospiraceae bacterium XPB1003. Classification (GTDB taxonomy): domain Bacteria; phylum Bacillota; class Clostridia; order Lachnospirales; family Lachnospiraceae; genus NK4A136. Next base: position 255,587 of record FMVK01000003.1, on the reverse strand, counting down.
AGAACCTATATCCTGAAGGGCTTTTACGGCCTTTTGTCCTGACAAGCCTTCAAAGGTGGTAATGTTATTCTCATCAAGAACCGTAAAAAGAGTATCCAGGAATCTCTTCTTCTCATCAACGGATATTTCATCAAGCCATTCCCGCATCGTCTCTTCCGTATAATCGCTTAACTCATCCATGGCGTCCACATAGAGGAAGTCGGTTCCTTTGACTCCCCATGCTGTAAGCGCATGCTGTGCGAAACCGGTCTCATCCGAATCGGTTACATGGAATTTCTCCCTGTGTCCGAAAAATCTTCCCACTATGGAAGTTCTGGGCACTATAGTGACGATCTTGTCGGAATATTTGGAATACGTATCCGACGCCAAAACAGTTTCATTCATTCCGGGGCCATCGAAATTATATACCCTTTCGATCAGATCCCCTTTGTCGGAATTCTTTAACATGGAATAAACAGCAAGATTCCCGCCCTTTGAATGGCCGCATATAATGGTCTTCTTGCCGCGCTTGGCAAGGATCCTGCCCACATATTCAACAGCAAGCTTCTGAGCCGGTACCTCATCCATATATGATAATTCCAGGTTTTCCTTCCATCCGACTACGTTCGAATCGGTGCCTTCAAAAGCAATAATATCCAGATCCGGGAGTACCGAAAAAGTCATCGCAGCAAACTGTACCCCGTCCTTATCGCTCAAAACATGAGCATGATCAAGTACGGATACTTTTCCGTATCTGGCGGTTTTCCCCGCTTTCACAAAAAGAGGATAAACCGAATTATAGAAAACATCTCTTTTCCTGTCAGCTTCCGGATCACTTTGCTTTAAGTACCTGTCGCAAATATTCTTCAGGCTGTCCTTTCTGCCGTCTCCGGCAAGAAGGTTCTCATAGTCAAAATAAGTCAGCCATGCCAAAAGAGCACAGTCAACCTCGTTGACTCCGTCGTAAGAAAAAGCAATATCTCCACGCCAATCAAGATAATCAAATAAAGAATCCATAGAGCATATTATAGTATATATTTTTGATAAAAAAAACGGCAGTGAGTGATCATCTCACACACTGCCGTTAAATTAGTTTCTGACTGAATTTAAGTCAATCAAGCATTAACGATCTTGCCGAAGTCAGGCTTAAGTGAAGCACCGCCGATAAGTCCGCCGTCGATATTGGGCTTGCTTAAGAGCTCTGCTGCATTGCCTGCATTCATAGATCCGCCGTACTGAATACGAACTGCATCAGCTGTAGCCTGATCATAAAGCTTAGCGATAAGCTCACGGATAAGTCCGCAAACTTCCTCAGCCTGGTCAGCAGAAGCTGTCTCGCCTGTTCCGATAGCCCAGATAGGCTCGTAAGCGATAACGAGTTCCTTAACCTGATCAGCCGTGATACCATCAAGATCCCAAGTGATCTGTCTGGTGATCCACTCCTTGTATGTGCCTGCCTTACGAAGAGCAAGTGACTCTCCGCAGCAAAGGATGGGCTTAAGACCTGAAGCGAAAGCCTTCTTTACCTTGCTGTTGATAAGAACATCATTCTCTCCGAAGATATCTCTTCTCTCTGAATGACCGATGATGATATATTCAACACCTGCATCCTTAAGCATGGGAGCTGAGATCTCACCTGTGAATGCCCCCTTGTCCTCGATGTAGAAGTTCTCTGCACCAACATGTACGTTTGTGCCCTTAACTGCCTCAACTACCGGAACGATATCGATAGCAGGTACGCAGTAAACTACATCTACGTCATCATTCTTTACAAGATCCTTAAGTGTTCCGCAAAGAGCAACTGCCTCGCTGGGAGTCATGTTCATCTTCCAGTTGCCTGCGATGATCCTTCTTCTTGCCATAATAAAAATACCTCCATTTTTATATGATCAAAGCAGCACATATTTCAGGCTGCTTTGATCTAAAATTTAACTTATCTTATTTATCGTCTGCAGCGTAAACGCCGGGAAGCTTCTTGCCCTCAAGGAACTCAAGAGAAGCACCGCCGCCTGTAGAAATGTGGCTCATCTTGTCTGCATAACCAAGCTGGTTAACAGCAGCAGCGGAGTCACCACCACCGATGATGGTTGTAGCATCTGTCTCGGAAAGAGCCTTAGCAACAGCCTTTGTACCGGCAGCAAGGACAGGGTTCTCGAATACACCCATAGGTCCGTTCCAAACAACAGTCTTAGCAGACTTAACAGCCTCTTCGTAAAGAGCAACTGTCTTAGGTCCGATATCTGCGCCTTCCTTGTCAGCAGGGATCTGATCAGCGTCAACAACTACTGTTGCGATGTCAGCCTTGTCGATAGGATTGGGGAACTCGTCGATGCAAACTGTATCGATAGGAAGAAGAAGCTTCTTGCCGTTCTTCTCAGCCTTCTCCATCATCTCCTTGCAGTAATCAACCTTGGTCTCGTCAAGAAGTGACTTACCAACTTCATATCCCTTAGCCTTAAGGAATGTGTAAGCCATACCACCACCGATGATGAGGGTATCGCACTTCTCAAGAAGTGTGTTGATAACATTGAGCTTATCGGCAACCTTAGCACCGCCAAGGATAGCAACGAAAGGACGAACAGGCTCTTCAACAGCATTGCCGAGGAAGTCGATCTCCTTCTGCATAAGGTAACCTACTGCACAGTTGCCGCCCTTCTTGCGAACATACTCTGTAACAACTGATACAGAAGCATGTGCTCTGTGAGCTGAACCGAAAGCATCGCATACGTAATCGTCGCAAAGATCAGCAAGCTCTTCAGCAAACTTTGTACCTGCCTCTTCGGGCTTGGTCTCTTCCTTACCGCGGAAACGTGTATTCTGAAGGAGAACAACATCACCTTCGTTCATAGCTGCAACAGCTGCTGTAGCATCAGCGCCTGTTACATTGTAATCCTTTACGAAGTTAACCGGCTTGCCAAGCTTCTCGGAAAGTCTCTCTGCAACGGGTGCAAGTGACTCGCCTTCGTTGGGGCCGTTCTTAACCTTACCGAGATGAGAGCAAAGGATAACCTTAGCGCCATCATTGATAAGCTTGTTGATTGTAGGAAGAGCTGCGTTGATACGTGTCTCGTCCGTGATCTTACCTTCCTTTAAGGGAACGTTGAAGTCACATCTTACAAGGACTCTTCTTCCCTTTGCATTGAAATCGTCAACTGACTTTTTGTTCAGTGCCATTGAAAATTACCTCCTGTGGAATTTATAAGTACTGCGATAAAAAATGAGGCCCGGTCTGCTGACCGGACCTCATTAATCGGTCTACATAGCTTACAATACCGATATTCTTACTAAAACCCTAACCTAAGGTCGGATCAGCCAAGCTCTGCGAAGTACTTGATTGTACGAACCATCTGGCTTGTGTAAGAGTTCTCGTTATCGTACCAAGAAACAACCTGAACCTCTGTCTTGTCATCGCCAACAGGGTTAACCATTGTCTGTGTAGCATCGAAGAGTGAACCGAATCTCATACCGATGATATCGGAAGAAACGATCTCTTCTGTGTTGTAACCGAAGGACTCTGTAGCCTGAGCCTTCATAGCTGCGTTAACTTCTTCCTTTGTAACCTTCTTGTTAACAACTGCGAAAAGCATTGTTGTTGAACCTGTAGGAGTCGGAACACGCTGAGCAGCGCCGATAAGCTTTCCGTTAAGCTCAGGGATAACAAGGCCGATTGCCTTAGCTGCACCTGTGCTGTTAGGAACGATGTTGCAAGCGCCTGCACGTGAACGTCTCTTGTCGCCCTTTCTCTGAGGACCGTCAAGGATCATCTGATCACCTGTGTAAGCGTGGATCGTGCACATGATACCACTCTCGATAGGAGCAAGATCGTTAAGAGCCTTAGCCATAGGAGCAAGGCAGTTTGTTGTGCAGGATGCAGCAGAGATGATCTTGTCATCCTTTGTAAGAGTTTTGTGGTTAACGTTGTAAACGATTGTAGGAAGATCGTTTCCTGCGGGAGCAGAGATAACTACCTTCTTAGCACCGGCATTGATGTGAGCCTGTGCCTTATCCTTTGATGTATAGAAACCGGAGCACTCAAGAACAACGTCTACACCGATCTCACCCCAAGGGCAGTTGTTAGCATCCGGCTCCTTGTAGATCTTGATTGTCTTGCCCTTAACAGTGATTGTACCAGCCTCGTCATCAGCTGTTACCTGATCCTCTTCACCGATAGCAACATATCTGCCCTGTGATGAATCGTACTTAAGAAGATGAGCAAGCATGGAAGGTGTTGTAAGATCGTTGATAGCAACAACCTCGTAACCTTCAGCGCCGAACATCTGTCTGAATGCAAGACGTCCGATACGTCCAAAACCATTGATCGCAACTTTTACTGCCATAGTAAAATTCCTCCATTAGATAATTTTGCGGGAAAACCTGTTTTTCTCGCGACAAAAATTATTTTATCTGATTGAGTTTGTAAATTCAAGACAGAATACTCAAATTTTTGTTCTGAATTTTGTGTAAAAACGTTATGTAAATCACAGGCCGCTAAAGGGTTTGCTCAAAGTCCCCAATTGAAATAAACACACGGATATATCGATGTTTTTCAATAAAATTTTGAGCCTCCCATGTATACTTGTTATAATTACCGACGGATGATATCAGTTTTCTACACGGAGGATCACAATGTCAATAATCGCAGACTGTCATATGCATACATCTTTTTCCGGGGATTCCGAGGCTCCCATGGAAGACATGATCGAAAGGTCCATTGCTCTGGGTCTCAAAGAGATAACAATAACCGAACACATGGATTACGATTTCATATATACGGAAGATGAAGAAGACGGCTTCTTTGAAGTCGATACAGATGCCTACAGGGCAAAATACCTGGAATGCCACGAAAAATATGCAGACCGCATACGCGTAAACTTCGGCATAGAGCTCGGAATGCAGATGCACATCAATGAAAAAAACAGTGCCTATGCAAAGAGCTTTCCCTTTGATTTCATAATCGGTTCGTCGCATCTCTGCAACAAAAAAGATCCCTATCTCCCCTCTTTCTGGGAAGGCCGTGATGAAAAGGAAGGCTGGCATGAGTACTTTGAGAGCATTAAAGATATCGTGAGTTCATATGATGATTTCGACACCTACGGACATCTTGATTATGTGCTGCGTTACGGTCCTACACGCAATAAGAATTTTAACCTCGATGAATTCAGGGATGATATAGACAAGATACTGAAGACACTCATCGAAAAAGGAAAAGGTATCGAAGCCAATACCAGCGGCTATCACTATGAAATGGGCGGTCCCCACCCCTGCGCCGGGATCTTAAAACGCTATCGCGAACTCGGCGGAGAGATACTCACCATCGGATCCGACGCACACAAGCCGGAAGCCGTGGCAGCAGGATTTGAAGATGTCCGCGATCTCCTTTTTGAATGCGGATTCGAAAGATACTGCATCTTCCACGAACGCAAGCCCGAATTCCACAGATTATGATCAATATTCATCAATAGTTTATTGACTTGCTTTTTGATGGCGCGTTATAATGTAAGCGCTTTCATATCAATATACAACGTTACCTTACATAACAAATTTCCAAATCGGAGGTATATCATATAATGACAGTTTCAAGATCTTTCATGGATCAGGATTTCATGCTGAAAAACGACACAGCGAAGCATCTTTTTCACGACTATTCGGAAAATCTCCCTCTCATCGATTATCACTGTCACATCTCTCCCGAAGAGATCTATGAAGACAGAAGATTTAATAATATTACGGAAGTATGGCTCGGCGGAAAGAACCCTGACGGAACCATTACCGGAGATCATTATAAATGGCGTGTGATGCGAGCGGCAGGTATCCCCGAAGAACTTGTCACAGGAAATGCGGATCCCTACGAACGCTTTGCGGCATTCGCAAGTGCACTTGAAATGGCCATCGGTAATCCCATGTATCACTGGTGCCATTTAGAGCTAAAAAAATACTTCGGTATCACCAATCCACTCACTTCCGCAACAGCAAAAGAGATATGGGACAAGACTTCCGAAATGCTGCAAAACGATCCGGAACTTACAGTCCGCGGTATCATAAGAAAATCAAATGTCATGTTCATAGGCACAACCGATGATCCTGTCAGCGACCTTTCATGGCACGAAAAGATAGCAGCCGATCCCACCATCGGATTCATGGTCTGCCCTTCTTTCAGGCCCGACAAAGCAGTTAATATCAATAAACCCGAATTTAACTCTTACATAAAGCTCTTAGCCGCATCTGTCGGAAAGGAAGATCTCGGATCATGCAGTGATGTTCTGGATGCGTTATATGAGCGTGTGGACTTCTTCAAAGCTCACGGTGCAAGGGCTACGGACCACGGTCTTGACTACGTTCCTTTCAGAAAATGCAGTCAGGAAGAAGCTGACTCCATCTATAAAAAAGCAAGAGCCGGCAGCACTCTTACTGCTGACGAAACTGAAAAATATCAGACCTACATGCTTATAAATCTTGCAAAAAAATATCATAAAGAGAACTTTATAATGGAGATCCACTACTCATGCACCAGAAATGTAAATGAAAAAAGATTTGATCTTCAGGGTCCCGATACAGGCTATGACATGATCGCAAAATCAAACTGCGGCGATGAACTTTCAATGTTCTTATCCGAGCTTGATAAGACCGACGAACTTCCGAAGACCATAATCTTCTCTCTTGATCATAATGACTTCAACCTCATAGGAACATGCGCCGCAGCATTTCAGGGTAATGAATCCGGCCTAAAAAGCCGTATACAGCTTGGTGCCGCATGGTGGTTCCTGGATTCAAGAGACGGAATGGAAGAGCAGATGCGATCACTTGCAAACGCAGGACTTCTTGGCTGCTTCATCGGAATGCTCACGGATTCACGTTCATTCCTGTCATATACCAGACATGACTACTTCAGACGCATCATGTGCAATCTTATCGGAACATGGGTTGAAGACGGCGAATATCCTGCCGACGAAGAGGCTCTGAAAAAGATAGTTCAGGGAATCAGTCACTATAACGCACTTGACTATTTTAATATTATATAATGAGTTAAAATAATACTCAGACCAATGACATCATGTTATAATACATCACGTGCAAAACGATTTCCGTTTTGTAAAAGTGATCTTGCTTTTTGGAGGTTTTAAAAAAAATGAACGATTTTGGTTTTGGTTCAATGATCGAAACTTTAAAGAAGAATCCCAAGACTATTGTCCTTACAGAAGGAACAGATGCGAGAATACTTGAAGCATCATCAAGACTTTTGGCAAGTAATTTCTTAAAGCCCATCCTCGTAGGTAATCCCGACGAAGTTTACAATGCCGCTGAAGAAGCCGGCTTCAATATCAGAGGCGCTCAGATCATGGATCCTGCAACATTCGAAGATATGGACAAGATGATCGATTGCTTCCTGGAGCTCAGAAAATCAAAAGGAGTGACATACGAGCAGGCTAAAGAAATGCTCTCTCACGCCAACTATTTCGGAACCATGCTGGTAAAGATGGGATACGCTGATGCACTTCTCGGCGGTGCCACCTATTCCACTGCAGATACGGTCCGTCCCGCACTTCAGCTTATCAAGACAAAACCCGGAAACCATATAGTTTCATCCTGTTTCATACTGGTACGTCCCAGCGCATCAGGTGAAAACGAAGTACTTGCAATGGGCGACTGCGCCATCAACATCAAGCCTTCGGAAGATGATCTGGTTGAGATCGCAGAAGAGACGATCAAGTGTGCAAGACTCTTCGGTGTTAATCCCGAGGTCGCATTCCTCTCCTACTCTACGGACGGTTCCGGCAAAGGTGAAGATGTAGACAAGATGCGCAATGCCGCACGCAAGACCAAGGAACGCAATCCCGATGTTCCCATTGACGGTGAGATGCAGTTCGATGCGGCAGTTTCAAAGAGAGTTGCTCAGAAGAAATTCCCCGGTTCGGAAGTTGCGGGACATGCAAATACATTTATCTTCCCTGATATCAATGCCGGAAATATCGGTTACAAGATAGCACAGCGTCTTGGCCGTTTTGATGCATACGGACCTATACTGCTTGGTTTAAACTCACCTATCAACGATCTTTCAAGAGGATGCAATGCTATCGAAGTTTATTCCATGGCTATCATAACAGCCGCTCTGGCATAAAAAACACTGATCATAAAAACTGCCACACTAAAACAAGTGTGGCAGTTTTTTATTTATTTTTTCCCTCTGGACATCAGGATCTTTGCTATCTCTTCATAGCTTGAATCCTTTGGTATGGTATGAGTTCCGGTCTGCAGCTTCTTGTCATATCCGTTATCGCACAAATATGTATCGAAGTCTCTGGCAGAACTTACCAGTCCCAGTGATTCGAGTTCCTTAGCTACCGTATAAGAGCTCTCACCTGACGAGATGCTTACAGCAGCTTCTGAAGTCGATATTGTAGGCACCGGCGTTGGTGTCGGCGCTGGTGTCGGCGTCGGTGTCGGTGTAGGTGTAGGCGTCGGTGTCGGCACCGGTGTCGGTGTAGGCGTCGGTGTAGGCGTCGGTGTTGGCGTTTGCGTCGGTGTTGGTGTAGGTATAGGCGTCGGCGTCGGTGTTGGCGTCGGTGTTGGCGTAGGTGTCGGCGTCGGTGTCGGTGTAGGCGTCGGTGTTGGCGTAGGTGTCGGCGTCTGCGTCGGTGTTGGTGTAGGTGTAGGCGTCGGTGTTGGCGTCGGTGTAGGCGTCGGTGTTGGCGTCGGTGTTGGTGTAGGTGTTGGCGTCGGTGTAGGCGTCGGTGTTGGCGTAGGTTTAACTGTTGCCGCCTCTGATGTCTCTGCCGTTGCCACTGTTGCTGCTGCCGAAGCTTCCGTGGTTGCAGCTTCATTTCCGGATACACCAAGTTCTGAAAGAGTCCTTCCTCTTTCCATCCCGAGCTCTTCTGCCCTTGCAATGACATCTGCATCCGTCATCCTGTCTTTATCCGTAAAATGCAGAATAAGCGCTGTAACAGCTATTCCTATACCTATTCCGCGTATGTAATACTTAAGCTTCATAAATCATTCTTCCCGCTTATTAATTTCCTGATCAATCAAAAACATTATCAACTTATCACAAGTCCTGACATTCAATGAATTTCGGTCATTGCATTGTGTCATACAGATCTATAACAAGCTTGACCTCTCCTATACCCAGTCCCAGTTCTCTGGCGATGGCCATATTTGATCTGCCGAGCTTGTGCATCTCCAGTATCTTATCGTTGCTGTTAACCTTCTTGTCTCCACTCTTAACTGATGAATTACCGCTGTTTATTCCCATGAAAACTTCGGGAATACTAAGCTGTCCTTCGAGCTGTCCGTCAGATTCCGGAGCCGGACTTTCCTTTTTCTTTCTTGTCCTTGAAGAAGTTTTGGTTCCTGCAGCTGAAGCTGTTTTTGTACTGCTCTTACGTGTTCTTTTCACAGGTGCTTCTTCCTTGACTGCTGCCCTGAGAGCCGCATCTGCCAGATCCTCAGACATGCCGTCTTCTTTTACGTCAGCCATAACTTCCGAAAGACTTATCTCTTCCGGGATCTCTGTCGTTTCAACGGATGTATCTGACGCAGGAGAAACCTCCGTTTCTATGTTTACCGGAATCTCATTCATTACTGCTTCAACCGACGGTTCTGCTACAGCCGCTGCTTCCGGTATTTCCTTCGGTTCAATGATGGTACGTCTCGCATCGAGCATCTTATCTTCGGCGATCATAGCAGACTTGTTTGCCTTATCCGCCTGCTCCATTGCATTTTCTGCAAGCTTCTGTGCGGAATTAGCCAGGTCATAAGCATCGTTTGCTCTCTTATCGGCTTCCTTCGAAATCTTATCTGCCTGCTGCATCAGGCTTGTAAGTTCGTCCTTATTTCTTCCCAGCATGTCGGAAAGAAATACCACTTCCTCATGACTCTTATTGATCTCACCCATTACCGTATTGGAATAGTCGCCTATAGCCATCAGTTTCTCGTTAGTGAGCTTATCAAGAGATCTCTCTGTCTTCTCCATTGAATAACTGATGGTCTCATCAGCCATATCATCTATGCGTCTTCTGGAATCATCGATCTTCTCATCTATCATTTCCTGAAGAGCATTCTCATCTATCAGATCCTTGGGATCCGTACTCCCTTTTCTTTCGGGAATAAAAAAACTGGCGATGAATGCAGCCAATCCTGCCGCCAGTAATAATATCTCCATCATTTGCATAAAACAGCTTCCTCCCCAGCCTAAGTAGTCATATCTTTATGTCAAACCCGCCTTTGGATTTAACAATAAGACGGTCGTGGGACATATTTTCCCCTGTAGTATTATTTCTGCGATTCCTGCCACCGTCACCGGCATAACCGCTCTCACGTTCTCTCTCATCAGCTTCGGTTTCAGCATTGGCATCATCCTTTTTATGAACCTGATGATTCTCCTGCTCAACATTCTTGTCCACCTGGACCTGCTGCTGTGCATGATATATTATACCCTTATCGTTCTCAAATTGCTGATAATTTTGAAAATCCTGCACCCTGGGGATACTCCCCTGCATTTCAACCATTCCGATAGGCATAATCCAGTCCTCCCTTTGGAAAGATCACATATGCACTTCACTGTTAAACAGTCTCTTACAATGCGCCGGGACGCACATCTCCTTTGACAACTGAAAATCTGCAATATTTATAGACATCCTTCACTATCATGGACAGATCGGATATGGCGATCACAGTACCGGGATAAACCTCACCCATAACCTCAACGCAGGCATTCTGAGCGCCCGTCATATTTTCCTTAAGAGACATAAGCTCTTCGTTGTCTTTATTTAAGGTATCCTGAAGGGTCTTAACATTGACTGCAAGCTGCTGAACGTTCTTAACCTGATCCGGTGTCATCTTGATACCTGCTGCCAGCTTCTTCTTGGTGGCATCAAGAACAGGGAGCATAGTCTTTAAGTTCTTCTGTATCTCCATCATTTCCTTGGAAAGCTCTGCAGCTCTTGCCGTAAGCTTTGTATCAAGACCTACTGTAACTCTGGTATCAGCGCCCATGGCCGACCCCAGGGTCTTAACGCATATCTTGGATGTAGCCTGAACGGTACCACCTGTTATGAAGCCCTTGCGGCTCATTACGTGGATCTCGGTTCCGGCCGAAACATTCGAATGAAGGATGGCATCGGCATCGATATAACCACCGGCTGTCGCGGTACAGTTCTCCATAAACTTTGATATTATATTTCCGCCCGCCTTAAGCGTGCCCTTGCCCATGCCCTTTATTCCACGGGCCAGAAGGATATTTCCTTCCGTCTCGATAACAGCGCCTTCCACCGCACCTTTGACTTCAACATCGCCCTTTGCCTTGATGACAAAGTTAGAATTTACATTGCCCTGAACGACAACACTTCCGTCATAATCTATATTTCCGGTGGAATTGTCTACATTTACTACCGTCAAAACATCCGAGACAAAAACAGTACCGTTTGTAAGAGTTACATGACCGTTAACCTTGGATGTAAGTACGCACTTATCTTCGCTGATATCGATATTAAGGCCGTACTTAAGCACTTTTCGCTTGACATCTCTGGGCCTTATCTCAGCGCCTTTAATATCCTTTCCCGGCTTACCCGGAACCGCGGGAGTGAGCTTTGCGAGTATCTCTCCCTCCTTGCAGTGATTAACTATATTGAGGTGGAAAAAGTCCACGGTTCCATCCTCGTTCAATGTTGGATGAATCTTGTTATCCGTATTGAAGAAATATTCTATCTCCGCATCTCTGCCTTCCGTAACAGGATCACCCTGAGCTATCACATAATCTGTACAATATTTCTTCTCTACAATGAATCTCTCAATGGAATCTTCCTTTATGCCATAGGATATTCCCGAGAGTCTGCAGGCACTCTTTATGTCTTCGGCAGTCATATCCTTACCCTGGTTTGAAGGAGGATAGAAACGAGCCACCGCAGTCAGTTTATCCTGAGACAATATGATACTGCAGGTTCCGGAAATCGGAAGCATGCTGTCCATATTAAGCAGTATGGGCTTATCGGGATTTGCCTCATTGAATCCGTCATTGAGTCTCTTGAGGTCAAAATTTATCTTATGATCATTCAGATAGACCATTATCTCCTGAAGTGAAACAGGCTTACCGTCGTCTGTTGGCGGAATGATCGTTATGAAGTTTCCCTTGGATCCGACTACGACATTAAAGTAACCGTTCATTATTTAACTCCCGCATTATTCTGTGATGATCTATGAAAGGTCTCCGAGGATTCCAACATAGTCACCCATTACAGTTCTCATCTTTTGTATTGCTCTGGTATGGAGCTGCGACACTCTTGATTCCGTAACTTCCATGATGGAAGCTATCTCCTTGATGGTCAGGTCTTCGTAATAGTAAAATACCACCACCGTTTTTTCTTTCTCCGTAAGGGTCTCCAGCGAATCTATGAGCATTTGCTTAAGCTCCGCCTTATCAATATTCTCTTCGGGAGATTCATATCTTCTTCCGGAATAGGAATTGTCACTGACTTCCATTCCGGCATCCATGAATTCGTTAAGCGAGACTACATTCGTTACGTTCATCTGCGTCTGCCAGTCCGTCAGCTCATCATTGCTGATCCCCAGACATTCCGCAAGTTCATCATCCGTAGCGGGTCTTCCTTCTCTTTCTTCTATCTGCTTCATGGCAGCTTCAAGCTGCTTCTGCTTTTGCCTGATGGTCCTTGGTATCCAGTCATTCTTTCGGATCTGATCAAGTATCTCTCCGCGTATCCTGAGTGATGCATAAGTCTCAAACTTGATATTCTTCCTGGGGTCGAATTTATCTATGGCATCTATCAGTCCGAATACACCAAACCCTACCAGGTCATCGTATTCGACATTACATCCCAGATACATTCCCAGTCTTCCCGCAACAAGCTTGACAAGCGGTGCATATTCAACTATCAGCTTATCTCTTATCTCCTGACTGCGCAGCCTGGCGTAATCACTCCAAAGACGTAATCTTGCCGCCTCGTCCATTAACCCCTCCGCTTAATGCGTTTTACAGATCATCTCCGGTTCGCTTCTCAACCAGATCTCCCAGATCTTCAAAATAATCAGAATAATGCATCGTCATATTAAATTTATCGACGATGCTTTTCACAACAGTTCCCAATATTGCAAATATCAAAAGAGCCAAAAAAACGACAATAAGTGTTTTGAGCAGTTCCGTGCCTCTTATCAGGCATATTATCAAAGCAACCGCTCCGCCGCACATCATAAAAAGCGGCGGAAGGTTTTTGGTCTTCAGATTATTTATCTTGCCCGGTTCACTCATATTACTTTCACCGGCTTTCCTACAGCCTTGATCTCGTAATCTCCGGTTTCAGGGAAAAAGGTAACCGTACGTCCGTAATTCGCACCGGTATCCTCTGCAATGATGGGGATGCGAAGAGCGGCAAGAGCTTTCTTGGTCGCTTCCACATTCCTGTCACCCACACTGGCAAGTTCCGCCTTTGACTGGAACGCAAACATCTTTGCGCCCCCTGCAATCTTAGCAACCATACGGGATCTGATACCTCCCATTGCTTCAAGCTTCTTCACCAGTTCCGGAATGCCGGTATCAGCGAACTTGGCTATATTTGTATTGCTGACAACTTCATGTGAATCGGGAAGCATTACATGAACCAAGCCCCCGACTTTACTCTGCTTGTCCCTGATCGCAATGCCCACACAGCTTCCAAGTCCGATGGTCATTATGGAATCAGGCGGCCTGCAGACATTCATATCAGCTATTCCAACTTTAAAAATCTCAGCCATATCAATCCTCTAAGCCGAACTACTTCCTGCAAAGTTGGCGAAGAGAAAATGTAAATCCTTTCTCTCCGTCTGCCATCTGTATTACAAATCTTAAATCGCCAGGATCACTGACATTACATCACACCGAGAGCATGAAGTATCTTCTCGTAAGATTCAGCATCCGGTACAAGAATGAAGTAACCTGACATATCCTCATCATCAGTAAAATCCGTCTCAATAAGCAAGAGCTTATCCGCCACCGTTCCAAACTCGATGGCAGGCACCGACAGTATGGCTCCTGCCATGTCAATGCACACATCGGGTATAGACGGGTAGATAGTAAGATTGGTAAGTGTAGCTAATGAATTAAGATAAGCTCCCGTTATTATGTTTCCGATCTCTTTCAGAGCGGATAATTCCATTTCGGAAAAATTCTCGGGATCCTCCGAAGGCATTCCCATGAGCTTTCCTATCATTGCCTTTGCAGATTCCTTCCTCTGCACAAACATGATGCTGCCGTTGATATCTCCGTTAACAACCAGATAAATCCCGGCAACTATCTGCTCCTCGCCGCCCATGGTAGTTCCGACATCTTTGAATTCCATAAGGCGTACCTTGGGAACCTTCATGTCGACCTTACCGCCCAGCATGGTGGAAAGTGCGGTAGTCGCATTACCTGCTCCGATATTTCCTATTTCCTTAAGTACGTCAAAATACTGACTTGATAAATCGTCGATCGATAATTCTGCCATGTTCGTAAAACCTCTCCGAAATAATAGCCGCTCATGTTTAAGGCATTACATATCCTGCAATACCAGCTCAATATCCAGTAAGGAAATGAGCCCCTGTTCCTGCTTGCCTATTCCGCATACATATCCGTTTTCTCTGGAATCCTGCGGAACCCGCTCTACCTGTGAAGTTGAAAGCGTAACAACTTCTTTTACTGAATCAACCATAACACCGATAGGCTCATGCTGATCCATTTTTATAATTATTATCCTCGTATTCTTGGTAGCTTCGTCAGCCTCCATACCCATCTTGACCCGAAGACTCATTACGGGGATAACCTCACCTCTGAGATTGATAACACCCTTCCAGTAAGGTGAAACCTGCGGAACTCGCGTTATCTGCTGCATCCTGACGATATTATCAATATACTTGATATCAATACCGTACTGCTCGGTTCCGAGGTTGATAACAATATACTGTGTTGTATCATTTAAGGTTGTGCTTAACTGATTTTCCATATTCGATGCCCCCCTTACATCAGTGCATTAGCATCAATGATGAGTGCGATCTCGCCATCACCAAGGATCGTTGCGCCGCTGATAAATTTGCACTTGTTGATATACTTACCCATGGACTTGATAACGATCTCCTGCTGTCCGATGAGTTCATCGACTATGAAACCTGCAAGCTTGTCGCCCTTCTTTGCGATAACTACTACCATGTTATCCTCGGGACTGCGCTTGGATTCAACGCCGACAACCTTGTCCAGTCTGACAAGAGGAATAACGTTTCCTCTGAGATTGATAACTTCACTTCCCTGAACAGTCTTGATATCGCTGGGGCTTATATCTTCAATTGTCTGTATGCCGCCGAGAGCGATAGCATATTTTTCGTCACCTACAACAACCATAAGGGCCTGAATGATGGCAAGTGTAAGAGGAAGACGTATACTGAAAGTAGAGCCTTCGCCAAGCTTACTCTTTACATCTACCTCACCTGAAAGTGATTCGATCTTGCTCTTAACAACATCAAGTCCTACGCCTCGTCCGGATACATCCGTAACCTTCTTTGCTGTTGAAAAGCTGGGAAGGAATAAGAGACGGATGATATCATTATCGTCCGAAACCGCAGCCTGCTCTTCAGTGAGAACACCTCTCTCGATAGCCTTTCTCTTAACGGCTTCTACATCAATACCGTTACCGTCATCCTTAACCTCGATGACAACGTTGTTACCGTCCTGATAAGCATCCAGATAGATGGAGCCGACTTCCGGCTTTCCTCTCTGAGCTCTGATCTCGGGATCTTCTATACCGTGATCTGCGGAATTTCTGAGCAGGTGCATCAGAGGATCGCCGATCTCATCAACCACGGTACGGTCAAGCTCTGTATCTTCACCTGTCATATACAGTTCGATAGGCTTGTTTAGCTTCTTTGAAAGATCTCTGATCATACGAGGGAACTTTGTTACAACAGACTCGATAGGCACCATTCGAACCTTCATTACCGATTCATGAAGATTGGTGGTTACGCTCTCGAGATACTCAATATGATCATTGAGCTGATTGCTGTTATTTCCGAGGCTTGTAGCCGAGCTTACAAGTGAATTCTTTGCAATGATAAGCTCACTGACAAGGTTCATGAGAGAATCAAGCTTCTCTATATCAACACGGACCGTTCTGTTAACAGCAGGCTTACCCGCAGGCTTCTTGGCAGGAGCTGCCGCAGGAGTCTGTGCCGCCGCAGGAGCAGGTTTTGAGGCTGCTTCCTGAGGTGCTTCAGCAGGAAGTGTCTCTTTATCCTCCTCTTTTGCAGGGGCTTCTTCCTCTTCGGCAGGTTCTTCGGATGATACAGCTGATTCACCACTGAAAGGAACTCCGACAGCATCGCCTATCTCCGAAACAGTCTTGATGGCATCGAGAATAGGCTGAAGCTCACCGTCTGTAGCTATAAGTATCTGGAAAACAAAATCGAATTTCTCATCTTCTATATCCTGTGTGGAAGGGTTGGTGGCAAGAACTTCACCATGATCTTCTATTGCTTTGAACACGAGGAATGCGCGCGCAGCCTTAAGCAGGCAGGTATCCTGAACGGTAACGGTGATGTGATACAGCTTCCTGTTGGCCATCATCGCATCCTCAACTGCCTTCTGCTCTTCTTCTGAAAGCTTCATGCTGACAGCAGGAGCAGGCGCTCCTTCCTTCTTCTCCTCTGCCGCTTTAGTATCTGCTTTAGCTTTGGATTTTGTGCTCTTCTTAGCAGACTTCTTTGCAGGCTTCTCCTCTGCGGGAGTTGCCGCCGCATCCGCCTTCTTACCCGTCAGACAGGCATTGAGCGCATTGATGATAGGCTGATTATCATTATCACCCTCGTCAGAAGTTTCCTGAATGATGGATACATACCCTTCAAGTGCATCGAGGCACTGGAAAAGAACGTCTATCATATCAGAGTTGACCTTGATGTTCCCGTCACGCACCTCGGAGAATACGTTCTCCATGTCATGCGTAAGAGTCTGCATACGCTTGAAGCCCATAGTTCCCGCCATACCCTTTAAGGTATGTGCCGAACGGAAGATCTCATTGATCGTATCCATGTTCTCGGAATTCTGCTCCAGCTCAAGCATATTGTTATTCAGGCTCTGGAGATGTTCCCTGCTCTCGTCAAGGAAAATGTCAAGATATTGGCTTACATCCATGTCATCTTACCCCCACATTCTTTAGTATGTCCTCTGCTATATGATCCAGATCAGAGATCTGATTCACCATACCCGTGGCGACTATGCTTCCCGGCATTCCGTTAACAACACAGTCTTTTGCATCTTCGGCGATTATGAAAGTCTTTTTCTTCGCCGCAAGATTTTTTATTCCCTCTGTACCGTCATGTCCCATTCCCGTAAGGACCACACAGACTACCGAATAATATGATGAATTGATAAGTGATTCATACATATAATTGGCACAGGGCTTAACACCTTCTCTGTTAGGCTCGTCCGTATAAACGATCATGGACTTCCCCATATACTCTTCGCATTTCATATGGAGTCCCGCTCTTGCGATATACACATGTCCCTTTTCCAGGGTCTCGCCCTCTTCGGCCTCCGTCACCTTAACCTGACTCATTGCATCGAGTCTTTCCGCCAGTGTCTTGGTAAACCCTTTGGGCATATGCTGCACGATCAGTATCGGTGCGTCGATGTTACTTGGAAGCTTGGGGATAACAGCCTGAAGAGCTTTAGGCCCGCCCGTTGAACTGGCGATGGCTATTATCTTTCGCCCCTTGCCTTCTCTGCTTTCGAATACCGACTCCGTCTTTACGGTCTGTATTTTGGCCGGAACGGCGACCTTGCTTTTGGCTGCAGTTGCGGTCGGACTACCTGAAAAAGCGACCGCTTCAAGTATTTTGAAGAATTCTCTCTGGAATTCCTTATTGTTTAAGATAAATGCACCCTGGGGCTTCTGAATGAAATCCACCGCGCCGAGTTCCAGGGCATCCATTGTAACCTTTGCGCCTTCCGCAGTATCCGTAGAAAGCACGATAACACGTTCTTCACGTTTCTGCTTATTCAGATCCCTCAGGAAGTCGAGGCCGTTCATCCTCGGCATATTTATATCGGTTATGACTATGTCAAAAGACTTGGTCTTAAGTATCTCTAATGCATCAAGCCCGTCTCTTGCAGTTGTAGCGGCCGTAAACCGACTGTCTGCGTTGATTATATCACAGAGCATTCTTCGCATGAGTGCAGAGTCATCAATAATCAAAATTTTTTTGGGCATTTTGTCACACTCCTTGTTTCAGCAGGTGATTCTGTTGGTGATTTTTAACATTAATTGCCTGTTTTTCTCTGTCTTTCCTTACGCTGCTCTTCGAAAATGAAGCGAATGATGTCTTCCCGGTCTCCGCCTTCGAGGAATAAGAACTGGCCTCTGTATTCGGTATTCTTCGGATTTCCGGGCACCGGATCCGTGTAAAGTATCCTGAGTACCGTATCATAGCATCTTCCGTTCCCC
The DNA here is from genome assembly GCA_900102065.1 of Lachnospiraceae bacterium XPB1003. Lineage (GTDB taxonomy): Bacteria > Bacillota > Clostridia > Lachnospirales > Lachnospiraceae > NK4A136. The sequence continues at coordinate 237,156 of FMVK01000003.1, read as the reverse complement.
TGTATGTTCAAAACGAATCTTGCATGAATAAGGCATCCCTTGGGGAATCTCTTGGATGAGATGAACCTCATACCGCCGCCGCTTAAATCGACTATAACGCACTTTTCTTCCGGTACGGATAAGGCATCCAGTGTATGCTTCTCCAGATAGAGTGCTTCCTGTCTGTCATCAAGCATCCTGGCAGTCATACCCACTACCGTGTTATATCTGAAATATTCTCTGCGCTGAACTTTCTCAAGCTCAGTGAGAGGCTCGAGGACAGCAACCGCAACGCCGTCGATATTGCCGCGGTCAACAACCTCTGCTTCACAGGCATATATTCCCTTTTGCGTATAGAAAAAAAGCCTGTAAGAGTTTCCCGGATCCAGCACGATCAGTTTCGTTCCGTCCATTGGCATTACAAGTTCAACCACGTCATCATCTTCAGGTACATCATATACCCTTGTGATATAAGATATTTTTTCTTTTGCGCCTTCCTCGTCCGCCTGTATCACGGGCTCCAGATCGGTGCGTTCTCCCGGTCTTACAATGTCCTGAAATTTCATAGATTCCTCTTATTGGCCACAATGTGTGAAAAGAAAGCAGCCATTCCTCTCTTTTTTAATGTTCTGTCCGAATCCGGATCAATAAGTTTTTCCGCTAAGTAGCTGTATGCCTCGGCCGATCTCGCCCCCGGATGCGCAAGTGATACCGGAAGCTGCTGCATAACCGACTGAGAAAGCAGCTTATCCTGGGGGACAGATCCGAGAAATGTCAACGGAAGTCCCAGATACCTGCCTACTACCACATTCAGCTTACTGAAAAGGATCTCACCTTCACGCTCATTCTCAACACGATTGGTGATCACCTTGATCTGAGTATTGTTCGTAGAAAAACGAGGGTGTCTGTTAAGAGCCTTAAGCAACGAATATGAATCCGTGATCGAAGTAGGCTCCGGTGTTGTAACCAGAAGTATCTCTCCACTGGCAACCAGGAATTCCAGCACCGCGTCTGAGATACCGGCACCCGTATCAATGATGATAACATCCGCCATGGCATCAAGCTGAGCAAGATTCTGAATGATATAAGTCAGGTCACCTTTGCTCAGATTTGAGAGTCCTTCAATGCCGGATCCTCCGGAGATAAAACCAACATCTCCCGGCCCCCAGGTGATGATATCTTTAATATTCTTATGCTGATATATCAGATCCGAGAGATTATGCTTGGGCATTGTACCGAACATGATCTCAATATTTGCCAGTCCGAAATCCGCATCCAGTATGATCACACGCTTTCCTCTGGAACGAAACTGGATAGCAAGATTGATAGAGGTGTTAGACTTACCTACGCCTCCCTTTCCGCTGGTCACGGTTATAACACGTGCCATAGGCCTGGAATTTAAAGCCTTCGCACCCGCATCCGATTTTATGATATTTCTTAACTGTTCTGCCTGGTCCGCCATCAATGTCCGCCCAAAAGTTTCTTAACCGTTTCCTGTGCATCGAATAGCTTTATGTCTCCCGGAACATTCTGTCCGTTGGTCACATAGCTCATGGGAGCATGGGTATGCATCCTCAAGTTCAGCAGATTACCCTGCGCATCCGTTTCATCAAGTTTTGTAAAGATAAGCCTGTAAGGTTTTATATCCTCATACGAATTGGCAATGGCAACAAGATCCCTGTATTTCGTTGTTGCCGAAAGGACAAGATATATCTCGCTTTCCGCTATTCCTTCGAACGCATTGAGGAATGACTTCGTTAATTCCTTAAGCTCCCCGTTATGATGTGAATGTCCGATGGTATCTACAAGGATATAATCATAGTCCTTATATTCCTTGTACAGGTCAGCCATTTCCTCCGCCTTGTAAACTATCTGAAAAGGCGCATCCAGTATGGTGGAATAAGTCCTTAACTGTTCCGCAGCGGATATCCTGTATGTATCCGTAGTAAACATAGCTACACGCTTATGCTGTACGAGTTTCAGATTGGCTGCTATCTTGGCTAAAGTAGTGGTCTTTCCCACTCCTGTGGGGCCAACAAGAAATACTACTTTTGCTCCATCTGTAGAAGGCTCTATACATTCCGGCTTTCCGAACTTAAGGATTATCTTCTGATAGATATCCGCAAGTATATGTTCGATCTTGATATCATCGCTGAAATTCGGTTCGATCTCATCGAGCATCTGATTTGCAACGGTTTCAGTCACCTCATTATCAACAAGCATCTTGTAGATAAGTTTCAGGAACTCATCGAATTTGCTGCGCTTTGCATTGTTTGCATCCTCGCGCTCACGCTCTGCTGCTTCTGCTCTCCGCTGTTCCTCTTCACGTAACTGATTATCTTTCGAAAGCTTCTGTTCGAGAAGGCTTTGGATATTATCAAGTCTGCTCTCAACATCCTTCTTCTCTTCTGTATAGATGATCTCTTTTTCAGGCATGCCGAACCGGATATTCCGTCCGGAATAAGCTTCTTCATCCGCCTGCGCTTTTGCTGCGTTATCCTGCGCCGGAGCTGCTGCGCTTTCCGCTTTCTGTCTTGCACGATCAATGGATGCGATGCCTTCTCTTATATCGGCTTCTCTGGCTTTAGCCTTAGCTTCCGCCTTATCATCAGACTCTTCCTTGGCAACGGTTACCTCTATCCTGGATTTTCTGAAAAATGAAAACAATCCCGATGGTTTCACATTCTTGGAATGCATCAGGATAACATCTTCACCAAGCTCCTTCTTCGCAAGGTCAAGTGCCTTTTCGGTTGTATCGGCTGTGTATTTTTTTAAGATCATAATTTACGCACTCACTGTTCCGATGCTTTGCAACTGGACATCGCTCTCCACTTCATTATACGACAAAACAACAAGATCTTTGTAGTAATCCTCTGTTATTTTTCGGTAATACATGCGGACCACCGGGCTTGTAAGAACGATGGCATTGTGGCCCATATTCTCAAGTTTCTCAACCGCTTTGCCCGTGCTGTCTATGATGGCTCTTATCCTGTCGGGAGCAAGTGTGATATATGCCCCCTGCTCTGACTGCTTGACGGACTGCATGATCTCCTGCTCGAGTTTGGGATCAAGTGTTATTACCTGCGCCATATCCATTCCCGCAAAATATCGGCTTGAGATAGCCCGCTTAAGCGCCTGACGCACATATTCCGTAAGAAGATCTGTATCTCTTGTGGTAGCAGCTCTGTCCGCAAGTGCTTCAAAGATAGACAGAAGATCCCTGATGGAGATACCTTCCGCAAGCAGATTCTGAAGTACCTTCTGTATCTCTCCGAGACCTAAAAGCTTGGGTGTAAGCTCTTCGACAATAGCAGGATTGGATTCCTTAAGATTATCGACAAGAGACTGAACATCCTGTCTGGTAAGCAGCTCTGCGATATGAGCCTTTATTATCTCTGTAAGATGAGTAGCTATGATGGAAGGCGGATCGACAACGGTATATCCCAAAGATTCCGCACGTTCCCTCTGCCCTTCCGTTATCCATAATGCAGGCAGATGGAAAGAAGGTTCTACTGTGGGGATACCCGTTATCTCTTCCTCCACATTTCCGGGATTCATTGCAAGATAATGATCAAAAAGAATCTCACCTTCCGAACACTGTATTCCCTTTATCTTGATTATGTACTGATTGGGATTGAGCTGTATGTTATCACGCAAACGGATTATAGGCACCACCGTACCCAATTCCAGTGCGATCTGACGTCTGATCATTACCACTCGGTCAAGCAGGTCACCGCCCTGACTGACATCCGCAAGGGGAATGATACCGTAACCGAATTCCAGCTCTATGGGATCCACAGAAAGGAGCGAAGTTACATTTTCCGGTTTTCTTATCTCTTCCGCTTCGGTTATCTCCTGCTCTTCCACTGCCTCTTCCACTTTGGCGGTCTTTATCATGGTATCCATACGTCTGGCCATGATTATGAAAGCTAAACCCAAAGGTACAAAGATAAATGTCTGGAGCGGAGTGATGATACCCAATCCCGCAAGAACGGCACCGACGATATACATGGCTTTGGGCAGACCGAAAAGCTGCTTTAAGAGTATATTTCCGAAATCGGCATCCTTTGAGCCCTTCGTAACAAGAACACCGGTTGCAAGTGATATAAGGAGCGACGGGATAGCTGATACAAGTCCGTCACCTATTGTAAGGATGGTATATGTGTTTAAAGCATCCTGCAGCGGCATTCCTCTTCGTAGCATACCCATTGCGATCCCGCCGACGATATTGACCGCGGATATGAGAAGACCTGCCGTGGCATCTCCTTTTACATACTTCACGGCACCGTCCATGGATCCGAAGAAGCTTGACTCTTCCTGGATCTTATCACGTCTGCGCTTTGCTTCCTTGTCATCTATGGCTCCCGTATTGAGATCGGCATCAATGGCCATCTGCTTACCGGGCATGGCATCCAGCGTAAATCTGGCCGTTACTTCGGCAACTCGCTCGGAACCTTTATTGATAACCATGAACTGTACGATAAGAAGTATCGCATATACGATGATACCCATTACCAGATCACCGCCTCCGACGAACTGTCCGAAGGTCTCAACCACGTTACCCGGAGAACCTGTTGTGAGTATCAGTCTTGTGGATGATATGTTTAGTGATATTCGAAACAGTGTTGTAAACAAAAGCACTGTAGGGAAAAATGACATATCAAGAGCTTCCTGGGAAAGCATCGATGAAAAAAGTACAGAGAATGCAACCGCGATATTGATCGCAAGAAGTACATCCAAAAGCCATGAAGGGATGGGAACGATCATCATTACAAAGGCCGCAATGACATAGACCGCAACGACCATATCTCCCGCTGCGAGCGTTTTTTTCTTAGGATTTGTCTTTGCCTGTGATGCTGGCGGCATTTACAATACTCCCCCGATTTACCCCTTGTTCTTATCTTCCCTGTCTCTGATCCTGCCGTCTGCTCCGACTCTTCCGTCAGCCCTATAAACAGCAGCAAGGATCTCAGCCACCGGAACATACAATTCCGGCGGGATCTGATCCCCGATCTCGGTATTTGCATAAAGCGCTCTGGCGAGCGGCTTGTTCTCTACTATCTGGATGTTATATTCCTTCGCAGATTCCCTGATCTTCAAAGCCATATAATCCGCACCCTTGGCAATGACCAACGGCGCTTCGGCTACGCTCTTATCGTATCTTATTGCAACTGCAAAATGAGTAGGGTTCGTGATGACGACATCAGCCTTGGGCAGGTTGTTCATCATGCGCCTTCTGGATGCTTCCTGCATTCTCTGACGTATCTTGCCCTTGATCTGGGGATCACCTTCGGTTGACTTGTACTCTTCCTTGACTTCCTGCTTTGTCATCTTCATGTCACGATGGAATTTCCACTTTTGGAATGCGTAATCGGCAAATGCGATGACCACAAAAACAGCAGCTATCTTAAGCCCGGTATCTATCAAAAGATTGCCTGCATTGATCACTCCCTGCATGAGCGGAATGTCATAAAGTATAAGGATCGCGCCGATATTATCCGCCAGTTCATTATAAATGATTCCGCACATGACTGCAATTTTAAGTACTGATTTCAGTACCTCTACGAGCTTTTGCAGAGAGAATATCCGCTTTACTCCGTTGATCGGATTAAGCTTTGAAAGCTTGGGTTCAAGAGGCTTCCTGGTAGGCTTCCACTTAACCTGGGCAATATCCGACACAAATGCCACCACGAAAGACATAATGAGAAAAGGAAGTATGATGACAGCTATACGGATAAGCGCAAATGAGATCATATCCGAATATGCATCAGTTGCATCGACATATGAGGGAAGGGATGAAAAATAATCGAATCTGCCATAGAATCCTTCAAACAGCTCCCCCAACTGCTTTGCTGTCGTGGGAAGCCACGCTTTCAACATAATAAAAAGCGCAAGCAAAGTAAAGGAACTGGCTATCTCCTGACTCTTGGCAACCTGTCCTTCTTTTCTCGCATCATCAAGCTTTTTACCTGTAGGCTCTTCGGTTTTTTCTCCTCCCGGTCCTTCCTGTGCGAAGAACTGGAGGTCATACTCAAGAAGCATATCCCTACTCCCGCAAATACGCGCCTGCGTCATGCCTCTGTCATCCCGGCATCATAGCTTTAACCACTGTAGCTATATTGGTCTTCATCTGAACAAATACCATATCAGCAGCTTTCGGAAGCACACGCACCGTGATGAAAATGACTACCATACCTACCATGGCTTTGATCTGGATACCTACCGCAAACATGTTCATCTGCGGTGAAACCTTTGCCATCACACCCAGCATACAGTTAACTATAAGTATCACCGCAAAGACCGGCAGGGCTATCCTGAAGCCCAGCATTATATATGCCCCCATGAACTCGATCATGTCGTTATAAAAGCTTTCCATCTCGAAAACCGTCTTTCCCACAGGGATAAGCGTAAATGTCTCGCCCAGCGCCTGTAAGAGATATCTGTGCATCCCCGTTACCATGAAGATCAGCATGAATGTATATTGATAAAAATATCCCGTAACCGTTGTATTCTGCATGGTGACAGGATCCATCTGGGATGCCATCGCAAGTCCCAGTTCGGTATCAACTACCTGTCCGGCGAAGGATGTAACATTCATTGCGAATGCACCTGCAAGACCGATTATCAGTCCTGTGAGCGTCTCCTTTAACAACAAGCCCGTATATTCATACAGACTGTTGTAAATCGGATACTCGTGAGGCATTATGGCCTCGTAAAGAAGGTATGAAATAAAAACCGAGAGTGCGGCCTTTAACATCCTCGGCACATTGTTCTGCGAAAAGAACGGAGCCGTGAATAAAAATGCCGAGACTCTCGTCAGGATCAGCAGAAAATATTCCAGTTCTTCAAGAGGAAAAGCAAAATTATCTATCATGTTCCATATTCATCAATGAAGGTATACCGAAAAATCCGACCAGAGATTTTCCATAAAGCCTGTCATATTCCCGATCATCCATCCACCGAAGATGATAAGGACCAGGAAAATGGAAAGTACCTTGGGTACAAATGTAAGGGTCTGCTCCTGTATGGAAGTGACCGTTTGGAAGATACTGATCAGAAGACCGATTATCATACTTACCACAAGAGGCGGTGCCGCTGTGATTATCACTATGTACATAGCCTGACTCATGATCTCAGTAATATCTGCTATTGTCATTGATTACTCCTCCCGTAGCTAATAGAAGGTCTTAACAAGGTTGACTATTATCAGGTTCCATCCGTCCGCCAGCACGAATAGCAATATCTTAAAAGGCATGGAGATGGTCGTAGGCGGAAGCATCATCATACCCATACTCATAAGCACCGATGAAACAACCATGTCTATGATAAGGAACGGAATATAGATCAGGAATCCGATGATGAAAGCGGTACGCAGTTCACTCACCATATAAGAAGGAATGAGCACCTGCATTGGTACGGAATCGGGATCTCCGTCCCACTCCGTATTACCGGCGATCTCCATGAATACCGAAACATCTTTCACTTCTGTCTGACCGTACATATAAGTTCTGAGCGGCTTAACACCTATCTCGTAAGCCTCCTCAATGGAAATATCTCCATCGCTCATGGGCTTATACGCATCCGTATACATCTGAGTAAAAACCGGCGCCATGATATATGCAGTGAGGAAAAGAGCCAGTGCCACAAGCACCATATTAGGAGGTGCCGTCTGGGTATTAAGTGCCTGTCTCGTGAAATGCAATACGATGATGATACGGGTAAAACTGGTGAGAGTCAGCATCAATATCGGTATGAGACCGATAGCTGTAAGGATGAAAACGATCTGGAGCGCACCGTTTATGGAACCGTTTCCGTTGTTGAGCTGGACAGTTACGGTATTGCCGATATTTAAGTCCTCTGTATCCGACGGTTCTTCGGAACTTCCGGGCTCATCCTCATATGTTCTCTCATCCGTATCGCCGTTATTGTCGGTATCCGTAGCATAAGCACTTGCAGGCATCAAAAAAGACATTGTGCCCACCAAAAGCAGCAGGCACAATGCTTTCAGGATCAATCTCAATTTTCCGGTTCTGCGATCACTCTTACGCATCTGTTACGGATTCTCCCTGTCGGCGGATTTAAAACGTTTGAAGATCTCGGAAAAATCCTTTTTCCCTTCATCGCCTTCCTGTGGCGGTAAGATATCATCCTCATCCAGCATGCATATAAGATCCTGTGAATCCCTGGATACACCTATAACTGCATACTTTTTACCGATACGGACAAGCTCCAAAAGCTTACCGTCCGCATTCCTTACAGATTCCAGCACTTCGATATTGGAAGAGCGCATCCTCGCCTGTCCGGCACGTCCCACAAATCTGGTGGTGAAATACGTCATGGCAAGAACGAGAGCAAAGATAAACAATACGGTGATAAATCTCGCTACGCTGTTAACTCCCGTAGATACCGAACGTTCCGTCTCCTGAACCGCGGCATTGCCGCTCAGTGAATCTGCAAGTGTATATAAAGTCTGATACATCATGAGTCCTTGATGATCTCGGTGATACGTACACCGAAGCTTTCTTCGATTACAACTACTTCGCCCTTGGCAACAAACTTACCGTTGACCAGAACATCGATAGGTTCACCTGCGATCTTCTCAAGCTCGATGATGGTTCCCGGAGCAAATTCCAGGATATCATGAACTGATTTGGAAGTACGGCCGAGCTCAACGGTAACCTCCAGAGGAACATCCATGATAAGTCCGATATTCTCCTGGCCGATAAGAGCCGCCATATCCGGCGTAAATGCCTGGAACTGCGCAGGCTGGATATTCATCTGCGGCTGCGGCGGTGCATACTGAGGCTGCATCGGTGCAGCAGGCATGGGAGCCGGCATAGGTGCTGCAGCAGGCATGGGAGCCGGTGCAGGTGCAGGCATAGGTGCGGGAGCCGGTGCAGGTGCAGGTTCCGGATCGGATTCCGGTCCACCCATCTGAGTTCCCATGAATATCTCATATAACGACTTAGCGAAGTCGATAGGATACAACTGCATGATGGTTGAATCAACCAGATCACCGATCTGCATCCTGAATGCTATCTTAACAAAGGTATTGTCGGTAAAAGGATTATTAGCCGCTCCTTCTCCGATCATCTCATTGATCTTAACAAGGCTTGCCTTGGGCGGAGAGATATCTATCTTCTTGCCCATCATGGAAGAAAGTGATGTGGCCGATGATCCCATCATCTGGTTCATGGCTTCCGAGATAGCCGAGAGATGAAGATCTCCAAGCTCACCTTCCGTATTGGTTCCGTCACCACCCATCATAAGATCCGTTATGATCTTAACATCCCTCTCATTGAGTATCAGGATATTTGAACCTGTAAGACCGACGGTATACTGGATCTCTATAAATACACAGGGTGCCGGATATTCCTCTAAAACCGTATCCCAGTTTGCAAGAGTAACTTTTGGTGTCGTGATATTAACTTTCTGGTTTACCAGTGAGAAAAGAGTAGTCGCCGAGGTACCCATACTAATATTGGCAATCTCGCCTATAGCATCTTTCTCTATGTCGGAAAGCAGAGTCTGGTCCGGAAGATCATGTGCTCCGGAAGATGACTGGGCAGCGTCTCCCGCATCTGCGGCATCCGTTGCTTCAGGTTCCGATCCCCCCTGATTGTCAAGATCCATTCCGTTTAAAAGGGCATTGATCTCGTCCTGTGAAAGCATTCCATCCATCAGCTTTCTTCGTCCTCCTCCCTGTAAACTGTAGTCACGCGAACCGCATACCTGTCATGATCGGTACCGGGAACCGCGGTAAATTTCTTAAACATTCCTACATAAACATCAAGCTCATTATCAACACGCCTGTCGAGCCTGATGATATCACCGGGCTGTAACATAAGAAAATCGCTGACTGCGATCTGACTCTTGCCCAGTACGGCTTTAATGGGAACATCAACTCTGCGAAGGAGATTCTCAATATCCTGTCTGTGATCTCCTGCGTCGTTGGATACCATGTTGGTAAACCAGAACTTGGTATTAAGGTTATCTATGATAGTCTCAATGGTCATGAAAGGAATACAGATATTTAAAAATCCTTCTATCTCACCCATCTTCACATTGAGTGTAACAATGGCGATCATCTCGTTCGGCGCGATGATCTGAGCGAACTGAGTATTGGTCTCTATCCTCTCAAGCACCGGTTCAACTTCTATTACATTCTTCCAAGGCTCCCTGAGGAGCTGAGCGCTGACGGTCATTATCTTATACAAGATCCCCATCTCTATCTCCGAAAAATCACGGAGCTTATCAAGCGGCTCACCGGTTCCGCCAAGCATCCTGTCTATGAATGCATAGCCCAAAGAACTGGTCAGATCAATAAGTATATTGCCCTGCAGCGGCTGGAAATTTACTATTCCCAATATTACGGGATTGGAAAGTGCGTTGGTAAATTCGTTAAAAGTAACGGTCTCCGAACTGATAACACTTACCTGTATATTCTTTCTGAGGTAGACCGGGAGATTCGTGGACATCAATCTGCCGTAATGCTCGAAGATAAGCTCGAGGGTTCTCAGATGTTCCTTTGAGAACTTGGCGGGACGTTTAAAGTCATAATCCTTGACTGTACGTTCATCCGCATTTTTCATTTCCTCGGCATCAACTTCGCCGCTGGATAAAGCGTTAAGGAGTTTATCGATCTCCTCCTGCGACAGGATATCGCCCACTCATCTCACCTCCTCTCCGTAAAAGTTATAGCAGTACCCGATATATCTATCAGCCAAACATTATGTTGCTGAAATAAACTTTATATATAAACTTTGATCCAAAACGAGACTGTACTCTCTCCAGGATCTCGTCACAGATAGCGTCCTGATCAAGCTTGATCTCTTCCGCAGTATAGGATGAGATAACGGAAATAACTTCCGACTTCACCATTGATTCATTTTCCTTCATAGCTTCCGGGGTACCGAAAGTAGCATAATCCGGATCCTGTGTATTAAGAGATAAAGCAACATTTACCAGACAGTATGTATCCTTGGTCTCGCCTTCCGCTCTCTTACATGTAATGGTAAGCTGATCCTCAATATCATAATTCTTAGTATCAGCCATGGATACTTCCGCACTTCCGGGTGTATCAGCATCGCCTGTCTCCAGACTTAATATCCCGGCTATATCCGTAACTATGGCTGCGGTTTTCTTATTGGTCCCAACCACGGAAAAAAGCATTATCGAAGTAAGGATTATATTAACAACCAAAAGCGACAGTATAACAAGTGATAACAGATTCTTCTTCATAAGACTTCCCCCCAATCAATTGTATTCGCTAAGTGAATTGTAAATCTTGATCTCTACACGTCTGTTAAGTGCTCTTCCTTCAGGTGTTCCGTTATCTGCTACGGGAACATACTCGCCTCTTCCCGAATGCTTAACAAGCGCCGGATCAAGATTCGTATTCTCCGTCAGATAATAGAACACGGACAATGCTCTTGCATCCGAAAGTTCATTATTGCTGGGAAACTGTGCCGAGTGAATAGGCACCGAATCCGTATGACCTTCAATCTCTATCACAGACTCGCTGTAGCGCTCGAGTATCACGCCGATCTGATCAAGTATCCTGTATGCGCTCTCTTTAAGCTCGGCCTTACCGGAATCGAAAAGCAGCGAACCGTTAAGTGTAAGTTCCACGTACTGTGATGTGTAATCAAGCTCCACCATCTGATCCAGCCCGGTCTCGGATAAAGCTTCGGCAACTTTTTCTTCAAGTTCCTCGGAAGCTTCGATCTTTGCCGCCTCCGCCTTCTCCATGGCTTCTTTTACGATCTTGTCGGCGTCATCTTCTTCTATGGCCTCATATCCTGTTGAATTGATATATTCATCAAGCGCATTCAGCTGGCTGACACCGTTTGAAACAAGTATTCCGTCTCCTATGGCTGTGGCACCTGCCGAAAAAACCGAAAAAGTCTGGGCAAACGAAGCCGCCACTTCCTCAAACTTCTGAGCGTCAACTGTGGACATTGAAAACAGAAGCACGAAGAAACACAAAAGCAGATTCATAAGATCCGAGAATGTCGCCATCCAGGCCGGCGATCCGGCCGCAGCTAATTCCTCTTTCTTCTTAGCCATTAACTGTTAACTCCCTTACTGGGCGCCCCCCTCGGCTCCCTCTTCGGATACTCCGCGATCCTTCGGTGCAAGGAAGCTCTTAAGCTTCTCTTCGATGACACGCGGGTTCTCACCGGCCTGTATTGAAAGCAGACCTTCTATCATTATTTCCTTAACCTGAAGCTCCAGATCGTTAAATACGCCGAGCTTCGTGGATGTAGGCGTACATATCCAGTTTGCAAGCATGGAACCGTACATGGTGGTGATAAGAGCAACCGCCATGGAAGGACCGATGGCTGCAGCATCGGACATGTTCTGAAGCATGTTTATAAGACCGATAAGAGTACCGATCATACCCCAGGCAGGGCCCATGGATGCAACATCCTGCCAGTACTTGATCCTCTTCTTATGTCTTGCATCGATATTATCAAGCTCAGTCTCCATGATCCCTCGTACAAGCTCAGGATCCGTACCGTCGACGATGAGCAGGATTCCCTTTTTAAGGAAAGCATCATCAATATCCGAAGCAGCCTCTTCAAGTGAGAGCAGGCCTTCCTTACGTGCAACATTGGAAAGGTCGATGATCTTCTTGATAATATCCGGTGCATTCAATGCGGGGGGCTTGAAGATAAGGGTGATACTCTTTAATCCGCCGATGAAATCCGGCATGGTATTGGACATCATGATAGCACAGAACGCACCACCGAATGTGATGATCGCCGACTGTGCATCAAGGAAGTTGATGATAGCACCGAAATCGACACCATTCTTGCCGTATACCATACCGAATACGATCATCAAGAAGCATATGAGCATTCCCAATAACGATGCTAAATCCATTACAATCCCCTTAACCTTAAGAAATCAGTTCTTTACCCCAAAACAAAACCTATGCCCCGCCCGTTCCTACCGGACGAAACCATAGATTTCCTGCTTATAGGATTTTACAAGTTCTTTTATTTCCTGCCTACTTTCTTTCACGATGAGTCTGCGCCCGGTGGTCAGTGTTATCACTGAATCCGGGGTTTCTTCCACACACTCTATCAAGTCCGAATTAATAAGCACAACCGTGCCGTTTAGTCTGGTTACTTCTATCATAATTAGACTCCGCACATGAACGACTACATTATAACAGACCGCGCTGTGATTTACTACAATATTTTACATAATTCGGCAAAAAAAATATAAAAAAGTACTACATGTTGATGGATCATAAAACAAAGACCGCTTCTCTAAATTGAGCAGCGGTCTTTGATATCTTACTGTTCTTTAGTCTTTACTCAGCTGCCTGTCAGCCTAAGTTATGTTACCCTTATCTCTTAAGGTTTACAAGTTCCTCAAGAAGCGTATCGGAAACAGTGATTATTCTCGAGTTAGCCTGGAAGCCTCTCTGTGTTGTGATGAGCTCTGTGAACTCGCTTGAAAGGTCAACGTTTGACATTTCCAGAACACCGGTGGAAACATATCCGCCGTCTGATGTTACATCTGTTCCGATGCCGTCGAATGCGCCGGAGTTAAGTGTAGCTCTGTAGAGGTTATCGCCTTCCTTCTCAAGACCTGCAGGATTAGAGAAGCTTGCGGTGGAGATCTGACCAAGAAGCTTGGTCTGGCCGTTATCGTACGCGCCGTAGATCATACCGTTATTCTGGATGGATACGCCTGTCATGGTACCGAGTGCACATCCGGTCCCCTTACCTTCCTTGTCTCCGGAAGTGGATGAAAGGGTTGAAACCTGCTCATTATTCAGATTCTTGGAATCTGTCATATCAACCGAAACAACTTCGAAAGGATTGTCATCCCCGTCTGTCTTGGGCTTGATCTGGATATTGAAAGCCTTGGACTCTGTAGTCTTACCTCCTACACCGGTGATGGAACCTGTTGCCTGATTATAGTAAACATTTAATGACTTACCTGCGGCCGACTTGTAACCGTCTACGGAAAGTGTTGTTCCGGCTGCCGTTGTCTCAAGCATATTTGTTGATACGGTCGCATCACCCGCATCATTGAGCTTGTTATAAGTGGTCGTTCCGGATACCAGCATTCCCGTTACGCTCTTAACTACCGGAGCTGCGGTTGCGCCGCCGGTATAATCCTTGACCGTCAGTGTTGAGAACTTCTCAGGGTCATCAAATCCGAAAGCGGATGAGTATAACGAAGCTCTCTCTTTATCCTTTACGGTTCCGTCTGCATTAAATGCATCTCCTGCAGCAACGGAAGTGATCTTTGTGCCATCCTTAAGAGTAACCTCATTGGGAAGTGTAACTGTTGTACCGCTTAATGTATAACCTGTTCCCAGTGAGTAGGAAGCTGCCTTTGATGCTTCACCTGATGCTGCAACCTGACCTATCATAAGCTGGAAATCAAACTTGTCGCTTATGGATTCGTTATTTGAATCAAGCACATCTGCAAGGCTCAGTACATAGTTGCCTTCCTCATCAGTGCCGTTAACAAGCATTCTTGCGGTATATGAATAACCCATATTATCGTAGAAGGAAAGGTTTACAACCTTACCGTCTCCAAGAACCTGAGGATCATTCTTATCGATTATTCCCTGCATTGTTGCAAGGGTAGTGGCTTCGGGATCACTTGTAAGATTCTCGGCAGACATGATCTGGAGCTTGGATACGTTATCCTGAACGATCTTGCCTTCCTTGTTAACCTGCCATCCCATTACGTTATAACCGTTGGAGCTCATGGCAAGGTTACCTACAGCATCAACATAGAACGAACCGTCTCTTGTGAAGAAATTGGTGGTTCCGTCCGAAACAACGAAGAAGGAATCTCCTGTGATACGGAGATCAAATGCATTACCTGTGGTCTGAGTGGAACCCTGCTGAGTGATGGCAGTAGAGATAGCTCCGCTCTTAACACCGAGACCGATCTGCTTTGCATTGGTACCTGCAGTACCTGTAGTCTCGTTAGGACCACTGGCAGCCTGTGTTGTCTGATACATCAGCTCCGAGAATGTGATGGACTGTGACTTATATGCAACAGTATTAACGTTGGCTATATTGTTACCGATGACATCCATCTTTACCTGGTGTGTTTTTAACCCCGCAACTCCGGAGTAGAGTGATCTCATCATAGGACATGCCCTCCTTTAATTCATATTTTCTTTATCGAGGAAGGTATAAATCCTTTTCCTGTGTCTCTCATCCTTGAGAAACCATCCTCCGGCCGGATCGCTCAGGCGTTGTCACGGCATATTCTCTTACTGAAAATTATATCGGAAAAAACGTGCCAATGTTAATAGCCCGTCGAAAAATATTTTATTTATCCAAAGCTCAGGGAACGATATCCCGGGGAGCTTCATTTCTTTCATCACCGGATGAGGAACCGCTCTCTCCTCCGTCTGTTCCTTCATCCGAAGCCCCGGATGCTGCGGCTTCTTCCGCGGCACTGTTACCGGTCACCACTTCTGTCTCTTCAGCAGATCCGGTCGTTTCTTCTGCTCCGGTATTTTCCGTAGCAGATGTACTGCCGGTATCCGAAGTCTGTGCTGTGCCCGTGCTCTCCGCTGCGGTTTCTGTCACAGTGCTGTCATTAACAGTCTGTGTGCTTTCATTATCGGAAGATGTGCTTCCGCTCTCATTTCTAGCCTTGTCCAGCGCCTCAGCAACCGCCTTCTCTATAGCGGCCTGAGTCTTTGCCTCCTGCTCTGCTTTGACAGCCTCAGCTTCGGCCTCGGCTTTTTCCTTAGCTATGCGCTGTTCCTCTGCGGTCTTTGCCTCTTCTGCAGCTTTTGCCGCAGCTTCAGCTTCCTTCGCCTTGGCTGCATTGGCCTGAGCCACCTTATCTGCCGCAGCCTTCATTATATTCAGAGCACCTCTGTATTCTTCCAGAGAATCCTTAACATCATCAGGCAGGAAGCCTTTCTCATATGCAGTCATGGAATCATATTCGTCAAGCAGTCCCTGCAGCCCCTTTTCGTAATCAAGAGTAAGATCCGCAACCGGAGGAAGCTTCTTGAACACATCCATAAAGCTCTCCGCCTTCTCCGTAGCCACCATATATTCCTCACCGACAACGGTAGAGAGGTCGCTTGCGGCATAAAGCTCTCCGTCGATGGAAAGATAAGCCTTGCCTTCCTCGTAAGTAACATACTCAACCTGACCGGTGATCTCATCCGTATTACCGCTGCTGTCGGTAACTTTCATAATGACTGTACGTCCTACCAGACCGTCTGCTTTCATAGACTCCATTGCATCACCGATGGCCTGAACCTCTGAAACCTGGGTGAATGTAGCATACTGGCTTATCCACTCCGTATTGGATGTAGGTTCAAGAGGATCCTGATTCTGCATTTCCGCAACAAGCAATGTAAGGAAAGCTTCAGAATCGATCTTGGAAGTTCCTGTCTTATCAGTCTTTGCATCCTTTAATGAATTGCTGGATGCGCTTGTTTCCTGTATCTTACCGTCTTTTACCGGAGCTATAAGAGCCATAACTTATCTCCCTTCTGTGTAGTGGTTAGTGTGTCATGTAACGCTCCACCGTACAGACATACTGCCGGTGGAGGCCTGAGCCTGCAGTTTTATCGGAAATGCTGTAGGTTATCTATGCTTTCCGAAACCGCTCACATGCTCCTTCCATGGAGCATTGTTCGCTCGTCCCGCCATCCATGGCGGGACGTTTCTGATGAGCCCGGCATTTCCTTAACTGCTGCGGCTCATGCCACACCGTCAGTATGAACTGTACGGTGAATTGCCGGATTAAACTTTATAATCCATACGGCCGCCGTCAGCCTGCATCATGTCTGCGGTGACACGGTCTTCTTCGCTTAAGTCTTCGGGAATGTCGGCATATTCGCCCAGATCGATCTTCCTGGTCTGTCTGCGAAGCTTTTCCTGTTCCATATTCTCAGCTTCGGACTGACCGTCGTTACCCTGTTCGAGATTCTGCTCGAAGGCGTGAGATGAAACAGTCACTTCCACCGCATCTATTTTAACACCCTGCTGCTCAAGATTCTGCCTGAGTATTGCAACCTGTCCCTCGATAGCAGATCTTGCGGCATCATTTTCAGTGATGAACTGTGCCGTAACATTACCAGCATTATTTACCAGGTTTATTGCCACATGTCCGAGGCTTGCAGGGTTAAGTGTCATCTCAAGGGAAGAAAAATCTTCGCGCACATTACTCTTTATGTGCTCGATAACCTGCTCCGCGATCTGAGCAGGATCGCTTAAGTAGCTTATCGGAGTTTCCTTGAGACTGTCGAGATTCTTTACATTATCACTTATATCCTGAGGAACATTATTCTCGGTTCCTGTTACGACATGCATCCTGTCATCAAATCTGTTATCTTCTCTCGTTCTGTCTTCTTTATGACTTTCAGTATGAGAAGTACTTCTGCTGCCTGTACCGATCTCCGTATTATCCTTACCTGTATTGCCAGAAGATGCGGAATCCGCTCCGGTATTTTCCGTACGGATCTCTTCACTGTGTGACATTGCATTGTCAACAGTTCCGGATACGATCTCAGCCATCTTATCATCTGCGGATGCTGCGATCGCAGGCTTATCGATTATGACGGGTTCAACATCCTCAAGACTCGGAAGTTCGATCTCCGGCACATCGGAAACGACATTCTTTAATGCTTCGGGATCTATGCCCATCTCTTTCATGATATCGGATGCGATACGGTTAAGCTCTGCTGCCGTATCAAAGATCATGCTGTCTGTGATAAGGGCCGCTGCGTCTCCATCGCCCATCACATTGGCAGTAAGTATGTTCATATTCTCGGGAATAAGAAGATCCTGTGCCGTAAGGCCCAGATCTGCAAGAAGCTCGGAAAGTTCATCCGGATCCATATTGAGGACACGTGCAGCCTCTTCGAGAACCTTATCCGCCGCCTCACTGACTGCGGCTTTATCATTTCCCGCTTTGCTGTCCTGTATCCTGTTAACGGCAGTCTTGTCCGTATTGTCTGATTTAGGATCCGCCACCCTGTTATCCGAATTATCATCAGCCTTTGTGTCGGCTGTTCTATCGACATTATTATTTGCTGTCTTATCTTCCGCGTCGTAAGAAACTCCTTCGGGCTTTTTACTTTCAAAGGAGTCTTTTGCAAGAGAAACATTAGCGCCCTTAGCCATGCTGTTCAGGCTCTCTGCCGCATCTGCCATGGCATTTTGAAAATCTCCCTTAGGGGAAGACTGGGTTTGACCGGCTGTAGCAAGCTGATCGGTAAAACCTGCAAACATTGCAGCTGCATTTCCCATTCCGTCTATAGCTGATGTCATATCATTTCTCCGAAACGTATCCTGCGCTCCCTCGCAGATTACGGTGATACCGGATACTTCCATCTTCTTCCCTGAAGTGCCTATTATCCGGTTCAAACATTTTATCGGATATTTTCCGTGAAAACTTAACAGCTCCCAATAATAATTTAATCCGGTTCCATGACTCTGGTGACCTGAGCTGCGATCTCGGGATCCATTGCACCGAGGATTGCTCCTCTCTGAGTGCTGTTCATAGCCCCCAGTATCTTTCCTACCAGATCAAGAGACGAGCCCATGGTATTAAATATCTGCGCAGCTTCCTTGGGATCCATTGCAGCATAAGCAGCGGCATAATCGGTTATCTCACTACTTACAGCTTCTTTTCTGACCACCTGCTGATAAAGATACTCTGCAGTTTCCGGATCTATATTTTCATAATATTTCTTGTATTCTTCTGCTCCCGGCCCCTTATCCGCATAGACCACTTCTTCGTAGAACTCCGTCTTGATCCTCTGGAATTCCGTCTGCTGGTCTTCGAAGGTCTTAAGTCTCTCCACTTCCGCTTTAAGCTGTTCTATCTCTCCCACATAAGTGGCATTTGCCGTCTGGGCACTGGTAAGCTCAAGTTCTAACGCCTGTATCTGAGCAACTGCATCCGCCAGAGATGAATATCCGTAATAAGCTTCCAGATCATCGGTCTCTGTTACGGCATCCCCCGGCAGTATCTTACTCAGCACCGGCACATTGCCGATCACGGGAGCAAGGACTTTGGAGCCAAGTCCTGCCACATCAAGCTTTACCAATACAACGATGATGGCCAGCCAGATCAGAACGATAAAAAGCGTGACAAGGAACATTGAAAAACCGCCACCCGGAGTATCATCATCGAGAGACGCTTCCCTGTCCGCAAATTCTTTCGCCTTCTTTTTTGCTTCCTTTATCTGTGCTTTCTGATCTGCCTTGAATTTCTTTTTTTCTTCGGCAAGTTTTTTCTTCTCAGCTTTCAGATCTTTTTCATCAGCCATAATTTTTCTGTCCTCTTATTATGATCAGTTCTTAAACAATCCCCGATCAACTGTTCTTCCGTCCCGCACCGTATACGTAACTTGTAAGCCCGTCAATCTCCCGGATCTCTTTTGCAGCTTCCTCTGCCATAAACTGTTCAAACGCCTTTTCTTTAAGCTTCTCATGCATCTTGCGGTTTTTTATCGCGTCCTGCATCCTGAGTCTTGCATTTTCAAGATTCTTATTCGCCACATGAACCTTGACTTTCTGCTTCTTTATCTCCTCATCGATGAACTTCTTCTCATAATCATTTTCTTTGATCTTGCGTACATCGATGGCGCCCACGCGAAGCTGTTTCGCCTATTCATTAAGCTTTGATTTCTTATCATTTAATGCTGCGAGAGCCTCCTCCTCCTCAGACAGTATCCGCCTCTTGTCCGCGAAGTTCTGCTTTGCCTGTTCCTCAAAATTCTCCATGAGTCCCAGGATATTCTGCATTCTGTAATTAAAGCGCGCCATTTCATGCACCTCGTCAACTGTCGGCAAACATGGCTTCCATCTGCTTTACTGTATCCTCGTAATCAAACTTGTCATCCACATCCTGACAAAGGAAATCATTTACGGTATCGATCTTGGAGATAGCATAATCGATATGTGGATTTGATCCCTTCTTGTAGGCTCCGATATTTATAAGATCTTCGGAATCTCCGTATGTTGCAAGGACATTCTTCATCTCACCCGCAAGCTTCCTGTGCTCCTTTGTGGTTACCATAGACATACATCTTGAAATGGATTGCAATACATCTATGGCGGGATAATGATTCTTGTGAGCAAGCTTCCTGTTTAACATTATATGCCCGTCCAGGATACTTCTTGCAGTATCCGTTATGGGCTCGTTAAAATCATCTCCGTCCACAAGTACAGCATAGATCCCCGTTATGGATCCTTTCGCGCTTCTCCCTGCACGTTCCAGAAGCTTTGGCATCTCGGAATAAACCGAAGGCGGATATCCGCGGGTTACCGGCGGCTCTCCGATAGCCAGTCCTATCTCTCTCTGTGCCATTGAGAAACGTGTCAGATTATCCATCATGAGCAGCACATCTTTACCCTGCTCTCTGAAATATTCCGCAACAGCTGTTGCAGTCTGGGCTGCTTTCTTACGCTCAAGCGCAGGCTTATCCGAAGTCGCAACAATTACTACCGATCTTCTTAAGCCTTCTTCTCCCAGATCTCTTTCTATGAATTCCCTGACCTCACGTCCACGCTCTCCTATTAGGGCGATAACATTGAGCTCAGCCTTGGTATTTCTTGCAAACATTCCCATCAGCGTAGACTTACCGACGCCTGATCCGGCAAATATGCCGATACGCTGTCCCTTACCGAGAGTGATGAGTCCGTCCACGGCTTTTACCCCAAGGGGAAGAGGCTCCGTTATCATGGTCCTCTTCATTGCATCGGGACTCGGTGCATCTAACGGATACCAGGTCTCACCTTCGGGAGTGAAATTACTTATGGGACGTCCCAGTCCGTCTAAGATCTGTCCCAAAAGAAAATCCCCCACCTGCACGGATAGGGGATGCTCTTCATTTTCCACGATACAGCCCGAGCCTATGCCTTCCGTCGTCTCATAAGGCATGAGAAGTGTCATATTATTCTTGAAGCCCACCACTTCCGACATGATCGTGCGTCCGTCCGTTGTGGTGATCTTGCACATATCCCCCATCTTTGCATCGGGCCCCGCACTTTCAAGCGTAAGCCCCACCACGTTCACGATCTTGCCAAGCTTACGATAGTAAACCCTGCCGGCCTGATCATATTTTTCCAGATTGATATCAGACATTTGATCTGCCTTTCCGACTTACAGGATATCAACTATCCCCGGATTCCTCATAGCTTAATATCTTTAACTGCTTAACGAGCAGTTCCAATTGAGTTCCGAGTCCGCAATCCCAGATCCCTCCATCGGATTCGATCATGCAGTCTCCGGTCTTAAGTGTAACGTCTTCTATTATCTCAAAACGGTCGGGCAGCACACCCGTACCCTTAGCGATATCTTCCTTATCCGACTGAACCCTGTCATAATCCGCGGCAGACACATGAATGATATAATTACGTGCGCCGTCAAGATTTGTCAGTGCCCTTCTTAAAAGATAGACTATAGTCTCTCTGTCATTCTCCAGCCGGACTCCGGTAACCTTCTCGAAGATCCCGGATAATTTATTCACAAGCAGCGGCTCAAGTTCTGCAGCTTTCTTTTCATACTCCTGTATTACCTGCTGCTCTCTTGCCTCCAGCTCTTTTACTTTTCTCTCGTACTTCTCCCGCTCTTCTGCCTCGGCATCGGCACGCCCCTGTTCGAAGCCCTCGCCATAGCCCTTTCTTCTGGCATCCTCTTCGATCTGAGCAGCCTCGTTCCTTGCATCCTCTATTATCTGGTCTGCATTCTCCTTGGCCTCATCGATCATGGCCTGCGCCTGGGCTGAACTCACCGCTGCATCCGGATGGATAACAGAGTTCTCTTCCGCTTCGCTGTCTTCCTCCGTATCGGATACAAGGCGTTCAACCATATCCGCATCAAGACCTTCCGAAAAACCTTCCGCGATAGCTTCGGGTTCCTGAACCTTCATCTGCTCCGCCAGTTCCTCAAGCCGTCTGGCTATCCTGTCGTTTGCATCGATCTTGACTGTTTTCTTATCGTCTACTCTGACGTTGAATCCTTTTACAAAATTAGAAGACAAGAGCTTTCCTCCGGTAATCCAAAGTCATCAGACAATAATATCGTCGCCGCCGCCACGGGAAATAACGATCTCACCGGAATCCTCGAGCTTACGGATATTGTTAACGATCTTCTGCTGAGCATCTTCAACATCCTTCATACGCACGGGACCCATGAATTCCATATCCTCCTTGATCATATCTGCAAGACGTGATGAAAGGTTATGGAATACCTTATTCTGAACTTCCTCATTTGCTCCCTTGAGGGCAAGTGAAAGCTCGTTATTCTCAACATCGCGGAGCACTCTCTGCATGGAGCGGTCATCGAGAAGAAGGATATCTTCGAATACGAACATCTTCTTTCTGATCTCATCTGCAAGTTCCGGATCCTCGATACCGAGTATTTCCATGATATGCTTTTCAGTTCCGCGGTCAGTGGAGTTGAGGATCTGAACGATCTGATCCACACCGCCGATCTGTGTGTAATCCTGATTAACCATATTAGCGAGCTTGCTCTCCAATACTCTCTCGACTTCCTGTATTACATCAGGGCTGGTCCTGTCCATGGTTGCGATACGTTTTGCAACATCTGCCTGAGTATCCTGCGGAAGCGCAGAAAGGATAAGCGCCGCCTGTGAGGATGAAAGATATGAGAGGATGAGCGCAATAGTCTGTGGATGCTCATCCTGGATAAAGGAAAGCAGCTGTGTCGCATCGGCCTTTCTCACAAATTCGAAAGGCTTAACCTGAAGCGAAGCAGTAAGCTTACCGATAACATCCAGAGCCTTGTCGGCACCAAGAGCCTTCTCAAGGAGTTCCTTGGCATAGCCGATACCGCCTTCCGCGATATACTGCTGCGCAAGACAGATCTCATAAAACTCATTGATAACATCTTCCTTGATCTGGGGAGAGATGCTTCTTGTATTTGCTATCTCAAGAGTCAGATCCTCGATCTCTTCTTCCTTAAGATGCTTAAAGACCGAAGCACTCATCTCCGGTCCGAGAGAGATCAGAAGAACTGCCGCCTTTTGTAATCCAGTCAGATTGCTCTCTTCTGACGCCATAAACTACTCCTTATCAGATATCTTCATTCAACCAGTTGCGGAGCAGGTTGGCTGCCGCATCCGGGTTGTCTTCAACAAATTTCTCAACTATCTTACGTGCCTCGGACTTATCCTCAACACCGATCTCCTCAAGCTCTTCGGGAGGTGTGGACTGAAGGATCTCACTGATGGAAACTTCAGGCTCTGCCTCTTCCACCTTAGCCTGTCTCATGCTCCTGAGTATTACGAATGCCAGCAGACCTAAGATGAGCACGATCAGGAGGATCGTCAGGATATCCGTCATATCCATGTTAAGTCCCTGATGGTCTACGAAGAAAGGCTCCTCATATGACAGGATCGTTATATTATTTACTCCGATACCCGTAGCAGTGGAAACAGCCTGCGTAAGATCGGGATCCACTTCAAGCTTGGTACGTATATCATTATTGAGCTTGTACTGTTCCCATGTGATCCCGTCAAGGAGCCCCTGAGCCTTCACATCATCCTCTCTTACCATACGATAAGTAAGTGTGGTCACAGAAAGCGAAGACTGATCATATTTGATGGCGCCTGCCGGTATCTGCTGGAGCATAGTTGATTCATCCGGAAGATAATCATAGGACTCTTCTGTCACAGCTGAATTGGAATACTCATTATCTTCATACTGATAAGTCGTCTCTGTATTGGAATCTGTACCGGGAACTCCGGATACTCCGCCCTGGGAACTGGAATTGTAAATATCCTTGGAGGCAAGCATACCCTCTTCTCTTCCTTCCGGTGCCCAGTAGAGATGATTTGCATTCTCGGTGTAACTGTTATCGAGTACCACATTCACTGCTGCCTCTATCGAAGAAAACTGATTGGTCGCGGTAAGGACTCTTATAACTTCGTTACGCATACCATCAGCAACTCTCGCCTGAAGAGCATACTGTGATGAAGCGGCGCCGTATGTGGAAGTCTCGTTTGTTCCGGCAAAAAGGAGGTTACCGTCACTGTCGAGAATGGTTACATTTTCGGTAGTATCATTTCCCAATGCAGTAGCAATGAATCTTGCCATAGCTGAAGCATTATCTGTTGTACAGATATCGGAAAGCTCCAACTGTACTGCCGCATAGGCTTCTTTATTCTGAGCTATAAGAGTTCCGTTCTCTTCCGGCAGATTGATCTGGATCTGTGCCGATTTAACGAAGCTGTAGGACTCCAGCTCCTTCTTCATGAAGTCCTGGAGATAGACCACATATTTCTTCTGTGTATCGGATTCTGTAGAGAAGAAGCCGCCATTGGTAACATTATCAATGGACATGGCATCTGTAGAAAAGCTGTTGGAACCGAGGAGGAGATTTGCCTTCGTATAGTCCTCACGCTTTATGCTGATCTCATTGCCTTCAACATTGGTAATATATTCAATATCCTCGCCTTTCAGAAGATCGATGACTTCATTGGCTTCCTTGGCTGTCTCAGCGGTGTAGATCTTTACATACTGCGGACGGGTAACAGCAAAAATAAGTATTGCGAAAGCTATTATCGTTGCGATCGCAAGACTTATTATCGTTATCTTTTGTCTGCGTGAGAATTTTTCCCACCATTCGTTAAACTTTTTCGGCAGGTCCTTGAACCATGCCACGATACGATCAACCATTTATCATTCCTCAGATCTGCATATTGATGAGAGTCTTGTATGACTCCATGAAAGCATTTTTAACTGCCACTGTATACTGAAGGGATGTGGATGCCTTCTGTAAAGCGATAGCCAGATCATGCGTGCTCGTGGCTTCACCTATGGCAAGCTTTACCTCTTCATTTTCGGCATCGGAAAGATAACCGTTGGTCCGATTCACGTTATTGATCATGGAATCGAAGATGGCGCCGAACATGTCGTCATCCTTTTTCTCTCTGATCATACTCCTGTCGGTAAGCGGCTCTATGGTCCTCAGATTATCCATAAAAACCGGTGTTGCATTTTTAGGTTCCATATCATAACCCCTCTGTCACCTGTCTATCATGACTTGCCGGCAAGACTGAGTCCCGTTGTAGCCATGGACTTACTTGCGTTGAATACGGTTGCATTGGCCTCGTATGCACGTGATGCATCGATGAGGTTCGTCATCTCTGTCACGATGTTGACATTGGGATATGTAACATATCCGTTCTCGTCAGCATCCGGATGAGCCGGATCATAGACCATATTCATCTGTGTATCGTTGTCCTCATGGATCTTGGGGATTTTCACACCATATCCGATCATGTCATCGCTTATGGCATCGCGGTCCCTCTGAGTCCTGCCGTCTCCCACTATGGAATCAAGCACGCGGCCAAAGTGTCTTCTGTCCACTTCGGTCTCCTGCGTCTCGAAAGTAACAACCTTACGGCGGTAAGGTGTGCCGTTTGCGGTACGTGTTGTATTGGCATTGGCAACATTTTCAGCGATGGTATCCATACGGTAGCGTTCTGCCGTAAGGCCTGTTGCCGATATATCAAAAGCATTAAACATTCCCATAATATGTCATCCCCCGTTTTATCAAGATCCCATTGCCGTGCGAAGATTTGCAAATTCATTCTGCATGCATGAGATGAGTGAATTGTATGTCACCTGATTCTCCGCAAGATATACATTTTCCGTATCGATATCAACATTGTTGCCATCGAGTCTGTAGCTGTAATCAAAAGCATCCGTGTAAACCCTGGGCTCGATCCTTGCGAGATCAAGATTATAGACTCTCTGATCCATATTGTCATACTCGACTTTGTTTAAGATGCGGGTAAGTTCGTTTTCGAAAGAAACGTCCTGCCTCTTATAGCCCGGAGTATCAACATTGGCGATATTGTTTGATATGGCTTCATTACGGAGCCACGCAGCGTCTGCTGCCTTATCAAGTACGTTTACATAATCATATACATGCGCATTTATCATGGCAGTACCTCCAAACAAAAAAGCATGAACAAGCCTTATATCCGAATAAATATAAACGCTTCCATGCTTATCAACCTGTCCGTTTCCTTTTTCGCACCTGTAAAATATATATCGGAAAAATGATAAAAATAATTAGTTTCAAAAAAATATGACGTGTTGGTTTACCATAACAACCCTCACGTCATAATTATAAGGTTTTTTTTATAAAATACAAGCGTTTTTCCTAAATATAGTAGGTAACCACTTATGTATACCGTCGATTTAGTGTTTTATCTCGTAGATACGATCGTTCACAACATGGATCTCGGTACCGCGAACGCCTCTGGATCTGGTCTCGAAGATACCGGCTCCCGCCATCTTCTTAAGTGCATTAACAAGACTGGTCCTGGAAATACCGCTTTCTTCGGAAAGCTTTGTGAGATTTACAATACCAAAGCCCTCTTCATCAAGCTTCATGAGTATGGCACGTACAGATTCAAGCTCGGAATGACTTGTAACTCCGAGAACGTCGCTTACGTTCTTCTCCATACGGCCTTCTTCGTCATCCTCTTCCTTCATGGCACGCATCATCTCGAGTCCCACTACGGTAGCCGCATATTCAAGTAAAATGATATCATCGATATCATAGAGTCTGCTCTCGCGGTAGATAAACAGGGTTCCCAGACGCTCTCCACCGATAAAGATGGGAGTTATCATGGCACGATATTCTCTCTCGGGAACAACCCTGTCTGCCTGTGCGGGATTTGCCGCCCTGTCTGCTTCTGTCTTCCTTGCGCCCTCTGCTCTTCTGTCAAAACCGTGAACTGTCTTCCATGAAAAACCGAGAGCAAGGAGACCTGCATTCTCCTGGGTGGACAGGATCGACATAAATCTGCGATTTAAAGCTTCATCCACATGCTCACCGATATCATAGCAAAGCAATTCCTCTATCTGCGTGACGTCGGAACATCTGCAGACACCAAGCACTTTGCCCTTTGTACTGATAACAAGTGCATCTGAATCAAGGGTGTCGGAAACTACTTTACATACATCCGAAAAGACCACCTTTGATGATATGTTATTGTGAAGCAGGCTCCCTATCATTCGGGTCCTGTCAAGCAAACTGATTCCTGCCATGTTATTTCCTCTTACTCTTTTACTTATTCCTCGGAATTATTTTTTACCGGCTTATCTTTAATAAATCCGCACTGCTCATCCATACAGCAGAGTCTGTTACCTTTTTCCACAAGCAGACCTCCGCAACGGGGGCACTTCTCGTCCACAGGCCTGTTCCAGCTCATGAAGTCACAGGTGGGTATGTTCTCACATCCAAAGTATCTTCTGCCCTTTTTGGTCATGCGGATCACGATCTCGCCATCGCACTTGGGGCACTTTACTCCTATCTTCTCGAAGTAAGGCTTTGTATTCTGACATTCCGGGAATCCGGGGCAGGCAAGGAACCTTCCGTGAGGTCCGTACTTGATGACCATGTTCCTTCCGCACTTTTCACATACAACATCAGACTCTTCGTCTTTGATCTCGATCTGAGCCATCTCCTCTTCTGCCTTAAGCACGGCAGCATCAAGATCGGGATAGAAGTTCTCGATGATGGTCTTCCATTTGATATTGCCTTCTCCCACACTGTCCAACATGCTCTCCATGTTGGCTGTGAACTTGGGATCGACAATGGCAGGGAACTCGTCCTTCATGACCTTGTTGACTATCTCTCCAAGCTCGGAAACAAAGAGGTTCTTGTTTTCTTTAAGTATATATCTTCTGGCAAGGATGGTTGAGATAGTGGGCGCATATGTTGACGGTCTTCCTATCCCCTGTTCCTCCAGCGCACGCACAAGGCTTGCTTCCGTGAAGTGTGCGGGCGGCTGTGTGAAATGTTTCTTCTTTTCGAGAGATTCGAAAGTGATGGTGCTCTTCTCATTCATCTCCTTAAGAAGGAATGCATTCTCTGCCTTGCCGTTGTCATTGTCACGTTCCTCATCGGCATAGACTTTCATGAAGCCTTCGAATTTTACTGCGCTTGCCGATGCCGTAAATATGATCTTCCTCGCATCAAGCTTTACGGAAAGTGTCTCAAATGTAGCAGCGCTCATACGGCTTGCAGCAAAACGCTTCCAGATGAGGTTGTAAAGTCTGTACTGATCTCTGGAGAGATCTCCCTTTACCTTATCGGGAGTATTGTTGATATCTGTGGGACGGATGGCTTCATGCGCATCCTGGATCTTATGCTCTGTGTTACCTGCAGCTGCCTTCTTAGCCGCATCAGCCTTGTAATCTGCGGAAAGGAATTCCTCACCGTAGTGAGCCTGAATATACTCCTTTGCCATTTCTTTTGCAAAGTCGGATACACGGGTGGAATCGGTACGAAGATAAGAGATAAGAGCCGTAGTGCCCTGTCCTTTTATTGTCACGCCTTCGTAGAGCTGCTGGGCGATCTGCATTGTCTTCTTGGTAGAGAAGTTGAGCGCCTTGCTGGCCTCCTGCTGCAGAGTGGATGTTGTAAAAGGAAGGGGCGCCTTTCTGGTACGTTCTCCGCGTCTGCTCTCCTTGACTTCAAAAGTCGCACCTTTAAGGATCTTCTCAATCCTGTCGGCTTCTTCTGCATTATCTATGGTCTTCTTGCCGTTCTCATCCGCATAGAAGTGTGCCGTGAAGGGCTTCTTCGTTCCTGCGGGGAGAAGGTTGGCATCCATAGTCCAGTATTCCTTTGGAATAAATGCACTGATCTCCGCCTCTCTGTCGCAGATCATTCTGAGAGCTACGCTCTGAACACGGCCTGCTGAGAGCCCGCGCTTTATCTTGGACCATAAAAGCGGAGAGATACGGTAACCAACCATTCTATCCAGGATACGTCTTGCCTGCTGTGCATCCACGAGATTCATATCGATCTCGCGGGCATTCTTGATGGATTCCTTGACCGCATTCTTAGTGATCTCGTTAAAAGATATACGGGCCACTTTCTTCTCTGAAAGCTTCAGTGCTTCATATAAATGCCAGCTGATGGCTTCTCCCTCGCGGTCCGGGTCGGTTGCGAGATAGATCTTATCAGCCTTCTTCACTTCCTTGCGAAGCTTTGCAAGGATCTCGCCCTTGCCTCTGATGGTTATATATTTAGGTTCGTAATTGTTCTCGATATCTATTCCCAGTGATGACTTGGGCAGATCACGAACATGTCCCTGACTGGCAACCACTTCATAGTTTGTGCCGAGGAACTTCTTTATGGTCTTCACCTTTGCCGGTGACTCAACTATCACAAGATTTTTAGCCATTGATTTTCCCGTACCCCATTTTATTTAAGATGTTTGCCGTTTTACGTGCCAAATAACAGCAACGCAAAACACTATACATATTATTTTTAAAATTGTCAAACTTTTTATAAAAGAGCTTTTACAATTCTCAGTAATATCCAAGATATTCCCAGTTGTCCATATCGAAGATATCATCATGGACCGAATACCATTTTCCGGGCAGGAAAGCATTGCCGTTATTGACATTTACGCTCCAGTCATTTGAAAGCATTATCTTCTGGGGACTGAGCGTCTTCGGCGTCATATCGATAGGATTGCCGGTAAAGGGATTCACAGGATCGGCGATGAGGCCTTCAGTGGCAAGTGCCGGCACATCCGCATTGGTCATGAAGCTGTTATCGGTAGTAAATCCCTCCGCATTAAAGTCCTTGACCATTAACAGAGGATTTACAAACATGCAGTCCAGATCCGTCTTGGTATCATCATCGTTAGGATCATCAAAAAACATATCACTAAAATGTGCCAAGGGATGTGCATGATCGGCAACAATTATTATCCTGGTATTGTCCCATACGCCTCTCGCTCTTAATTCATCGAACCATTTGCCAAGCTCGATCATGGCTGCAACATTTACCTCATAATGAAGGATCTGGTATTTATCCCACATTCCCATGCGTCTTCCGTTTAATACGAACCTGTCCATGTGAGCCTCATCGTATTCCGTATTGTCCACGAATTCGGCAGGAATATATTCAGGCTCCTTAAGTACGGCAACTTCATGAGTTGTATTGTTATCCATCATGGTAAAGGTATATTCTACATCTCTCGTTACAGTGGTCATCCTTCCCAGATTCTGAAGTGTCGTATACTCATCCATGAACTTACGTGAAAAACCGTGTCCCGTATGGCCGTCCGTAATGGTCTGACTGATATGCGAAACCTCATCGGCATTCTCCGACGGGAATATCACATTGGCTTCAAGATATGCCGCATCGGAATAAAACCAGTTCTGCCATTTAAGGGGCATGCATTTCATGACGCTGTAGCAGAAGAAATTCCTGTATCTGATGGTCTCGGTCTCATCAAAGAGCGCGGGGTCCGAATTGAATCTTCCCGAAGCAGAAAAAAGCCTGTATTCGGGATGATCCGAATAAATGGAGAAATCCGTCATCCAGCTGTAGTTTGTATAAGGCGGGTCGATCACAGTTACCTGATAATCATTATCTCCGAAGATCTCCGGCATCACGCGAAGAGCTTCGTTATGCTTATCTACAAGCTTCATATCATCTCTTGCGTTCATGGCTTCAACGGTATAATCATATCCGCCGAAAAGAGCCGGTGCCCCAAAATTGGTATGACCTCCGAAGGAAATAGTATTCGGATAATATGTAAAGCCGTCAAACTGCTCAACAAGTTCAGGCTTCTCTGCCATGATATAAGGTATATAACCGTTGATGGCACGGTCCATCATGAGTACGATGACATTCTTACCATTCTCGGATAACTGAATGAAATTGTAGGATCTGTCGTCCCCTTCGCTTACGGTATCCCCGTTCTCACCTGCAACTGTTGTTAAGAAATTGCCATATTCGGCAGAAACATTTCTCATGTTCTTAACCGTCATGATAAGGAGCGCTGCCGCTGCAGTCCAGACAAGGTAGGTCGCGATGGCTGTAAGGGTAAGGCGGTGACCTGTGGCAGTTCCATTGCCGTTGCCTGAGCCTATAGCCAAAGCCGTGTTATTGGTCGTGACAATGGCAGGTGAAGCCTTGGTAGTTATATTTTTATTACAGTTGCGTATAAGCCGTCCCATGAACCTGATAAGGAACAAGCCCAGGGTCATACCGCAGGCACACGCTGCGATCCAGATCCGGTTTTCTCTGATGCTCGCCTTCTTGATCACCAGTCCGTCATCAAAGTCTAACATAGAAGAAAGTGTTCCCTTGCCTGTTCCGAACTTCATGAAGTTGATCATGAAAATAGCTATAAGAACGAGAGAAACGAATTCCCATACTCTTCTTTCCTTCGAGGGTGCGAGCAGGTAAAATACCTGAAGCCAGAAGAGGAAGCTTCCCGCAGCCAGCACAACAGTGGGGAGCAGGTAGTGATTGGGACTTAGTGTATTTGCAAGATCCACGAATTCAAGAGGTGATGCCGTAAGTACTCCGGAAGGGATGAAAAGACCGATAAGGACAGTCAGAAGCGCAGCTTCACCAAGGAAAAGTATTGCTCCCCTGCGCTCGGTTTCTTTTGCGGCAAGCCTTGACTTTTCATTTATTATTATATGTTTTGAAGCAGGCTCTGCATTATCGGTAGCTGCTGAACTTTTCTTCGCGCCATGTTTACCCATGATCCCGTACATGACGATATTCTTGCAAAGAGAAAAAAGGTTGTTTAAAGTCCAGTAAAATACAAGGCCCGCAGGTGATCTGTAAAGCAGTAAAAGGAAGATGAGCGCAATACCGTAGAGCTGCATCTTCTGCTTAAAGTCATATCCCTTTGTATAGATAGCAGAGGATATGAAATTGATAAGTGTCATCAATACCGGCAGGAGATTAATGGTCAGCGCACCTATCTTAATGAGACCGTCGGGCTTTCCCATATCTGCGATAGGTCCAAGAGCCGCGCCGTCAAGAAGCGCAAGATTCGAAAGCAGCCTGTATGCTGCCATGAATATAGGCACCTGTATCAGAAGCGGAAGTGAACCGCGCAGAACATACCAGGGCTTATAATCATTCTGACGATAAAGAGTTCTGAGGATCATATAACGCTCATCACCCTTAAAGGTCTTCTCTATCTGCTTCTTCCTGTCCTTTATCTCATTTGCCGCATCCCGTTCCTTTTGCTGCATACGGTCCGCACGACGATAAAGCGGAAGTGCAAGTATATTTACCATCAGGCTTAAGAAGATGATCGCCTGCCAGGGCTTCCCCGTTATCTGCAGACCTGCCACAAGTATTGCTTCAAATAAAAGACCCAAAGGGCGAACTATCAATGTGTAAAAAAATGATCCGATACTCACTGTTATTATCTCTTCTTTAATTTATTGGATTTCTTTTTAATTTCTTTGTTTCTATTTTGATATCATATAATTATCGCGCTTAGCGGCGTCAGCTAGCAGTTGCAGCGTCAGAGCTGTCTACGGTATCAGTAACGTCTCCACGATCAAGTTCCGCAGATTTGTTGATCAGATAATCCGCTACATCTGCTGCGCCATGGCCTCTGTGCTGCCACATAGCGTCTCTGACTTCTTCCCTGCTCTTCTTATATTCATCGCTTTCGATGGAATCATTGATAAGCCTCTTTATATCGGATATCCCCTCTTCAGTAAGGATATGCCCGAGCTTCGGAAAAGCGCTGAATGTCCATGGTTCCTCTTCAAGCCAGGATGCATCATACGGATTCAGATCAAAGTCTGTCTTGGTGCACATAACAGGCTTTCCGAATACAAGCGCAAAATCAAAAATTACTCCGGAAAAATCCGAGATCATCAGATCACTTTTTTTCAGGACTTCGAAGTTATCATTATCTCTGTTCCATTCAAAGTCTTCACTGTCAGGGAATTCTGCCATAAGTTCATCCAGCATCTTCTTCTCTGCCGTAAAGGACTGCGGATGCGGACGGACGATTATATGATAGCCCGTGTCTTTCAGAGCTTTTAATATGTCTGAGCCGAAACGTGAGAGCATGCCGCTCTTTCCCCAGGAAGGGGCAAGAAGGATGGTATATTTTTTTTCTATATCTTGATGAATACCATGTCGGTAATCATGTTGAGCACCCTGCTGGTTGCCGTTTTTGGGATCGTTTGTGGAATCATTTGAATTATCAAATTTGGTACCGGCATCGGTGCTGGCCTTGAGACTATCTTTGTTGCTATCTTTTGTCCGGTCTGAAACGCCTTCAAGTCTTTTCTGCATCTCATCAAGATAAGGGACTCCTATCCTCACAAGCTCTTTTGCAGGCATCTTGCGGATCGCTTCAAGGCCTTTTACCTGATCTTCCTGATAGTCACCGTTGGTCAGGACAGCATCGTAATAATCAAGACCGTACATCCTGTAGAGACTTAAATTACCTGCTGAATGGGGAATATGAACATAATATCTCACGTCCCTGGAACGCTTCCATTGAAATACGTCAAGAGAAGGCGTGGTAGATAAAACTATCTTCGCCTTAAGAAAATTAAGAGCAGCATAGGTTTTGTTGCCCTCACCAAGAAATTTAGCTTTTACATTTGAAAGATCGGAATCAAGAGCAGGATCGTCGGATGATGCGGTCAGATAAACCACTTCCTTACCGCGCTTCTCCATTTCTCTGCAGATGGGTTCAAAGATATTCCAGTATCTCTTATGATCGGAAAAGATCACGAATTCCGAGATGTTCTCATCATCATCCCTTGTCCGCTTTCCACTTCCGACAGAATATTTTATCTTAAGTACAAGTCCGCGGATAAAATACACTCCGGCACTCAGTACTCCCAATAATATTGTAAATAACATGCTCCCGGTTCCGGGATCGATATATAGCAGCATTTCGTTTTCTTCTTTTCTTTACAGTATTTCCTTATTTTTACGCAACGCCTGCTATATTACCACAAAAAATTCTATCTGTAAAAATCTATCAGATCTTTATAAGAATGTATTCCGCACCCGGCCAGACTGAATTCATGGAAGGATGTCATCTTCACATCTTTAACCATATGCGTTAAGCCTTCGTACCATTCGAGCGTTGCTTCGATCTCAGGAACCTTTAAGCCTGCAAGCTTTGCAATCTCATAAACAACCGCAAGTCCATAGGGGAAATCAGCTTCAAAATATCTGGAAGAGAAATCAGGTATCACTCCTCCGTCCACTCTCTTAACGGGCGTGGGAAGGTTGTTCAGACTTTTAATGCTTCTTAGCTTATCGGTCATCGATCTGACATCAGAAGCCCCATAATGCTCCTTAAGAGATCTGACCCCCGACAGATCTAACTCTCCGATACTTCTGCAGATCAGCTGAACTTCCTCATCACAATTAAGTAAAAGCTCTGATGAAGACTCGTCCCATTCTCCGTAAAATAATGGCAATCTGTCGTAAACCTTACCTTCATGATAATCAGAAAGCATTGATCTAAGCCTTGAGGTATGTAATATCTGATTGGATGGTGTGAGTGTTATATTCAGATATACGGGAAGAGGCTCGCAGGGAATATCAAAAATGCTTCGTATTATGTCTGCGCAGTATTTGTCTATGTCTGATCTTCCCCCCTGTGGGAATAGATATATGTTGTCGGCAGTATGCGTGTTGCCGCCAAAGCTATCATCTTCCCCCGACATCTTCCTGCCGACAATAGTACTTATAAATAAGCGGTCTCTATAGCCTTCCGAGCAAACGATATGCCCGTATTCCACTATTCTGGATACGGAAGGTACTCTCTGGAGCCCCATGAGGATGCATCCCTTATCTACACACGGCTTAAAGAAGAATTCTCCGCCTCCGCTTCCGGGTGTCAGACATATTACAGTCCCCTTGCGGACATAAGGGAAAATACGCTTAGCATTATCCTCCATGCAGAAAGCAGGCATCGTTACAAATATGATATCCGCATCAGAAAAAGCAGCCTCAGGATCGCTTACCGCAGCTTTAATGGTCCCCTTATGGATCACTCTGCCCTCAGAGTTGTGAATCTCAAGTTCTTTATGAAATCTCGAAGGATTAGATGTGAATATGGTTACGGAGTGTCCCTTCTCGGCACAATGAACAGCAAACTGCGTCCCGATATTACCTCCGCCTACTATGGTTATGTTCATATAATAAATATTCCGTTTCATAAAATTCCTGCCAAAATTTGGCAGATTACAG
The DNA here is from genome assembly GCA_900102065.1 of Lachnospiraceae bacterium XPB1003. Taxonomy (GTDB): domain Bacteria; phylum Bacillota; class Clostridia; order Lachnospirales; family Lachnospiraceae; genus NK4A136. Next base: position 202,152 of record FMVK01000003.1, on the reverse strand, counting down.
CTTAAAAAAGACATACCGTATGCGGTATGTCTTTTTATATTATATCATATTTTTCCGATCATTTACTTGGCATACTTATAATATAATGAATCGGGATCAGGATCAGGTAACACCTTAACATCATTAGTTGAAGAATCCTGAACATAAACACTTACCTTAGGATTGTTTTTGTCCGAATAATCACAGAAAACTCTCCACTTAGCAGGTGCTCCATGTCCCGATTTCATCGGTTTCTTCAGTTTGAACTCAGGCAATGTTCCAAGATTCTCATTCACATCAGCTAAAACCACTGCACCGGTAACACCATCTAAAGCATTTAATGCCGGATCTATGACGAATTCCGTTCCCGGACTTCCGATAAAATAGCTTGTATCTCCTGCTCCTGCAAGAGAACTCTTTTGCACCTGCTTATTAAGCAACGCATCATTCAATGTTGCCTGTACAGCTGCCTGAATAACCTGAGCAGAAGCAATATCATCTGTCACCTGAGTTTTCTCAATATATTTGAATAAGTTAGCAGCAACAACCGATACAAGGATAGCTATAACAGCCACTATTATCAGCAACTCTGCCAGCGTAAATCCCTTATTCTTATCCTTACGCATAATAATATCCTTTCCGTTAAATATATCTGTCTGGAATCACAGCGTGTCAGGCAACAGGAAATCCCTTTGAGTATCAGAAATATACGAATAATCAGAACCATCCTGTTTATCCGGGAAAAATACCATAGGGAAAGCTTCTGTTACATCTGATCCACCATTATCCCAAGTTACATAAGCCGTAACAGTTAATCTGTTTTTATCATTGGTAAAATCAAGGAAATTCTTATACGCATCCGCCTGAAGCCATCCCTTACTGGAAACACCTATTGCATTTGAATCAACATCAAAGAAGAAATGTGACTCTGTATCAAAAACACCTATTTCTCCACCATAGGTCTTATAAGATTTTGAGCCTTTCTTAAGATTACTATCCCAAGAATCCCCTGCATTCCATCCAAATGGCTGAGTACTATTTCCATCAGAACCTACAGCAGCAACTTTATCCGTTTTTTTCTTTTCCCCACTGCTATAGCCTGTTGAAAACGCATCTGTACCAACTAATGAACTATTCCATTTACAGGTAATTTTGTAATCAACATTTTTTGCATCACCAAGGCTGATTCCTCTAACCTGCGAAAGCGAGCATCCTTCTACAGAGGTTTTTGCGCATCTGATCATTATTACACCGTAACCATTTGCACCTATTCCTACAGGATCAGTGCTAATGCTGATCTTAGCATCCGATGCCTCAACTTCTGAACCATCTACGTCTGTAATCTTACCTCCGGTCGCAATTACTATAACAGGCCCTTTGGAAGCACTTAAACTATTATTCAAAGTCGAAGTACACTTTATTTTTCCATTGGAATCAATCTCATAATCCGTTGTTTTTCTTCTTTCAGCGCCTGATTTATCTTTCTTTTCTTCGAAATAGAAATCCGAATATGTAGTGGTCTTTCCGTTATCAATCTCCTTTGTAACATCCTTAAGATTATAAACACCGAATCTCTTACAATCTACAAAGTACTGGGCATCAGTCGAATCAGCTATGGAATGATTATCGCTCACACCGATACCATTTCTAAGATAAACATCCTTAGATGCCTGATAGGAGTATCTTTCATTATGAAGTCTCATGTTGAGAGTCACTTTATCAGCAGTTGTATACTGGGACATATCAACATCGAAAGAATCAACATAATCGGCTACTGTCTCCCAATGATCGTATGTAGCAACACTCCCCTTAACAAGAAGCTTCACTCGACCATAAGTAAGAACCTCATGGGTCTCCGGATCGGTTGCACCGGCTGCGTAATAAACAACTTCATATTTATATTCATCACCACGTGTTCCATCGGCCTTAATTACATTTCCACTTATTGTCAGCTTATCATTTGTAGCATCATATTCAATCTTCGAATTAGCATCTATCATCAATTCTTCAAGAAGCTGAAAAGACTGTTGTGCTTCCATCTGAAGAGACACTTCATAATTTCCCATCTGGTAAACCTTAGAAGTGTTATTTATCACCGCATAGAGCTCCATCATAACGATCACAAGTACAGCAACCGCTACAAGGAGTTCAACCAATGTAAAGCCCTTATTGTCATGTTTAATCTTCATAATAACCTCCCATTACGGCAGTGCAAACAGAACCACGTCAGTATATCCGGTCATCGGACGTATATACATCATAGCCACGCGTTTTCCTGTTAAACCCTTTCTAAATGTAAACTTAAGCGCCGAAATATCTTTGTATTCTGTAAGGGTGCCGCCATCATTATATTTAAACATCTCACCGGCTGAATTAAAGCATAATGTAAACTTATCACTTATATCTGTCGGATCATCAACACTAATACCTGTAATATCAGGGTTCTCTGAAGCTCCAATATCCACATCCGCATGAGCAGTAAGTGCACCTGTGCAAATGAGTTCCATTTCCGATGTGGTAACAGTATCTCCTCTTCCATATTCCGGGTCGCCGATATAAGCATATACGCTTTCTCCCACTACCCTTAATGTAATTGCTCCAGCATTCTGTCCCTTAGCCATTGATATGCTTCTGGCAGAATTAAACACAGACTCAAGTCTTTCCGCTGCACTGTTAACATTTGCGTTATGGACTAAATTTATTCCAATCACAGCGCCACCTACCAGTATCAATGAAACGGTGATGACAATTAACAACTCAAGCAACGAGAATCCTTTATTATTTTTCAAGATTTTTTTCATATACGTTGCTCCTCTCATCACTTCTTCTCCCAGTTCTCATATTCTACAAATGATGTTGTAGGATCTGAAGTATCAGCGCTTGCACTGAAAATAGCATCAATCTTGGATCTTGCATCATCAGCAATAAGATATCTTACCGGCAGATAATTACTTCCATTATAATAAACATAGGTTCTGTCTCCAACCTTTTTAGTCTTACGACTGCCGGCATAACTTGCATTGTCTCTGATAGCTCTGAATTCAGAATCTGTTGCATAAGCAAAATTAGCTACGGCATTATGAGAATCAAAATCGTAACTTCCCTCTGAATTGTTGCAGGGCACTGAATTACCAAAAGGAAGAGCAAAGCATGAGTCAAGAACCTTCTGATAATCAGAATCTTTCATTCTCTGCATAACAGATGAATCAGCCGATCCGGTTTCTGAATTGAAATATATTCCCTTTGTGGACGTAAAGGTTGTATTGACTTTTGCGCCGGAATGGGTTTTTGTTGCTCTATTCGTCCCTAGCACTAAAGTATTATTATAATTATGAGCAGCATCAGAAAGGTCAACCTGAACGTACGGTCCATCAGCAGCCGATCCGCTTTCGGAAGATGTTTTATTTATTATATCATAGCAAACCGATGCCTTCTGCGTTCTATCCTTACAGTATGTTTCAAAATCAAAGGATCTCCAGGTATTACCATTGGTATCATAAAAATATACCTCATCACAAAATAGTCTATCTACAAGTCCGCTGTATTTCGGATCAGATCCATACCCTGGGATCTCTCTTCCATTGTATACGTAACCTATCTTGAGTTTGCTGGCATCCTGTACCTTGTATTTTCCGGAACCGGAAATACTTCCCGTAACCTTGAATTTATCAAGAATGATAAGGGTAGAATTTGTACCTATCTTTACATTACCATAAACAACAGTATCATTGGAAACTAGAAGAGTACATCCATTTCCAATAACAAGATCTCCGTTGATTACCGCTTTATCACCTATCATTTGAACAACAGCATGATCATCAAGGTGCATCGCAGTATTTGTTCCCATTCCTGAACCCATACTGGGGTCATGAGAGGAACTTTTCTGACAATATATACATCCTGACAGGACGAGATCACCGGCATCACCTCCACATCTAATGGGCGAATCCGAAATAACGCTGAAATCATTTATATCAAGTGATCCCTCACCCTGAGGTCTAAAATTAATGATAATATCTGTTCTTACGGTACTTACATATCCCTGCGGCGAAGTAGAAGTTATTTCTACGCCCTTAAGAGTAACGGTGTTTGTCGTAGTAACATAATTGTCTCCCGATGTTACTGCAGTATTAACAGAGATTGAAGCATCATGAGTCGCAGCTCTAAGAAGGGTTTGTACCTTATCATTATCATACGTACCGCTTCCACCGCCAACCTTGGCCGTAATTGTACTAATCGCATCCGAAATATTGCCGCCTGCTTTACCCTTGTCCACAGCAATCTGCTGTAATGTTGATGATAATTCATCTACCGCATACTCAGATGTATAGAAATCATCATTTGAACCATATCTCATAACTTTTGTAAGATAGTTCATATATGCAAGATACAGAAGGGATGTGGCCAGAATAGCAATAAAAGCAACAGCGATCAATACTGACACCATTGCTGCGCCACGATTATTATCCTCTTTCCTTAACGATCTTAGAATTCTCTTTCTGATACTTTCCCTGCTCATTTTTTTCCCTTTCTCTTACTCAACAGATAAACCGATGTTGCCTCAAGAAATTAATTGTTTCTATTTTTTATGCCTGTTGTCATCGTGATCTGTGGACTTCCTGTCATTCGATCAGCAAGTTCAGTACTATTCGGATCAAATTCATAAACAAAGGCCATTGCCTCATAGGCATAGTACTTACTGTCAGACTTGGGTGCCATGGGCACAAACTGAATAAGAATATCCTGATAATATCCTTCAGATTTCACATTAAGATATCCAAGGAACAGCAGTGTCTTTTTCGAATCCATACAAATTACAAGTTTGGGATCAAATTGATCAGTGGCAGTAAGCTTTCCTCTTGCATAAGTCGCAAACTCACTGTTAAGTCTTAACGCATTATTGCCTGATATAAGATCATTACAGGATATAGTTCCAACTCCTGTAATCTTTATTGAATTGACGCTGATAGAAGATTCGGGTATATTGGTGAGCGGCCATGATGTCGCTTTATCTATGTTATCCTTAGTATTGTAGGCATTAGCGCTGATTGATGAAAACGCATTTGCTCCACTTACAACATCATCTGTACCATAATGAGTTGCAACAGACTTTGCTATCTGGTCAAAAGTCATGCCTGAAAAGCCTTCCATTATCGTCTGACATGTATCATTGGCTATCAGCAGTTTTCTTGATTTCTGATTAAGTCTGATAGAGGAAACAATGGACGCCATAACAGGCAAAACAATAATGGCAAACAGTGCCACCGCAACCACTATTTCCATCAATGAAAAGCCCTTATTATCCCTTTTCATGCTGTCCTCCTCAAAAACCGATAAAATATACTTTCAATTAATGTCATATTATCACAGTAAAATATCATCATCAATACTAATTCATGCCTAAATTATCCTATTTTAGGCGCATTTCATAAAAAACCGCGACGTCGTACTTGCTTGTTTTGACCACAAGTCCAACATCGCGGTATCACTAAATCACATTATTCAGCTGCAGGTTCTGCGGGTTCTTCTCCGTTATCACCGCCAAGGGCATTGCCGCCATTCTCCAGCATTTCCTTAGCTTCATCAGAAAGCTCCATATCATGAACGACAGGTCCGAATATACCATTTATCTCGCCCTCATCCTCATTGCCTCTGATATGATACTTATCAAGATCAGGATAGATCTCAACAGGTGCAAGAACGCGATCCGGATCCTCTGTATCCTTTATGGCATATTGATCAATGAGAATTGCTCCCTTAATAAGTCCTGTTTTTTCATCATACTCAGCCGTAAATTCCGGGAAGCAGAGAGGTATACCGCACTGTTTCTTATCGATAAACCATCCGAGCAGATACTTGAGCCCCGCATATTCCGTCTGATAAGTAACAGCGGATTCATTAGTAACCGCCAGATAAGGAGTCTCAATAGTATCAGTCGCTATCTGAACCTCATCATTTCCCTGGAAGCTTACCGTATCAAACCAAACACTCTTCTCAGGATCAGGCCATGTGATATCTAAGGTTACCGGATCAAGCTTAGCTGTACTCAACTCTGTATCAAGCAAGAATCTGAGGTAGTTTTCCTGACGGATGTCAGCAGGAAAAGCAGAAACTATAGCATCAACTTCATCATTAAGTTCCTTTGTACGTTTAATAAACTCATCTCTGTGCGCATCCATAGCCTCAAGCTGATGATACCTTGCTTCTAATGTCACGCACTCGGCTTTAAGCTGCTGTGTTTCTACGCGTGCATTCTTGATATACAATGTATAAGGAAGAATGACTATAACCGCAACCAGAAGCACAAGCATGATTGTAGCATCTCTATCTGACAAACCCTTCATTACTCTATGCCTCCTTCCGAATCATCAGCAACAGGGGCTTCTTCGCCGCCCTCTCCTTCAGCAGGTGCTGCTTCGCCTTCCTTCTCGTATTCGATCACATTCTTACCGGTAATACCAGCTTCTTCATTAACCACATCCTCTATGCTGTCAGTAAATCCGATATGAACAGTAATCTCATACGATGTCCGTGTCAGCATAACCGGTGTAGCCTCTAAGAATCCGTCCGGAAGATCATTTTGTGAAATATCTCCCGAAGCTATACCATCAATAAGCTCCTCGAGCTCCTTAGTAGTATCAATCTGGAAGATTGGTCCAACAAAAAGATTATTCTGATCATCGGATTTCTCTCTCAGATAGATCGGTTGATCTTCCTCGTCATATCCGGAGACAAATCTGATACATCTTTCTTCACCTTCGTCAGGAAGACTATATGCTGTGAGGTAATCGAGTTTCTTAAGTTCGACAATGCTGTCAGCAATCTCATTCTTAACTGTCGAATGCCAGTCACTCTTCACTGTAAATGTGACATCACCGTTAACAGCAGAAATGGAATTGATCGTCGTTCCCTTAGGCATGATCTTCTCAAGATCCAAAATAAACTGGAGAAGCTTGTTATTATCATTTCTCTCAGGCTCATATTTAAAGGTAGCAAGAGCAACATACTCATACTGCGCCTGCTCATAAGCCTTTGCGATTTCTTCGATATCCTGAATCTGAGCTATCTTCTGCTCCCAGTCAGCTTTTGCATCCGCAGCCTGCTTATGCTGCCAGAAAGTCACACCTGACCAGCCAAGCATTCCAACAAATGCCACGCCTAGAACAACAGCCATATACTTTCTAAGATCCGAAGACTCAACAACAGCCTTCTTCGCGTTTCCAATGCTAAGATCCATCGGCTCGATAACAGAACCGATATTGGGGAGATATCTGAGTACTTCTTCAGCGGTAAGAGCAGCCTGTCCCTTTATGGAGACACCTGCAAGAGTATCGAAATGCTCAACTCTCGCACCAAGCTCTCTTTCAAGGATCTTCTCGATGCCTGCGATAGCAGATCCTTCGCCGAATACCTTGATACCCTGAAGTACATCTCCGGGATTCTTCGTTCTGTGGTACTCAACTGCTCGTCCGATACCGTTTACCAGTCCCTGAACGGCCTGAGCATATTCATCAGCGGTAACGTGCTGATCAAGAAGAGCTTCATTGGAAAGGAGGGTCTTGGCATCCTTCTCGGAAATCTTCTTGACATCCATGAGTGCATTTGTAACAGCTGTCTTACCGTAATTAACATTACGCTGTAATACAAGTGTCTTGCCTCTCATAACATTGACGTAGGTCTGATCCATTTCGATCTGAAGAACCAGGTCGGTACGCCCCTGTGTCATCTGCAGGGCAAGAAGCTGGATTACCGAGTTGCCGAAATAGTCAATGTGCTTTACATTTAACTTGAGTTCTTCGGCAAGCTCGTAATAATTCCTTACAAGATCCATAGGGGCCGCAACAGCAGATATACGGAAATTATGCTGGCCGTCCTCTCTGTTCAGGTAATCTTCGAGAATAGAATAAGCAAAAACATAATCACCCGAATTACTCATCGGGAAATAGTCTCCCGAATTAGCCTGCAGCACCTGCTGCAGCTTCCTGGTATTCTTCACGTACGGCAGCTCTACTTCTTTGCTGGCAACCTTCTTGCTGGCAATAGTAAAGATGACATCCTTCGTGTTGAATCCTCTGCCGAAAATAGCAGTTCTGACTGCCTCTGCGACAGCCGTGACATCAAGGAGGTAACCGTCATTATAAGCACCCGCGGGTGTGCTGATCTCCGCTGCATTGGTAAGTACTATCTGGCTCTTACCGTTCTTCAGGATCTCAGCGACACGGATCATGTCGGAACCTACATAGATTGTCAAAAACTTGTTGGCCATCCTTGTTGCTCCCCTTTCATTTTTTATAGAAACATTCCAAATTTATTTATAACATAATTCATACGATTATGCTATACCCAAAATTAAAGAATTCTTAATAATTATGCTTCGATAAGAGACATGACATATCGGGAATACCACCCGATGATCTGCTCTCCCACGCACATACTTATTATTCCCGCCAACGCAAGATACGGCCCGAATGCAAGCAAGTGTTCCTTCTTCGTTACCACCATGATGATCCCGTGTATAACAGCACCAAGCAGAGCTGCCAGAGTCATGACCAAAAGGATCTCTTTCCATCCGAGTAACAACCCCATCGCCGCAGTAAGCTTGATATCACCACCGCCCATGGCGCGACCTCTGCTGAATAATGCTATCAAAAGAAAAATCCCGCTTACCGTAACAGCTCCTATGGCATAAACATACCAGTGCCTGATATCGGCAAGTAACCTCGCCGCACCGCATATCCCTATCAAAATATCATACAGAGGCGGTATCTCAAAGATCTTAAGATCCACGTATGCAACTCCCAGCAGACAAGATGCCGACAAAAGATACAATACGAGTAGGATCGTCTGTTCCCATCCGCCTAAGATCGCGGTTCCTTCTGTTACAGCGACGTTGATCAGAACACTTACAACGGCATTCATCGGAATAAGCTTCGCCTCGTCACTGTTCAACGACCACTTATATTCCTTCCATATCTTCTTGCGATCCCGCTCATCCTCTTCCGGTCCAACAGCAACGCAAAAGCCGGAATAAAAAGAGACAGCCCATCCCACCACCGTTCCTGCCAAAGCTGTTAAAACCAAAGAAAAAATCTGTAACATTAAGATCAAAACCTCCAAAAAAGACCGCCCGATCTGACGGACGGTCTTTCTGTTTAAATCATCGAAATCACGCCGGCTTTAGTTGTCCGGTCGTTTTTATGACAATGCATCGTACAGAGTAAGCATAGGCTGGAAAATAGCGATACACATATATCCTACGATAACTGCCATTACTACTATGATAGCCGGCTCGAGGATCGTCATCATCTGTTCAGTAGCAAGCTGAACATCTTCCTCATAATACTGAGCAACGTTTTCAAGCATGGCCTCGATATTACCGGTTTCCTCACCGATAGCAACCATGTGTACTACCATGGCAGGGAAAAGTCCACAGCTCTGAAGAGGTTTCGAAAGAGGAACACCTCGAAGAACCTGATCCTTTGCATCCTTCATTGCACGCTTATAAAGCAGATTTTCCATTGACCGTCCCGTGATATCAATGGCATCAACCATAGGAACACCGGCGCCGAGAAGAGTACACAGAGTACGTCCGAGTCTTGCACAGGCGCTCTTGGTCTTAACATTACCAAGAATAGGAAGTTTAATAGCGAGAGCGCTTGTTACTTCTTTTCCGGATTCTGTTGCTGCATAAGCTTTCCATCCGAAGATAAGCGCAATAACTACGATCAGGCACAGCCACCACCAAGCAACCATGAAGTCACTGAGATGAACGATGAACATTGTTGACGCAGGCATTTCAACATCCAGATCTGCGAACATGTTCATGAATGTAGGTATAACAAAGATCATCATGGCAACTATTACGGCGATCATTACCACAACAAGGATGATAGGATAAGTGACCGCTTTTTTAACAGCCTGCTGCAATGCGGCATCCTTTTCAAACTGAATTGACATTCTGTCAAAAGACTTATCAAGGGAACCTGATGCTTCACCGGCTTCAACCATGTTACAAAGCATTTCCGGGAATACACCGCCCTGCTTTCTCATGGCCTTTGCGAGAGTTTCACCTTTTCCGATATCAGTATGAACAGCATTGATGGCATCCTGAAGGGCTTTGTTCTCGGTCTGATCAGCAAGCATACCGAAGGCTTCGACAACGCTAACACCGGCATTGTTGATGGATGGGACTGGTGACAAAAAAGCGCAAGATCTCTGGGCTTAACCTTCTGTCCCTTATGTAATACAGCAAAAGGAGCGGTAAGCGTTGTCGCCTCATCACACTGCACAACGACATTCTTCTCATTCTTGAGCATCGTCATAGCCGCGTCTCTCGACTTAGCCTGTAACGTTCCTTTCTTCTCTTTTCCCGCCGGAGTTATGATCCGGTAATTATACTGTGCCATTCTTTGTGTCCCACCTTTTCTTTATTTATTGATAGATGTTTTTGAAATATAACACTTTTTAAAGATCAGTTCTGCGCTTCTTCTTCAGCCTGCTCTCCGCCTACAACCTTATTCGCCTCAGCCTGAGCATCCATATCATAAGCCACACGGATCATTTCTGCTATAGAAGTAGTTCCTTCCTTAACATTCCTTGCTCCGGACATTCGCAGTGTATTCATGCCTTCAGACACAGCCTGATTCTCAATGGTCTCGGCTGTTACAGTCTGGTGAAGGATCCTTCTGATTCCCACAGATATAGGCATTATCTCATAAATAGCCTTTCGTCCCTTATAACCGTTACCGCACTTCTCGCATCCGCCGGGCTCATAAACCGTGATATCGGCATCCTCCGGTTCTCCCAGCAAAACAAGCTCCTGAGGTGTTGCTTTATGCGGAACCTTGCAGTCATTGCAAAGTCTTCTTACGAGACGCTGAGCGATGATACCTACGACAGCATCACCGATCATGTAGGCTTCAACACCCATATCGATAAGACGTGTAACCGATGCGGCTGTAGAGTTTGTATGAAGTGTAGAAATAACAAGGTGACCTGTGATAGATGCCTGAACCGCGATCTGTGCAGTCTCGCCGTCTCGGATCTCACCGATCATGATGATATCCGGGTCCTGACGGAGAATGGATCTGAGCGCCGATGCAAATGTAAGTCCCGCTTTAACATTAACCTGTACCTGATTGATTCCTGCGATATTAGCTTCGACAGGGTCTTCAACGGTAATGATATTAACTTCAGGTCTGTTAAGCTCATTAAGAACCGTGTAACATGTTGTAGACTTACCGGAACCGGTAGGACCTGTAACAAGAATGATACCATGAGGGTTGTTCATGATATTATCAAGCTTCTGCTCATCATCAGGATAGAGACCGAGGTACTTTTTCTCCTGAGTAAGTCCCTGCTTCTTGGTAAGTCGCATTACTGTCTTCTCTCCGTAAACAGTAGGAAGAACAGAAACACGGACATCGAATTCAACGCCGTCAACCACATAAGTCAAACGACCGTCCTGAGGTTTTCTCTTCTCAGAGATATCAAGTCCGGAGATGATCTTTATACGCGCCGTCATAGCCTGCAGCATATTGGTTGAATATGTTGCATCTTCCTGAAGCATACCGTCGACACGGTTTCTGATACGAACGCTGTGCTCCAGAGGCTCAATATGTATATCGGACGCGCCTTCACGAACAGCCTGCTGGATCATGGAACGAACTATCTTAACGATAGGTGAATCACCAATGGCTGTATCTTCTTCCTTCTCTTCAAGGCCGGCATATTCTTCGGCATGCTCTTCTTCGAACTGCTTAGCCGCATCGGAAGTTTCCTGTTTTCCATACATCTTGCCGAGATAAACACTTATCATCTTCAGCGGTGCATAGTAAGGAATTACTTCCAGACCTGTCCTCATCGTAATATCATCGATGATAGCCAGGTTCATAGGATCTGACATTGCGACCTTTATCTCGGTGATACTCTCAAATCCGAAAGGAATGACTTCGTATTTCTTTACAAGGTCATCACCAACAGTTTCAATGGCCTTGGGATCGTATTCTTTCAGATCATCATCCGTGGCAAGCTCAAACCCCTGTGTCCTGTGCATGAATGTGGCGAAATCAGCTTCGCTGATAAGCCCCATTCCCATGATGGTCTCTCCGAGCTTCTGCTTTGTATTCTTCTGCTCCTCGAGCGCCTTCTCGAGCTGTTCCTGTGAGATCAGTCCAGCATCTACAAGCTGATCTCCAAGTCTTTTTTTCTGACCAAATAATGCCATTTGTTCCCTTAAACCTCCGAAGAAATATCCGAAATATAATACGAACTTTTATCTAAGCTTTTGAGCAAGTCCGTCAGGATCAACAGCATACTGTATAGCCATGTCTCTGGTTATCTTACCTTCCTGGAAGAGAGCTGTGATAGCCTCATCCATGGCGATCATTCCGAGTTTTCTGTTGGTCTGCATAACTGAAAGCAGCTGATGTGACTTTCCTTCTCTTATAAGAGCACGTACGGCTGAGTTAGCTATCATTACTTCGAAAGCCGCTGCTCGTCCGTTTCCGTCCGCCGTAGGAATAAGCTGCTGAGAGATAACCGCCTCGAGAACGTTAGCGAGCTGTACTCTGATCTGCTGCTGCTGATGAGGCGGGAATACGTCGATGATACGGTCTACTGTTGAAGCAGCACCGATGGTATGCAATGTTGAAAGAACCAGGTGTCCGGTCTCGGCTGCGGTGATGGCAACTGAGATAGTCTCGAAGTCACGCATCTCACCGACGAGGATAACATCGGGATCTTCACGGAGTGCAGCTCTGAGGGCTGCAGCATAGCTCATGGAGTCAAATCCGATCTCACGCTGATTTACCATCGAAGTCTTGTGAAGATGGAGATACTCGATAGGGTCCTCAAGTGTGATGATATGCGCATCACGATGCTCGTTTACCATATTGATAACCGAAGCAAGTGATGTGGACTTACCGGAACCGGTAGGTCCTGTTACGAGGATAAGACCTCTCTTTCTGGTATAAAGATCAACGAATGCCTGAGGGAGTCCCAGCTGTTCGGGATTGGGAACAACCGTATTAACGGTTCTCATCGCCATAGCCACGGAGCCTCTCTGTCTGAAGGCATTTACACGATATCTGCCTATCGGGTCAACAGCGAATGACATATCCAGCTCACCCTTGCTGTTGAAGATTTCTCTTTGATGATCGTTAGTGATAGAAAGCATCAGCTCCAATGTGTCATCGGGAGTCAGAACAGGAAACTGTTCCATACGAACGAGATGGCCGTTAACACGCATCATTGGAGGAAGTGAAACAGTAAGGTGAACATCGGACGCTTTTGCCTGCTTGGCAACCATGAGTACATCGCTGATCTTGATAGACATTACTTTTCCCTCTTTCCGTATAAAAGAATTTTTTATTCATGTATTCAGCGGATAAAAAAGCAGAATTGCCCTATTACCCACATCGTGAACATTATATCAGAACACCTTAATTTCTGTAAAGAGACATTTGATTTCCTAAAATTCCTTTTTCATCGCTTTTTAAGCATTCTGCGACGTTTTCTTTCTCTTTAAGATCATATATATCACAGCCAATAAAACCAAAGTCGAAGCACTGATTATGATTGACACCGGAAAAACGGGATTGTGATAATACAGTTTCACTTCATGTTCTCCCGGAGTAAGCCTCAAAGAGATAAATGCATCTCCCATAACAGGTGTTATCTCAGCCTTTTCTCCGTCAACATAAGCATTCCAGTATATGCTGTATGGCACAGAAGTAAACAGAACAGGCTTTTCTTCCGTTGCAGTCACTTTACCCACGATCATATTCTCATGAGCTTCCGTCACAGTCATGTTACCGGGCGCCATCTCTTCGTAAAACTCTTTCAGTGCATCCTCATTCAGACAATATGAATAAATATCCTTAAAAGTGAAATAATCTGCAGTTTCCGCCTTGAAATTCTTATATATGACCACATTGACTTTGCCTTCTTCATTTTTACCCAGTTCTATTATATAAGGCATCGAAAGATACGGACAAAAATTAAGCATCGTCTGGGATCCGCCTTCTGAATAGACTACCGGCCAGGTGGGATCGTAGACAGAGATATTATTCCTGTCCTTTGAGAGATATGCATACATTTTTTCTTTTTCATCCGGGAAATACAATATAAGCCTTGCTTTTTCCCCCTCTGCTTTCTCTTCTTCCGAAAGCTGCCCCCCGACTTTGGCTTTATCCAGCGCGGAAGATCTTACCAGGATAAAGTTATCATCCACCCTGTGTGCTTCGATACCATCATCCTCGAATTCAATCTGTGCATCGGGATCTATATCTCCCATTGCATCAAACACAAAGCAATCCCTGCCAAGCATCATGCTTGCAAGTTCATTATTATTCTCAAAAGCATTCTCCGACTCACCCTTATAGCTGTTGATATAGTCCGATACCATAAAGCCCACAGACAAAGGTTCATCATACTTTTCTATGAGATAGTTTTCAGGATCTTCATCCGGTTTATACAGAATGCTTATGTTATATCTGACATCAAAAATCATCCGTGTGAATTCCGTGCCACCGTGCCCGAAAAGAACTCTGGCAGATCCGGCATATCCAAGATTCTGCAGCGTCAGTCTTACCGACTGCTTTGTCAGATTGTCAAAAGTCGATATAGTATTATATCCGAACTTTGCCCCCTGATTAAATGTCGGAGCATTCAGTTCATCAACCCTGTAGAAAAGCGCACCGTCCTCTTTTGCTCTTTCTTTTATTATCCTGGAGCTTTCCTTCCCCTTGGTAACCCACATATCGTATACATCGGCATACATAAGGGGTGCTCTTCCTTTTCCTGTCTCAACCAGTGCGCCATTGACAACGCACTCAAGTATCATCGCCGCAAATATGAGCCAGACCATTTTCTGTTTCCACTTTGTACTTGAGACCCAGATAATCCCTGCCCAGAATGCAGTGAAAACAGACTGGATGAGCAGTTTTTTCAACGACATACCGTTGGCATCTTCGGCATAATGGCTGTCCCTCCAAAGCAAGGTAGCCAGATAAGTCATGATAAATGCCATGGATATTATAAGCAGGCCGCGTCTTCTGTCCTTTGCCTGAAGTTCGTATCCAGCCAGGACGCAGACATAAAACGTATAAACAAAGGAAAATCTGAATGCAAATGAATTAGGCTCAGCCCCAAAATGGATAAGCCTGTAAAAAGGTTTAAAGAAAGTACAAACCAAAAGAAACACCAGCACCCCGGCCGCAAAAAGTCTGACTTTTTTTGCCACATCCTTATCAAAAAAGAAGTAGATGCAAAGAAACAGCGGGAGCAGACCGCAATAAACCATTGGATACGGATTATCAAATGACTGATACTGTCCTATAAAGAAATTAGAGAAAAAATCCCAGGGCGTGATCAGCTCAAAATTACGGGCCTCCTCATTGATCGCATCATTTCTTAATATCGTCATTACGGTAGGCAGCAACCTGCAGGCCGCAATAAACATACCTGCAATGACCGATAAAACATAAATCGATCCGGTTTTAAGGATCTTGCGAATATCCTTACCGTATCTGAAAAACAGAAGTCCGCAAAAACAGATAAAACTGAACACTCCACTTATATAAGACGAGTAGAAAAAAGAAAAGAAGCTGAAGCCGTATGCAAGAGAGAGCAGAAACCACTTCCCCGTTCTGACAAAACGCAGTACACAGATCATTATCAAAGGGAAGAAGTAAGTAACATTAAGGTACTCATGGACCATATAAAATCCAAGGAAATATCCACTTATAGCATATACTACCGATAACGCAACCAGAATAGTATCCTTTTTCCTGAGGAAGTACTGGATAAAAGCATTAAATGAAGCAGCTGCAAGAGAACATTTTATAATCACCCAAATAAAAGAGGTTAGATTAATATCATCTGTTGCAAGATTGATCAATGCCGCAACCGGGTCGACAATATACGGTGACGTTCTTTCACTTCCCATTCCCGCGGCAAAGGTATATTCCGTACTTTCTCCCGCTAACACCTTCCTCCACTCAAAATTGCCCGTTCCCTGAGCTCCGTCAGACCAAACAAAAATCTCGCTTCCAACTCCTGGAAAGCAATCGGCCAAAAAGAAAATCGCGCATGCACATACCAAAGTAAGAATGACCGACAACAATATATGCTTTATATTTATTGCGAATTGCTTATCCAAAAGCAGTTCCGGAACAACAAATCCCGCTTCATCTGCCCCTTTTTCTTCTTTATTGATTTCATTAATTTCAATTATTCCTTCGATATTTTCCATTGATACAGCCCTCGATATTAAAGAATCATGATAGCGCAATCACAGGTGCCATCAGCTGATTGCGTTTATATTTTAACCATTATATAATAAATTGATATTATTATGTAGCATCATATATTAAAGGACAAATCTATGAAATCACTCAAGCGTACACCTTTTATCAGTTTCTTCATGACTGCTGTCGTCATGACGTTCCTTTTCTTTATACTCGGTTTTTTCAGTTTCACCGGTTCCTCTGTTAGCATGGGGAATAATTATCAGCAATACCTCCCCTTTATACAGTCTTTTCTAAGAGTTCTTAAGGGAGAAGAAAGCCTCTGGTATTCTTTTTCAATATATGCCGGTTCGCCTACGATATATACATATCTGTATACGGCTTTCAGCCCTTTCAATCTGCTGTATCTGATCCCGGGCATCTCCATGATCACAATGGCAAATGTTATAATCATACTTAAGATCTCACTTGCCGCAGCGGCATTTTCTTTTTTTTCGGAAAAACATATTAAAACCCAACGCCCCGTCACTTTGTTCTTCTCTCTGTGCTGGGCTCTGTCCTCATGGTTTCAGGTGAGTCTTAACAACTACTCATGGTTTGATGCCATGTATATCCTTCCGCTCATAATGGCATTTACGGCTGATACAATAGCGCTTAATGAATATGAAGGCGAAAAAGATTTTGCTTACAGAAAAAAAGACAGGACCACTCTGCTTTTGTTTACGCTTTGTCTGGTTTATCTGTTCATTACAAATTTCTATATGGGTTTTATCATATCCGTATTTATCCTTGTAGTTTATTTAATCCGCTCGATCATCTATATCGCTAATACAAAGACTATAAAGCGCATTCCCGTTATGCTGATCCGCATCCTTCTCCCCTGCCTGCTGGCACTCGGATGCTGCGGTTTGTTCTTTATTCCCGCATATTTATTCATCAAAGAACACGGCGGTGCGTTTGATACCGCGCTTCCGGAATTAACAACTACTATCCCCGATATAATTAGCGCCCTCTTTATCAACTCGACGGGTAATTCATTCAATCAGATTCCCGCATTGTACTGCGGTCTTCCCGTATTACTTTTATTACCTTTTTATTTCACGGACAGGAACATTTCCAAAGATAAAAAAATCGGAGTATCAGCGGTACTGATCATATATATCTGTGCCATGATATCTCCTCATCTCAATATGATGCTTCAGATCATCAGACCTCAGGGCGTAAACAGCACATTTGATTTTGCTCCCTGCATTGTTTTTATGCTGATAATAATGGCAGAACAGGTCTTGCTGAATAACGAAAATACCCGTGAATTACCCCTTAAGGCTTTTCGGATCTACATAGCTGTTTTGATCATATCCTATGCTTTTACCGCGCTTCTCCAATCCATGACCGGTTTAAATGCCGCTACGGAAAACGGACTTATCCTTAACGCCGCATTTCTTCTGATATGGTTATTATGGATACACTTATATACCGGGCAGAGATTCTCATCCAAAGCGTTGTTATATTTTTCATTTACAGTACTGATAGCCGAGCTGTCGATCAACTCTTTAAGTTCCATCAGATCATTTGCAGGATCCGGATCCGATCCCTCTCTCAGGATCAGTTCATCCGAATTTGATAACAGATATAATAAACTTAATGCAGCGATCTCCAATGTTAAGGCTGCGGACCCTTCTCTGTACAGGATGAAGTTAAACGGAGGCAGCAATTATAACGAAGCTTCGCTTTTGGGCGTAAACACACTTTCCTCCTACGGTATAAGTGACGATGAAAAAGTTCGTCTCACTTTTTCAACTCTGGGTATCCCCAATTCTTCACATCGAACATTTGATACCGGTACACAGAAGTTTACCGATATGATTTTTTCCGTTAAATATACCCTTACTCCCGACGGAAACGGGGATTACAGATTAACCGAGAATCCCGAGGCATTACCTTTTGCATTTATGGTCTCGCCTTCAATGTCCGCTTATATGCCCGAAGATGATCCTTTTGAGACCGATATCGCTCTTTTGCAGCGAATGACCGATGAGGATTACCAACTCTATACAGACGTTCCGGAAGACCGGATAAAAAATGCGGCATTTTCGGAAGAGATCATCCCTTCCGGAGGCCTTGTGGCATATAAAAGAGTTACAAATCAGGTCAACAACCCCTTTGTTACTTATTATATTAATGACGCCGATGATAATACTTATGCCTGGTTCAATGCCGAAGACGGATACGGACCTTCTCCGAAATTGATCGCAGGATTCTCAGGACTTGACATACCTCATAAGCTTAACCACAATGCAGTTTCTTCAGGACTTTCGGAGTTCCCTTATGAGATACTTGATAACACTGTCGGAGAAGGCAATTTCAGATCCTGGACAATTGATTTTACCGGAGTCTCTTCCGAACAATTGCTTAATACGATCTGTTTCAAGCAGGCTGATCCCGAAGAACTGACCAGAGCTTACTCCAATCTTTCCTCTCACCCTATGACCATTACGTCATATACTCCCGGCAGGATAGAGGGTACAGTAACTCAGGATGATGAACACATGATACTGTTCACGACCATCCCGTATGACAAGGGTTGGACAGCCTATGTTGACGAGAATAAAGCCCATGTCATCGTAACAATGGACGGTGACTTTGTGGGACTTGTAGTTGCAACAAACGGCGAACATAAGATCACATTTGTTTACGAAACTCCCGGAAAACTAAAAGGTACTGTAACTACTATTGTTTCATTTCTTATCTGGTCTGTATTACTCTTATCCAGACCTGATGAAAAAGCCGAAGCAAAGAAGAAGCTGAAGAAAGAACAGAAAGAAAAAGCAGCAAAAGAAAATAACACAGCAGATAATTCAGCAGACAATAAAAAAGAAACTAAATAAGAAATCTGAAAAATAAAATGACTGATAAAAATCTCACTCCAAAAGAAAAAAAAATCAACAGGATCGCTCTATACCCGCTGTTTTCGGCTTTACTGACAGCCTTCATTTTCCTGACAGTATTGGCTGCGGCCGGTATTCTCGGTAACAACAATGAGAGTTTTCTCTATGGTGATCTATACGTCCAATATATCGGTTTTATCCGGATGTTTCTTCGTGTATTAAAAGGAGAAGCGGATCTATGGTATTCTTTTTCTCTTTATCTGGGTTCCGGAACTGCGCTTACATTTGCATACTATACCCTCAGCCCCTTTAATCTGCTCTACCTCATTGAAGCGGTCCCCGTTTCTACGATGACTACATTTATCATCACTGTCAAACTCGCATTGTCAGCAGCTACATTTTGTTACTTTGAAAAAAGAATCCTTAAAAAAACCGACTTCAGCGCAGTCCTTTTTTCTCTGTGCTATGCGCTTAGCACCTGGAGCGCCGCATATTACATTCACATCATGTGGCTTGACTGCCTGTATATGCTTCCTCTGATCAGCATATTTACCATAGAGGCAACTGATCATCCAAGAAAGAAAACAAATACACTTTCACTGATACTCTCTTATTCATATCTTTTCTTAACTAATTTCTATATTGCTTTTATGGCCGGTATCTTTGAAGCTCTGGTTTTTCTCGGTGCGTCAATATGCCATTCCAAAGGTTTTAACCGCCGGACAATTAAGAATTTCATTTTTTCAGGACTTCATTTCTGTATCTGCATCTTTTTATCAGCCGGTCTGTGTGGAATAATGCTTCTCCCCGCCGGATACCTGTTATACTCACACTCCGCAGCCGACAACTTTGAATTCACCCAACTTGCTTCCTACATCCCGGATATCATAAAGAGCCTGTTTATCGGAGAAATGCCCAGTCTAAATAACGTTACACCGTTTTTATACTGCTCTCTTCCCGTGCTCGTCCTTTTCCCGTTTATATTCTTTAAGAAGAAAATTTCCATAAAGATCCGTTCTGTAATTGGGGTAATTACCGTATTCTATGTCATTGCAATGATCAATCTTCCCATGTACACATTCATGCATGCATTTGACTATCCGAATTTCTATGCATATCGCTTTACCTTTTGTCTGATCTTTACTCTGTGCGCTTCGGCAGCAGCAGTATTTGACGATATCACAGAGATAAAACCCTCTTATTTCTTCTCATATACGGTTGCGTTAATAATATTATATTCCGCAATGATGCCACTTCAGACGGCACGCGTTAATCCTAACCATGTGCTTTCGGGAACAACAGGATTTTTTATCAATAGCGCTTTTTTGGCAGCCTATATGTTGCTATATTATCTGCGGAATAAAAATGCCAAAACCCAAGTATTAAAACCTGTTTTTTCACTCTTGTTATGTCTGGAACTGGCGGTCAATTTCTTCATGTGCATTAAACACCGTTCTTTTGAAAATAACGATGTCGTATATACCAACCTTTTCGCTGCCGAATCACAGGCCATGTCACAGGTCAAAGAAAATGATGACTCTTTTTACCGCATCAGCGTACAAAACGAATCTCTTTCAAATGCGCCGACATTCTACGGATATGCCGGATTCAACACTTTTTCATCATCCGACGACTATAATCTAAGGATGGCTCTCTGGCATCTGGGAATTGTCACATCCAACCGAGTAATAGAAGAACATGGCTATACTCCCCTTACCTATATGATCTTTGGCACAAAATACCTTGTTACGGTACCTGATCATAACGAGTTAGCAACTTCCAGAGATTATTCAATCTCTCAATATGACAATTACTGCCCACTTGGATTTATGTGTTCTCCGCGTATCCTGGATTACTCAGCTGAGGATAATCCGTTTATCAACCAGGAAAATCTGGTTAACCTCATAACGGACGGCAGGTATCATATTTTTGAAGAAATAGATCCGGGCAGCTTTGTGATCAAGTCATATAATGTAGTACTGGATTCGGAAGAATATGCTCAGACCTTCTATGCCCCCATTGACTCAATCTCCGATACTCAATACTTATATATCAGGGAAAAAGAAGAAAACAAACAGCTCTTAGGCTGTATGTCAGTTCACGGGACGCCTCTCTACAGCGATTCAGCGCTGATTATTGATGCGTTAAAAGGCTATTATTCCTCATCCAGAGCAAGCTTCGGATGCATTTTCACACCGCAGGATTATAATGAAGCCGACAATCCGGACATGAATCTGCCGCATTCGGATCTTGGTTTTGATGTATGCGGTCTTATCCTGTGCAATTCAGATCGCTCAGCTGTCTTTAAAAATATTTATTTCTATAATTATCTGGATAATGGTGAGTTAGATAAACTCTGCAAAGATATAGATGCTTACGGAATGAAAATTACAGATTTTTCCGCCAGCTGTATCAACGGAACTGTCGATGTTCCGAAGGACAGAACAGTATTCTTTACCAGCATCCCCTTTGATAATGACTGGCATATCTATACTGACGGGGTGGAAACAGATACTTTCTCTTGCGTCGACAATGCTTTTCTGTGCTGTAACCTTCCCGAAGGAACACATGATATCCGGTTGCAATTCATTCCCTCGGGATATAAAGCAGGTAAAATATTATCTATAATATCACTTCTGATCTCTATTCCGGCATGTCTTCTTCCTATATTAAAATCCGAAAAAAGAAGTGTCCGTAAATAAAAAATCAATTCAGCATGTTTTCTTCCTCTTTTTTATCCCTAAAAGAATATAGGAGATTATAGCAAGCGCCAGATTTAATCCCGCAAGAAAAATGATCCCGGATACGGATGACGGATCTGCAAGATATATGCCATTTACGAGCATTGCAAAATATATCGCTAAAGCAGAGTTAGGAGAGCTTTCAATCAGGATCCCCAAAGAAACGATCAATAACGCAAGAAAGCGAGGCTTTCATTCCACAAAATCGCATTATCCGGTCTGTAAATCATACCCAAACCAATGAAAATCGGTATAAGAAAGACCGATACAGATCTGATCCCGTCCACAATACCTTGCCGGAGCATTGATCGGATATTTAAGACTCTGTGAAACAGTATTCCTGAAATAATAAAGAATAATTCGGTAAATTATAGACTGTATTGGAAAAATAATTCCACAACGATCTGTCTGGGGTGATAACTGCATCTAAACCGATCGAGGATATAAAGTCATGTAGAAATCATTCTCCCCCTATCATTTCATAATCAGGTTTAATCAATACCAATTATAAATCAATTTCTCAGAGAAATAAAAAAGCTTCGGGCGGAACCCATCCCGAAGCTTTTCTTATTATTAATCGTTTATCTTACTTTAAACAGATTACTCTACTCTGATGTAGTAAGAAGCTGAAGGATTCTTAGATCCTCTGCTATCTGTACCGGAGATCCAAACAGAGATCTTGTTGTTTCCGATTACAGAGTAAGAAAGGTTACCGGTGCTTGCGCCGTAAGACTTAAGCTTAATAGAAACCTTAGCACCCTGGCTGCCGCCCATAACTTCCCAGAAAGCAGAACCAACAACTGATGTGCTGGTGATTGCGCTAACTGCTCCTGAGCCGGTGAAAGAGTTGCCTGAAGCAGAATCAGCGTTAGCAACTTCGGGATCCATCATAGCTGTAAGCATTGCAGTGTGAACTGAATCAACTACCTGTGTATCAGCTGCAACCTTTGACTTCTCGATGTACTTGATAAGCTGAGGTGCAAGTACGCCTACAAGAATAGCCATGATCGCAATAACGATGATAAGCTCTACGAGTGAAAAACCTTTGTTCTTTCTCATGATTTTCTCCTTTTTCCTTTTTGTGTTTTGTTTTTTTCTTTGGTTCCTGCAGGGCCGGTTCCTGTCCTGCAGAAGTTCCCGCTTGTTTGTTTGTAGCTTCATTCTATAACCGGATACGAACTATTTCAATATACGTTCATGTTGGATTTTTATTAAATCGTGTCATCAATCCGGATATGACTGTGATCAGCCATCCGATCAGCCCGAATAATGCGATGATGCACCCCGTTTTCCTCCCCGGAACAACATATTTCATTTCAACCGTATGTGTTCCCTCCGGCATATCCAGCGAACAGAAGGTATCATTTACTACGGGTTTTACGGTTGCTTCCGCCCCGTCAATATAGGCTTTCCAGTATTTATCATAGGGAATCGACATAAAAAGGCAGGTCTTATCATCATCTGCGTTCACAACAGCCCTTATGTATCCGTCCTCAAAAACCTCTTCTTTCCATCCGCCTGCACTCAGATCATCATAAAGCTCATTCAGCGCATTTTCGTTCTGATAGCTGATACAGAGATTACTGAATGAGTATATTGCATCCGGCTTGTCAAAATCCGCGACTACACAATAAAACAATCCCTCAGCACATGTCATTTCCAATAATGAATTATAGATATCAATACTCCTGATACCGTTTCCGGCTCTCTCTCCCTCAGACTGCAGCTCTATATCCATTATCCTTCCGCCATCACTGTGTACCTTGATGCCGTCAGTACTCATCCTGGAGAAAAATACATATGCATGCTCATGATCAAGCTGAGGCACGGTTATCAACGCCCCGCCAACATCGCCATCTGCTATCTTACTGATCATACCGCTTCCGTCAGGCCTTATGGCAATATCCAGATTCGAGGTTTCGATGGATCTGTCATCCGCAGTTGTCCAGATCTCAACCGGTTTGCCTGCCATAGCCGAAGCCAGCATATTCTGATTATCAAATGGATCATTGGTAAATTCAGGAAAATCGTTTATATCTCCGCTTACCATAAATCCGATTGGAAGCACTTTTTCATTTTTATCATAGATCACATGCCACCCCGTAGTATCATCGACGGTCAGCCTGCCCCTGTATTTAACACCAAGCAGCATGTCCGAAAGATCAGTCTTGCCTTCGTATGTAAGCACAGCAACGGAGATCCCGTCTCCCATATGATAAAAAGTATCAAGAAAATGCCCGTTCTGAGCCGGCGTATACATACTGACTCCCATATAATCAAACCAGTCGCCCTGATTTAGCAGCAGGTCTCCGTGATCATACACAGGCCCCGAAATATGTGTTCTCTCCGAATTTTTATTCCCTTGCGCCTCTTCATTTTCACTGTCGGCATCCTTCAATGCAAGAAACTCCTCTATGGCGCCGTTGACGTTTGCATACTCCAGAGAATCTTTCCCGCAATATTCTTTCAAAACACAATAAGACGCTGCCGTCAGCTCAACAAAAGACAAAATAACGATCGCCGTACTGAGATATACGTTTTTTACCGTTTTGGATACCTTAAGATAAAAGATCAGTATCCAAAGCACGATCAGAATAGCATTTCCGGTAAACATCCGGACCGGATCTGAAAATGAACGGTCATCCGTCACATTCCATACCACATAAGATACAACAAGCGTCAAAAATATGACCAAACCGATAGCTACAAGCCTTTTTTCGTTCTTCTCTTCGGGGCTAAGATCCTTAAAGCCTCTTGCCGCCACCGATACGAGTATGAAGCTTATTATGATCGCAAATCTTGCCGTATAACCATCCGGTCTGTTGAATATATGCCAGAAGCTGTATAAAGGATTGATAAAAAGTGACAATATCATAATGATCAATAGTATGCCCCAGAACAGCTTCTCTTTTTTGTTTCCGGATCTGTTCACAAAGAAGAAAACACTCAAAGGCAATACCTCCATACCGCAATATATACACGGAGTCTCCTCGCTAAGCACAATGCCGCGTCCCCAGAAAGGCGCCCCCAGCATAAGAAGAGGATTAAGAATGCGCATCTCTTCGCTCTTATTGAATGCCGAACCTCCATCACCGATATATGACATTATCACCGGGTACAGAATGCACATAGATATCATTACCGCAAGAGCACCCGCTATAACGTATCCTGAAATGATCTTTGCCAATTCCTGCTTTTTGTTATCCTTTCCTTTGATGATCAGATAAAGTACAAAACATATAAAAGAAAAAACTCCCGTGATAAATCCGCAATAAAACTGGCAGATAAAACAATAAGCATAAGCAAGCGACAGGGGCATGATCCTTTTTCGCTTAAGAAAATCATCCAACGCCAATAAAACAAGCGGAAGCATATATACGGAATCATTAAGACATAAACATCCGAAATAAACCGTGGGATATGTTCCCAAAGCGTATCCGCATGCAAGAATGATCGACATAGCGGATTCAAGCTTCAGCACTCTCTTGATAAAGATCTGCATAAGCATTGCAGATACGCCGGTTTCAAGTATGATTATCGTTATCAAAGCGACATATTTATCCGGGATAAAATACGACAGAATATTAAAAGGACTCATCCCGCCATATGCCGTACTAAGCAGAGTGTTTCCACCCAGTCCCACATTCCAACGATATTCCGGAAAATGTCCTTCAAAAAGATATTTCCAAAAACCGCCGCTCATCTTCCCCGTCACAACATCTCCGGCAAACCGCCACCTTTGTCCGGGAAGTGCTCCCGCAAAAGCAAGCGCCATAATATTCATTAATGCCGCCATGAAAAAAGAAATCAGAAAATCATATTTCGCTGATATTCTTTTAATTCTGTCATTATCTGTTTTCAACATTTCTCTCTCCTCTCAAGATCAAAGAAGCCCAGATCACTATTCCTATAATAAAGAAAACCCATTTCAACCATACTCCGGGTACTTCATATCTCATTTCTATCTCATGACTGCCCACCGGAAGAGACAGTGCACAAAAGCTGTCAAACGCCGCACTTTTTATTTCCGCAGGTTGTCCGTCTACCCATGCCTTCCAACACCGGTCATACGGGATCGTAAGAAACAATACCGTCTTTTCGTCAGGAATATCTATCTTACCACGTAAAAATCCCGGTTTCATAGCTTCCATGCTTAGTTTGTCTGAATTCAGCTCATTATAGATCCGATCCAGCGAAGCTTCGTTTTGCCCGTATAAACATAGCTTTGCAAAAGAAAATGCGATCCCGGGCTCATCGTAATCAATGATCCTTAAGCGATGTCCCTCTTCATCCGATTCCATTTCCATAACAGCCGGATCTGATGTTAGATTCCTCATACCGACTCCGCAACGATCATTATCGGAACAAAGGATGATATCTCCACCCGGAGTATCTTCGATTATTCCCACAGAATCTCCCTCCTGAGAAGAAACCAGTGCCACAAATGCGTATGCATGCTGATATCCCTCATCCCACGAACCGATGATGATACCTCCCGGTTCATCATTAAGGAGATTTTCCATGATCCCGGTTCCGTCATCATTAATAACACATGAATTATTATATGTCTGATATGAAATGTCATTCAACTGTTCATAAACTACAGCACTTTCACATAACGCAGACGCAAAGGCATTCTGGACCTCAAAAGGATCGATTCCCGTATCCTCGCATTTTAATCTGAATATATCTTCCGTGACAGCATATCCGATGGGCAGCGCCCTTTCGTTAACACGAAGATCCGATCCGATATTTCCTCTGTATTTAACACCGAAGATCATGTCAGTAAGATCCGTCCCACCTGTCTGAGAAAATGAAAATGGTGTGACGCAGTCTCCCAGCCTAAACATCGTAAACAATAAATCCCCATAATTCTCAGACGAAAAAAGACTCACTCCGTTAAAGCCATAAACAGCTCCCTGATTAATATCTCCGCCGGATATGTTCGCACGGTAAAACCCGTCGCCTTCGTTCAAAATTACATCTGCTGCGGAGCGCATACCTTCGGTTATCATTTTCGCTTCTTCCGAGCTTATTTTTCCCGACTCGTTAAGCGGATAATAACCTGCTGTCACTGCTTCCGCCACAGCAATCAGGCCAACGAGATACTTTGCGGCAGGCCTTCTGCCCCCCGCCATCAGCCTTTCGATCAACAGCCAAGCCAATATCAGCGCAATATTTCCCACCAGTAAGCGCAACGGATGTGCAAATGAAGACAGTTCCGTAACAGACCAGTAAATATACAGACATGCAGTGATGAGCATCATGAGAACTGCCGTAACCTCATATACTCTTGTCGCCACTTTGGTATTATTATCTTCCCGGCTGTCCGAAAAAGCTTTTTCCCTTCCTGCGATAGTAATGCAAATAAATATCAGTAAGATCGAAAATCTTGAAGTATAGCCATCCGGTCTGTTAAACAAATGCCAGAATTCATAAACCGGTCCTGCAAAAAAGGAAAGCATTAATGCTGCGATCGCAAAACCGAACAGCATCTTTTCTTTTCTCGAAACCCATTTATCCGCAAAATATGAAGGCAACAGCAATATCGTAATGATGCCGCAATACAAAGTCGGAGTTTCCTCATACCAGATATTTCCCCTGCCCCAGAATATCGAACTGATCATTGAAAACAGATCGAGGCTTCTTTCTGAAGAAAAACCGTTCCATGCCGATCCGCCATTGGAAAAATAAGCTACCAGCAGTGGCCAAAGTAACAGCATAGACACACATACCGCCGACAAAACAGCCAGCAGCCATTTCAAAATGATCCTTTTTATTTCTTTCGGGCGCATATCATTTTTTCTGAGAATGATCATTCCTATCAGAAAAAACATGGAAAAGATCCCCGTCAGAAAACCCGCATAGAATTGTGTTATAAAGCATAACGCATAACATACGGATAATTGCAAAGCCGTCTTTTCGCCCTTAACAAACATAAAAATACAGGTGATCAGCAATGGCAGCAGCCATACAACATCACTCAGGCAGATATTCTGAAACATCATGAACTGATAATTCGAAAAGGCATAAAGAATTGAAAATGCTATATTCCAGCAAGATTTTAATCTGACACACTTTTTCAGAAACACAGACATGAACAATGCCGACAACCCGCATTTACAGGCCATAAGCACAATTAATGCCAGATCATTGTTTCTTATAAAGGCAACAATAAGATTTACCGGACTGTATGCATAAAAAGCATAGGTTATACTCGTACCGGTCCCCAGTCCTATATCCCAGGTGTAATAAAGTGACTCACCTTTCAATAAATGCCTGTAAAACATCCTGATAAAAGGTATCACTTCTCTGCTTGAATCATTTGACAGGACATGCACCTGTCCCGGGAGCAAACCGCAGGCAGCCAATACGATAACACACCCCAAACATGCTGTCCAAAAAGAAATAAACGATTCGTTCTTAAGGATATTTTTTTCCATTATCAGCCCCTTGAAAGCGGAAAAACCAACAAGTATAATCTTGCTAAGACTCTTCATTTTACAATAAACATGATCAGCTCAACAAGTAACCCGGTTAATATGTTAAATAAATTTCCTGCTTCCGCAAAAAAATATCTTTTTATTTTGATACTTGCTTTGATAGCGGAAGTTTATTTTTTCAATTTCAGATATTGGCGTACTCTGATCCCGGAAGAACAATCCATTCCTTTATCAGAGATCACAACAAATGAAAATCTCTCCTTCGAAGAAAACCGGTTTAGATTATTATCAGCAGATTCCGTTAAATGTCTTTTCCCCTACTCCGGAGAACTCAAGTCTGTCACCTTTTCAACATCTGTGTCGGGAAATACCGCGCCTTACGTATATTACATCAATACCGTTAATACTGCCTGCAATTCATCCTACAGGATCGAAGATCATACGATCAAGCAAAGCGTAACTGTTTATGATACCGAAGGTTCCGAACTTTTTTACAAAGAGCGAATATCATCGTTGTCTGAAGAAAACAGCCTTTTCATAAACCTTCCTTCAGGCGATTATTATATCCTCACGGAATTCAGCTACACCAACAGCGCCCTGTCCGGTGCTGCGTACATTGATTCCGTATATGTTAATAAAACAATCCCCTTTGAATTCAACTTCATACGATTTCTGACCGTAGCAATACTGTTATTGATCATTATTATGTTCGCACCCGGAAGTAAAATCTGGGATAAGCCTTTAAACAGACCTGCAGCCGTTATGATGCCCGCTGTTATCGCATTTGTGATCTTCATCTGCATCGGAGTAAGCAACCCCATCTGGTTAAATGAGACTCCTCCCGTCGATTCATACGGTGAAATAACAAAAGCACTTGCCAAGGGGCATTTTTTTACCGATCTTGAGCCAAGCGAAGAGCTTCTTCAAATGGAAGATCCTTATGATTATGAAGCACGCGAGCAAAACGAGATCGAATATTTATTGGATTATGCCTACTTTGACGGGAAATATTATGTCTATTTCGGAGTAGTTCCCTCTGTGATAGCATTTCTCCCTTATTATCTGATCACGGGAAAAATGTTGTCATATTCAGCCTGTTTCTTCCTGGTTCTTGCATTCTTCCTTTCGGGACTTGCTCTGTTCCTCTCATCGTATATCAAGCGATATCACGGTAATATCTCCTATGGATCTTACCTTAGCTCTTACGCACTTGTATTACTGATGTCATCTGTCAATGTATTATTCTTTGCCTGGCTAAACTACTCGATCCCACAATTCTTCGCAGTGACCTTTTTGATATGGGGATTCTATTTTTATACAAAAGCCGGCATGCAGACAGCTTCCGAGAAAAAACTGATCGCCGCAGGCTCCTTTTGTTTTGCTCTGATCGCCGGATGCAGACCACAGCTTGCTTTCTGCGCTTTGATCGCCTATCCGCTTCTTAAAGATAAAATGCTGAAAAAAAATACCTTATGTTACTGGTTGGCTTTCAGCATCCCTTTTGTGATCGTAGCAGCCCCACTTATGTACTACAATTATGCGCGATTCGGCTCCGTAACGGATTTCGGCGCTTATTACAATCTCACAGTGGGACAGATCCATAAACAGCCCTTTTCATTATCAGGTTATAAGAGTGCACTGCTTTTTTATCTTTTTACCATTCCGCAGTTTACTCACGAATTCCCCTGGATCAGTTACCACATCCCTAACCTGATGGCTGAAAATGTTACGGATAATCTGGCCGGATATTTCATAGTCTTCCCCATCGCAATGGTCTCTTTATTCTACTGGCCTCATAAATCGGGAAAGGATAAGTCATGTACGATATTCAGAATTTTACTTGTATTTCTTTCCTTTTTTGTAATAGCAGTAGCTTACTTCTATCTCGGAATAAGATATATATTTGATTTTGCTGTTTTATTTGGAATAGAAAGCATCGTTATGCTTATGGATTTGGAAAAGAATAACAAGACCCGTAAATTTGCTCACCTTATCATATTGATTTCGATCCTTCTTGGTATCCTGTATTATTTTCTGTATTTTTCCGGTTCTTATGCTAATATGCTGAGTCTGAATTTCACCGCACCGGAATGCTGGTACAGGATTTACAAAACAGTTTGTTTTTGGAAATAATACCTCATCTTACGCCATCATATGTCCAGTTATTCGGATCGAAAAGCATTCCTCCGTTTGTGTCAACTTTAAACCAATATGTCGGCATAAACTTCTGTCCGTTATTTATATTTACCATTATGCCTTCTCCCCCGCCATAAATAACATCCAGACTACCGCTCTTATAACTGCCGTCGATCAACGGCTTTCCGGTAAACGGGTTGACGGGCTGCTCTGTTACACCATTCACCAATAACGCCGGAGTGTCGGCATTTGTCATAGGTTCATATGAAACATTAAATCCCGAAGCATTGAAATCCTTATATAAAAGCAAAGATGTATATGCCTCTATATCGATCCCGTCGTCTGACAGCATCTCGGTAAAATTGCCATTATCCCTTCCGTGATCGGATACGATGACTATACGCGTATTATCATATAAGTCGTTATCTCTTAGATAATCCAGCCAGTCTCCCACTTCCTTTAACGAAGCAAAGGTTGACTGATAATGCATTTTATCATTCATAATATCAAAGCAAAGATCAATTCCGTCTATGGAATAGAATCCGCCATTACTGTCATAGAACTCTGTATTGTCTACAAAAGTAGAAGGTTCATATTCAGGTACCTGTAGGAACATGCAGTCATGTGCGGTCGAATTATAAAGAGACATATAAGTATTCTTTCCTTCATCCGTAATAACAGTCATATTACTGAGATTCTGAAGAACCGAATATCCATCCAAAAATGTCTTTCGTTCTCCAACCGTCACATTATCACCCAAAATAAACTGTGATCTGAAGAAATACGGATCACTCTCTATATCGATATCCGAATTAAGATATCTCATCATAAGATGATCAAGATATCTTATATTCGGTTCCCCATAACTTCCATTCTGATAGATCACAGGTCTGATAGCATAAGGAGCGCAGGCCATCGCAGAATAACAAAAAAGATTTCTTTCCAACAGTTCTATCCTGAGTTCACTGCTCAGGACATTTCTGTTAAATGCTCCATTGCTGTTAGAAGCTTTAATACCCAGATACTCATCAAATACAGAAAGATCAGGTATCCAACTGTATCCGGCATAGGCAGGATCAAAAACAGTTGTCTCATAGTCATTTTGATCAAAATAAACAGGAAGAACTTTTAATGCTTCGTTGTGCTTTTCCTCAAGCAACTCACCATCGCGTCTGTTTAATTCCGCAGGTGTATATTCATATCCCCCATAAACAGCAGGTATCGCGTAGTTAGTAGCTGTTCCGGTCGATATGGTATTCAAATACAGCGTAAAACCATCATACTGACGATAAAGCTCTTCGTCTTCGTTAACAAAATACGGGAAATACATTCCGACAGCGGAATCAATGATTATCATGACTACATTTTTCCCGCTTTTATCCAGGTTAAATGTAAGTTCATCTCCCCTTTCGACATTCTTTGAATAATCGGTAAACTGTGATTCGATCCTGTCCAGATTGATGATCCCCTCGCAGATCGATGCCAGAGCGATTCCCGAAAAAAACACAGAAAAAAACAAACGTATTTTTTTATGCCTGAAAACCAGCATAACCGACAAAGCCGCCAAAAGTATAACAACCGTAGTATTTCTCCACGTACTTCCTCCGGCCACGGAACCTAACCCCTGATTAAGCTCAAGTTCTTCCGTCAGCGATCCGCTTAAGTTTCCCGCAAAAACGTACCCCTGTAAAAAAATCAATAATAAAAATGATAATACCGTTCCCCAAATCTTTCTTCCTTTTTTACCCAAAAGAAAATATATGACTGTAGGCCAGAACACATAAAAACCTAAGGCAGAAGCCAGCGGTTTGACCATCAGCAAAGCAGGATCGTTCATTAAGGTCCTCTCACAGAATTCGAGTGGGGATGATACGATCACCTGAGACGGTAACATAAACCCTAACAGCATCGAAACAGCACAACCGCCTGCAACAAGACAGATCAGTCCCCGATCTGCAACAGCTGAAGTCGGATCATCATTTTTTACGCTCCTCTTCTTTTGTTTACGGGTATTATCAATAAAACCCAGTACAATATTTTTGCACAGTGAAAACATATTATTTAATGTCCAATAAAGTACCAGGCCTGAAGGCATAGGATATAAAAGGATCAGAAAAACAAGCGCGATAACTATTATTCTTATATTCTCATATCTTGATCTTTTCCCCGAATAACAAAAACCCGCCAAGATATTTAATACAGTCATTAGGATCGGAAGAAAATTCAATGTGTGATCCCCCAAAGACAACAAACCATCCGCTTTAGACAGATCATTAATAAACAAAAATGAAGCTTCTTTAAACAGCCTGATCCCGGAAAGCGACTGGTACGCTGCCAGGAAGATCGGGATCTCAAGGATCAATGAAAGCATTCCGGATATCGAATCGGTCATCTTATAATGCTTCTCTCTGTACAAAGCAGAAAGGATCATTATTCTTTCATCACCTTTAAAGACTTTATTGATATGTTTGCGCCATTTATCAATACCGTTTTCTTTTGACTTGTTCTTTTTCCCTGCTCTTTCGGCAAGTACGTATAAAGGAAGCACAAGAAGATTGACCGTCAGGCTGAGAAATACAACAGTCAGTCCCACATCGGCATTTGAGATCTTATAGAAAAAGCCAAAAAGATACTCCAACAAAAACCGTATCGGCATCACAGCTATATCATGAAAAAAACGAAATATAGTTAAAAACATAATAGTTTACCTAACCTGTACTAGTTACGAACGTTTACAGTTCATTTTGCTTAGGAACATAAACTGCAATAATAAAAATGGCAGCTTCTATCAACGGCAAAATAAATCTTGTATCCTGAGTAGGAACCGCAAGGAACAATAAACCTTCGTTAAAGATTATCGGGATCATGGCTACCCATATCCTACTTTTTCCTGATCTGAGCGCACAGCAAAACAGTATTCCCATGATACAAAGGAAAAATCCGCCTCTGAATAAAATATCTGATACTATCGGAAGTGAACGCGTTATATTTTCTACGTCTGAGGTAATCTTCCCATATCCCGTATGAGTAATATCCGGATCGGGGATCTCATTATTCTCTACCAGATAACCACTCAGATCATAAGGTTCTGCTACTTCCCAAAGTATGCTGTCGATATTGGCAAGAGCTTTAAAATAAGTCACCGGGTGATTTATTACCAACCACAGGTTAATATCCAGCAGCTCCTTCCCCCATCCGTCATTTTCGATCAGTTCACCTATCTTATCGATATCCGGATTACTCCAGCTTCTTGCAACGGAATCAGACCAGTATTTATTATATAACACTTTCCAATTTTGGATCGGCATAGCCTTTTCTATCTCGCCCAGATCATCAGGTCTGAACTCAACGCCTTCTTCAGCAGCTGCTGCTACCATCTGCAGCGGAGTGGAATATTTGACATATGCCGCGTTAGGCGCAGCCCCCAGCATATTGAAGATCATTACATCCACGATCAAATGAGCCGCAACCGCAGTTATGATCACGCCCACAGGGTAAAGAAGTTTCTTACCTGCTTTATCAGCTTTGTTACGCATTATCACACATAGGATAATTACCGCAGAAATGAGCGTTATGATAAAACCACCGTGTCTGAAAAGACTTACCATTACGGCGCCACATATACCCGCAATACAGTCTTTTTTTCTCTTCTTAACTTCAGGGTCGCCGGCATTCTTATCTCCTGCCCCCAGGATCGAATAGATCGATGCCGACAACAGAAGCATTCCCATTGCATATAATGTATCCTTGAGCGTTACTTCCAGATACAGAAACGGAGTAAAAACTATGACTGAAAGGACAGTATAGATAAACAATGACTTTCTGTTCTTTGCAAGTATATTGAGAATGTAGAACTGTATCAGTATCCATATCAGGGTCTGCACGATATTAACCGTAAACCCATTTCCTGTTCTTCCCGCAAACAGATAAACAAAAAGAGAATAACCAATGGGAAACCATCCGTTCCACCATCCGCATTTTGCCTGATTAATGAGCACATGATGGACATCATCCCCAAGCCAGCTTCCCGGATATGATGACAGTAAAAATACAAATGAAATGATCACTATGATCGATCTGCAGAGTGATAATTCATTCTTACTGCTTTCTCTGTCCGGATGAACCATCAGCCTATCAGAAATGATGTTCCTAATAAACCCTATACTTATATATACGGATATGATCATCAACGGTACAAATATTATTGCTGTCCAGCCGCATATTATTTCCGCGGTTAATAAACCAAAGTGATCTGAAAGGGAATGAATATCTGCAAGTCCGGATGAAGGGATCCTGAAAACAGACAATACTGAAAGAAGGCTTAATGAAGCAGCAAGGTTTAGTTTATTTAGTCTCACAATACTCTTTTTGAAATACAGAATGATGATTGCAGCCAAAACTTCGGCAGCGATCCCCCACCATGCACAAGGAGGGATCAGATCCGAAGGTATCAATGATCCAAGGCCTGCATTTATCAGCATTAAAACAGCTATAAACCGGCCACAGGTTATTTCTGTCTTTAATATAAAAGCGATCAATAATACCAGACATATCACAATAGAGATGCACCAGACTGCTTTTTTATAGTCAGTCCATACCGTGCCTGTGCCTTGACCAATTTTATCGCCAAGCGTTAGTTTCCCATCCTGATCTATAACCCACGAGTTATATCCAAGTCTGTTTGTTCCCGGCACAGGATTTGAATATATATTGTCATTGTTTAACTGGCTTGCAAAATCCTGTGAATTTAAACGATCAGGTGAAACAATATCACATTCAGATGAGACTACAGAGTAGATCGGATGAGGAATGTCAGTCGAATAATTATCCTTATATGTTTGGAATACAAAATAGGAACTTACAGATCCGGTGATCTGTCCGTTCAATATACATGAGTCGCTGATACAACGTGTAACTGTACCGTCAAAATCATCCACTATTCCGCCGGCTCTTACAGCGCTGACCGTAACGCCTCTTACATAACAATTGATTATGCGCGCTTCAATATTAGCAGCGCCGACGCTGATAACACCGCAACAATTTCCCTGTAACACGCCGCCTTCAAAGCCAAGATTGATCACAGTTCCTCCCAACATCCCGAAGAAGCCCAGATCCTGTGTCATGGTATCATCAATAGCAGTCAGGTTCTTTATCACATGTCCGTTTCCATCAAATGTACCGCAGAAATTATCATCACCGCCGCACATTCCAATAGGCATCCATTGGATCCCCGCCAGATCGATATCTTCAGTCAGCTTAACGGTCTTTCCCGAATAATCATTTCCTCTGTTAACGTCATC
Source organism: Lachnospiraceae bacterium XPB1003 (assembly GCA_900102065.1). Classification (GTDB taxonomy): domain Bacteria; phylum Bacillota; class Clostridia; order Lachnospirales; family Lachnospiraceae; genus NK4A136. Next base: position 166,415 of record FMVK01000003.1, on the reverse strand, counting down.
GGCAAAAGCAAGCAGGCTATCAACAGAATCAATAATATAAGGATTGACCTCTGTCCCCACCTCAGCGGTCTTACAGCTTGATAACCCTCTATCAACAAATGTTTCCGTTACAGCAAAAAACATGATCAAAAGAAATACCATGGATATGCAAAAGCAAAAGATCCTTGTCATTAAGTTCTTCTTATCTGTTTTTTCCGTATTCTTCGTTGCCATAATTACGTCCCTTTTAAATTACATTTAAACAGTTAAACTTCCGGTCACATTTCAAATATCAGTCTCTTATATTCAAAACCTCTGAAGGAATAGGACTTTTCTTCTACCACGTTATATCTGTCCTTAACAAACGAAACGATATCTTCTCCTGCCATTACGTTGTAGATCAATGATGCTCTTCCGTGATAGGAGGAGTCATTTTCAAATGATCCCAGCGCCTGCGCATCAGACAGCTCAACAAAATCAAGCCGCATATCTCCCGGCCTGTTTTTTACAGCATCCCTTATTCCCAGATTGTCATTATATACTTCCGACCTTATCGCATATTTTGCAGGCTCTGCAGGTGCAAATTCCTCAATCCCGTCAAAGAATCCGTAAGCGCCATACATCACCGGTGTGAAAATGAGATCGCCATCTTTAACGGCATCTACAAGAGCAAAGTGGTAAGCCACCTCTCCCCATTCGATCTGTCGGTTATATGTCATCCCGTCACCGTACATATATGTACTTATCATTGAAGCTTTTCCGATATCTGTTTCTCCGAATGCCAAACGGGATACAGGATCTACAGTTATGAAGCACTCAACCAAAGACAGTAATACCAATACCGACTTTAAAACAGTTGTTACAAGGATCATATTCTTTTGCCTAACGGACCCTGTTACAGCTATAAACAAAAACAACATGAAGGGAATTGCCGGAAGAAAATATCTGGCATTATTATAGATTTTATATAAAGCAAGAAAAGCGATCATCACAGCAAGCACAGAACCGCATATACTTATTACAAGTGTTTTGGTCCATTCCCGTTTCTTATGCTTTCCTATAATGATCCCACCGATAGCTCCCGCAACTATTCCGATCCATATCATCCAGTTAAAATTAAGCAGAAAGACAACCTTAAGCTTCTCTACAAGATTCTCCCTGTCAAAAGTAAACCCTCCCCCGGCATAACTGCTTCCCGTATTTGAGCCTCTGTCAGCTGATAAAAATGCCGCCAGCCATATAACGACAATCCCTGCCATTATCATCCATTTCTTCTCGCAAATGATCGTCTTAAATTTCGTTCCTTCTGTATGTCCTTCTATGAGATCAGCAATGATGACACCGATACATATCCCGCCAAAGACCAGGATCGCAGGTTCCTTGATAAAGCAGAAGAATAATGACAGGACTCCGAAACACCACCATTTCTTTTTGATGATCGAAAGAAGGATAAATACAGAAAAACACATCATCAGATAATCCGAGCTTTGAGAATGAACCATTCCCAGGGTCCAGGGTGAAAATGCAAACAAAGATACCGGCAGAATATTTTTAATTACCGAAGTCTCATTGGTTAATGATTCCGTAATACGCCAAAAACAACATATGCTTAACAGATAAAGCAATATATTTCCAAAGATCATTCCAAGAAGAGCATCATTTAAAAATACAAGCTTCCATATCCTGCACCACAGCAGATAGCTGTAAGAGACGTGTCCAAAAAGTGACCATTCACTCCAGCCAAACAGTTGCACAAATTCATAATTCTTTGCGCTGTCCCATCTCAGCTGGAACATTCCACGATCAAAGCATAAGATAAAACAAAGCAGCAAAAATAATACTTTGAATCTATCCGGCCTTTTTTTATTTGTTTTAAGCATCTCCATACTCACCTTACAACATCAAACGGGATCCATGAACCGGTCCCGCAATCATATATATATATTCCACTCATCTCAGTAGCGCCGTAAATTTCCAGATATGATACAACCCGGTTAATATAGTCATCCACGTCTCCTGTATATGCCAGATTCCATCCCGGAGGAAAATTGCCTGAATATCCGTTTACAGTATACAGATCATTGGCCGAAGCTATCATCCAGCTTTTCATCTGTGTCGAATAACGATTTGAAATATCAGATCCGTCAAAAAGTATCATTACCCTACAGTCATCAGGAGCCTGGGGAACAGTTGCAATACTATCCCTCATATCGGATATATCAAACTGGACCGGTATATCGCAAATATTTGAAGCGATCAGCAAAGCAACAACTATCACGCCTGCCACATGATTAAATTTACCTTTCGCTCTTATCGAATGGTCACATACGCAGGCCGTTACAATAGCTATAGGAAGGCTCATCATACCAAGGATCCTGCCGACAGCTCTGACAGAGCTTCCTCCGGGTATTATCTTTCTCAAAACGATCCACAACGAACTGTCTCCGAATTTCAAAAATATAAAAAAACACAGCAGCGTGGAAACAGCCATGGCAGACATTACGCCTAACCTGTTCTCGTTCTTTGATTCCTCTCTTCTTACATTCCTTATCAGCATTATCAAAGCGAAAACAAACAGTAAAACAGTGATGACCGGATATCCGCTTGATACTTCAGCTTCAACAGTTTCCCTCCACATTTCCATATCTGCCGAAAGACTATGTTTGACCATACTGTTCCACAGTCTCTCCAACGGAGCTTTCGAGATGGTCCTGAAGATATCGCTCCAGTCAGCGGAAAAGAGTGCTACTTCTTCATCCGAATATCCGCCACCCGATAAAGCAAGCATCGGAAGATAAACCTTGCAGAAGGGATAAATCCACCAGATCTGCGCGGCCAGACAAACAAACGTCTCTGCGATGTGATCCTTTATCCACTTAAGGATAGCCTTGCATTTCTTCCTGCAGATGATCACAAGGAAAACAGCTGTTAACCCCATCCAGATAGTCATGAAATATCCCACATAAAACGCAGTCAGGAAAGACAATCCGTAAAACAGTATCGCTATAAATTCATATAAATATCTTTTATATCTGTTATCCTTTTCTGAATCCGATCGGTAATGGAAGATCCGCTCTATTGCCCAGAATAGGACAGCCATATAGGAAAATGAAAAGAATTGCGAATGTCCTGAAAACGAAACGAAAGAGCAACTGAAAAAAGATATTACTTCAGCCGCGATAATGTAGATCCTTTTTATCCCGATATTCTTAAGGAGAAGCCACAGAAAAATTACTCCGATAAAATGCGTGATAACAACAGTAATGATGTACGCAGAAAACAGATCGCATCCGGCCATACGTAACAATGAATGCAGCAAGCCTTCACCAAGCATCATGTCCGAACCGCCAAGCCACATATTAACCGGCCAGAAAGCACGCATTTCGGTAAGTCCGTGGCCATATCTGAACACATCGTACCAATGATCACATTCCATCATTATCAGAGCAGTATCTCCTCCGGGAAACTTATCATCCCGGATCAATCTCCGAAAAAAAATACATTCCAAGATAACAAGGCCCGTCGCGATCAACAGCCATTCATATTTTTTTCTGTTATTATTCTCTGTTTGTTTTGATCTCATTTTTGTCCGTTTTATTTTTGTCGATTTCATTTCTGTTTTTTATGATCCTATATACAAGTATAACGATCAGTGTTCCGATAACTGATATCAAAACCGCTGTCGTAAATGCGTGATCTTCATATACCACGCTGACATGGTGCTTCCCCGCAGGACAATTAATGACCATGCTTCCCAGATAAACACCTCTTTCAACCGGTACTTCTTTTCCGTCAATATACCCGTGAAAATTCTTTTGTCTCACATAATTAAAAACTATATAACCATTTTCAAAAGCTTCATCAGTATTGACTTCAAGAGAATTAACCTTCTGTGTGAAGTCTTTAACTTCACCAAGGTATTCTCCATTTTCCGAGATCACATACACAAGCGGCATTGCATTGGGATCATAGAAGAGCACTCTCCCCTTATCTTCCGCCACCTTCTCTATCCCCAATGAAGAAAAGAAATCTTCATCTTCCGGCCTTGCGACATAGTAAGAAACTCCCTGCAGCCTTAACTGATAGATTTCCGTCTCATCCAGGGAGCTGATCATTCCTGTATTATCCGTCTGATCTTCCAAAATAGCTCTGTATTCCGCAGACTCTGTTGTCACAAGCTGATCATATCCCGATCTTGAATTCAGGCCATAATACGTAGCGAAATTAGCATCAAGTCCTGCAGGCGCATCACCCGTGATCCTCCAGGTATCAACATCAACACTGATATTTACTCCGGCTTTTGATATATACCTTTTTTCCCCAATAATGCTGCAAAAGGGATCTGAATAAGGCTTATCCCCTGAATTCTCAAATACAATAGTTCTGGCAGGAAAAGCGAAATATAACACAGAAAAATTAGCGATAACGCACAGTACAAGAAACGCGCCGGCAGCCTTCGACGCTTTTCCTTTACTTTTCTTCTGCACAATTTTGATCAGATAAGATGTCCCGGCCGCACCAACTGCTATCATGAAGAAATTAACGAACATCAGTATTTTAAACGGCCATCTGAAACGATTGATCACGGGGATATAATAAACTATCCGGTTAAAAAGCATACTGAAGGTCCACAGCGAAGAAACCAGCAATCCCGGAAGCATGATAAAGCAGCAATCCTTTTCATCGCTTCTTTTTGCGCGATCCTTGATCAATAAGAACACAGCTACCACAAAAGAAATCACCATAATATATCCGATATGGCCTGTCACAGTCTGCATTCTCATCAAGCCATCATCGCCGGATATCCCCTGACTCAGGTTATAATCGTGCATCCTTGAAGTAAACGGATAGATCAGTGAAAACAGCCATGATCCGAAATCCGATGACAGTGAGAAGAATGTATCAAAATCCAGATTGCCGCCTCTGTCTGCGGAATTCTGCATCGCAAAAAACATGGGTAAAAGCAAAGGAAGGCTCCATATTCCCATTGGAATGAACGACAGTATATATTTCCCGGCCTTTGGAAGCACCGTTTTTTTATCTTCTGTTGAAACAAACAGATATGTAAGTGCGGCCATAACTTCAAAAATAAAAGAATAGATAAAGAATTGAGGATGTCCGATATACAAACACATAAGTCTTGGAACAGATGCAATGAGAACTCTTTTTATGCTAAATTTATCCAGCAGATAAAGATCCGTAAGGATCATTAAAGGGAAGCAACCTGCCGTCATTATAATGATTATCCAGTTTGCACCGATCACAATGGAAAAAGCATTAAACGCCCACGAAATGCCACCTATTACCGCGGCAATCTCATTAAGTTTCAGCTTCTTAAGAAGATAAAACATTGCGATCCCGCCCATCAAAGAATAGATGAACGCAAGGATCTCGATCACTGCACAACTGTGCCCGAACAATACATGACTTAAGATCCACGCAAGATAAACCATCGGATTCAATACTCCCGACTGCCCCTTATCAAGATGCGGGATCCCTGAAAACTGATGAAAATTGTAAAGGGCAAGCTCGCCCGAAAAAGCACTGCGAACCGTATGTTCAAAAGAACAAACATACCAATCCGCATTATCGTCCTGTAAAAAATAATACGGATGTGTTATCTCACATCCGATAAATAAGAAAACTACCGAAAGAAAAACGCATATTACCGCTGCTTTTTTCTTAGTATTATTTTTCAAGTTCAATAACATTTTTCTCCCCTGCTCTATTCTATTTTCCTGCGTACAGATAGTATTGTCCACCCAACGGGCACTGGGAAAGCCGTCTTTCATATTTCAGCATCCCGGCGAAAAAATTTTTCCTTGGGAAAAAGATAGCGTAATACAGGTCTGTCTTAATATCATTCTTTTTTAAAAGCTTAATTAATCTTCCCGGCCGTACCAGTTTGACTCCCTCATCGAAAATACAATCATGGACCACCTTACGCGTAAGAGGATTATAGGGATTATGCTCAAATATAACTATATTCCCCCCCGGCTTTAGGATCCTGATCAACTCTTTTATGATATGCGGGCGGTCTTCAGGTTCAATATGATGTAGAACACAAGCCAGATAAATCACATCAAAGCTGTTATCTTCGAAAGGCATATTTACCCCATCATAGCTTATGAACTGATATCGTCCCCCATACCGCTGCCTTGCCACATCCAGGCTGACTGTCGAAATATCCAGGCCTATATATTCATACTCCGGATAATGTTTGGTGATATATTCGGCTGAACTTCCGTCTCCGCACCCGAAATCAAGCCATTTGCCACTCTTTTGCGGGATGATCCCGTCCTGTTCAAGTAACTTCAATTTGAACTCGCAAAAATAAGCACTGTCAACGCCGCTTACATTGTGGATATTCTGAGTGTGTATTCCTCTATAGTCGCTTACGTATTTATCAAAAACAGGTGTCTGTTTTTTCATCTGGATCTTTCTCCATTAAGCAATATCCGAATATCATGTCAACCGGAGCATTATTGCTGATCTCATTTTGTAATAACAAATTCACTGATCTGCTTCTTCATCACGGCATTTACACTATCAGCCGACGGATCCGAAAGCCATGCTTTTGTCCATTCAACGGTCTTCTCGACAGCCTTATCAATATGCCATGTCGGTCTCCAGCCAAAAACATTTTTCACCAAAGACGTATCAAGCTTTAAGAAATTTGCTTCATGAGGAGCATTGGGATCAACGGCTGCTATCTCTGATCTGAAGCCCTCTCCGTAATACTTTTCAAAAAGTCCTACCAATTCACCGGTGGTAACACAATCGCAATCGTCAGGTCCGACGTTATAAAAACCTGCCTTCGTTCTGTCCTCATACTGCGCTTTCGCTATAGTCATGTATGTGAATAAAGGCTCAAGGACATGCTGATACGGTCTGGTACTCAGGGGATTTCTGATAACTATCGCCTCCCCGCTCTGAACTGCTCTTACACAATCCGGAATTATCCTGTCCGCCGCAAAATCACCTCCGCCGATGACATTACCGGCTCTAGCCGTAGATACAGCCAAAGAAGGCACAGAATCGTAAAATGAATTGATATAACTGTGTGTTACAAGCTCGGAACATGATTTGCTGTTACTGTAGGGATCGAAACCGTCAAGAGGCTCATTTTCCCTGTAACCGTAACACCATTCATTATTCTTATAAACCTTGTCTGTGGTTACGTTCAAAAAAGACTTAACCGTATCTGCATGAAGTCTGACAGATTCACAGATATTTACCGTTCCCATTACATTGGTTTCATAAGTGAGTCTCGGTTCTTTGTATGATGTCCTTACTATAGGCTGAGCGGCAAGATGAAAAACTATCTCGGGCTTAACCGTATCAAATACCTTATCAAGATGTTCGAAATCTCTCACATCCCCTTCTATCGAATTGATGGCTCTCTCTAATCCCGCTATCTCAAAAAGATTAGTCTCGGTGGGAGCCGCCAGGCTGTATCCCGTCACATCCGCACCGGCATCAGATAATATCTTAACCAGCCATGAGCCTTTAAATCCGGTATGGCCGGTAACGAGCACCTTTTTTCCTTTATAAAATTCACAAACCGCTTTCTTATCCATCATCCACTCCGATTCAATGGGATTTTAAAGCATCGCTTATCACTTCTGCCATATAGTCGAGTTTTTCCTTTGTCATTCCGGGATATACGCCTACCCAGAATGAATTATTAACTATAAAATCCGAATTATCCAAAGATCCGACTACTCTGTAAGCATCGGTATTCCTTATCTGATCAAAGCATGGATGCCTTGTTATATTGCCGGAGAAAAGAAGTCTGGTCTGGATATTATGATCTTCGATAAATCTGGTGACCGCATTCCTGTTAAGCCCTGTCTCGGGTTTCACGCTGATAAGGAATCCAAACCACGAAGGATCCGAATCCTGTTCGGGTTCGGGGAGTATCAGCTTATCCGATAATCTCTTGAGATTATCCTTAAGATAACTCCAGTTTGCCTTTCTGGCTTTAATGAAATCCGGGAATTTCTTTAACTGTTCAACGCCAACAGCGGCCTGCATATCCGTAACCTTGATATTGTAACCGAAATGACTGTAAACATACTTATGATCATAACCGTGAGGCAGTTCACTCCAGTCACCGTCAAATCTGTGTCCGCAGAGATTATCTTTTCCCGAAGGGCATACACAGTCACGTCCCCAGTCTCTGAAGGACAGGAGCAGTCTGCTTAGTAAAGGATCATTGGTATAAACCGCACCTCCCTCACCCATTGTCATATGATGAGGCGGATAGAAAGAAGATGTTCCTATATCTCCCCATGTTCCTGTGAATCTTGTCTCGCCCATGGTATATTTCGATCCGAGAGCATCACAGTTATCCTCTACAAGCCACAGATCATATTTATCACAGAATTCCTTTACAGCCTTTATGTTAAAGGGATTACCCAGTGTATGAGCGATCATTACCGCCTTTGTCTTCCCCGGGGTATAGGCATCCTCAAGTTTTGTCACATCAATATTGTACTGAGGGATCGTAACATCCACAAATACCGGAACAGCACCATATTGTAAAATGGGATTAATAGTAGTAGGGAATCCGCAGGCAACAGTGATAACCTCATCGCCTTTCCTGATCTGTTTTTTCCCAAGCTCAGGTGCTGTTAAAGCCGTAAAAGCGAGGAGATTGGCTGAGCTTCCGCTGTTTACCAGATGTACGAATCTTGCGCCGATCCACTCTCCGAAATTCTTTTCAAACTCGTTACAAAATCTTCCTGTGGTCAGCCAGAAATCAAGAGTCGCATCGGTAAGCGACTGCATCTCTTTCTCATCAAATACTCTTGATGCGTAATTTATCCTGTCTCCGGGCTTAAATACGCTCTTGTCTTCTTTAAACTGATGATAATACTCTCCGACAAGCTTTTTGATCTCGGCTCTCGCCTGTTCTTCATTCTCCCACATAGTTTACTGTTTTCCCCTATCCTTTATCTCATGTTCATATTTAGAAAAAATAACCAGCATAGCCATAAATAAATATACCATAAGCAGGGCTGCGGTTAAAGAAAAAACAACCGATCCGCCCAGGATCCCGTATATCTTCACCGCTTTATTCATAGCAATTATCTCTGCCAGTGTTGTGATCAGATATCCGATCATGATCGTTTTCTGCTTTCTGAATATAGTAAGAACACTCATCAGGAAATTACCGTACGCCAGTGCTCCGCTTCCGAGCATCAGCACATAAAATTCTGTTTTAAGCCCCGACAGATCCGTGGAATACAATATCGACAGGAACGGGATACCAAGTATGCCCGCCCCGATCATGATCAGCAAAACAGCCCCAAAGATAAGAACGGATTGCTTTCCTACAGCCTTTTTTAATAGTTTTACTTCTTCCTTCTGATATTGAACAGCCATAGCGTTCAAAACAGGAAGATAAAGAAACTGACATACCAGACCGGCAAAAAATACAGGCATGCTAATATAGCCGAAATTTGCCTGGTCAGCACCCGTCATAAACGAATCTATGGAATACTTAGGTGCATTGATCTGATAAAAACCGATAAATGTAGCAAAAAACAACGGAAAGCAATCTTTAAGAAGCATAAATAACGTATGGGTCGTATCATCATTTTCAGCTCCCATGTCATTTATCCCGGCATTACCGATCCTTGAATCAGCAAACCTGATGGTAATAAATGTTACGATCACCGAAACTCCCGTCGTTAATGCTGTAGCAAACAACACACTTCCGCCAAAACAGATACACAATACGTAGGAAACTATGATCGCAAGCATATGCACCGTCATGCATTTCCCGGCGATATCAAGCCTTCCCTCCTGCTGATATCTTCCATGATAAACATCTTCTACGGAGTCCACGGCTTTCATCACGCACATCAAAAAAATGATCAGGGCTTTTTCGTCCGTATAGGGCTGCGTATATCGCTTATACACAACGTATATCAGGCCTGCCGCAACCATTGCCACAGTAGTGACGATTCTGGAAATGTAATATTTTCTGTAACTGTATTTTTGAAGCGTATCCGTAACCTGGAAGTTACGCATTCCGTACTTGCCTATCATGAGCATCAGATTTGCAACCGAATACGCTAAAGTAAACACACCTGCATCATCAGGTGTCAATACTCTTGAAATGGCCATCAGGATAAAAACCGACTGAAACGCATTGAGCATTCCCCCGGCCGTATTATATATAAAGCTGTCTCTTTCAATCTTTGTCTTGTCCATCACTTAAATACCAAGCCGCACGATCAGCAATAAAAAACAGATCTCAACCGGCGAAATCTGTTTTCTATTATATCTTATTATTCAATTACCTGCTTAATAGATGCAGATTATGTGACAGGCAGGATCGTCCAGATCTTTCCATTCTGAGGGATTACTTACAGCAGCCTCGCCCTTCTTTCCCGTGACATCAGTATCAGTGATCCATGCTGCAAGAGGATTATTTGCAGTTCCTTTATACTGGATATATATATCGCTCGATGACGTATGCCATGATCTGATATGTGCAATATAATTGGCGTGATTAAGATCGCTCCATCCAAGCGTATCCTTTACCTCTTTTGACAGTAACGTCTCTGTTCCGCCGGGTTTGTATGCTTCTATGGCTGAAAGCGTCATAGGTGCAGAAGACAACTGAGTGAGCAGAAGCATCGAATTCGGATCCTGGACAACATCCGGATCGGAAGAAGCATACGTCACAGCCTTATATATTGAGTCTAGATATTCTTCATCACTGGAAATCTTTGCCTTCTCAACATATTTCAAAAGCTGCGGTGCTATTATTGCAGCCAGCACAGCCATTATCGCAATAACTATGATAAGTTCAACCAGAGATATTCCCCTATTATCGATCTTTTTCATGCTCTCTATGCCCCACTTTTATAAAAGCCTCTACGCTTACCCCCGTATTTCATAATATCATTTGTAAACCTTTTATAAAACCAGCTTGGTGTTCTTTTTTTATTGATTCGTTATATTTATGAAGAAAAAGCGAATACAACGATCCCCACCAGTATAAGGAAAAGCGCCAGATATTTCTCCCTGCTCATCCTCTCATGGAAGATGGTTATTCCGAAAATGGTGATGTAGATATAGCTGGTGGCTTCCAGTACAGGGCCCAAGGACAACGGGATACCCTTATATGCTATCACGGACATGATGGTGGATGCGAAGAACATCCCGTAAGCGATGATAACCTCCGGATTGAGATATTCCGCCAGCTTATTCATATATTCCTTTAATGCAGACTTTTTTAATAATACCTGGCTCACGGAGCTTATGAAGGTACCGATCACCAGGACCAGTGAGAATAATAATATCCTGCTCATTCTTCTTCCTCCTGCTTCCCTGCCCCGTTATCCGGTTCACTGATATCCTTTTTTTCAAGCACGCTTTCTTTTGCTGTTTGAGCCTGCTCCTTCCCGTCCGCGACCGAGAAAAGTATCACTCCCGCGATGACAAGCAGTGCACCGGCTATCTTGCCTGCATTTATCTGCTCTTTGAAGATCACCACGCCCCATATGATCCCCCATACTACGACTATTGCACGATTGGCATATGCAGTGGTGAGTGGCAGGAATTTTATTATCTGCTGCCATACTATCGCATAGATAAAAAGCAGTCCCAGCACAGATCCGTAGTACACAAAAAAGCTAAGGCTGAATGCTTCAGCCTCAGCCGCAAATTTGCTGAGCACCGTCGTAAAAGAATAGATCAACAACAGGATATTCAGTAAGACAAACATCAATATCCTTTTATCATTTTTCTTTTTCATTACGCTCTTTAGTTACTCCTCTTCTGTTCCATCAGGGTGTATCAGCTTATCATCCAATCCATAGAGTTCTGCGGTGACCTCATATATCTTCATGAGCTTTATCCCCGATTCCGTGATCCGGCAGCTCCCGTCTCCGGTATCCTCTATGGTTCCCGTAACAAGCTGCTCGTGAAAACGCTTCTCAAAAGCACCATAGTCCCCAACATATCTTTCAACGAAATAATCCTCCATCTCGTCCACTGTATATGACTTGTCGGCATTATCGGACATATATCCCAGCATGAATACGGTGATGGATCTGTCTGCCGTCACAGGAAGATGCGTAAATATAACCACATGTACACAGCAAAAGCAGGCAAATAGAAGTAACACATCACGAATGGTTATGAGCTTCTTAAACTTCACTGCTCTGAGCACAAGCATAACAACAGCCATAAGTGCTCCCCAGAGGATAATGATGGAAATCCCCCTGTAGAAGAATACGTCCATAGATGCGAAGATCGGCGTCTTAAAGCTGAGCACATAACCTATACTTCCGATAAGCACAAGCAAAACATATATAAAAAACAGTTTAAAAAAATCCTTAATCTTCATGTCAGTTCTTTTCCTCATCAAGCTTCAGCACGCTCATGAATGCGCTCTGAGGTATCTCAACATTACCCACCTGACGCATACGCTTCTTGCCTTCCTTCTGCTTCTCAAGGAGCTTCTTCTTTCTCGATATATCTCCGCCGTAACACTTTGCAAGGACATCCTTGCGCAAAGCCTTAACGGTCTCTCTTGCTATGACCTTACCGCCTATAGCTGCCTGTATTGGTATCTCGAAGAGGTGTCTGGGGATCTCATCCTTAAGCCGTTCGCACATGCGTCTTCCTCTTTCGTAAGCAGAGTCTGCATGCACTATGAATGACAGCGCATCCACTGTCTCCTTATTGATCAGTATATCCAGCTTGACTAACTTTGATACCTCATAATCCTTAAGCTCATAATCAAATGATGCATAGCCCTTTGATCTGCTCTTCAATGCATCGAAGAAATCATAGATTATCTCGTTCAAAGGCAGATCATATTTTAATACCGCACGATTGGACTCGATATAATCAATTGATTTGTATACGCCTCTTCTCTCCTGGCAAAGTTCCATGATGGAGCCGATAAACTCCTTGGTAACTATGATCTCGGCTTTTACTATGGGTTCTTCCATATGATCTATCTCGGAAGGATCCGGCAGATTGGAAGGATTGGTAAGCTCTATCATGGTACCGTCGGTCTTATATACCTTGTAGATAACGCCCGGAGCTGTTGTAACAAGGTCCAGATTATATTCTCTCTCCAGTCTCTCCTGGATCACGTCCAGATGAAGGAGACCTAAGAATCCGCATCTGAATCCGAAGCCCAGAGCGATGGATGTCTCAGGCTCATAATTTAGCGAAGCATCATTAAGCTGCAGCTTTTCAAGCGCATCCTTAAGCTCGGGATATTTTGCACCATCAGCGGGATACAAGCCGCAATAAACCATGGACTGTGCTTTCTTATATCCGGGCAGCGCCTCTTCACAGGGTGCCTCTGCATTGGTGACAGTATCACCCACAGCAGTCTCACGTACATTCTTGATAGAAGCCGTAAGATATCCAACCATGCCTGCAGTAAGCTCATCGCAGGGGATGAACCTACCCGCGCCGAATGTACCTACTTCCACAACTTCAGTTTCGGCACCTGTAGCCATCATCCTAACCTTGGTTCCTTTTTTTACGCATCCGTCCATGATACGCATGAATACGATAACACCCTTATAGGGATCATAAACAGAATCAAAGATCAGAGCTTTAAGGGGATCCTTGCTGTCTCCGGTCGGAGCCGGTATCTTCTCGACAATGGCTTCCAGCACTTCCTCAACATTAATTCCGCTCTTAGCGGAGATCATGGGCGCATCCATGGCTTCTATGCCGATGACATCCTCTATCTCCTGCTTTACTCTCTCGGGATCCGCACTGGGGAGATCGATCTTATTTATAACCGGAAATACTTCCAGATCATGCTCAAGAGCCATATATACATTGGCAAGAGTCTGCGCCTCTATTCCCTGTGCCGCATCAACCACAAGTATTGCGCCGTCACAGGCAGCCAGAGCCCTGCTCACTTCATAGTTAAAATCCACATGCCCCGGTGTATCGATAAGGTTAAATATATATTCCTCACCGTTTTTCGCCTTATATACGGTACGAACAGCCTGAGCCTTGATGGTTATGCCTCTTTCTCTTTCGAGATCCATATTATCAAGGACCTGATCCTGCATCTCTCGTTCCGTGAGAAGTCCTGTCTTTTCTATGATGCGGTCCGCCAGAGTCGATTTACCGTGATCTATATGTGCTATTATGCAAAAATTTCTAATATGTGACTGATCTGTCATTTTATGTACTTCCTCTTTATACTAATATCCAGTTATCTGCTGCCAGTACAGCATCCTCGTCTGCCTTGTACTTCTTCGGTGCTATGACTATCCTGTCTTCCGCGCCTCTGTCATCACCAAGCTTTGCTCCCCAGTATGAGAAAGAACTGTTTGCAGCGATCATATGCTTACAATGGGTCATCAATCTCATATCTTCAAAGCTTTTTGCTCCCGCATGATGCACCGGAACAAAATCGCCAAGGAATCCCATATTCTCTCTCACGTAATCCATATCATCCGAGAAAACAAAACATACGGGATCATCGGACTTTTCTTTTATCTTCTCAAATGCATTTCTGTAATATTCCGTACCCAGGATATCAAAAGCTGTTCCCGTATAATCACCGCGTCTTACATGCACCGCTACCGAAGAACAGTTCTCCATGCGTTCCGATATCAGGCTGTCTTCAGATGAAAGCGGATCCTTAAATCCAAAGAGCTCTCCGGGCTTCAGTCCGCCATGCTTCATATAATCATCCGTAGAGAAAACGCCCTCGATATACCAGTCGTATGACAGATCCATATCTTCGTAAGCCGGATTAACTGAATACTGACTTTTTCCGAAATCAAAGATATGCTTTCCCTCCGGCTTATGAGTCCTGTTCTTCCTAGCCGCCATACGTCTTGCAATGAATCTTACCGGCGCAGTCATATGGTATCCCGGATAAAATTCATGCACTCTTCCTATCTCTTCATAGGATGCACAGGGCAGCTTTATCCCAAATACACGTTCCAGCTCATATCCGTTATGAACATTATGATTTCTGTCAAACCATGTGATATCCGCAACAACCTGTGTTCTGTCTCCGTATACCTTCTGCATATAACAAAAGAAAGCATATTCAAACATCTGGTTGCCGAGACCACCGTGAAATCTGATGATTATCAAATCTAACCCTTCTATTTCTAATTTCTATTTTCTATGCTTTATAACAGCTCCGTGATATTTATGAATCCGCCTGAGGTATCTCGCTTAAGACTTCGGCCTTATCACGCTTTACCGCGATGCCGTCCCTTACTTCATATATCTCATCACAGTTCCTGATTGTGGTGAGTCTGTGAGCTACAATGATCATAGTCTTGCTGCCGTGGAGTGAATCTATGGCCTCCATAACAGCAGTTTCCGTCTCGGTATCAAGAGCACTTGTAGCCTCATCCAATACCAGGATCTCAGGGTCCTCATAAAGCGCACGTGCTATGGCGATACGCTGTCTCTGTCCGCCGGAAAGTCTTACTCCCTGCTCGCCCACCATAGTATCAAGTCCCTGCTCGAGATGTCTTACGAAATCTGCCAGCTGTGCTTCTTCAAGGGCATGCCAGACCTTTTCTTCATCGATCTCATTCTCCCTTATACCGAATGCAACATTTGCGCGAATAGTATCATCTGTGAGATATACTGCCTGCGGCACATATCCGATGATCTTAGCCCATCCCGGAAGATTCTCATAGATATCCTCATCATCTGAATAGATCTTTCCCTTCTGAGGCTTTAAAAGTCCGAGAATAACATCCGCAAGCGTGGTCTTACCTGCACCGGAAGGTCCTATAAGCGCAAGCGATTTTCCTTTTTCAAGCTTTAAGGATAGTCCCTCCAAAACATTCTCCTGACCGGCAGGATATTTCCATGTGATATTATCTACTCTCAGCTCCTTTTCGAATTTAACGGGAACCACCTTATCGGGATCGATATGCTTAACACGGTACATCTCGGTATTCTCGATGGACTTGAGCATCTCATACATCGAGTCAAGTCTCGGACGGTTATAGGTGATGGCATTGAGATTGGTAGTAAGCCTGCCCACCGCCGGGAACAGTCTGAAAGCTGCAACCGCTATGATAGCAAGCTTCGTAACAAATTCAGCCATATCCGGAGTCATGTGGAGTCTTACCACGACTATACCGATAAGTCCGCCTATGCAGACAACTTCATAAACATTGCTGGGGATGACATTAAGGAAATTATTCCTCTTTGCAGCCCTTGCGGAAAGAGTACATGCCCCCTCAAAGCTCTCGGAGAAATACTCCTGTCTGTTCATTACCATGATCTCTTTGATACCGCCGAAAGCCTGTGAAAGGTACTGGAGCATCTTACTGTCACAGTCCTTTCCTATCTGACCGAAGCGCTTAACCAGCTTCTTTAATCCAAAGAAAAGAATAAGCATGCACGATCCCAGAATGCCTACAAGAGAGACGGCAAGAAGCGGATCCAACGTTATGGTATAAATACCGATGGCAGTGACCGTAAACAATTCAGCCAGCACTCTGAACAGGTAGAAGAACACACCGAACACACCAACCACGTCCTGATTGATGCTTCGGATAAGAACGGAAGAATTCACACCAAGATGGAAAAGGTATGAGCTCCCCATAAAAGTTCTCTCCAGTTTAATGGAGAGATCTCTCTGAACTCCTGTTGAATACCACGCCTGAACATAAGATGAAAAAACCAGATAGATGTTCTTTATGATATAGACGATTATGATGGCTATTCCAAGAGTCGTCATTATCTCCATGGGATCTTCCATACGGAAGTTCTCATGCAGTATCCTGTAATACCATTTCCCGTCAAGCTTCTCCGGAGTCATTATTGACTCTACAAAAGGAAGCACCGCCGAAACACCCAGGAGTTCCCATAACGAACCTATGAATGCCACAAAAGTTACAAGGACATACTGGCGCTTCTGCTTTGCGCTCATGATATATCCCAGTTTATGTAATATATCTTTTACTGCTTTCATTTCTTCCTCTTTTTATCGGAACTTTTTTCGGGATCGTACCCCTTGCTCTTTAAATACTTCTTCAATGCCGTAAAACTCTCCGCGCTGATCACGTGCTCGATACGGCATGCATCGGAAGCAGCAGTCTCACTGTCCACTCCAAGATCCGTAAGCCAGGCCGAAAGAAATCTGTGTCTTTCATATATTGTCTCAGCTACTCTCTTTCCCTCATCGGTAAGATAGATATATCCCGCATCCATTACCGTGATCATCTTTCTCTCACGAAGATGCTTCATGGCAATGCTGACACTGGACTTTCTGTATCCCATTTCGTTGGCTATATCAACAGAACGGACTACAGGCAGCTTTTCACTGAGAATAAGTATTGTTTCCAGGTAATCTTCAGATGATTCATTAGATTTCATGACAATCCTCCATTTTCGAGTTCGTACATTCTAACAAGTGTATCACAGACGAACTAAAGTTTCAATCCAAGGGACAGATACGAAGGACATAAAACGGTCCGCTTCTGCCCTTCTCATATCCCACAACGGCATCATATACGGTAGGATATATCTTATTTCCTTCTGCATCATTATGTGTCTGATATCCGGTATCCTCCATGGTAATGCACATGGTATGTATCATGCTGAAAGGATTATTCTTCCGATTATAGGTGGTAAAGATATAGGCACATTTCCTATCATCAGCCGGATCCCCTTCTGATTTCAGACGCTCTATCTCCTCACCTTCAAATGCCTTTACCGCAAAACCTCTTTTTTCAAAAAATCTCTTTATCGCTTTGGGATCGGTACCGAATATCCCGTGAAAACAGATCCCCCCCTGCGAATACTCCTTAAGCACCTCCGGAAATGGTTCGGGGCTCCCAAGAGATAACAGTGCATTGTATGAAGCTATCACTTCGCAGGAATTTTCCTTTGCGGTGATCGGTCTTCCTTTGAAAAAAAGTTTTTCCTGAAGTTTCGAGGCGGTTCCATATAAAAACCCCGAAAGGAGCCACTGTTCGTTAAGGAACCCTTCCGGGGTTTTTTTCTTATTCTTCTTACTAAAGTCCTTCCATTCGACAATATTCAGACGATACTGCCTCATAGTCTCTTCTTTAGTCAGGCTTCCGCTAAGTGCGGCAAAAACAGCCAGAGTAAGTCCGGATATAATGCTCACTTGCAGCACCCGTCACCATGACAGCAAGACTCTTCATCTTTGCAATTGCAGCCACAGTCGTAAGAAATATTACACTTGCTGTTACCGGATGCAAAACAGTGCTTTGATGCAGTGAGTATTCCCACTACCACGCCTCCTAAGAAAAGTACTGCGCCTCCAAAGATAAGAGTATTCTTCCTGATCTTGAACTCATCCTTTGACTTCCACTTCTTCACATCCTTCTGAACCTTGTCCTGAACAAGATCCAGATAGTCCTTAAGATCATCAAATCTGTCTTCCATTTTTCTACCTCCGAAAATATAAATTCGATAAATTTATTATTCTCCTATAAAGGAGATCCTGTTGGCAAAGCACACTGTTCTGCCTCACTTCTGATCTATCACGGTCCATAATATATCACCCTGTTACTTGAGATATGCGTCTCCAGGGCCTTCTTCTTACGCATCACGCCGTCTCCGATAGCCGCATATTTATCTGCAACAGATACTATCAGGCTCTCTCTGGATGTAGGAACCCTCGTGAGGGTTAACGGCCACATATGACAGCGTATTATCTTCTCTGTATTGTAATTGATATCAGGGACTAAACGCCTTGCCACATCAAGCGATCTCACGGGATGCTCATGATAGCACTCTTTCCTGTTCTTAAAGCAGGTATCCCTGCCGAGTATCCCCAGATCATGACAAAGTGATCCCACAACAACATCCGACACATTAGTCTTTATATGCATCTTATTCAGCAGGTTACACAATCTTATGCTGGTACGTGCTACCCTTATGGTATGGTCACCGACAGTCGTGAAATTATGATGAGTCTGATTCATGGCTGTCCTGAATTCCGGGGACCGCAGTATTGAGCCTCCGTATATCCTGAGCATTGAATTTATCTCATTTTCAGATAATCTTACCGATCTTTTCAAAACTATGAGCCGACCTTTCCCTTTTGCTCCGTCTACAGATCCAACAGATCATATTATACTACAAGAAAACGGATCATGTGTTACGTGTTGTTTTCCTTCTCATCATCAAGATTCATTGTTTCTTTTTCAACCAGTTCAACATTCTATTCTTCATACTTTATTCCTTTGACTCCGGGAAAATCTTTTTTTATTATTTTGCTTATTTCATCAGAATATGAGCCGGCCATAATGATAATATAGCTAATTCCTTTGTCCCTGATCGCCTCTGACCCGTAAATCGGAATATGCGAAACAGGGGTAATACAATTTTGTTTAAATGGAGCGGAATCGATAACCATGGAAACATACTGCCCGATATCAGCCAAAGCAAGCAGCGTAAGTGCCTGATGCCCTGCGCCCCAAACAGCGATCTTCTCACCGTTGTCGTAGGCGCGCTTAACCATATCTCTTAAATTTCCAATCAGTTTATTTTTATGTTCATCAAAAGATGACAAATCTATACTCTTTCTTTTCCGAACTTTAGCAGACAAAATATAATCATGCCATATACTCTCACATGATAATACCTCAAAGCCGTTGTTTTCCAACGTTCTCTTTAACGTATCTTTTGTAAAGTATGTTACATGCTCAAGCATAAATTCCGAAAACATTTTGCTTTTAATAACAAAATCCCCGTTCGGAACCTCAACAAGCCCGCATCCCTCATCCGTAAGATTGTTATAAATACCACCGAGAAACTCCGAAAGATTTGGAATATGCTCAAGGAAATTCATAATATAAAAAGCATCATACGGGCCTTCCGGAATAACAGTGTCAGAAGTTTCCACAAAAGATTCAAATACTTTAAGTCCTTTGTCTGTAGCACTTTTTACAGACTCTGCTTTATGTTCTATACCGTAAACGTTTCCGGCGAACTGCTTCATGATATCGATATATTCACCGCAGCCGCAGCCTATCTCAATTATTTTTTTATCTGCAAGATCAAAAGAATCCACAAAATCCTTAAAATAGGTATTACGGAATTCCCTCATATCTTCACTGACTGCAATGGCACGAATAACATCACGATAATAATCAACAGGTTCCTGCAACACCTGGATCAATCCGCAATACGGGCATTCATAAATCTCCAGATCAATAGCTTTGTCCGTTATGGGGTCACCGATCTTATCGAATCCCTGCACCTTCTCCGGAAGGTTATGATAAGTAAGAACCGGTTTTTCATTTATCAAATTTTTACAGCATCTGCATTCTTTTCTCATAGAAATCAATCCCATAAATTCTTATATATATCCCTTTGGCCTGTAACGAAATCATCCGGACATCTGTCGACCCATTTTAAGAACCCCGACTGTCCTTCCTTAATATCGCCATTATCTATGACATAATCGTCAGGCAGATAACATCTGTACAGCAAAGAAACAAAATGTCCTCTGACGTCCTGTTTTAAGATGATCTGATTGATCATGCACGGATCATCATCATGCGTGATCTTAGCATGTAATTCGCTTTCTCCAACCTTTATCAGTCTTTCATGAAATGTCTCTTTAAATCTGATTATCCCTCCGGGGATATGCCACCCTGTTCCGCACAGATCATCACGCCACGACATAAGGACCTGACCTTTATCGTTCATTACTAACAGGTCTACATTGATCATCGGTGTGATCGTTGTCGCAAATACAAACAGTTCTTCCGGAAGTCCTTTTGTAGGATCTCCCATATGAGATTTTATATTATCAATACTACTGTTTATGTCATCACGGTTATTCATTTCAAAAAATCATTTATCCTCCGGGCGAATATAATATTCTTCATTTGTTTTCACACACCAGTCTCTGATCTCGCATATGCCTTTTTCAAAAGAATAATCAGGTTCAAAACCTGTGTCATTTTTAAGTTTGCTTATATCTGCTCCAAGATGCATCATCTGACCTTTCGAATAAGGTATGTCGCCGAATTTAGGAACAATATCAGGGGCACATACTTTATGAATAACAGATATATATTCACTAAGCGGTCTTGTATTACCGTTGGCAACACAATACATCTCTCCATCCCTGCCTTTTTGCGCAAGTAAAACCAATGCCTTTGCCGCATCAAAAGAATACATAAAATCCCACAACTGTTCACCCTTGGTATATGCAGGATTCTCTCCCTTAAGCAGCTTCAGGATACTTGTGTAGATCAGACTGTTGGTTCCGTCATAAGGGCCGTATATACTGAACAATCTCGCCCATATATGTCTTATACCGTAGTTCCTGCACATGATCCTGGACATATTCTCAACGCAAAGTTTTGCATTCCCATATCCGTTCACAGGTTTGGACAAAAAATTCTCATCAATATCAGTATCGTAAGGCCCAAATTCAGCCTGTGATCCGGTCATGATAAACTCTGGGCAATCTATCGCCTTGCATAACTCAACAGCATTTATCGCATGAACAATGTTTCTTGATTGAAGAAGCATGTCATCTCTGCTGTTACCCTTGTTTACTATTGTTGAGCCATCCCAGGAAAGGTGAAAGAAAGCATCATAAGCCCCCTTCTCTTTTAGGATATCTCCCATGACAGGATAATCTTCCATATTGCAATTTACGATCTCCAAATTATCGTCATCTGTCGGAAGATATTTAAGCCTGAAAGAATTTTTCCTTACCAAGGCAACTACTTTGATATTTTCACTTAATAAATAACGAACAAGGGCGACACCGGTCACACCGGTACCGCCTGTTACCAGAACTTTTTTCAATTCTTTCTTTGCCTCTTAATATTAAAAATAACGTGTACCATTTTGTTAATTCAAGACTCGTCCGACGAAAAATTGATTTTTTCACGTTCAACAACAACCGGTTTATCCGTTACTCGTCTTAATATTACGGATATATACTCTCCCAATATTCCAATGCAAAACATTTGGATACCGGAAACCATAAATAAACCAATTAGCATTGGAGCCATACCAACATCAAAAGAATCCCAGTGAGTAATCTTGTAAACAAAATAGAATAATGCAACTAATATACAAAGGACAGATACCGCAAATCCAACTACCGTTAAAATATGCAATGGCTTTGTTGATGTATTGACTAATGAAGTAATTGCAAAATGAAAGTAATCATAAAGTCCATATTTAGACTTTCCTCTTTCTCTGGCCCTCTGCGTATATGGAATCAATTTAGTCTTAAAACCATATTCACAAACAAGATTTCTCATTGTATATTCCGGATCCTGTCTTTGCGTGATATATAGTATATCTAAAACCTTTTTGTCAACCAGACCATATCCGGTAACCTGTTCATACTGAGGATGATCAGACAAAACTTTTATAATTTTATAAAAGAAAGATCTGCACAGATACTTTATCGGATCTTCTTTACTTTTTATTTTTTGTCCCCAAACAATATCATATCCCTTCTCCCATTCCCGAATAAATTCCGGGATAAAATCAGGAGGATCCTGAAAATCGCAGGCCAAACCAATATATGCGTCCCCTGAAGCATTATAATAACAATTAATCCCCGATCTTTCCGCCCCGAAATTCGTCTGATTAATTATTACTTTGACTTTTTCATCTTTTTCAGCTATTTCCTTAAGTATGCTCTGAGACGAATCTGTCGATGAATTATCAGAAAAAATGATTTCGTAATCATAATTATCGATCTGTTTCATCTCCTTAGTAACCGCTTCATACATTAAAGAAATATTAACTTCCTCATTGTAGCAGCATATACCAATACTTATTTTTTTCTTTTTTTCTACTTCACTCATATTTCACCGTAGTCGTTTAAGAAATCTTTGTTGCTGTACCTATTTTCATACATAAAACAATTGGCGCCTTCTATCGAATCCTCAATCTTTTTCAGATTAACGATTTGGTGTTGTCTGGGATTCAATACAGCAAAATTGTTGAAAATAATATCATGAGACAATTTGATATTATAATCATTTGCATCACTTAAATCATCATACTTCAACTCAAATTTTCTTTTCAATGCACTTATCAAATAATATTGCTCTGCACAGTATTTGTGATGAAATATTTTATTCCAACGCATATACCTATGAAAAGTAATATCATTTTTGTACTTGTAACCAACCATTTCATCTCTTTCTACAAACGGAGTGTTTATAAACATCTTCTTTAAATCTTCCGTCAGGCCAAAGAAAAACCAATCAGAGACCATAAAAGGAAGATATATGGTATTACCGTCAAATGTTCTACTTACTACATTAAAACTTTCTCCGATTACAATACGATTGGAAAAAAATGAATATTTTTCTTCACGTTTGTTGTAAAAATCAAAAAACCTGGTTATCCCATCACCAATTAAAATACTGTCAGAGCGTAGTTTTAATACATATTTTCGTTCTGCACATTTTAATCCTTCTTTTGTGGTTGCAAGTTGTCTGTTGGTATTATCAGTATATTTATTTCCTTTGTAATCTACCGTATATCCCCCGGGATCATTAACAAATATTATCTTATCATAATCAATTCCACTAACATCCGTTCCTTCCCATGTAGATAGAATTATTTCCGCCCCCGGAAGGAACTGTCTAATGCTTCGAGACGTTCTGATTGTCAACGGTGAAACAGGCCCCTGAACAATAACAGATACATCTTCATTTTTTATTTTCTTAACAGGTACTTCATGCGCAGGATAAACACTGTTAATCATTTCGATTAGTTCTTCATCACTTGCATCAGCATAATTATAATAATCATTCTGCGTACCGGGAGTACGAACAACCATCAAATCCGTATCTTCAACAAAGAGAATCTTTCTAACTTCAGACGGTTCAAAACCGATTATATCTCCCTTTACATAGTATTTCCCATCACACAGCAATTTTCCGTCCGATACGATATAGTATTCCGTATCTTCTTTTCTGTACCAAAAAGCGATTATCTGATTCTTCTTAAAATGCTGTAAAGCAACAGAGGCGTTTCCGGAAATCAAGCTGTCACCAAACAACTCGCCGGTCACGAAACCATATTTATAATTATTTAAATTATCGATAATCAATGTTAAACCCTCACACAAATACCCTTGCTCAAATATTAATTATAAAAAACTTTTCTCGAAACATCATTCCCTTTAAATAAATCCAGGTCTTCCGGTGTTCCTAATCCATACATTTTATTTCCGATGTCATAATAATTAATTATCTTCCCATCAGAAATCATTTCATTGTAAACCGGCGCAACATAAAATTCGTTGTTCACTCTTATATTCTTTTCAATCATTTGATTTGCATATTTCACAAAATCGCTTCCATGTCTGAAATTATAAATTCCAACAGTGGCCTCATCGGAAATAACTTCCTTTTCACGTACTAATGTAACATGACCTTTTTCATTGTATTTTATGAAGCTCCATTTAGGATCATTTGCCGGCATGGTCATAATAAGACCATCTCCCTTCATCGCCTCATAATATCTATCTATATCTATATCGACATACTGATCGCTATTCGCAATCACCATAGGATC
Organism: Lachnospiraceae bacterium XPB1003; assembly: GCA_900102065.1. Taxonomy (GTDB): domain Bacteria; phylum Bacillota; class Clostridia; order Lachnospirales; family Lachnospiraceae; genus NK4A136. The sequence goes on along the minus strand of FMVK01000003.1, from coordinate 141,896 downwards.
GTCGTTATCGATATATCGTGTTGCCAATAATACCGTACACGCCGCTCCTTCTGTAATATGGTCTATCGAAATCACTTCGGCATTTTCAGATATTTCCTTTAACTTTTTATCAATACTGTACTTTTCAATATGTTCCTGCTGACATATAAAAATAAACCTATGATCACATACAGGCTTTATATTCTTAACAACATACTCAATCATATAGTGCCCATAAATATCAATTAAAGGTTTAGGCATAACATATCCGGCATTAGAAAAGCGACTTCCCCTCCCAGCCATCGGAACAACAATATTAAGCATACTCAATCCTCCACAACATATTTATCATCATTTGCTCCGGGGATTTTAACAACCACATTTACAGAATCCTCCAAAGCCTCAAAACCTGTAATATCCCCGGGTTCAGCCAATACGATATCACCTTCCGTAAATTCCTTGTCAAACATCTTTACACGACCTTTAACAATCACCGTATATTCTTTTGCTATCCTATGATAATGTTTCTGTTCACAATCTCCTTTTTTATACTGCTTTACACCTATTTCACAATCATTGGTTTTATAAAGAGACGGTTCAAAATTTCCGATAAACCACCCTTTGGTCATTTCATCAAGCTTATAACATTTCATTTGCTTCCCTCATATTCACTAATCTTTGCAGGCGAATAAAACGATTTATACTGTTCCTTATTAATTCTATAATAGCCAACTTTTAATCCATCTAAAATAATCTCATTGAGTGAAGACGAAATATAATATCGACCTTCCAGTGAATTCCTTTTTAACAAAACCCGTTTGGCAGCTTCAACAAAATTGCTCCCCTTTGAATAATAATAGAAGCCTGCAATAGCATCATGTGATAAAGGTCTTTTCTCCGCAACTTCACATACAAACTCGCCATCAGTTTTAATGTAACTCCATCGAGGATGAATATCCTGAAAAGTTATCACTCCTGCATCACAGTTTTTTTCTTTAAAAAACTTTAGCACTTCGTTATAATCCACATCTATAATCTGATCCATATTTGCTATTATCAACGGATTATCGTTGTCAATGTAATTTATTGCCATCAAGCTGGTACACAAAGCACCTTCTGTTTCATTTTTCAGCTTGATGCAATTGCAATCACATAATATCTTGGCAGAATCATCCAAATGAAACTTCTTACACTCATCATCCAAAAAAACAAATGTAAGTTTCTTTTCTTCCAAACAACCATAATCATTGACCAGCAGCTCAAGCATGGTCTTCCCATTGATTTCAACCAATGGTTTTGGGAAATAATAATCTTTAAAAAAAATATTTTTTCCCATTGCAGGTATTAAAATATTAATCATTTGTCAGACCCTTCTTAATTGCATTCATTATATTTTCATAATTCACATCATAAATTGATGCCACTTCCAAAACGCGTGCGCCACTACGTTTCCCCGCCATTATTCCGTTCGGATTATCTTCAACAACAATGCATTCATCAGGCGATAATCCAAGTTTTCCCATGGCGTTCAAATAAATCTCAGGATCAGGTTTTGATTTCACAACATCCTCGTTTGACATTATCAAATCAATATAATCTGCCAAGCCTGACTTTTTCATCATAAGTTCTATCGTATTTCTGACGGAATTAGAGCATACTGCAATCTTATATCCCTCATTGCGCAGTTTCGATAATGCATACTCATGATGAAATAGCGGATGACAATTTTGATAAATTAACTCCTCAGTATATATCTGTTTTAACTGATTTATCGTTTTATGTAATTTTTCAGGCAAATAGAATTGTTCACTAAGCATTTCCAGTTTTACTTTTGTAGGAAGCCCATCAAAAGTATGAAGATGGTCATAGCGACTAATCTCTATGCCAAATGTCTTAAGAGCCTTATTTAATGCCTCATAATGCCAATCTTTTGCATCAATCAGAACCCCATCCATATCAAACAAAACGGCTTTAATATTGTTAACCATGGAAGAATTCCTCCGCCTCTTCCGGCTTATCTGTACACAGTTGAATATACACTGATTTTCCGATTTCATCTCTAATCTTTCCCCATGCTTCGATATAAGAAAAACCATGAAGCTCAGGTGAAACAATTGATACTTTTTTCTTTAAAGAAATGACTTTTTTAATATATTCAAGGTCCAGAAAATCATCATAAAAACGATCAACCCAAACACCAATTGCATCGTCAATCATTACCGTTTCTTTTTCAACATCACTTTTCCTTGAATAATAGTTCAAATTCATCTTTCTGTTCACAACCATCTCAGGGACCGACATGTCAAAGAGAAAATAGTTTTTTATGCCATATTTCAAAAGTAATCCATTTAACAAATCCTGAATTCCATCCGCTTTAACATTTAAAGCCAATGTTGAATCACATTTTTTACCAGCATAATACGCAAACAGTTCCTCTAAATCAGCAGATTTCTCATCTGCGATATTATGACTAATAACCAATTTCCCTTTGTAATCTCGAATATCAGTTTCTATCCCGTAGCCCTTATCGAATGCTGCTTTTAATACATCAAGAGAATTCTTTTCATTTACTTTTTTCCACAACCCTCTGTGTGCCAGTATCTCCATATTATTCACCTTGCTCTATTATTTATTTCCACCAGGGGGTAACTGTCTTGTCTTCATCGGTAAATACCTGCTCCATAGGTACAGGAACCGGCTTACCGTAAATCTTGTCTGCTACATACTTCTTAACCCAGGGAAGCTCTGCTGCCATGAAGCATGTATCATAATGCTCACCGAAATACTTAATGCTCATTCCGCGCTCAATGATGTCCTTAAAAGGCATCTCGAAAATATTTCCGATAGAGCAATGGAAATAAGGGCAAGGCTGTACATCACCGTACTGTGTAACCGAAACGAATCCCTTCACACCGATACATCCCATCTCGAGTCCGTATCCGGGAGTAAGATGTGTGCAAAGCTTATACTTCTTTTCAAGCTCTCTCTCATATGCCAGATCCTTGGCATCGATCATGCTTTCGTAATGTCCTTCATAAGCGCCTATGGGCTTTGCAAATGTAATAAATACATTGAGTCCCATATTATTGAAGTGCTCAACAAACTGTTTGAACTCATCGGAGTAAAGTCTCTGCTTTGTTACAACAGTCTGGATGTAAAGAGGAAGCCCAATTCTCTGGCACTCTTTTATACCATCCATCGCATGCTGCCATGCGCCGGGCTTTCTTCTGAACTCATCATGCTCCTCTGCATTAAGACTGTCTATACTGAGCTGGATACGGTCAATACCGATCTTCTTCATATGCTCAGCCTTTTCTGCAAGGAGATATCCGTTGGAATCACTGTTGATAAAGAACTTTTCAGGATCGATAGCAGCAACAAGGTCATCAAGATCAGGGAATGTTGTAGGCTCTCCGCCTGATATAACGAATCTTGCAAGGCCCATCTCGTCAGCCTGCTTTGCAAGATTTGCAACATCTGCAGGTGTAAGGCTCTTCTTGCCTGCTGCATTTCTCTGATATGATTCTATGGAGCAGTGTTCGCACTTCATGTTACACATATAGTTGTACTGAAGCTGAATGATCGCTATGCTCTCGCCTCTGTCATATTTTTCTTTAAACTTTGAAACCTTCTCAAATACGTAAGGCTTCTTCTCTTTAAGATAATTTCTGCTTGCCTGTTCTTTTGCATTTAAATCGCTCATATTTCCCTCCGTTTTTTATTTCATAAGTAATTCTTTTAGTTCTTTTATATCTTTGGCTGCACCTACAGGATCATATTCCACCATATCTTCAGGTTTTTTGAAATCAAACCCGTAGGTAACACCCATAAAATCCACTCCGACTTCCAATGCCGCTTTGGCATCATAAGCGCTGTCTCCGATCATCACTGCTTCGGATCTGTCGATATCCGGAAAATAACCGACACACATATTGATAAGATCAGTCTTTACATATTTCCCTGCAGGATCGGTCCCGAAAACGCAACTCAGATATTTATCAAAGCCAAATTTTTGCATCAACGAATCTGTAAAATCCTGCCGCTTATTGGTTGCTACAGCCATCTTAACGCCGGCATCCGAAAGCTTTTGAAGCACTTCTTCTATCCCGGGATACGGTTCGGCTTTAAGAACATCCCCCTCTTTATAATGATCTCTGAACACCGCTGCCGCTTCTTTCAGTTCATCTCCGGTCAACCCGTAAACCCGATCAAGAGAATCCTGAATCCTCGGTCCGACAAATGACTCCAATACATCTTCCGGGATCTTAGGTAATCCCAATGTTTCTATCATGTACCGGGTAGATGCCAGCAAACCAGGAGACGTATCCAGCAATGTACCGTCGACATCCCATATTACCAGTTTGTATTTCGGCATGATCACTTTACTCCGTTAATATCATTGAGCATTTCCTTGGTGAAATGAACCTTTGTTTTTCTCGGAGTAACAAAAGTATCAGCCAGATCGTAAAACGAATCATTCACATAGTGAGTGGTCGATATCTCTTCAAATATGCATCCGTTTTCGGAAGAAAAGCTGTGCTTTTTATTTCTCTCTACGGTTACGACATCTCCTTTATGAAGAAGTACCGTCTCCCCATCAAGATCAAGTTTCAGATCACCGTGGAGAACAACAAATGTCTCTTCTTTCTTTGCATGGTAATGGCAGGGATGAGCCTGACCCGGAAGCATAACAAGGATCTTTTTACAATATTCTCTGTTTACACAATCGATCATTGCCACACCTGTCTCACGATATTTCTCGATACCATAGTGATGAGACAGCTCGCAGCAGCTTCCCGCAGGTACTACAACATTCGCAGCCTTTAACAATGCATTGATATCTTTAACTATACCAAGTGTATCAACGGAAGTATTCTTGATCGATACTTTTTCTTTCATGATCGCACCGTTAAGTGATACATCTTCGGAAAGCACGATCTTATTATATTTTGACAGATCACTTGCAACCACCTGTCCTGCCTGACAGGGGAATGCCAGGAAATAATCATCTGCAGAAAGAACCTGACCTGCCTTAAGTTCATGCTTGGCAAAAACGCCTCGCTTAAGAGCTGCAAGATCAGCCTGCTCCTTCTCGGTTGACTCATATCTTCTGCCTGCCACACCGCATATTGCAAATGCATCTCTTGCGGCCTGAAGCCAGCCTGCTACCTGCTCCGGATTAGCCGAATAACCGTTAAGTGTTATCTCATCGGTAGGAACGCCAACGTGCTTTTCAAATATCATCGCGCCCTTTGCCACAGCGATCTTAACAGGTTCCATATTATCCGGTGATTCATGAGTGGAGAAACCGATCTGAATATCGGGAAATTCCGATTTATAATAATCTATCTGATTGAGCTGAAGCTGTTCATTCTTTGTCGGATACTCAGCCACACAATGCATGAGAGAAAGCTCAATACCTCTGTTCCTGAAGAAACTTACCACAGAGTTGACATCTCCCATGGAACTTCCTGCGCCGCTGGCTATAACAGGCATTTTCTTTGAAGCTATACGTTCAAGAAGGGGCCAGTCATTAAAGGAGCAGCTTGCGATCTTGATATAATCATATCCCTGCTCTGCGATCCTGTCGGCGGAAACCTCGTCAAAAGGAGTGCATACAGCAAGGAAGTTATTATCCTTAACTTCTTTCATCAGTTCACCAAACTGTGTCATATCAAGTCTGGTTTCCTTAAATCTTTTAACATTTTTTATATCTGTTCTGTCTTTAAAATCAGGATGGATAAAGGTGTCCAGATCTCTGTACTGAAATTTGAAAGCATAATCAAACTCAGGAAATTTATCACAGACTTTGCGTATCTCCCTGATGATCCTCTTTCCGTGTTCAACGCTTCCCTGGTGGTTATTAGCCATCTCGAAGATAAAAAGCGGTCTCTCCAAGCTCATTTCACTCCCTCCTAAAATCCTTTATATATTTCATTCATCTCTTCTTCCGAAAGGAAAGGGAACGGATTTTCAAGGGCCGCCGAAACTCTCTTTCCGTTAGAATCAAGAGATGATATGCACTTAGGTATCTCATCAAATGTTATGGATCCGATGAATTCACATATTACAGGTCCGTCAGATTCCATGACCTTCTTAACGGTTTCATCAATCTCTTCATTTTTAACGATCCTGTAATAAGGTATACCGTATGCTGCAGAAACCTTTGAAAGATCCGGCATTGTAACGCCGCTTTCCTCATCGCATCCCACATGGAAGCCGTCAAAGTTTCTGTTCTGCATTGTAGAAATAGCCGCATATCCCGCATTGTGGAAGATAAACATCTTCGCATTGATTTTATTATGCACAACGGTCTGGAGCTCCTGGATATTAAGCTGAAGGCTGCCGTCGCCTTCGATCATGATCACGCGGCCTTTATCCGCTGCATAATAAGCGCCGACCGTACACGGAAGCGCATATCCCATAGAACCGAATCCCATACAGGAAACGATCCTCTGACCCTTTTTGTGTTTGAACGCCATGTGTCCCGCGGTATTGCAACGGCTTGTGGATGAAGGAACGATCACGTCGCTTTCTTTGCAGTATTCCGAAAGCGTCATGGTAAGACGATACAGATCCACCATATCCGTCTGCTGTTCCTGCTTTTCCTCAAGAAGAGGGAATCGTTCTTTCATATTACGGCAGAACGCAAGCCACTCATCATAGGCAGGGAACGACTCTTTTTTCGCACATTTTTCAAAGCTGTCAATAAAAGCTTTTATATCCAAATTAACTGCCGTGACATCCGTCATAGCAAGCTTCTCTATCTCGTTAATATCAATATCGACGATATATTTCTTAGCTCTGAAAGCAAAGTGTTCCTCACTGAAAGCGGTGATCATATTATCAAGGCGGCTGCCGAGAACGATGAGCAGGTCACAGCCCTGTGTAATAAGATTTGAATAACGGCACGCCTGAAGTCCCGGACTTCCAAAGAAATAAGGATCATCAAAATCCATCAGATCCAGCGTTCTCCATGTGCACAGAACCGGGCATCCTATCTTTTCCCTGAATCTATAAAACGCCTCATAACTTCCGGAAGCCTTAAGTCCGTTACCCGCAATGATAAGAGGACGTTTTGCGCCATGCAGATCTTTTATCAGCTTTCCGATCACGCTATCTGTGTCAGAACTGTTTTTTCCTCTTTGAATGACTATATCCGTATCCTTTATCTCCGCTTCATCAAATTTACGAAGAGTCTCCGGATCTATCTCTGTATTCTGTACATCAAGAGGTATGTCTACCCATACAGGTCCCTTTCGTCCATGAGTGGAAATATAAATTGCCTTATCAAGTTCGTAAACGATATCCTCTGCTTTCATAACAGTTACGGCATATTTTGTTACCGGTTTTGCCATGGAAACAATATCATTTTCCTGAGCGCCAAACTGTCTTACATGACGAAGCGACGCAAAGTCGGCGGTTTTAACCTGTCCGGATAAAAAAAGAACGGGAGTGGAATCAACAAAAGACGCACCTGCAGCAGTAAGCGCATTTGTTCCTCCCGGTCCCGTCGTTACAAGACATACCCCCAATCTATCACCTGCGATCGCATAACTTTCGGCAGCTATCGCCGCAGCCTGTTCGTGGTGGCAACATATATATTCGATATTACTTCTTCCGAGTGCGTCAACAAGATACATTATGCCGCCACCTGAAAGCATAAATATCTGCTTTACACGCTCCTCTTCAAGCCTCTTCATCACATAATCCGCTACACGCATTTTTTCACCTCAAAATAGTTCAGTCATACAAAGCTATTTTACCACAAAAACTGCATGTTTTTAAAGCAATATACAGGATCCGGCTATTTCGTTTATAATGATTTCCTGTACATGATTTTTCGCGCTGCCGGTTGCAACTGACCGCAAAGCGCTCAGCCAGGAGGTAGATAATGAAACTAATTTTTATCCGTCACGGTGACCCCGATTACGAAAATGATACTCTTACGGAAACCGGCCGAAGAGAAGCCGAACTTCTGGTTCCCCGTGTGGAAAAGCTCGGTGCAAAGGAATTCTATGTATCCCCTTTAGGCAGAGCTCAGGCTACCGCAGCACCCTCTCTTAAAAAACTGGGAAAAGAAGCGATCACTTTAGATTGGCTCAGAGAATTTGACACCAAAGTCGTACGCCCCGACAAAGAAAAGGAACATCCCGGTATGGCATGGGACTGGCTTCCTGCCGACTGGATGAACAATGAGGCCTTCTATGACAGGGATCACTGGACAGACCATCCCCTGTTTATGGAAAATAACCTTCGTGCGAACTATGAACATGTTGTAAAAAGCTTTGACACATTTTTAGCCGATCACGGATATGAACGTAACGGAAAGTGGTTTAATGCAACACGCCCGAATAACGATACCATCGTATTTTTCACCCATTTCGGATGCAAGACCCTGCTTTTATCATATCTGTTAAACATCTCTCCAATGATACTCTGGCACGGTCTCTGCGCGCTTCCCTCTTCGGTGACCACAGTCGTGACCGAAGAGCGTCGTGAAGGCATCGCACATTTCCGCTGCCTTGGTTACGGAGACGTATCCCATCTCTATGCAGGCGGTGCAGAGCCCTCATTCTCCGCCAGATTCTGCGAATGCTATGACAATGAAAATGAGAGGCATGACTGATGTCACGCCTCTCATTTTTTAATCCTTAGTAAAATCGGATAAAAACAACTTATACGGCCGGATCACATGCCAAATATATCCCGCGTTTCGTCAAAACTTTGCATCACTCTGCAGATACAAGAAGCTGATCTTCCACTGATTTAACCTGTTCAACAGAATAACCGCAAAAATCGACTATCTCTTCGACAGTTTTACCTGAAAGAAGCATGCGAGAGATTGCCTCATAGTTTCCTTCCTTAATACCAGCAGCTTTTCCCTCATGAAAAGCTCTTATCTCCGGGAGTTCCAATACTTTACCACCCATAAAATCACCCACTTTCTCCTGTAAATTCCTATGTTTCATCAGAAACTTATATATGACTTTATGTGTTAACCTTATGATAACACCGTATGATAGCGATGACAACCGTCCCACTTCATGCTCTTCATCAAGTCTTGACATGATGTCACGGTAGAGTCCTACCATCAATTCTGTTCTATCCGCATTTGCATTTATATCTGCCAACTCCTTCTCATAATTAAATATATAAAACGGAATAAGAAGATATAATCGTTTTTCAAAAATACTATCAACAGTAAAATCTGACTCCCTTATCACTTCCACATGATATGAAGTACTGCCCTCAGGTGTTTCAATAATAATCTTCAGCCGTTCCGGAATATTCTTTGCTTCCCGCAAAAGAAACAGTCCCGAATTCGGTATTTTCACCTTAAGTTCTGCATAATTTTTTTCAGCTCCGGACAGCGCTATCTGTGAGTCATACTCAAAAAATCTCACAAGTATTGTCCCATCATATGCTTTACTCTCACACTCAAGATGATATTTTTTTGAAACATCATATTGGCTTATCTCAAAATTTGAATCCGTAATTCTTTTAGAATCAGAATGATCACCATGCTCAATAAATTGTTCATTCCGCATACGGATTATCACTGCATCTTTACCGTAATCTTCTTTGAAAATATAATTCACAAACGGTATAAGTAGATCATTACATTCTGTTTCCATGGTTCTGAATGCATCATCATATGCAATATCAGAATACAGCCGCGCTTTCTTTGTTTTCTTTTTACCCATTCATTTTCCTCCGTACCAAAATCAGACTACCGTTTTCATAAAGTCCATCCAAGCACAAAAGAAAAATACAAAAATTACAGTTCATAAGCCAATCAAAAATAAATAGGGAAACTGAGCGAATTGCTCCGGCGAAATGCCTAACTGTACCCAAATGAACCTACTTTTATATTCTAACACCTTTGAGAAGGAAATGAAAAGACCTGATTCACGAAACCGACTCCATAATGCAGACAATAAAAAAGGCATAGAAGCTATGCCTTTTTTATTGTCTATTTGTCTTGATACTCAGATCTTCACATTCTTGGTAAGTCTTACATCTGCCGATGATGATGCGGCATAGATCTTCATCTCGCCTTTCATCATTACCCAGTCACCAACACTCTCATCATAATGAGAGAACGCTTTTACGGGAAGAACAACGCTTACCGTCTTCTCCTCGCCGGGCTTAAGCTCGATCTTTTCAAATCCGTTAAGTTCCTTTACAGGATTATCTTTGGAAGGATTAGCTTCACCTGTATAGAACTGAACTGTCTCCTTGCCGCAGGTATCGCCGGTATTCTTTACCTTTACGCTTACCACGAAGAGCCCGTCGCTCATCTTTCTCTTATCAACCGGCTTGCCCTTCACATCCTTTATCGACAGACCTCTGTATGTAAACTTTGTATATGAGAGTCCGTGACCGAAGGGGAACTGCACCGGAACGTTAAACTTCTCATAATAACGATATCCCACAAATACACCCTCATTAAATGTCTGGGTAATATTTGCATTGATCCTGCCGCTTTCTTCCTTTGTAAGCTTTCTTCCGGGATATTCTCCGAAATGAGCCACGGGAGTATTCTCGAATCCCATAGGAAGAGTCTCGGGAAGCTTTCCGGAAGGATTAACTTTTCCGCTTATCACTTCACCAAGTGCGCTTCCGCCCTCCATACCGTTATATGCCATAAGGACTATTGCTTTTGCTCTGTCTGACCATGCTGTCATATCAACAGGGCTTCCTGCGAACATGACGATGACCATATTGGGATTAACATCAAGAAGATCATTTATCAGCTCATCCTGACCGAAAGGAAGCTTCATGTCCCTCCTGTCCTTATCTTCCACATCATATTCGTGATTGAGACCGCCGACAAATATGACCTCATCATATTCCGCTGCAAGAGCAAGAGCTTCTGCCTTCAGCTTCTTTATCAGCTTCTTCTCGTCAGCAGAATAGGTTCTGGAATAACGGGGATCCTTGGCTTTACTCATCTTGATATACTCTTCCCAAGGCATCTGCTCATCCGGAGCATACTTCTTCTCCTCCGGAACATAATAGCCTCTGGCATAATCAACAACCGTATTTCCGCCATAGCTCTTTGTTATACCAAGAAGCGGTGTAACCTCGAACAATGCTTTGACTTCTGCGCTTCCGCCTGCATCCGAATGCTTCCTGTCCGCATTATCACCGATAACCAGTATCTTCTTAGCCTTCTCGGGAAGAATGGGAAGTCTCTTGTCCTCATTCTTGAGAAGTATCACTGACTCCCTTGCGGTATCCAGTGCACGCATCGCATGTGCGGGATTGGAATAAGTTCCTCTGTTCCTCTCGGGAACGGGAACGGCTCTTGCGCTTTCCTTTCCTCCTGCGGTCTTTTTGATCTCTACATCGATCTTTCTGATGTTGATAAGGAATCTGATGATATTGCGTACCTTTTCATCGACAAGGCTCTCATCGATCTCCCCTGCCTTAACAGCCTTAAGAAGCGGCTTCGCCATATAGTAGTCATCGAACTCGGGGATGACTGCCATCTCTACATCCAGTCCGCTTTCCGCAGCTGCCTTCGTATCATGAATTGCGCCCCAGTCAGAAACTACGAGGCCGTTATATTTCCACTCTTTACGAAGTACATCCGTAAGGAGCCACTTGTTCTGGCTTGCATGTGAACCGCGGACAAGATTATAAGCCCCCATAAGAGCTCTGGTCTTAGCCTTCTTAACAGCGGCTTCAAATCCCGGGAAATAAATCTCCCTGAGGGCTCTGTCGCTGACTTCAACATTTACCATGAAACGCTCATACTCCTGAGCATTGCATGCGAAATGCTTTACACATGCCGAAACATCCGTCTCCTGAATACCCTCGATGAGAGGAACCACAAGTTCTGAGATCAGATAAGGATCTTCGCTCATATACTCAAAGTTACGTCCGCATAAAGGGTTTCTCTTGATATTGATACCCGGAGCGAGGATCATATCTTTTCCTCTGCCTCTGGCTTCCTCACCAAGCATCCTGCCGCTTCCCCACGCAAGCGACCTGTTCCAAGTGGATGCAATGGAAGTATTGCAGGGACCGCATCCGACCTCATCGGCGGTAGTTCCCTTTTCCTTCATCCTGGCGGGTTCAAAATCTTTTCTGACACCGTTAGGTCCGTCAGAGTAAACTATGGGAGGTATTCCCAGCCTCTCTACTCCGGCACTCTTAAAGAACTCGGATCCGTGTATCATTCCGATCTTTTCTTCAAGTGTGATCTCGGAAAGCAGTGCTTCAACTTTTCTTTCACGTTCTTTTTTATTCATTTGGGTATCTCCCCCTTTTTTACTGCATTTCAGCAGTTTATATTTGTACTCTAATCCCCCGTCCGGCAAGTATCCGAACAGATTTTAACAGTTATTCTGATTTTACTTTACGTTTATCTTATCCGCAATGATCTGCAGCAGCCTTTTATTTCATCGTGATCAGCTCGTAATTCCTCGTTCCGAGCCCGATCTTTTCTCCATGCTCAAGAGTCTCTTTCCAGCTGATATTCGGGTTGTTATCCAGCCAGTGATCATGATGATGCTCATGATGAGGATCAGCAAGATTATCACCCAGCTGAGAATTCCTGATAGGTTCGGCCTTCTGACACAGATCTGCGCATGCCATATCAAGCGCTACGGGATCGAAGGATGCAAGCATCCCCACATCCGGAAGGATAGGTGCATCATTTTCTCCGTGGCAGTCACAATTTGGTGAAATATCCGTGATGAGACTTATATGGAATGTCGGTCTGTTATCGCAGATAGCCTGTGTATACTCAGCGATCTTGCAGCCCAAAATCGAATTAGCATTGCCGTTACTGTTGAAAATAGCATCAAATGCACATGCTCCTATGCATCGTCCGCATCCCTTGCAGATATCGGGATCGATATATGCCTTACCGGAATCATATGAAATGGCATCACTTCCGCACTCCATTGCACAGCGCTTACAATTGCGGCAAAGTGCTTCGTTTACATGAGGCTTGCCCTGATTGTGCTGCTGCATCTTGCCGGCACGCGACCCGCCTCCCATTCCGATATTCTTGAGTGTTCCGCCGAATCCTGTTGCTTCATGGCCTTTGAAATGTGTCAGAGAAATGAAAATATCCGCGTCCATCAGCGCTCTGCCGATATACGCTTCCTTGCAATATTCGCCGTTCCTTACAGGTACTACCACATCATCGGTACCTCTGAGGCCGTCGCCTATTATCACATGACATCCCGTAGTGATCTCGTTGAATCCGTTCTCCTGTGCGCAGTCGAGATGGTCCAGCGCATTCTTTCTTGATCCGGGATAAAGAGTATTACAATCCGTAAGGAAAGGCTTACCGCCCAGTTCCTTGACCACATCTGCTACAGCCTTGGCATAATTGGGTCTGAGATAAGCAAGATTTCCCAATTCACCGAAATGCATCTTGATGGCAACAAATTTGCCATCCATGTCGATATCCCCTATTTCCGCCATCCTGATAAGCTTTTGCAGTTTTTTTGTAAGGGGTACTCCAGCCACTGTTCTGAAATCCGTAAAAAACACCTTTGAAACATCTGCCATGCTGCCCTCCTTTAAGGTCTTACCATCTGAACATTTAAAACATTTCCCCACATTACACTCTAGTTTTTTTATACCATAAAACAGAAGATTATCATATAAAAAACAGGCGATTATCGTGTACAAAAAAGAGGACATCCTGTATCGGATGTCCTCTCTGAAAACTTAAATATGGCAGGAATTACTTATCCTCGGGTGTATGCCACTTCCAGTCACGTACTTCAGGAAGATCCTGACCGTACTCAGCGATGTACTGATCGTGAGCAACAAGAGTATCTCTCATCTGCTGAAGGAGATATGCGCCTCTGTTACCGAGCTGAGGAAGGTGATTGATCATATCCATTACAAGGTGGTAACGGTCGATCTCGTTCTGAACTCTCATATCGAACGGAGTTGTGATAGTACCCTCTTCCTGATAACCGTGAACGCTTAAGTTGCGGTTGTGACGGTTGTATGTAAGCTCGTGTACAAGTGTAGGATAGCCATGGAAAGCAAAGATGATAGGCTTATCCTTTGTGAAGAGCGCATCGTAATCAACGTCTGTAAGGCCGTGAGGATGCTTGCTGTGAGGCTCAAGCTTCATAAGGTCGATAACGTTGATGAAACGGATCTTAACCTCAGGAAGGTTATCTCTGATGATAGTAACAGCTGCAAGAGCTTCCTTTGTAGGTGTATCACCGCAGCATGCAAGTACGATATCAGGCTCTTCGCCCTGATCGTTGGATGCCCAATCCCAGATACCGATACCCTGTGTGCAGTGCTTAACAGCCTGCTCCATGGTAAGCCACTGATGGCTGGGATGCTTGGAAGCTACGATAACGTTTACATAGTTCTTACTGCGGATGCAGTGATCAAATGTTGAAAGTAAGCAGTTGGCATCAGGCGGAAGATAGATACGTACAACGTCTGCCTTCTTGTTAGCAATGTGATCCATGAATCCGGGATCCTGATGTGTGAAACCGTTGTGGTCCTGCTGCCATACGTTTGATGTAAGGATAAGGTTGAGAGAAGCGATCTTCTGTCTCCAGGGAAGCTCGTTGCAAACCTTGAGCCACTTAGCATGCTGTGCGCACATGGAATCTACAACACGGATGAATGCTTCGTAAGAAGCGAAGAATCCGTGACGACCTGTAAGGAGGTAACCTTCAAGCCATCCTTCACACATATGCTCACTTAAGTAGGAATCCATGATCCTTCCGTCTACTGCAAGATCCTCATCCTTCTCGTGGTAATCGCCGTTCCAGTCACGCTTTGTCTCTTCGAATACCTTGTAGAGACGATTGGACATTGTCTCATCCGGTCCGAAGATACGGAAGTTATGAGCATCCTTGTTAAGCTTGAAGATATCACGAACGAAACCGCCGAGTTCGATCATATCCTGTGCTTCTGTCTCACCGGGATTCTTGATATCAAGAGCATAATCCTTGAAATCAGGAAGGCGAAGGTCACGAAGGAGCTTACCGCCGTTAGCGTGAGGATTAGCACTGATACGTCTGTCTCCCTTGGGAGCGATATAACGAAGTCTCTCAACAAGACGTCCTTCCTCGTCGAAGAGCTCTTCGGGATGGTAGCTTAAGAGCCATTCCTTAAGAAGATCGATGTGCTCAGGCTTCTCCATTGTGATAGGAACCTGGTGAGCACGGAAAGATCCCTCTACAGGAAGTCCGTCTACTACCTTAGGACCTGTCCATCCCTTAGGTGAACGAAGAACGATCATAGGCCAGAAAGGTCTCTTTGTATTGCCGTTCTCACGAGCATCCTTCTGGATAGCCTTGATCTCCTTGATGCACTTATCTACAGTTGCTGCCATAAGCTTGTGCATTGTCATGGGATCGCTACCCTCTACGAAGTAAGGCTTCCAGCCGCATCCATGGAAGAAGCTCTGGAGCTCATCGTGAGAAATATGAGAAAGAACTGTAGGATTGCTGATCTTGTACTCATTCATGTGGAGAATGGGAAGAACAGCACCGTCTGTCTTTGCATTAAGGAACTTGTTTGAATGCCATGCAGTTGCAAGAGGGCCTGTCTCAGCCTCACCGTCACCAACGATAACGGTAGCGATAAGATCAGGGTTATCGAATGCAGCACCGAAAGCATGAGCGATAGAGTAACCAAGCTCACCACCTTCGTTGATGGATCCGGGAGTCTCGGGAGCAACATGGCTGGAGATACCGCCGGGGAAAGAGAACTGCTTGTTTAATCTCTTAAGTCCTTCGATATCCTGGCTGATATTGGGATATACTTCGCTGTATGTACCCTCAAGATAAGAGTTAGCTACAAAGAAGTTTCCGCCGTGGCCGGGTCCTGAAATAAGGATCATATCAAGATCGAACTTATTGATAGCACGATCCATGTGTGCATAGATGAAGTTCTGTCCGGGTACTGTTCCCCAGTGTCCTACGATCTTCTTCTTAACCTGATCCCTTGTCAGAGGCTCTCTGAGCAGGGGGTTGTCCAACAGATACAGCTGGGTTGCAGCAAGATAGTTTGCAGCGCGCCAGTATGCATTCAGGTCGGATAAGTACTCATCCGTTGAAAATTTGTCTACTGCCATATTCCGCTCCTTCATTAAAATTTGAATATTATTTTTACGCGATTAGCATTTTATAACAAAAGGTCACCCTGTAACAATGTATATAATGACGAATAAAATTCAGAATACGTTTTTTTTATATTAAAAAAGCATAATTTTTAAGGTGTAAAACCACACAATTGCACGAACGGCTGTTTATCCTTTTGTCTTCGCTCAATGCTCAAGAGCCGCCGCAACAAAGCCTGCAAAAAGAGGATGAGGTCTGTTGGGTCTTGACTTAAGCTCGGGATGTGCCTGAGTAGCGATAAAGAACGGCGAATCCGGATTCTCTATCATCTCCACTATACGGTTATCGGGAGAGAGACCGCATAATCTTAAGCCACCATTCATAAGGGCATCTCTGTAATCATTATTTACTTCGAACCTGTGGCGGTGGCGCTCGCTGATATCCTTTGATCCGTAAAGCCTGTAAGCAAGTGTTCCCTCTTCGAGCACACACGGATATGCACCCAGTCTCAGAGTTCC
This sequence comes from Lachnospiraceae bacterium XPB1003, assembly GCA_900102065.1. Lineage (GTDB taxonomy): Bacteria > Bacillota > Clostridia > Lachnospirales > Lachnospiraceae > NK4A136. The sequence continues at coordinate 125,326 of FMVK01000003.1, read as the reverse complement.
GCCCAGATCATCATCCTTGCTGTGATCAGGAAGAAAAGCTATCACCGGATGTGCGGTATCGGGATTGAACTCAATTGAATCCGCATCATGCAGCCCCAACACGTTACGTGCAAATTCCACTATCGATAACTGCATTCCGAGACACAGTCCCAAGAAGGGCACTTTCTTCTCTCTTGCATAACGGATGGCTGTTATCATTCCGGGTATGCCTCTGTCACCGAAACCTCCCGGCACAAGAATACCGCTCACATCCCCCAGTATCCCGTCCACAGTCTCATCTGTTACAGTCTCGGAATCCACCCACTTGATGTCCACCTTGGTCTTTGCGGCGATACCGCCGTGCTTTAAAGCTTCCACTACGCTTATATAAGCATCATGGAGCTGGGTATACTTTCCGACGATGGCGATCTTCACTGTCTTATCGAGGTTGTAAAGGACATCTACCATATGCTTCCAGTCGGCAAGATCAGGCTCTCTCTGTTCAAGTCCGAGACATGTGCATGCCGCCTGGGCAAGATTCTCTTTCTCCATTGCAAGAGGCGCTTCATAAAGGAACTGGAGATCCAGATTCTTGAGCACATGACATGAAGGGATATTGCAGAAAAGAGCTATCTTATCCCTGATCTCATCATCAAAATCCACTTCCGATCTGGCAACTATCACATCAGGCTGCAGACCGAGTCCCTGCATGGTCTTAACTGCCGCCTGTGTAGGCTTTGTCTTTAATTCTTCCGAGCACTTGAGATAAGGCAGGAGCGAAACAAGGATTATCATCGAATTCTGAGGTCCCACTTCATGCTGAAACTGTCTTATAGCTTCCAGGAATGGCTGTGATTCGATATCTCCCACAGTGCCGCCTACCTCGATGATCGCGATATGAGTATCATCGTCAGTATTATTTCTGTAAAATCTGGACTTTATCTCATTTGTGACATGAGGAATGACCTGAACTGTATGTCCGCCGAAGTCTCCTCTTCTTTCCTTCTGAAGTATAGACCAGTAAACCTTTCCGCTGGTGACATTGGAATTCTTATTTAAGCTCTCATCTATGAATCTCTCGTAATGACCGAGATCAAGATCAGTCTCCGTACCGTCATCCGTAACGAATACTTCTCCGTGCTGAATTGGATTCATGGTTCCGGGATCGATATTAAGATAAGGATCGAATTTTTGCATGGTCACCTTATATCCTCTTGCTTTGAGGAGTCTTCCCAGAGATGCCGCAGTGATACCCTTTCCGAGTCCGGATACAACACCACCTGTTACGAATACATATTTAACGCTCATTTTTCTTCTCCCTTCTCCCGGACATCCGGATATACTCCCGTAAAACAACCTTCACATATGTTCTTGCTTCCGTAGATGATATCCTTTAATCTTTCAACCTTAAGATATTCCAATGAATCGGCTCCAGTGATCTGCCTGATCTCCTCTATGCTCCTGTTATAAGCAATGAGCTGCTTTCTCTCAGGCACATCCGTCCCGTAGAAACAAGGCCAGAGAAAAGGCGGTGAACTGATCCTCATGTGCACCTCTCTCGCACCCGCATCCCGAAGCATCTTTACAATCCTGTAGGAAGTGGTACCTCTTACTATGGAATCATCTATCAGCACGACTCTCTTACCTTCAACCGCATGCTTTAATGTATTGAGCTTCAGCATTACGCTGTTTTCTCTTCCGCTCTGCCCCGGTTTTATGAAAGTCCTTCCGATGTATGAGTTCTTAAAAAGCACCTGACCGCAGGGGATCCTGGATGCTATCGAATATCCAAGTGCCGCTATATTTCCGGACTCGGGAACTCCCGCAACGATATCCGCATCTATGGGACAGTCTCTGAACAGATATTTGCCTGCACGTATCCTTGCATCATAAACACTTATGCCGTCTATCACCGAATCAGGTCTGGCAAAATATATATATTCAAATATGCAATGGCCATGCTTCTCGGAAGGTATGCATCTGGATTTGTCCGAAAAAACCTCTCCCTCTGAAGTAACAGTCACTATCTCGCCCGGCTCTATATCACGAACGAACTCGGCTCCCGTCACATCAAGTGCGCAGCTTTCCGATGCGAAGACATATGCCTTGCCTCTTTTTCCCATTACCAACGGTCTGAATCCGTAAGGATCCCTGGCAGCGATAAGCTTTCTGGGAGACATCACAACCAGACTGTAGGAACCCTTAAGTTCCTTCATTGAAAGGGCAACAGCCTCCTCAACACTTTTTGACTCAAGTCTCTTCCTCGCTATCAGATATGCGATAAGCTCCGAATCAATGGTCGTCTGGAAGATGGCGCCTGTCATTGCAAGCTTCTCCCTTAATTCATCCGCATTGGTAAGATTTCCGTTATGCGCGATGGCAAGAGTTCCCTTGATATAATTAATGGCAAGGGGCTGGGCGTTTTCTCTGGTACTTGCACCTGCAGTGGAATAGCGGACATGACCTATGCCGATATTGCCGGTAAGTTTAGCCAGATCTTCTTCTCCGAAGACTTCCGACACAAGTCCCATGTCTTTCCTAAGTCTCACGGCACCGAGCTCGCCCTCGGTATCGCTGACGGCTATACCGCAGCTTTCCTGTCCTCTGTGCTGAAGCGATGTCAGTCCGTAATAAACCGTTCTGGCAACATCCTCTCCCGATGTATCCAGCATCCCGAAAACACCGCACTCCTCATGGATCATTTGTAAATTCTCCTTTCAGAAAAAACAAAAAAGGCGACAAAGGCACCGAAAACCGGCGCCTTTGCCGTCTTTTATCAAATACCGTCAAAAATCAAAAAGGGCGCAAAGAGGATGAGCTCTAAGCGCCCTTGCTTACCTTTAAGGATTTTATAACCGCGCTTTTACCTTGTCAATGATCTTTGATAATAATCCGTCACCGAAGCAGCACACATGAGTTGCGTGCAATTTTATTTTGAAAAATTATATTCAGAACGGCGTCTCGGCAGGAGCGTCGGGAATGATATCAAAATATCCTTTGATGGTCTCATTGGCGCCCGCTTTATCGGCTCCTTTTCCTATAGTTATTCCATAAAGACGTGCAACAGTCCCGCCATAGGAAAAGCTTCCCTTTTTATTTCCATACCAGGTGTCCACAGAAAGACATGATCTTGTAACAGGCTTCCATGAAGCACTTCCGACTTCCCTTACATATATATTCTTATATTCAAAGCTTCTGGGCTGACAGCATGTACCGCAATCATAATCTTCCATAAACTGACTGAGCCCACCCTTTATGCAGGAGTTATAAAGTCCGGTATCAAATACACATAACTTCTTCCACTCACCGGCATCTATATCTTTTGCCCACTGCTCCACAAGAGTATGACCGCTCACAGGATCGGTATAGCAGCCTAAATACATGCGATACCAATGATCACCCTGCCATGCGTAATCGCCGATATAATTGCTTCCCTCTCCTTCGCCGCCGAAAGAATTTGTAAATGTATTGGGATAGAGCATCTTTGCTCTGTGACTTTTCTTTGATCCGTCCACATCCGTATACTGCACTTCCCAGAAAGACATTATACTCTTACGTCCGTTCACTGTATTCTGAAAGCCCGCATAGGCTCCGGCCCCTTTGGCATCCGGATACCATTTCTTAAAATCGGAAAGATCCATATTCCAGTTACATAATGCCCAATAGGTTCCCACCGGATCATAGTCTGCTTTAAAATCTATCAGAAAGCCAGTGTATTTTCCGGAAAAGTTCTTCAGATCGGGGTCGGAATAGATATTATGAGCCATAAGATAATCAGGATTCGGCTCCTCGCTCAGATCCCCGGGAAAGTTTATAACAGTTTTCCACGGTATGGTCACATCATCAGGCTGTGAAAGAATAAAGGAGTCACCCTGTGAGATCACAGGCTTATAAGAATCCGCCTGAACGTTCTTCACTTCGGAAGCAACTACAAGTGCAGATACAAGTGCCGCACCAATAAATAACCTTTTCATAAACGCCTCCTTAAACTAGCACTCGGTAAGAAGTTCCGGATGTTTTTCATATACATAATCCGCCATCTTTTTTTCTTCGTCAGAAAGATCCTGAACAGTATACAGGTAGCTGACAGTAAAAGAATCGGAAGTTCTGGTCACTCTTATCCTCTTCCATTCACAGCTTTCATTCATACCATGGATACGGAACAATTGTTGTATAAAGATCTTACCTGTTGCATTGATCCTGTCTCCCAATGTAGACAGTTCCATGAACTTCTTATATCTTTCTCTGTCCTTTTCACAGATCTCTCTCTCAGCGATCTGCGCAACGGATTCGTCCAGTTTCATACCCGCATATTCATTATTATATGCACCCTGAGAGAACAGGACTTCGGATCTGTTGGTCGACGGATACAGCAGTACGACTATGCCATACGTCAGAAAAACAGATTGATTAAATCTCAATATATCATCAGTTTTGCGCTCTTCTTTATCAGACTCAAAAGTATATAATGTGATGGCCATCATATACTTATCCTGATGCCTTGAGATACACTTGGTCTTTATCGTGAAATAGATCCCGTTTTCAACATAATCAATACGCTCAACAGAATTATTATCGATGGATTTATCAAGAACCATTTCCATCATGTTGTGCTGAGATTCTCTTCTCTCATTAAAAGAATTCTCAACATCCTTGACGGAACTGTATCCCAGCTCCCTGATCCTTTTGTAATATTCATCATTATAATATACACACTTTGTCTTGCCATCTTTATATTCAAGCAGCGCCAGCGGGATCTTACTTTGTAAAAGTGCAACGGAGTCTTCTCCGTTAACCCCTTCATTGCTGATGAACATTTCCAACGGATTGGAACTGAGGAAATTAAAATTACCGACAGCATCCCAGTATGCTGTCTCATCATCGGGCTCGACTGTCATATTCTCTTTCTTAACATGTTTGATGAATTCTTCCGCCGAAAGAGGCTTAAAGAAATAGTAACCCTGGATAAGTTCGCAGCCCGCATCAAGCATAAAGCTGTACTGTTCTTCGGTCTCAATACCTTCCGTAAGAGTGTGGATACCCAGAACCTTCGCCATGTTGATCACAGCAGTGAGCATCTGCTTTGAACGATTTCCAAAATTCTTTAAGAAAGCCGCATCTATCTTAAGCAGATCGAAATCATAATCCTTAAGAACATTCAATGATGAATAACCGCTTCCGAAATCATCCATCCAGATATGGAAGCCCGCATTCTTAAACTTATCCAGACACGTTCTAAATTTTCCCTGATCTTCCAGCATAACGCTCTCCGTGATCTCTACACGTATAGCTTCTACAGGGACTTTCATCTCTTTCAAAATCTCCATGAAATCATCAAAGAGATCCTCATATTTAAAATCAACTCTTGAAAGATTGATTGAGAACTGAGGTGTCTTACACCCCTCAGCTTTGATCTTCAGATATGTATCACATATGTATCTGAGAATACAAAGATCAAGCTTCTGGATAAGCTCATGCTGTTCAAGAACAGGAATGAAATCCATGGGAGAGATCATGCCGATCTCGGGATCCTCCCATCTGGCCAAAGCCTCCGAATCAGAAATATTACGGGTAATAGAACGGACTATAGGCTGATAGTAAGCCTTAATATATCCTTTTTGAATCGCCTCATCAAAATGTTTGAGAATAAAATCTTCCGATACCTTTGCCATACAGTCCCCCACAAGCCTATAGACACAAGACAACGTGATAATAATATTAAATTCAAAGGATAATATAACTACTTTACATTATACAGCTTATACATGGGAGATAAATGTATTTCGTTTTATACAGTTGATGAAGTCTTCTACTCTGTAACGTTTTTTTCCAAAAGCACTACGGTTTCTATATTCCCGGTAAAAGGGAACATATCAACCATCCCCCAGCGTGCGATGTGGTACCCCTTAGCCTCTATGATCTCCATATCCCTTGCAAGGCTTGTGGGCTTACATGATACGTAAACTATATGATCTACGCCGTAATTCAGTATCCTCGGTAACGCCTTGGCTCCCACTCCGTCTCTGGGAGGATCCAGTATGATGCAATCGGGAGAATCAAGAGAATCCGCATATGATTCAAGGACTTTAAATACATCTCCCACAATGAAATCACAATTATCAAGACCGTTTAGTTTTGCATTCTCTTTCGCTGCTTCCACAGCTTCTTCAACGATCTCGACCCCTGTGACTTTACCCGCCGAAGGGGCAAGGATCTGCGCAATCGTACCTGTACCACTGTACAGATCAAAGACTTTTCCACCCTTCACATCTTCCCGGATATATGTTCTGACCAGTGAGTATAATACTTCTGCTCCGCGTGAATTGGTCTGGAAAAATGAAAACGGTGTGATCTTAAATTTAAGTCCAAGCAGTTCCTCCGTAAACCAGTCTTTTCCCCAGAGGACATCCATTTTGTCGCAGATAATGGCATCAGCCTGTGAATCATTGACTATATGGAGCACACCGGTAAGAGTGCCCTTGAATTCCAGGCTCAGAAGACTGTCCTTCCACTCATTGCATAAGCTGTCTATCTGTTCGGCATCAAGTCCGGAAGTCTTATCATTGCCGGATACCGTAACAAGAGCAGCCATAAGCTCTCCGGTTTTTGTAGCCTTCCTCACCAAAAGGTGTCTTAACACACCCGTATGCTTCATGCGATGATAAAATTCCACTCCTCGCTCGGCAAAAAAACGGGATGTATGGCTTACGAGCTTTCCGTAATCCTCATCAGCTATCCTGCAGTCCGAAGCATCAACAATATCATAGAATCCGCCCCTTTTATGAAGCCCCAGTACTTTGGGGCCGTCACGATATTCATCTCCGAAGGTATACTCCATCTTCCCTCTGTAGCCATCGCAGAGAGGGCTCCCTTTGATCCCGTCGTAGATGACATCATCCGAAAGATATTTTTCAAGGAGCTTTTTTACCTGCGCTTCCTTGATCTCCAGAGTCTTATCATAAGAGAATCCGGGATAAAGACATCCCCCGCATTTTCCGGAATTCCTGCAGACAGTCTCCGTCTCATATTCGGATTTCTCAAGAACTTCCTTAAGAAGCCCTTCGGAATTGCCGCTTCTCTTCTTTGTAAGCCTGAATGACACCTTCTGCCCCGGCAGAGCATTCTTGACCGTAACCTTATGACGTTCTCCTTCCTCATCTGTCACCCATATATTTCCTTTATTCGGAAAACCGATAGAATCAACATATCCGGTATAGATCTCGCCTTTTTTCAGTGCCATTTCAACCTCCATAATACGAACTCAGTATCCCAAAGTCGCCAAATTTGCAACACAGCGTGCAAGCATGCCGTTGCATTTCAGACTCTTTGTCAAGCTAAGAAAAGCGGGGCTCATGTCCCCGCTCAAAAAATACATGAATATCTGATACCCCACAACAAATCACGGTCATGTCTGCCATGTCCCTGATCTCATTGCCCTAAAGAGGAAGGGTATATATCCTGCGGGCGTAGTTAAATAAACATGCGATCATGTTCGTCCACCTGTTCGCCCGCAGCAAAATGTCTGTACAGTTATAAAATGACCCTGTTATTCAGCGTCTTTCTTTGACTCGTCCTCTACAAGATCATCATCATCGAAGAAATCTTCGTCGAAATCATCATCGAAGTCATCATCGAAATCATCAAGATAATCCGGTGTCATGAATTTATAAATTGCGAATGCGATCGCAGCTGCAACGGCAATGATACCCAGAATGATAAAAATTGTCTTAACAACATTCTTTGCTGCCTTCTCCTCAACTTCTTCATCTTTCTTTCTGTTGAGCAGATCATTTAACTTAACTGCTGCCAGAACGTCCTCAACCTTAGTCATTTTATTTACCTGCCTTTCATTGATTGATAGTAATCCAACGTGTTTATTTTATCATATTATACTTGGATTTACTATGAGATTATGAACATTTTTACCACGGCTTTGGGTTACTTCCGCCTTCACCTGATCCGCCTTCGTCGCCTTCATCCTGGTCTCTGCCGCTCCAGTACCGACCTTCATTATAGTCATCCTGTGCCTGGCTCTGTTCTTCCATTGTTCGGGACTGCTGCTGCTCAAGCTCATTTCTAACCTGATTTTCTCTCTGGCTGCTGCCGGAAGACTGACCGTCACCGCCGCCCGAGCTTCCGCCTCCGCCGCTGTTGTTATTATCATTTCCGGAATTTCCTCCCGATGAAGGGGGCTGAAGCTTTTCAAGCATCTCTTTTAATTCTTCTATTTCCTTGTCAATATCTTTATCCAGCTTCTTTGCCTCTTCCAACTCTTCCGCGGGAATGGATACATCTAAGGTATCCTCTTCTCCCACGCAGCCGTTATCCGACAGATCTTCCTTAGCATGTTCCAGAACCTGTATGGCCTTGTTTATCTTGTCTGCAAGGACGACGACATCCGTTTCCTTCCCCTTTTCAAAATCATCAAATCTGTCATAGATATCATCGAAATCTATCGTCTTGGTGCGGGAAAGAGACAGATTGATGCAGGTCCGCCCCTTCAGACTTCCGGTAACATCATCGTCCAGGACCTGCTCATACATGTCGATCGCATTTTCATAATGCTCATTGGCATATTCCGCATTTGCCAGATTGTATGTTGTTATATATTTGTCTATGAATTCGATCTTCGCTGCCTTTTCCTCAGCATCAACGGGGTACTCCCCGCGTTCGCTCATGAGAACAAAGAAGCTGTTGAGACCTATTCTTGCACCGCATACCGCAAAGCAGGCGAATACAGCCAGGCATACGACAAGCATTAGGATCATCAGCACGATCAAAATATTATATTTTTTTCTGTTAAATTCCATATCGATGTTTTACTCCTTAAAGAGAAGGAAAACCGCCAGCAACAGTATCATAAATCCGGGTACGAACATGTAGTATATATCATCATAGTTATCCAGATCGTCTCTGTTTGCCTGGACTTCCTCAGCATTGACTATTGCTTTCTCGATCACTTCCGATACATCCTTCTTGTCCTTAACATGGATGCATTCAAGCTCAAGATCACCTGCGACATCTTTTAATGAATCCATATCCAGACAGGTTACGGCATCACTCATTGTCGTATAATCGTAGAGGTTATTTCCGTATTCATCCTTTATCACAGCGCCTTCCTTTGTCCCGAATCCTAGCACTGCTCCGCCGTCGATCATGGAAGCCATATCGGAAAAGTCGGTCATCTCCTCGTCGACAGTGATCTCACCGTCGCTTAAGATAAACACGATACGCTCGTGGCCTTCTTCCTTCCCCATATGACTGAGCATGTATTCCATATTGTCAAAGGGCGAATTAAGAGATGTTCCTCGGGCGATCCATCTGTTGGGAATGTGTATCGCCTTTATTGCATCGTCAATCGACTGTGAATCCTGAGTTATTGGCATCCTCACTTCACTCTTGTCTCCGAAGGTGACAAGGGCGAAGGAACTGCCTTCCATCTCATCCATTATGTATTCGATAGTCTCTATCGCACCATTCATCCTGGTGTCTTTATGATAGTCCTCGGCCCACATGCTCATGGTAGCATCCAATACGAACAGTACATCCAGATTCGGTCTGGAATACCGGATATCCTTGTTCCTGATCATCGGACGTGCTGCAATAGGTACCACCGACAGACAAAGCAGAGCCGACATCACGATAGTGATGGTCTTGTAGATCACCGTACCGTGATTTCTCAATGCTCCGATCAGTAAAAATATAAATAGTATAACCAGCAGGATAGCTAAAACCGCAACTGGTACAACCGGTTGAAATTTCATCAGGCACCCGCCCCCTTTGCTATTACGAATAAAATCAGTCCCAGTATGCAAAGCATAATGGCGAGATTAGGATCATCAGCAAGTCTGTTAACTGTCACCTCATCCACCTGCATTGCTTCATGTGACTGGATCTGTTTGATAACATCTTCCGTATCAAAATCAGAACCGACAACATAGAATTCACCACCGGTCTTTCTGATATTCTGCCTCATATCGGTACTTAAGTTATCAAAGTTCTGCCCTGCTTCCAGCTCACGAAGAGCGTCCTTGGGCGGAAAGATCCCGAATACCGCAACGTCCTTATCCTTACACATATCCGCAGCCTCTGCCAATTCTATGGTAGGCGGTGCATTCTCGGACTGCGCATTATCACTGACCATGATTATTACTCTTGTTCTTTCCGAATCTTCGAGTGAAGGAAAGTTAAAGAGACAGCTGGCAAGGCCTTCACCGATAAGCGAACTTCCCTTAATCTCATTGTCAAGAGTTACGGGTCTGTCTATAACATCCAGCTTATCAAGCATATCCATGAATTCGTTATATTCGTCTTCAGTCATGGAATCCAGAAATGCGCTGAACTGTTCTCCGGTCATGCCATTGAAATCATTATCATCACGCATCTTCATATATTTCTTTTGAAGAACAAAATATTCCTTAAGTTCTTCAAGCTTATCGATAGTGAAATCCATGTCCGTAGTAAGGGGCATATATTCCACGGTAGACGTATTGAATATTGAGATACCTACTCTGTCACCTTCAAGTCCTCTGACCACGTCCTCGAGATTCTCAACAAAATCGGCATTGAGCTCATAAAGGGAATAGGAAACATCGAGACAAAGATATATATCTCTTCTCTTCACTCCCGCATCTATCTTCTTGTTAAAGCTCGGGCGTCCGATCAGATATGCCGAGCTTAAAAGACTGGTGGCAAGTCCCACAAATCCCATTATCTTAAGCAGGATATATAATGCCAGTCTCCTCTTGTACTTAGGCAGCTCCGAAGCTATCCACATGGTTGAATAACCTCTGAAGTGTTTCTTGTCCTTATCCTTTATGCTCTTCCTCATTCGGATTATCCGAAATACAAGGATACTCACTGCTGCCAGGATAACCACCGCTGCAGTAGCCCATGCCGATGACGGATTTCTTAAACTTATTTCCATATCATCACCAGCCTTCCTGCATCTTTGAAGTATTTTGCGGTATCATTAACCGATAACGGTGAGAACTCCGCACCGTAGATACCCTCTACGAATTCCGCAACTTCAGGTCTGTTCCACTGTCTTATCTCGGAAAGAGTCTGACAATCGGCATTCAGTCCGCCTGCTTTTGACAGGAATTCTCTCACTACCGCGCTGATACCAATACATACCTCACGCGGCTTCATCCTTCCCTGCATCTGTTCACTCTCGATAAATTTAAGTTTTGCAAATGCCTTCTGCCTTAATGCTTCGATGGCTTCCGGCCCTTTCTTCATGCCAACCTTTTTCTTGAGTTCCTTCATCCTGGCAACACGCATGGCATGTATCTTAAGAATAAGGCTTATGAGAATGGACAGAAAAAAGATCCCTGCAGCAAGGATGAAAAGTACTATTAAAAACCAGAACAGTCTGTCCCAAGCGGCAGGCTGTAACATAACAGAATATTTCATCAGTCCGCTATCTCCCCGTTAAGTACACCTGTAACTGTTTCAGGTATTTCTTTCTTATCATCAAGATAAGCATAGAATACGCCGCATCTTCTGAGTTTGCTGCGCACCTGAGCCTGATACTCCATTTGCTTCTTCCATATTTCGGCTGACAGGCCCTTGCTCCTGCTTATGAACTCAGGGATCATCCTGTCAGTAAGAACATCATAATAATTCCTTCTGTCAAAGCTTCCGTCTGAGACCTCGAATACATAGAACTCACGCTCTGTGGCTGCAGTCCTTAGTATCCTCTCCGGGATCTCTAACAGTCCCTTCATATCCGTCACCAGACAGATGGACACACCTTTAAGCGGCGCATCAAGTATACCGTCCAGACGCTTTTCCAGATCGTAAACTTCCTTTCCGAACACTTCATCCTGAAGTGCAGACAATCCTTCTTCAAGGAATGCCGGACCGTTTCCGAATCTCTTGATCCTGCTTCTCCAGTCTTTGCCGCAAAGTATGGAATAATCCGCGCCGCTCCTTCCCGCAAGATAAGCTGCGGAAGCTATTGTAAGGATCCCGCATTCTCTCTTGTCGGTTCCGTCCGGCATTATCCCGCGCATGGTCTTGCCTGTGTCCGCCATGAAGATTATCTGTTTGCGCTTATCCGCAACATAGTTTCTCACCATGGGAATACCGGATCTGGAAGATGCCTTCCAGTCCATATCACGCAGATTGTCTCCGGGAATATAAGGTCTCAGGTCCTCGAATTCCATGCTCTGCCCTCTGAATACAGAAGGAAAAGCTCCGTCGGCTACTGAAACGGAACGACTGTATTGTTTAAATCTAATCCTCGAGCTCAGACCGTTAAGAGACTCATAATCCGGCCTGATACGTGAGGCTTTTTTATTTTTCTGGGGCATGGCTTTACCTCATTACGGAGTAGGTATCACATTCAACAGGTTATTGATGATGATATCGGATGTCACTCCGTCGGCAGCCGCTGTATATCTGAGTGCGATACGGTGACGCAGTACGGAGAATGCCGCATTCTTGATGTCATCGGGGATAACATATCCTCTACCCTGCATAAGCGCCCCCGCTTTACCCATCTTAAGGAAAGCGATCATTGCTCTGGGGCTGGCACCAAGCTTAACATATCCCTTAAGTTCATTGGGCAGAACATTGTCTGCATTTCTCGTAGCCGTAACAATGGAAGAGATATACTGCTTCACAGAGTCATCGCAATATACGTCCTCTGTGATCTGCTGCAGTCTCACCACATCATTAACTTCAAGCACGGGAGAAACCTTTTCATTCTTTTTCCTGCTTCTGTTTTCAAAGAGATTTAAGATTTCAAGATCCTCGCCCGGTGCGGGATAGAAAAGTGTCTCCTTTATCATGAAACGATCGGACTGAGCCTCGGATAAAGGATATGTTCCTTCCTGCTCGATGGGATTCTGAGTTGCTATAACTATAAATATATCTTCGGGCATGGGATATGAAGTTCCGCCGATGGTAACCTGTCTCTCAGCCATGGCTTCGAGCATGGCACTCTGGGTCTTCGCACTTGATCTGTTGATCTCATCTAACAGGACAAAGTTGGCAAAAACGGGGCCGAGAACGGTCTCGAAATTACCGCTGTCCTGTCTGTAGATCTGTGTTCCCATGATATCGCTCGGAAGAAGATCCGGCGTACACTGAATTCTTGAAAACTGTCCGTTGACAGCATCCGCTACCGCTCTTGCCGCTGTTGTCTTGGCAAGTCCGGGCACCGATTCGATGAGTACATGTCCGTCTCCCAGCAAGGCTGCTACAAGAGCTCTTTCAAGATTCTTCTGTCCGATCACTCTTGACGAGAAAAAAGAATCAAGATCAGCCAATGCGCTCTGGGACCATTTCATGTCCACATCAGAGATGTTCATAACATTTTGCATTATCATTCCCTCCTGCATAAATAATGTTTATCATATTTTAATGAGCTTCGCGAAAGCGGCATACATTATCTTCTGTCCTACTCCGTCAAACTCAACTGTAACCTGATAATCTCTGGGACCTTTATCTACTGCTTTCACGGTCCCGTCACCGAATTTAACATGTCTTACTCTGTCCCCGGGGCCATAGTCAGGCGCTCCGAATGAAATATCCGCTCCTCTTGTAAAAGCCCCCGCAGCACTCGTCTGAGGAGATGACGCCGTCTGAGACTCCGTCTTAGACTTAACACCGAGAAATGCCGCAGCATTTTTCTTTAATAACTTATTCTCAGCCACCTTACTGCTGTCGGGAACCCGGTTCCCAAAGCCTGAATCATCACGTGTTCTGTAAGAATTTCCATAGGATGATTCACGATATGATGATCTGTTATAGGAAGCTGATCCTCCATATGACGATCCACCGCCAAAAGAAAAGGATCCCTCATCACTGTCTGTCTCCATCAGATTCTCAGGTATCTCCTTGATGAATCTGCTCACCGGCAGGTACTGGGTCTCGCCTCTTACCATCCTGGACTTGGCTGCGGATATATTGAGTACATCCTTTGCGCGGGTAATGGCAACATATGCAAGTCTGCGCTCTTCCTCGATATCCTCTTCATTACCGCTGTTTATGGACATGAAGCCGGGGAATATCCCATCCTCCATACCGCATAAGAACACGTGTGGGAACTCCAGTCCCTTAGCGCTGTGTATGGTCATGAGGAGTACTCTTGATGTTTCCTCGTCAGCGCTGTCCAGATCCGAAACAAGAGCAGCCTCCTCAAGGAAGTCCGCAAGTGTTGCTTCCGGATGAGTATCTTCGTACTGTCTGACAGTGGAGATAAGTTCTTCTATGTTGCCGATACGGTCTTCCGCATCATCTTCATCCGCCTTCTTTATCTCCTCGATAAATCCGGTCTCGTCTATGATCTCTTTAAGTGCAGCCGTCATACCTGCCTGGGCCAGCACATCTCTCATATTTGAGATAAACGATGTGAACTTCTCTATCTTGGCCGCAGCCTTTCCCAGCCCCGGCACCTGATCAGCCATCGTGCAGGCATCGTAAAAACACATATTGTTGCCATCGGCAAAATCCATGACTTTCTGGATAGTAGTCTGTCCGATCCCCCTCTTGGGGACATTGATTATCCTGGTAACAGCCAGATCGTCCTGTGCATTCTCTATAGTCTTCAGATAGGACAGAAGATCCTTGATCTCACGTCTGGAATAGAAGTTAACGCTTCCGATGATGAAATACGGAACGCCCTCTCTGACAAGCTGTTCTTCAAACTCTCTGGACTGTGCATTGGTCCTGTACAGGATCGCGCAATCTCCGAAATCGGCTATTCCTCTTCTCTTAAGCCTTATTATCTGCTCTGCAACATTTCTTGCTTCTTCCCTTCCGTTTCCATATACACGGAAGTAAACAGGATCTCCGCCATCTCTGTCTGTCCAGAGCTTCTTGGGCTTTCTCCCGTAATTGTGGGCTATGACCGAGTTGGCCGCATTAAGGATATTCTGGGTACTGCGGTAATTCTGCTCAAGCTTTATTACCTTTGCTCCGGAAAAGTTACTCTCGAAATTAAGAATATTCTTGATATTAGCTCCGCGGAATTTATAGATCGACTGATCATCATCACCGACCACGCAAAGATTCCTGTGCTTGGCGGCCAGAAGCTTTATCAATTCGAACTGTGCATTATTGGTATCCTGATACTCATCCACCATGATATAACGGAATCTGTTTTGATAATTCTCAAGGATCTCGGGGCAGTGCTCGAAAAGCGATACAGTAAGTCTGATCAGGTCATCAAAGTCCAAAGCATTATTATTCCTGAGTATATCCTGATAAAGGTCATAAGCCTTGGCGATCTGAGCCATGCGATAATCACCGGCATTCTCACTCATAAATCTGTCGGGACCGATAAGCTCATTCTTTGCATTGGAGATCTCTCTGAGAACGGTAGCCTCTCTCAACTGCTTCGGATCGAACTGCAGTTTCTTATACACCTCTCGCATTGCCGCTTTGGTATCATCCGTATCATAGATCGTGAAATTGTTATCATAACCTATCTCGTGGATATGGCGTCTTAAGATACGCACGCAGGTCGCATGGAACGTCATGACCCATACAGCCTCACAGCCGGAGCCTACGATCTTGTCCACACGCTCTCTCATTTCTCCGGCAGCCTTATTTGTAAAGGTAATGGCCATGATATTATAGGGATCGACATTGCACTCCTTTATAAGATATGCAACACGATGGGTAAGTACCCTGGTCTTGCCGGAACCGGCGCCGGCAATAATAAGAAGCGGCCCGTCAATATGTCCTGCCGCTTCACGTTGTCTGTCATTTAAACCGTCAAGTATACTCATTACTGTTCCAATCAAAATTGCAAAACAGGCGGACTAAAAAACGTCCGCCCGTAGTCTAACCATATCTGCTCAGCTCACTTCTTAAGCGGGCTCTTTCTCATGATGATATCCTCACGCGCAGGACCGTTCGAGATCATTGTGATGGGATATCCTATCTGCTCCTCGGCAAATTCGATGTATTTTCTGCAATTCTCCGGGAGATCCTCATACTTCGTGATACCGCGGATATCGCTCTTCCATCCGGGCAGAGTCTTGAGCACGGGCTTAGCCTTCTCAAGCAGTCTTGTTACAGGGAAGTCTGTGGTCTCCTTGCCGTCGATCTCGTATGCAACACATACGGGGATCTCGTCGAGGTATCCGAGTACATCCAGAACCGTGAAAGCAACATCGGTTGTTCCCTGTATCCTGCATCCGTACTTGGAAGCAACACAGTCAAACCAGCCCACTCTTCTGGGTCTTCCGGTTGTTGCACCGTACTCACCGCCGTCACCGCCTCTGTTACGAAGCTCGTCAGCCTCATCTCCGAATATCTCGGAAACAAATGCGCCGCCGCCGACAGCCGATGAATAAGCCTTGCATACCGTTATGATCTGTCCGATCTCATAAGGCGGGATGCCCGCACTTACTGCCGAATAAGCAGCGATCGTATTTGAAGATGTTACCATAGGATAGATACCGTGATCCGCATCCTTAAGAGTTCCCAACTGACCTTCCATAAGAACTGTCTTGCCGTCACGGAGTGCCTGCTCAAGAAATGATGATGTATCGGCAACATAAGGAGCCACCATATCTCTGTACTCGGCAAGAGTCTTTATTATCTCCTCTTCGGAAATAAGAGGCTTGTGATACAGGTGCTCGAGAAGGACATTCTTCTGAACAAGCACTCTGTCAAGCTTGCCCTTAATAAGCTCATCATCAAAAAGCTCATTAACCTGGAAACCGATCTTGGCGAATTTATCCGAATAGAAAGGTGCGATACCTGACTTTGTGGATCCGAAAGCCGCTCCCGCAAGTCTCTCCTCTTCGTACTGATCGAAAAGGATATGATAAGGCATAACCACCTGACATCTGTCGGAGATCATGATCTTGGGCATGGGAACGCCCTTGGAAGTGATATCCTTTATCTCCTCAAATAATCTCGGAACGTTGAGAGCAACGCCGCTTCCTATAACATTGACGGTATTCTCCGAAAAAACACCGCTGGGAAGTGTATGCAGTGCGAATTTACCATACTTGTTCTTTATCGTATGACCGGCATTGGCTCCACCCTGAAACCTTACGACTACGTCCGCATCCTGTGCGAGCATATCCGTTATCTTACCCTTGCCTTCGTCACCCCAGTTAGCACCTACGACAGCCTTTACCATCGTGCACTCCTCCTTATCTGATACCGAAATCATCTGCGCTTACTTCAAAGCATCTGTTCGCGCATAAAAAGACGTACCCGTAACAGGTACGTCCCTTTGCCCTATTACTGTCCTACTTTATCACAATAGCGCTGATTTTTCAATTGACTAATTACCTGATCAACTTATTTTCGGTGGAATACGATTAATACCTCTTACTTTATCTGTTTAATGGATAGCCCTTCCCGGTTAGTCAATATATCTGATGCAAATTTCACCATCTCGCTTACATTGATATTTTCATCTATATCCTTAATATCGTGCTTGCAGGTACATATTCCAGAGCGCCCATTCCGCGCTTTCCGGTGTAACAAAGTCTATCAATCGCAGAGAAATCAGATAACGATTTTCCAAGAGACATAAGCCACTGCTCTATAACTGTGTTACCAAATCTGTCAGGCAAGGAATCCGCTACCAATCCCGGCATTCCATAAAAAGGATCTCCTATCAAGCCGGGAAATTCATATATATTACTACTGAGTGGCATACGAAGAGGCGCTACTTCAATTCCACTATTCAAAAAATCCCTGTCATACTCAAAGGATGCATAAGACTTTGTATTATCTTGATGAATAATACCTATTCTGGTTCCCCATAAATATACTTCAGCTGTATCATTCATTATTCATCTCCCCACTTAAACCCGTTCTTCTTTGTCTTTTTGCGAACTCGCTTATTCTTACTTTCTGACTTTTCCAAGTAATAGCTGGGTCTTTTAGTCTGATCCGGAACCAATAAATCAATGTTCTCTCCAAGATCTAATGCCAGGAGGATTTTGAACAAGTTATCTAACTGCACAGATTCGCCTTGTTCTAACCTGGATATACTTCTCTTAGAAACCCCTGTTTTATCCGCCAGGTCCTGCTGAGACATTTCTTTCATAATCCTGTATAGCTTTATCTTTTGCCCTAATTCTTTTATATATTCCTGATAATCTTTTTGTTTATTCATATCAACGCGCCATTTCCGTCTATTTGATAAGTAGATTATAGCAGAAAGTGTCATTTGTGTCTATTTATTTATGCGCAATAGTTCCACTAGGATTTTTACGCTAGGATTTTTACATGATATTGTTATAGTCACATATGGGATCTTATACATCCGGGAGATAATACATTCCACCGCGGCAGCATACTCTGTCTTCCAGCTCCAGTTCCATAAGCCTGCCCATAAGTAACGGAAGAGTCAGATCATCCGGTGCTTTTTCATTATCCCTGATAAATACCATCATCTCCTCCGGATCACGCTCATGATCCCTGAGTATGCGGAATATCATATTATTTAACGGATCTTTGTCATGAATGATATTGTCGTTTTCTTTCTCCCTCTTATTCTTTTTCTTCTCCTGTCTGATCCGCTCACTCATGGACAATCCGTCACTCTTTATGATCTCACGATGGGCCTGCATCCGCCCCTCCAGTTCGAAAAGTATATCGTCAGCGCATGCTGCTATCCCCGCTCCATCCCTTATCAGCCTGTTGCAGCCCGCACTCAACGCATCATCGATCCTCCCCGGAAGAGCATAGACATCTTTCCCCTGCTCGAGAGCATATCCAACAGTGATAAAAGTTCCCGATCTTTCTCTGGCTTCTATCACAAGAAGCACATCGGAGAAAGCGGATATCAGTCTGTTGCGCATGGGAAAATGCTTCGCAACAGCAGGCGTTCCCGGTATGAATTCACTTATGACGCCTCCGCTTTGTAGCAGTGAACGGTATAACCCTTCATTTGCAGAGGGATATATAACATCCGGACCACTCCCCAACAGTCCGTAGCTTTTTCCCCCTTCCTTAAGGCATGCCCCCTGTGACAGTCCGTCTATTCCCACAGCCATTCCGCTTATGACACTTACTCCTGCCTTCGCAAGTTCTTTCCCAAAATAAGCCGCTGACCGTCTGCCGTAATCGCTACAGTTTCTCGCACCTATGATTCCCACTGTGGGAGTTCCTTCATCGGGAAGTTTACCCTTATACCACAGCGCATAGGGTCTGTCTTCAAGATTTTTGAGTCTCACAGGATATGCTTCATCTTCAATCGATACAAAACATATATTATCCGCCTCCCACCTTCCCGCCTGATTTACAGGCAATCCACGCTTTCTGGCATTTAAGATCTCTGCGATATTATTCTCATCCAGGTATCTGCAGTTACAGATCGCACCTTCACTGCAATCAAATATCGTCTTTGCATGTCCGAAATCCTCTATGAGCATGCGCATCCTTTTAGCGGGAATAGCAACAGCCAAAAGCGCAAACCACTGCTTATACAGTTTTTCTCTATCCATATCTTCCTTATTCAGCTCTAATGAATTCATCTCTTCCAGTACCTCTCTTCGATGCTCCTGTAGCAAAGAGCTTCCTGCAGATGCTTTGCTCTTACTTCCTCATCACCGTCAATATCGGCTATAGTTCTGGCCACTCGCAGGATCTTATGATAAGACCTGATGCTTAAGTGCATCTTCTCGTAAGCTTTTTCCATAAACTTCCTCTCCTTTTCTCCAAGAGATATGTATCTGTCCAGATCCGTCGGTTTCATCTGTGCATTGAAATCTATCCCCGTCTTGCCAAAGCGTTCCTCCTGAACAGCTCTGGCTCTCATGACTACTTCACGCATCTTTTCGCTGGTGTACTGCGCCGATGTGTTGCAGGCTTCCACTGCATCTCCCCCATCACTCCCTACTATCTCGCTGACCTTCAGTCTGCTCATCTCAACACATATATCTATACGGTCAAGAAGCGGTCCCGAAAATCTGGAAAGATATTTTTTCACCTGATCCTCTGTACATCTGCAAAGATTGGGATCCGGAAAATTCCCGCAGGGGCAGGGATTGATGGCTGCCACCAGCATAAAGTCCGCCGGGAAATCCATACTTCCCGCAGCCCTGTCTATGCGTATTTTCTTATCCTCAAGTGGTTGTCTTAATACTTCCAGTGCCTGTGAAGAAAAATGAACTGCTTCATCGAGAAAGAGAACACCCTTATCAGCTTTGCTTATGAGCCCGGGTGTAAGATTCCTGCCGCCTCCGGCAAGAGAGATAAAAGATGCTGTATGATGAGGTGCGATAAAGGGCCTCTTATCAACCAACGGATGATCGTTATCCAATAGTCCTGCCGCACTGTATATCCTGGATACTTCGAGACACTCTTCCCTGCTCATGGGTGGCAGGATACCGGGAAGTCTCTTTACTGCCATAGTCTTGCCTGCGCCGGGCGGCCCTATCATCAGCAGATTGTGGAAGCCTGCTGCCGCTATGGTCATCGCTCTTTTTAAAGTGTCCTGTCCTCTGATCTCT
Source organism: Lachnospiraceae bacterium XPB1003 (assembly GCA_900102065.1). Classification (GTDB taxonomy): domain Bacteria; phylum Bacillota; class Clostridia; order Lachnospirales; family Lachnospiraceae; genus NK4A136. Next base: position 104,906 of record FMVK01000003.1, on the reverse strand, counting down.
GAAAAGTCTCCGTAGCCTTCCGCATCACTTTCTTTACCGGGCGATGATCGACTATCCCTCTTTTCACAATTCGAATATCTCTCTATACCGTTGGGGTCCTGCAGCATCTTCATCACTTCCCCCAGCGTCTTTACGCCTATGATGCTGATGCCATCCACAACATTTGCCTCATTCATATTATCGTAAGGAATGATGCACCTCTTCATCCCCATTTTTCGGGCCTCAATGACCATAGGTAATACACCGTTTATCCTGCTTACCTTTCCGTCTAAAGCAAGCTCCCCTGCGACAAATGTATCAGTGCATCCCGACTGCGGTATCAGCCCCAGTGCCTCCATTAGCCCCAGCGCAATCGGAAGATCAAATCCCGTTCCTTCCTTCGGCACATCAGCCGGTGCCAGATTAACCGTTATCCTCTGGGGCGGTATCGTGATATCCTCATTTTTGAGTGCCACTCTTACCCTCTTCGCAGCCTCCTTCACTTCTCCCGACAGTCGTCCCACCATCTCAAACATCGGAAGCCCGTTGGAGACATCTATCTCCACTCTGACCATCCTGCATTCCACGCCGAAAATACAACCGGATGTGATCTGTGTAACCATAGTTAGTTCATACTCTCCTTTCCTTATCAGGACGATCCCTGATATTTTTCTTTAATCTTTCTCTTTGATCTTTTTCTTTGTGCTTCCCTTGTGCCACTGTAGGCGCCGGACAGCGTATTGTGAGTCGGGAAAAGTTCCCGAAAATCATCGAACAAAACAGAAACGTCCGGCCACGGATGGCCGGATGAGTGAGCACTGCTCTATGGACGGAGCATGCGAACGTTTTCGGAATCATTAGTCATCTACGGGATTTTCGGAAGAACGACCGACGAACAATTCCGCTGTCCGGAGCCTACAGTGGCACAAGGGAAGCTATTGAAAAATAAATTAGTGGATCTCGCAACACCGCAGGATGCGGCTGCGTTCCGGAACTGATGTCCGGTATCAGTGATACTGACACGGAAATGATATACTTTCTCGTATAAAAAAGCAAGCAAAACATCATTTTGGCAATATGTACATTGAAATGCGTTCTTCTTTGTGCTATTTTATATCGGTTGCATTTATTAGAAGAAATACGTTTATATATCCATCGATCAGGAGGAATCTATGAAACAGAAAAGAGAAGACGTCCGCAACGTAGCGATCATAGCGCATGTCGACCACGGTAAGACCACTCTCGTGGACGGCCTGTTGAAGCAAAGCGGTGTATTCCGTGAAAACCAGGTTGTCGCTGAACGTGTCATGGATTCCGGCGATATAGAGCGTGAAAGAGGAATCACCATTCTTTCAAAGAATACGGCTATCCATTATAAGGATACCAAGATCAACATCATCGACACTCCGGGACATGCGGACTTCGGCGGTGAGGTTGAGCGTGTTCTTAAGATGGTTAACGGCGTTATCCTTGTAGTAGACGCTTTCGAAGGTCCCATGCCCCAGACACGTTTCGTACTTGGAAAGGCAATGGACTTAAAGCTCCCTGTTATCGTATGTATCAACAAGGTAGACAGACCCGGTGCAAGACCCAAGGAAGTTGTTGATGAAGTACTTGAACTTCTTATCGACCTTGATGCCGATGATTCACAGCTTGACTGTCCTTTCGTATTTGCATCCGCTAAGGCAGGTGTGGCTTCACTCGATCCCGATCAGACCGGTACAGATCTTGAGCCTATATTCAAGACCATCGTTGATTATATCCCTGCTCCCGAGGGCGATCCCGAAGCAGGAACACAGATCCTTATCTCCACTATCGACTATAACGAATATGTGGGACGTATCGGCGTAGGTAAGGTTGATAACGGCGTTGCCAGGGTAAATCAGGAAGTTGTCATCGTTAACCACCACGATCCCGACAAAGTTAAGAAGGTTAAGATAAGCAAGCTTTATGAATATGAAGGATTAAGCAAGGTAGAAGTACAAGAAGCAGGCATCGGCTCCATCGTTGCCGTATCCGGTATCGCGGATCTCCATATCGGTGATACAATCTGCTCTCCCGAGCATGTGGAAGCAATTCCTTTCCAGAAGATCTCAGAGCCTACCATCGCCATGACATTCTGGGTAAATGACTCACCTTTTGCAGGTCAGGAAGGAAAGTTCGTAACCAGCCGTCATCTCCGCGAGAGACTCTTCAAGGAGCTTAATACAGACGTATCACTCCGTGTCGAGGAGACAGAAACCACCGATGCATTCAAGGTTTCCGGACGTGGTGAGCTTCATCTCTCCGTCCTTATCGAGACCATGCGCCGTGAAGGATATGAATTCGCAGTCAGCAAGGCCGAGGTACTCTATCACACCGACGAGAACGGCAAGCGTCTTGAGCCTATGGAACTTGCTTATATCGATGTTCCCGAAGAATTCTCAGGTGCTGTTATTGAGAAATTAAGCTCACGTAAGGGCGAGCTCTTAAATATGGGAACCAGAAATGACGGATATACACGTCTCGAGTTCTCCATCCCTTCCAGAGGTCTCATCGGTTACAGAGGTGAGTTCATGACAGATACCAAGGGTAACGGTATCATCAATACGATATTTAACGGATATGAGCCTTTCAAGGGTGAGATATCCTACCGTCCTCAGGGCTCACTTATCTCCTTCGAGACAGGTGAAGCTGTAACTTACGGACTCTTCAATGCTCAAAGCAGAGGTCAGCTCTTTATCGGACCGGGCGAAAAAGTTTACTCCGGAATGATAATCGGTGCCAATCCCAAGCTTGAAGACATCGAAGTAAATGTCTGCAAGAAGAAACAGCTTACAAATACTCGTTCATCAGGTGCGGATGAAGCACTGAAGCTCACACCGCCCAGGATCCTCTCTCTCGAGCAGGCTCTGGATTTCATCGGAACAGACGAACTTCTTGAGGTAACACCTGAGAACTTAAGAATACGTAAGAAGATCCTTGATTCCTTAAAGCGTAAGCGTTCAGCCATTTCACAGGCCGCAAAAGCAGCTAACGCAGCTAACTGAAGAATAAACCCAGAGATATAAAAAACTGCCGCACTTAAAAGTACGGCAGTTTTTTTAATCCTCACAGGATCGATATTTAAATATTAAAGTGTAGTGCTTGATGTTGCCTCCCAGGTGTTACTGCTGGAAGTATACTTGTAATACTTGCTACCAATCTGCACGATTATGCTATCAATCTGATTATTGGTTATCTTTATATCTTTAATATCCAATTCCTGTCCGTCGATCTTATTGTCGCTGACAGCGCCAACCAGCTTGAAGATTTCTTTCTTAACATCATTTTTGTTGATATCGCTTTTTTCAACTTTATCATCGCCCTTGCCGTAAAGCTCATCGATCTGCGCCTGTGTAGCCACACGTACAGCCTGAGCAGTAGCGAAATCCTTCTCGGAACGAGCCTTGTCGATATAACCTAACAGTGTAGGTACAAGTATTGCAGCAAGGATAGCAAGGATAACCAGTACTACGATCAGCTCAACCAGTGTGAAACCTTTGTTTTTAGATAAGATTTTCTTTGTCTTAGTCATTTTTATTACCCCCTTGAGCAGTTTTTTATTCTTTTTTGGATTGAGCTTTTTGCTCTCTCTATGACTATTATATCGGACAGAACATACCGATTTCAAACCCTTTATGCAAATTTTTTATATAAAAACAGTATTTTTTTTAATACCATTTTATCAGTCGTTATATGCGATCCTCTGCAGTTCTTCCATGGTGGTGATCCCCTCTTCCACCAGTCTCATTCCGGCCTGCTTAATGGTTTCCATTCCCTGGTACTCGATGGCGTAATTGGTTATCTCATTTGCAGTCGCACCTGAAGTGATCATATTTCTCACGGTTTTGTCTGCAACCAGCACTTCATGAACCGCGATTCGTCCCGAGTATCCTGTATTGTGGCATTTCGCGCATCCGCAGGCTCTTCTGGCCGTAGGAATATCCTTTCCTATGAAAGCGATCTCCGACTCATCCAGTCCTGTTACCTGACTGCAGTAGGGACATACTTTCCTCATAAGACGCTGTGCCACAGCACCTACAAGTGCAGAAGATAAAAGATAAGGTTCTGCGCCCATATCAATAAGTCTGATTATGGTAGATGTCGCATCATTTGTATGAAGCGTTGAAAGTACCAGGTGACCTGTTATAGCAGCTCGTAATGATATGCTTGCTGTTTCCGGGTCTCTGGTCTCACCCACCATGATGACATCCGGGTCCTGTCTGAGCAGTGCCCTGAGTCCAACCTCAAATGTAAGTCCCGCCATGGGATGAACCTGCATCTGATTTAAATGAGGCAGATTTTTTTCCACAGGATCTTCGATAGTGGAGATATTTACAGGTTTCGTGGAAAGCGATCCCAGTGCCATGTAAAGAGTCGTGGTCTTACCTGATCCCGTAGGTCCCGTAATATAGATAAGTCCGTTGGGAGACTTTAACATCTTGGAAAACTTCTGATAGTTTTCGGGAGACATACCGAAGGTCTCGCTCCTGTCTATCTCGGAATTGGATGCAAGTATTCGCATTACCACCTTTTCACCGAATACGGTGGGGATCACGCTGACACGGACATTGACTATCTGTTCTCTGATCCTGATACGGAAATGTCCGTCCTGGGGAACACGGCGTTCTGCGATATCAAGCTCTCCCATGATCTTGATACGGGCAACAAGCGCACCCTGTACGTTTTTATTGAGAGTCATGTAATTGAGCAGTACACCGTCGGTACGCAGGCGCACAAGGATCTCCTTTTCAAAAGGTTCGATATGTACATCGGACGCTCCGTCCTGATACGCCTTATCAAGAAGTGAATTGACCAGATTTATGATAGGAGCATCATCAGCACTCACGCCTGCATCTATGATTACTTCCTGTGTATCACTGGTGGTTGCATTCTCACTGGCATTTGCTGCAGCACGTCTGGTCTTTACTGCCGCATAATGATAAGTGATGGCATTTTTAAGAGGTTCAGCCTCAGCAAGTAGCGTATTAACGTTCATACCGCTGGTCTGTCTGATATCTTCAAGCGCATACAGATTAAGCGGATCGTTAAGTGCCACTGTCAGCACGCCGTCGTGAATAGCCACGGGCAACATGAGATAGTGCTGAGCCATCTGCACCGGTATGGTATTTACCGCATCCTCATCTACAGGATAAGTGGATATATCGATAAGACTGGTCTGCAGACGATCGGCAAGAGCTGTAAGCATCTGCCTTTCCGATACATAGCCCTGCTCTATAAGGATCTGTCCTATACGCTTTGACCTGTCCTGCTTCTGCAGTGCGAGTGCCTCGCCCAACTGATCATCGGTTATATAACCGGCACTGACCATCAGGTCGCCTAATCGTATTTCCTTTATCGCTTTATTATCCATTGATCACTCCCCCGTACGATATTCTTAAAATTAGGACTCAGTCATCATCATCAAGCGGTGCCATGCCTGCAGATCCGCTGTCATACATATACAGATTCAGCATTACCGTAAGCTGTTTGTCGTTAGTTTCAACGATCTCCGTCACACCTTCCTCATCAGTCACGGCAACCGGAGCCATATCGTCCCATGCAAATCCGGTAAGTCTTACCGACGGCATGTACATAACCTCATCAAGAAGTGCCTGTTCTTTATCCGGATCACCTGTCATTACTATCTTGATATCGGCGCAATATACTCCTGCCGAACGTGTACTCGAAACATCCTTCTTGGCATCCGTATATGCCTCCAGAGGAGACTCCGAATATTCAAAAACCTCTCCCATAGCCGTATCCGCACTCACGGAATCATCATAAGACGATCCGTTATCCGCTATTGCCTGAAGTCTTGCTGCCTTAATCGCCGCTTCCGAATATGCGTAAGGCAGCTCATCAACCGTGTGCTTCGGCATGGAGATCACAAGATCCTTGGCATAAAGCCCCTTTCCCAGAACGTATGACGTGATCAGCTTATCTATCTCTGAGCTGTCCATAAGCGTGTAATAATCTGCCATGGATTCATCAAGATCAGCCCGAAAACGCTCCACCACTGTTCCTGCGCTGCGTACTCCGGAAACCTTGAGTTCATTCTGGCGCTTGAGATTTTCCGCAGCCGTAATGGATTTTTCCGTCTTTTTTATCGTAACGAACATAGGCCGCATGATGATCCAGCCGAAAATAAATACTATAACGATAAATCCCAGAATATAAAGCAGTTTTTTGTCCCGCTCCGTGATCTTAGTTTCCATTTTTTCTCCCTCCGAGAAGAGTATCTACTCTTCGGCACTTTCCTTCATACTATCCCTCTGCAAGAGTACATGTCACATTAATGGACCAGGTATTATCCTCTTCGTTATATGTATAGCCCGTATAGTCCACCTTCTCAAAAATGTCCTGAGCCATCAGATTGGCTATGAACTTATTGATCTTCTCAACTGTACCTGCAGTAGCAACAAGATTAAGAAGACCGGTGGAAGCATTGTAGGAATCATAAGAAACTTCTACGTTTTCATCCCTTGCAGCCAGACTGATGGTCTTATTTACATTCGAATCAGGCTTCGGATATGAATCTATATACTCCTTAAGAAGATCGGCACTGCCCTGTGCGCGACCTAACAAAGCAGCATCTTCAACCAGCTCATTATATTCTGCTGCATCTTCAAGCACAGACTCATCGGCATTATACATCTGCAGTGCTGCGAGATCTGCCGCCTTTTTCAGCATCAACACCAGTACGGAGGCCGACGCGATCAATAAGAGCAGTGAAACAATTACGTAAGGTATTACAACCTTGAGAACATTCTTTTTGGATTCGTATTTAGCCGAACTTTTCTTGAGCGCTTCGAGAAGAGTGACACCGCCCACGGTATCGAAAAGTCCCGCAAAAGAGAAAATGAATGAGCCGAACTTTTCACGTCCGGACCTCATTGAAACATTAGGTGGACATACTATCGGCTTGATGACATCCGCCAACGGATACCCCTGCATCTCTGCTATAAGTGAGTTCATTTCATCTGCATTAAGTCCCGCAACATAAATATCACTTATAGGTTCCTCTATATGCTGTGCTGTTGCGAACTGTCTGATAGAAGATACCGCATTCCTGATCTCGCCTGCGAATTCGATAGTCCCGGGCTGTGAATAAACACGTGTACCTAAGTTATTGAAATAAGCCCCACCTGTAAAAAGCATGGTAGTAAGTGTCATGCCGTCAAGGATCATATAGACCACGGTACTGCGCCCCACCTGGGTCTGCATCATGTTTACCGCGAGATTTATTCCGTTATGAATGGAATTCAGCCTGATGCCTACCGCACCGAATATCTTGATATATGTTTCGATGAATTCCTTCTCAGCGGTCTCGGACACAACATTCTGCGTCTTTTTATTTTTAACAAGGGGATACCATCCGATCACAGGATCCGAAAATCTTGCGATTTCTTTTTCATCCGCCTCATTCGTGATATAATGCGTAGCCTTATTTCCGGAAAGGCACGGCATCTCTATCCTTCTGGCCATAAGATGAGGGCTGTTCAGTACCAGATCGACATTTCTTTCTTTGATCCCGTGCTTGCTCCAGGCCCCTCTGATAGTATCTTCCAGCGCCTTTTCATTTATGACGGTACCGTTTAACAGAGTACCTTCCGGAACGTCATCTTCAAAAAAACGTTCTATCTTCGCTCTTTTGCTCCGGCCATCTCCTATTACGACCTGTATGCTCCTGTTGGATAAAAATACGCTTACCGACATATCTCCTCCCAATGCCCTTTATTGTTCTCAGCCCGCACCGATAGCTGCATAGGACTGATATATAGGGGTAATGACACCTATCATTACAAAGCCGACTACCACAGCCATGATAACTATGGTAACAGGCTCAATATACTTCACTAGTCTTGAAAGTGCCTGTGCGGATTTGAAATCCAGATCATTTGCGATCGACACCAGCATCTTGTCGAGCATGCCGGTCTCTTCTCCCACTCTGATAACCGAAGGCAGTTTCTTAATAAAGCCGTCCACCTTGTCAATCGCATCAGACAAAGCTTCACCGGCCTGTATAGCCTTGGTAACATTCTCAAACTGGCTCTCCACGTACATATTTCCGATGGTCTGTTTTGCTATGACGATACAACGGTCCACCGGAATACCCGCCGAATACAGGGAGCTGAGTGTTCTTGCAAACCTTGCAGAATAAATAGTCTTATTTAACTTTCCTACCAAGGGAGCTTTGGTCTTGATCGTATCGGCCACCATCCTTATGGCAGGGATACGCAACAGGATCCTTGCAAAGAAGAGGAAGAGTGCGATACTGATTATTATGGCCAGCCAGTGCCCCGACACAAAATCGCTGAACCACATAAGAAGACGCGTAGTCAGTGGAAGACTGGGCATCTGATCGAAGAGTTCCTGAAACTTCGGCATGACAAAACCGAATATTACAAGAACAACACCTATGATAAGTGCAATGAGGATCTTTGGATAAACCAGAGCGCTTTTCGTATTCTCTTCCAGCTGATTTTCTCTGGTATACTGATCGGCAAGATTAAGAGCCGTAACATCCATGTTGCCTGATGACTCCGCCGCTTTGAACATATAGATCAGCAACGGCGGGAATGCAGGATAGAGACGTTCCATTGTGGTGGACAGAGCAATACCCTGCACCACTCTGTCACGCAGTTCTGTATAAAGCGATTTCTCATACGGTGTAATTGACTCATTTTCCGCTAAGATCTCCAGCGAACGTACTAACGGAACGCCCGCCTGAGTCATGGTCCCCATCTCCGTACAAAATGTCGCTAGTTCACTTTTCTTAAGAGGTTTCAGAGTGATCTTCTTTTTGGAAGGCTTTGCCTCGAGAAGCATCACTCCCTGATTATGAAGTTTTTTCTGCAGGTCAGCCTCATCCACGGCATTCATTTTGCCCCGGACATTTGCCCCTTTGCTATCCTGCGCTTGGTATCTGTATTCAGGCATTTGTTCTCCCCCGATTGCAAGCCTCTATACAGTTAACAGTTACTTTGCTTCAAATTCCGTAGTATATTTCATAAGATGAAAAGCGTAGTATACATCCCATACATCATCCGGATCCTGTGGATCTCCCACCCTCCGGAATTCAATAACATACGGATCCTTACGGTAGGTAAATGCTATGGGCACGTTGTTAACTTCATCCCAGGCCCTGAGCTCTATCTCACCGTCTGCATATGCCATTGTACGTATCATATCCGCAGCACCTTTTGCCATTCCGTCATAGGAACTGCGATCATAAATAGAACCGTCCCCGCCATAGTATTCAATGCTCACCAGCTTCATAGCGGCCCTTACGCCCCTTGCTTCCTGCATTGCATTATGGCTGCCTGCGCTGATACGGGCCCAGGTAATAAATCCGCCAACGACAACAATAATAACAAGCAGCAGGAGAATATACTTTCCTGCTCTGTTCGCAACAGATTCTCTTTCAAATACGGTTCCCTCACCCATATATATATATTATACTACTTTTTTGTTAACAACGTTCTGTAAACCAAACTGATTTTAATTCCTTCCGGTTCAAAGATCATTACGGATTCCCATCATCATCGGGATCCGGATCATTACCACCGGACGGCGGAGCTGCATCATTGTTTCCGCCTGAGCCCTGATCATTTCCTCCGGAGTTTCCATCATTACCTGACGCCCCTGAGCTGTCACCTCCGTCCGTACTCTGGCCTCCATCTGTACCCTGACCGCTGCCCGAACTCTGACCACTGTCGGTACTCTGGCCGCCGTCGGTACTCTGACCGCTGCCCGAACTCTGACCGCCGTCGGTACTCTGGCCGCCGTCTGTTCCCTGGCCTCCGCCTGAGCTCTGTCCTCCGCCTGAGTTTTGGCCGCCATCCGTACTCTGGCCGCCATCCGTACTCTGACCGCCATCCGTACTCTGACCGCCATCCGTACTCTGACCGCCATCCGTACTCTGACCGCCGTCCGTACTCTGGCCTCCGTCTATACTCTGGCCTCCGTCTGTGCTCTGGCCTCCATCTGTTCCCTGGCCGCCATCTGTACTCTGGCCGCCGTCTGTTCCCTGACCACTGTCCGTACTCTGGCCTCCATCTGTTCCCTGGCCGCCATCCGTACTCTGACCTCCGTCGGTACTCTGACCTCCGTCGGTACTCTGGCCGCCGTCCGTACTCTGACCTCCGCCCATACTCTGGCCTCCGTCGGTTCCCTGACCTCCATCAGTATTCTGCTGCGAAGCCTGATTTCCCGAAACCTGATTCCCGGAAACCTGATTCCCGGAAACAGACTGATCATTACCGGGATCACCCTCCGGATCTCCATCCGTGTCATCATCATCCTCCGGATCATTCATAACGACTCTGTTGATCCGGCCTTTGTTATAACCTACAAAACCCTCTCGTCCTTCCGTTTTGTCATATTTTCCATTCAGCTCGACATCGGATCTGTATTTCAATTCGTCAGCATCCGCTCCCGAATACGATCCGTCAGATTCTTTTAATAATCCGCAAAGTCCGCTGTTTTCTCCCACTATGGCACCGGTATTGGCTTTTGTATCTTTCAGGATAACCTTACCTTCGCCTTTGGGTATTTCGATCGTTTCTTTATCAAGTCTTCCGAAAGTACCGCTGTTTTTTCCGATCACTGTACCCACAGTTCCGCCGCTCGATGATATCTGATATTCTTCACCATCGGATATATCCAGATCAACATCTGCCAGGAATATACCTTCATTCGTGCCGACTATACCACCTGCGATCTTTCCGCCATTTACACTAACTTTTGATCCGTCTGTCACATCCACATTGATCTGACAGTCTTCATACACAGCGCCCCTGTTTTTGATCAGTCCTATAACACCGCCGGCGTTTGAAACTCCGATTATCTCAGTATCAGAAAGAGTGACATTTATCTTCCCGTTGATCTTACTTTCGATGCTGCTCGTCTTTACATTCTCTGGATTCCCCATAAAGCCTATAACACCACCGACGCCGCCTTCACTTGTTGACTTGATCGTTGCGCCGTCCAGATTAACATTTATCGTTCCGTCAATCTGACCGCCGTTATTAAAGACTCCCATGCCTCCTATAACTCCGCCGACCCCCAGCCTTCCGGTAACGGATTTAACACCTTCGACGTCATAATCACCCTTCAGCGTTCCGTCAAAGCCGCCTATCCATCCACCTACATAGTGATCGGCCTCTACAGTGATATCGATGTTAAGAGCCTTCAGATCATCAGGAAGAGGACTCAGCATATATCCTATAAGTCCGCCTACATCAAAAGCAGTCTTAACCGTCGGTTTTATCACAAAATTATAGGTCGTCTGTTCATCCATGGACTTAACGGTTATATTGTCTATCCTGCCGTTGATCGTTTCGCACTGTCCCAGCACTCCGCCGACAGAGCTGGTACCGGACAGCAATGCAAAGTCTTCTTCGAATCTGAGGACCATGGTATTTACATATATATTTACAACTTTTCCTGCATCGGTCTTCTGGTCGCCCATCTGCCCGATGACTCCGCCCACGCCCTTGCACTCGTTTCCTTTGGTACTTCCGGCAAGAGCCGAATATTCCGGATCCGAAGTTGAATACTCACTCTCAATATATGTCGAAAGCCAGCCGGTTGCTTCCCCGCCGAACATGCCTCCGATAACACCGCCCATGCCGCCCTTTTGAGTCTTTACACGACCGCCGGCGAAATGAGTATCCATATTACTTGTCACAGATCCGGTCTGGATCTGACCTATCAGACCTCCGGTATTAAATCCGCCTTCTACGTTGGAACCTTCCGCCAAAGTAACACTGACCTTATCCCATTTCACGATTCCGGAGTTATCTATAACACCCACAAGCGAACCGGTTCCGTATTTCTGCTTTTCTCCGGCACTTGTTGCTTTAACTGTTTTTATATTTTTAATATCAAGTGTTTTTCCGCTTGAACCCAGAGTACCGCCACTAAGATATCCCACATATCCGCTTACATCATAGCTGCCCTCAATGTCAACGGGAACCTCTCCGAGCATATCGGAAACCGTACAGCCTGCCTCAACAGCACCTGCTATACCGCCGACATATCCGGCATCGGTCACGAGTTTGGCCGTCTCCGCCTTGCCTTTTAACTGCGCATCATCAATGATGCATCCTTCAGTCATCCTTCCGACCACGCCGCCGAAATACTTTTGATTGCCTTTCACGCTCTTTATCAGATTGCCCGTTGTATTGACTGTCGTAGAAGCAGATCCGAGCTTCACATTCCCCTTGAGCAATCCTATGCTTCCGCCAATACTGTTATTTCCGGTAATAGGTGAAAATTCAACGATGCTTGCTTCATCACCGATAACAGTCTCAACGGATTTAAGAGTCGCAGGAGTTCCGGCAATACCAAGGCCAACCATCTGTCCTATACATCCGCCTGCTTCATTATTTGCGCTGACAGAGTCTGCAGCATTTATAACTGCTCTTACTGTTCCGTTATCACCTGAACCTGATAATGAAAGGGTTCCTATTGCGCCACCCACCCAGGTTGTGCCTTTAATGGCATAAGGAGAATCGATAACTGCATTTACACTTCCGCCCATTCCCCTTGCAAAAACAGCTCCCACTGCTCCGCCCAGATTATTCTTACCTGAAATCATAGCGTCAGTATTTGTCCTACCCGCAGGTATATTTACCGTAATATCAGAGATAAGATCTGCCGCATAACCGTTTGCAAAACTGTTCCTGCTGTCACATACCACACCTATCGCGCCGCCGACATACTGACCGTTAGGATCTGCAGCCACACTGGATTCCGGCCTGAGACTTATGGAAAATGCCGGTGTCTCGCAATTATGATAATTCGGTGTGGCACCTTCCAGTTCACAAAGATAAAGAGTTCCTACAAGTCCGCCCACATTGGAATGTGCCTTCATATCCAAAACCAGATCATCCGATCCGTTCTGTGAAGGTCCGATCACTGTTGTGGTATAAGTACCGCGTCCGCCGGCAACGCCGATAACGCCGCCCGCATTTATATTATTGTTAGCCTCGTATTTGTTATTGTTACTGTTGATAGCGTTCAGGGTAAGCTTCGGTGCCGACGGAACACCCTGCAGATATGCATAGGCACCCTCTGCGCTCGCTCCCTGCTGGCCTCTTCCCGACACACCTCCTACATTCTTGTAACCTCTTATTATGGCATCGCCTTCCACTCTGGTACGAAGCAGGCAATAATCTCCCTGTCCCCATATATTTCCGATGCAGCCGCCGATATTAATTCCCTTGGTTTTAATTACAGTGCCCGACTTAAGAACAGATGTCACAGTGAATGCATCTGAAACGCCGCTTCCCTTTGCATCATTTAAGATGCATCCCACGGCACCACCAACATTATTTCCGCCAGCTTCAAGTATTGAATTGTCCGAATGCTCTGCATAAATATGAGAACTTCCTAAAGAACGTGCAAAACCGATAGCTCCGCCTACTCCGAATTCTGCTGTACCGCCTGTCTTCCAGAACTGATCATTTGCCTGATTATTTACAGAGTCATCGGCATAGATATGCCCACTGTTGACCGCTCTTACAATAAACATGGGTGAAGCGGAAGAATCCAATGCTCCCACTGCAAGCCCCACGCCCGCGTGCTGATTTGCCTTATTTGTTCCACCGTACAGAAATCCGCTGTTATTTACATTAATGACAAATTTAGAATTGTCATCACCGAAATCGCTGATATAGGCAATGCCTGCTGCCGCCGCATAACTCTTGCCGTCAAAAGCGGTGCTGCCGTCGTATGCAGTTTGGCCGTCCTTAGTCCCTATACCTCCGGAATTACCCGCATTGATGAATATAAGTGAAGCAGATCCTCCATTCAGGAAACCGACCGTTCCCGATACGTATTTCGAAGTCGCATCACCGTCATTTAGGATACAGCCCGCATTGACGGTCTTTATGCTCAGTATCTTACCTGCTGTATGATTCTCTATCTTCCCGACAGCACCGCCGGTTCCGTCAGACGGCTTTCCTGCCTGTCTTATGTATGAGCCTGATGAAAGATTTACATATATACCGTATCTGTCTGTATCGGCTTCCGTAAAGCTTACTACACCTGCATCGTCACAGCTGTAAACAGGCTGTGATACATTCTGGGCAAAATAACCGTCCTTCATGTAACCGACAGCACCTCCGACGATATTGCGGCCTATGATAAATGAATCAACACTGCTGAAATCCACCGCAGCCGTATCCGTACTCTTCGTATCATCATTGATCAGATATGCATCTATACCCGCATATGCGGCACCTATGATACCGCCCACCCTGTTACAGCCGGCCACAGCGTAATACCCTTCGGTCGAGATCAGACCGTATGCCGAAGCGGAAGAAGCATGCTCTCCCACAACTCCGCCTACAGCGGTAAAATCAGGAAACAGATAATAATCTGTGCCTTTCCAATGTCCGGTTAAGACACTGACATTGCTCATCCTAACTGTGTTTGACGCCTCATCCGAAGCACCGCTTCCATCACCTATGACACCTTTATTCAGGCCTACGAGGCCACCCACAGGCACCTTGCCGTAAATCTTACCGTCTAATGCGGTCATCTTTGAATCTCTGTTAAAGGTTCCTTTATTAATCAGACTCAAAACCTTATTATCCGCATTATTAACGTCGCTTACCGCACCATCCACGGTCTCATCCAGCGTAAGCATGAAATTTTCACATCTGAGGTTTAGTATCTTACCGTCATTTTCGCATACAAAACCAAGTCCTTTATCCGTCGACATGAAGGACTTCCTTCTCATCTGGACATTGCGGATCACAGATGTCTTATCTTCAGAATCCCCGATCAACGTATTCTCTGCAGCAATGATCTTCTGATTTTCCGGAAGCTTAACGAGAGCAGGCCACGACACAAGCTTTGCCTCTGAAGCGGTTTTCGCATTTCTGCCAACCGGAGAATTGTAGTCGAGATAAGTCTTATCGCTCACAACATCATATACTCTTATATCACTGGTATATTTTCCATCCGCATATTTATACCAGTTCAGATCACGCTTTATAGAATATTCAACCTCGCCCGAAAAACCTTCCATGAAACGGATATTGTAAAGATGACGGAAGGATGTGATCGCTGCAGCACCTGAAGTTTCATTGCTTCCCATGCTGCCTGCAGAGAGATCTCCGAAATATGTATTTACCACTGCAAAACCATCGGAGGCATCCCTGTGAGCTGCATGTTCTCCCACCTTATACGATCCATCAGCCTGAAGATAAACAGGATCATCGAGAGCTCTGATCGCTTTAGTCTCATCGGATTCCGGAAGATCACTTGTGACATTGCATTCCGCAAGCTGCGGATCCGTGAAAGCATCAGCAGCAACAGACATTGAGACATAGATATTCTTGGGTGCAAGTGTCTTGTCAAATCCGGGTTTATTTGAAAACAGTCTTGAGATACTGTAGTTAAGTTCCTTAGTCCTTGTACCGGCAGTATCAGCCTCTGCCTGACGCAGCGCATCCCTTGACATCATGGAATCAAGAGCAATGGAATATGCCACATATGAAGTCTCGTTTCCGGATTTGTCCTTATTGATCACATAGGATATCTTAAGGGGGAATCTGTAGAAATCCGTGGACGCACTGAGATCTCCGTACGGCAATGAATCATAGTTAAAATCATCGGCTCCGCGATGCAGATAAACAAGCGCAAACGACTCGACAGTCGCAGCATATCTGGTTATCTGATCACCTTTCTTATCCTTCAGATTTTCAACCGTATAGAGTACCTGACGGTCAACACCGCCCACCTTAAGCACAGCGCTATCTCCGTCATTCTTTGATCCGGCTGTAAACTTAAGAGCCGAGCTGTAGTCCGTCGGTTTATTTTTGGTAGGTATTCCTTTAGTAAGGGCAGCCTCGCTTATTACTAGATCAGCAAGCTTTTGATCCGTGGCACGGTCAAATACGGAAGCCGTATAATGCACGTTATACAGGCCTGAGCCGGTAACCAGCATATTGTCGTTGATAGCACCGAATGACAGTTCCAGAGCCTCACCGTTCTTTAGAGACAGCTCTGCAAACTCCATCTTTTCATCCATATTCGGAACAAATATGGAATCAACCGCTCCCGGCATTCCTCCGTTATAGTAGCCCACCAGGCTGGTCTTCCTTCTGTAGCTGCTGTCACGGACAGGAACCTTGCAGGACAGATTATTCATTGCCTTGGTATCCCATGCAGTCCTTCCCTCATCATAGAAAACCGCATAGACATTCGTGTTGTAATGAAGCAGTCCGTCTGAACCGATAGTCTTCTCAACGTCAAATTCCACAGTGAACGCAGCCTGCATCACCGTGGAATCATAGAAATAACTTCCCAAAAGAGTCTCCAGTGCCTTGCTCTGGGCATCTGTCCCACCCTTTTCGTAGTTAAGGATATAACGCATATGTACGGATTCTCCGGGATTATTGCCCGCAGGATCAAAATCCGCAAACGAATTCACATTATAAATATCATCCAGTGCCGAGCCTTCCTCATTCCTGTCAGAGTTCGTAGGAAAATAAGGATCCTCTGCTCCTTCTTTCATGAGCACGTCCTTTATCCAGTCTTCCAACTCTCCTGTCGATTTTTTGTGATTGACAGATGCCTGCGCCGCCTGAAATACACTCTGAGCATTCTGCTCATTTTTATCAAAACGTGCTTTATCTATATATCCTATTATCGACAATACAGCTGCAGATGAAATGATGGCGATAACAGCCAGCACGACAATAAGCTCCACCAGTGTGAAGCCTCTGTCAGAACGGATATTATCTGATTTTCTGCATTCTGTCCGATTCATGATCCTTCACTATTCCTTCGCATTATCCTGTGCAAAACACAAAACCGCCTGTCTGCTGTAGATCAATGTATTTATGGACTGATCTCCGTAACTGCCGTCATAAACCTTTATATTTGCCACCACGTAGGCAGGGCGTTTATCCGCCAACGATTCCGATCCCGCCACGATACTTTCATATGTGAAATCCGAATATGTGACATCCACCGTAAAATTGCTATATACACTCGAAGCAAAGGGATTGGTATAATCATAAGCTTTTAGAGGATGTGCCACATTTACGATCTTCCCGTCTATATCCAATTTGGATGACACGGTTTCATAACACGCGCTGTGCAGGTAGCCCTGTCTTGTATCTATGGGCATCTTGTCTTCGGTAAGTGTTCCCGCACCGTTCGGGAAAAGCCTGTAAACAGCTTTGCTTGTTATATTGCCGTCCTTTCGTTCCTTATCGGACTTAAAAACATCATCATAATCATCCTGTGATATCCATGCATTACAATATATGACCTCTGAATAGCCTTCATTTTTTCTGATAAAGAGCACATTGCCGTCAGCTGCACTCGCACCGGTCAGCCCGCTAAGCTCGCTGAATATGGTATCATCGCCCTTTGAATAGCTGTTTTCAGCTGCTACGTTTACAACCCTTGCATCGCCATATCCCTGAATATATGATGATGCGCACTCTGCCCTGAGAGTATCAGCGACAGTATCGGCAACCATCTGGGCTCTGGAATGCTTTTGCACTTTAAGGAAGATGCTTACGGCAGGATGCATAACTGTTACAACTGCAGTGGCAAGGATCGCCGTAAGAGCCATGGAAACCACCAGTTCCACCAGGGTAGAACCTTTATCTCTATGCTTTTTACTCCTGAAAATATAAAGCATATGTTTCCTTCACTCTCCGTTTGAAAATACCCAATATACACAGCCATCCGATGTGACATAGCGGGTGGCAACAAGTTCCTTAGACTGTACGGTGGTACTTATCTTTTTCCCGGTCGTAACATCCTCCGTCCCGCCTCCATGAAGCTTTTTTTGCATTTGCTTCATCGCGCCGTCGGCTTCCGTGCGTCTTTCATTTGCATATCTTTCGGCATTGCCTGTGGCAGTGATGGAAGTTCCGAAAAGGGCGAGCACTATCAAAAGCACGATGAATGCCACCATGACTTCCACTATAGTCTCGCCCCTGTTATTTAGTTTTTTCTCAAAAATATCCTTCATACGCTTTTGCCGTCACTCCAGACATTTCTTGTAGCCCTTGGCTAAACTGCCTTTGTATATACCTGTCCAGATATATTTAGCTTTGCCCACATTGGATGTGACAGTGAGCACATATCTGTCGGCGCCGTCTTTGCTCACCACCGCTTTAACCTTAGCCTCCGGCATTCCATCGAACCCTGTCATATCCACAAGCTCGGCACCGTCCGTGAGCTCAAGTCCGGCTGCCGCGCCGGTATTTGTATCCGGATTTATGATCCTGCTCTCCAGAGAGTTTCCAAGACTCACTGCAAGTTCGTAAGCCTGATCCTGATTAAGCTGATCATTGGCAGAAGACATTATCATCCCCGCCGCTATCCTTAATGAGACTGTAAGTGCAATGATGATTACGGTAAGAACGGATACCAGTACAAGACTTGAACCTCTGTTTGATTTTAATATTCTCGATAAAGGCATGTTCTCCCCCTGTTACAGGCCATCATGATCAAACAAAACTAATAAACAACAGCATATTACAGACATACTGCCCCCAAGATATATTATAACAGATTTTCATAATCTTTATCCTTATATCGGCAGTTTTCAGATAAAAAAGAACCCAATATGACATTGGGTTCTTCATCGTTTATACATGGAATCTGTAAACTCTTGCTTCATAGGGCTTAAGAAGGCAGCTTCCGATCTTAACCGTCTCCACCTGCCCTGACCTGATATCGGGATAATTATCCAGCACCAGTTCCATCTTCATCCCGTTATACTTTTTGGGTACCAGCATGAATACCTTATGCTTTACGAAGGAACAGATGATCAGATATCTTATATTCCCCATTGCTCGCTCGTAAATATATACTTCCGGATCCTTCGGAAAATACTCCCTGTAAGAACCGTATATGAGAGTCCTGCTGTTCTTCCTTAAGTTTAAGCACTTCCTGTAGAAATTAAGGATGCTGTCCGGATCCTTTTCCTCTGCCGCGACATTTACCGCAGTATAGTTCGGGTTTACAAAGAACCAGGGCTTCTTTTTTGAAAATCCCGCATAAGCGGAGGAATCCCACTGCACGGGAGTTCTGGCCGAATCCCTGCTGGAGATGTGAATCCGCTTAAGGCGTCGCTCCAGTGAATCCTTTAAGTGATATTTATGAAAATTCTCCTTGGATGAAACATCTTCGTAATCATCTATGGAACGAAGCCTTATATTGGACATGCCTATTTCCTGTCCCTGATAGATAAAAGGTGTTCCCTGCAGGAAGAGGAAGCTTACCGCAAGCATAGTGCCGCTTTCTCTCCTGTATCTTTCGGAACCGTATCTGCTGATGATCCGGGGATGATCATGATTCTCGATATAGAGAGCATTCCATGCTTTCCCCTGCAGCGCATACTGCCATTTGGAAAGAGCACGTTTGTATTTGTAGAGCTTAAAGGGTCTGTGGACATACTCCGTATAAAGACAGTCAGCCATCATATGGTCAAAAGAAAACATCATATCAAGGGATTTAGTAGGGCCCGTAAGATATTTCATCGCTGATCTCACAGTGGTCATAGGACCTTCGCCAACCTGAAAGCAGTCGTATTCTTCGCAGACCTTTCTGAACTCCGCCATATATTCATGAATATGGGGCCCGTCCTTGTAAAATGGCATTCCGTTGACCGCAGGTACAAAAGGGATACCGTTTGGAAGCCCCTCTTTCTTGGATATAAAATTGATAACATCTTCTCTGAAGCCGTCCACTCCCATATCCAGCCAAAAGCGCATTATGGATTTTACTTCTTCACGCACCTTTGGATTGTCCATGTTGAGATCCGGCTGCTTCTTTGCAAAGAGATGGAGATAGTACTGGCCTCTCTCCTCATCATATTCCCAGGCTTTTCCTTCGAATAATGAGTCCCAGTTATTCGGTTTATCTCGCCAGATATAATAGTCGCTGTAGGGATTGTCCTTTCCCTTCCTGCTCTCCTTAAACCACTTATGCTCATCGGAAGTATGATTGACCACCAGGTCCATGATAACCTTAAGTCCCAGGGCATGAGCCTTATCGAGCACCTTCTTAAACTGCTCCAGCGTTCCGTAATCCGGATGGATGTCTTTATAGTCCGAGATATCATATCCGAAGTCTGCGTTGGGCGACGGATAGATAGGCGAAAACCATATACCGTCAACTCCTAAAGACCTGATATATTCAAGCTTATCATATACGCCGTACAGATCTCCGATCCCGTCTCCGTTACCGTCCTTAAAGGATCTGATCCAGATCTGATAGAACGACATCCTTTTATACCATTCGTTATCCATAATCACTCAGCCCTTGTTATCTTTTAATGCTTCGCGTATCTTATCCTTTGTTTCTTTCCAGTCGCTTGCAGCTTTTTCTTCCGCCGCTTCTATATTGCTTTTCGTATGTTCTCCGATCTTCTTCACTTCATCTGCCACAGTACGTCCGGCTTTACCGATATCATGGAAAGCCTCATAGAAGTTCTCTTCCATACCTTCATAGAACTCTTTCCTGCGATCAAAGAAACGATTGGTACTCTCAAGGAAATCATCCGCAAGCTCGAAGAAATTGTCAGACAGCTGCCTATGCTTTCTGCGGTGTTCCATGAACCGATCAAGATCCTTTTCATACTTCATATCTATGATCTCTTCATAGCGTGAATGAGCATCACGGACCGCGCTCTCCCATGAGATATAGATCTCATCCATTGCATGCTGTCCCACATCATGCAATGCAGACAGATCTCCGGAAACCCTGCCTAAAAGAGCAGCCATGGATTCCGCATTTTCTTCGATCATATATCCGTTCCTTCCGTCCGTTATCCCTTCGGAAGCACATGAATCCTTTACCAGGACCGATGCCAGTCCGCATGCTGCTGCCTCTCTCACCACCAGGCCGTTTGTATCATATGTGGACGGAAAGAGGAACAGATCTGCTCTGGTATTCCATGCTCTGAGCACGTTACGGTCGTGGATGGGGCCGACAAATACAACACGTCCCTTGCTGTCCGTTCTTCCTTCAATTGTCTTATATGTCCTTGATCCTTCATCATCCTCATCATCCGGGATATCAAGTGTTATACCTGCCTGCTTTATCTTCTCCTGTATTTCCGCAGCGTCAGGCCCTTTACCGATAAAGATCATACGGTAATCCACTCCGGCCTCAGTCAGTCTGATCATGGCATCCGCGATCATGGGAAGGCCCTTATAATTGTGTAATCTTCCTACAAACAGGAATACCGGGATATCTTCGGGAAGATCAAAACCTGCAGTCACCTTAGCTACTGTTTTCTCATCGATACGTCCCTTTTCAAAATCCACACCGTTGGAAACCACCCTGTATTCGCCCTCATATCCAAGGCTTTTGAGATTTTCTCCGGCACCTTTGCTGACAGCCCATACCTCATCACATGCAGATATATTCCTTACTATGGCATTGATAGTCTCCTTTTGGATAAGCTCCGATTTTATCGTATTGGCGATATCAACATCGAACTTGGTATGATATGTAAAAACTATGGGGGCATGAGTCGCTTCCCTGACCAGTCTGGCTAAAACCGTCGATGCAAAAGGGCAGTGAGAATGTATTATATCAGGCTCAAACTCGACAAATTTATTAAGCTTGGATAAGCAAAATGGATTCCCCGCCCTGTAGCCATTAGCCATATTCTTAACCTTGAAGCTCTGATAAGGTATCACCGGATAAGGATAGTTCTTATAATCTCCGTCGTGATATTTCGGTGTACCGACTATCACATTAGCCAGCTCCTTCTCGGTCATGATATCCGCATAGTTTTTTACGACGTTGGCAACGCCGTCTATGACCGGCGGAAACGAATCATTTAAAAGACATACGTTCATGCTGATCCTCCCATATAAAATATGTGCAGATCACGGAAGGAGCCGTTATCTGCACATTGATGTTAAAGCAAGCCGTTTATAACAGTTTCTTCGGAAATCACTTAAGATAAGCGATAACTTCCACTTCACAAAGAACTCCCTTGGGAAGATCCTTAACAGCCACACAGCTTCTTGCGGGCTTTCCTGTGAAATAACCTGCATAAACTTCATTAAAAGCTGCGAAATCGGCGATATCAGCAAGGAAGCAGGTAGTCTTAACCACATGCTCAAAATCCGTATCTGCCGCCTTAAGTATTGCTCCTACATTCTCTATTGCCTGCTTAGCCTGATCCTTGATACCCACTGCCTCAACATTGCCTGTTGCGGGATTGATGGGAATCTGACCCGATGCATATAAGGTATCACCGGCAATGATAGCCTGTGAGTAAGGTCCGATTGCTGCAGGTGCCTTGTCTGTACTGATGATCTTCATTTTCTTACCTCCGTAAATGTATTTAATCCGGTTCGTCTTCGTCGAACTCAACCTTTACATAGAAACCTCTGGGCGTCTCTTCGATACTCTTTACAATACCCTCTCGAGATTTTATCCTGTCTCCCAGCTTAAAATTCGCCGACATTGCAAGCGAAGGATCCACCGTATAATAAAAGCTGCTGGGAAGAGTTCCTTCCGTAATGGTGACCCTGTCACCTTCCTTAAGCAGCCCCTGTCTTTCCATCTTAAAATCAATAAGTCTCATTTATACCTCAGATCTGATATACGCATACAGGCTGTTCAGATCCAAACCAGTCTGTTTCCTTCTCCTCGAGCAGCATAAAGCCCGCTTTATCAAGAGTTGACCTGGCCGCAACATTGGTTGACCTGGGACATGCATATACCGCATCTATACCAAAATGCTCTTTCGCAAATTCTACCGCAGCTTTAACCAGTTCGGTCCCGTATCCCTTAGACTGATACTCCTCCGCAATGGAAATATTGATCTGAACATTATAATCGGGTCTTCTCTTAAAGGAGAGCACGCCGATCAGTATATTGCCTTCTTTTTTAACGACCCCGAAGTAAACAGGCAGATGCTCGATCCTGTAATTGGATATGGCAAGATCGAGTCTCGATTCCGCATCTTCTATACTGTCAAAGATATCATTGGGAAGCTCCTTATGACTCTCTTCCCTTGAATATTTATATAACAGTTCCGCATCATCCTGTATCAATCTGCGTACTGCCAGCCTGTCCGTTACGAACAGCAAGATATTTTCCTTCATGATCGCTTAAAGCACCTTCCACCCAAAGCTAATAGGGCCTTTTTTCCCAACACTGTTATATCACATAAGCGCCGTCTTTTCAATTAATTCGAGCCCTCTGTAACCCATAATGATCCATCAGTCTGTGAAGATCTGTCTCCTCATCCAGATAAGAACGTCCCGTATCTTCAACATCTTTTAAGAGCCTCTGTATCAGCATCACCATGCGTTTTAACTCTCCGTTGATGTCTGATGCATCCATGAGTATATCCGGTCGTTTCCCGTAAAGATCCATGAAATATTGCGCCGCACCCTGCAGATCCTTCTGCCTGAGAAAAGCCTCGATCTTTTTCAACGCTTCCCCGGTCTCTTTCTTCTCTCCTATGACAGCTACGCTGCACTCCTTAACTTTAAGCCCCTTATATCTTATCCAGACCATGAGAAGCAGCTCCGACACGAAGCCATAGAGTCTTTTTTGATAATCGTTATAGCCTGTCATATCGACTCTTTTCTCCATGGAGAAAAGAATGTCAAAAAGCCACTCGCAGTATGCATCAAATACATTCCTGCCGGCTATCATCATATTTGCAAAATAAGTATGGGTACCGGAAGAGACTTCTTCAAAGATATCAAGATATTCCGGATATCTAAGAGAGATCACATCTCTGAGGATCCTAAAATCCTTAGGCGCATGCTTTCCGCCGAAAGCTTCCTCATAGGGATGATCCAGTATTATCTGCTTTGTGGTGATGATGTCATACTCATTTAAGACCTGCTCTATATGACATTTATCAAAAATCATTCCCCTGTCATCCAGCAGAAATCGTCTGTAATGAGCAAGTCCCAATATATCAGAATCCTTATCATTCTTCCATGCCCAGTACAGGCCCGTAAGCTCGCTGTAATACGGATTCTTTAAAGAGATATTTTCACCCGAGTCATCCCTTAGATACTCTTCCGTCCCGGGTAGCGCACTTCTCTTCCTTCCATCTTCGGATACGCATCCCGCGCCGCATAAAAGAGGCACATAAAGCTTATCCGGCGGAAGCAGGAAAGCCTTATGTGCCATGGTATATATTTTAACGGATGCTCTTTCCATAATATTTTTTAAGTTATACTTGGATTTTTTGAGGCTGAGCCTTTGATCTTTATTTCCCGGTTTTCATGAACTTCCTGAGGAACTTACCTATAACAGGGAATGATGCCATCTCTTCCGGTGTCATGATATGCAGCAACGGTATCAGTACCGAATAAACCACAACCGCAGCAATGATCGGCACTGCCAGCTGCATTATCCTTCCGACTCCCATATATTCAAGAAGCAAAAGAACCGCCAATGCAAAGGCACCCATGATGGCCGCCGCCCCGGTAGGACGCAGGACCACATTTTTCATATCAAAGCTGTAACCGTTAAGCTTCTTTAAGCTTCGGATATTCATGACGGAAGTCACCAGAGGGAATGTCACATTGCCGATGATAAGAGCAAGAACATCCATATCCGTAAATATAAGCAGCGCACTGAGAAGCACGGCATGTATGGCAAGTGATATGGCCGCATGTCTCACCGGTGTCCACATATGATCGCACCCCTGTAAAACCGCTGCGGAAAGGGTTGAAAGAGTATAGAATACAACCGCTAACGAACCGGTCTGCAGTAAAAGGACCGCAACAGGAAGATAATCCCCCAGAGCCGGGAACAGGACTTTCATGATAGGTTCAGCCAATACCGCAAGTCCCACAGTGGACGGTATTGCGATCAAAAGATTATATCTGAATACCTGATCTGTCTTTCTTAAGACTTCCGATGTATCCTTCTTGGCAAATGCTCCCGCAATGGTAGGTATCGCTGCCGAAGCAAGAGCCGTGGCTAGAGCCGCCGGCAGATTGATCATCTGATTGTACTGCGTATTGAATATTCCCTGCAGTATGGTAGTCTCTCTTTCGCCAAAGCCTTTCATCCTGACCATTATATTTCCGAAGATAAGATCATCTAAGGTATATCCAAGCTGATAAACAGACTGGCTGAGTATTACGGGGAATATGGTAAGGAGAAGTGCCTTCCATAGTATCTTCTCATCTTCGTCCGCGATATCAGGGCCCGAAACTTCCGCTTTCCTGGCTTTCTTTTCGACAATGAATAAGATCGAAATAAATATCAGCGCCGTAAGCGCCCCTGCAAGAGTACCAAGAGTACCTCCCGCGGCTCCGCCTGCTGCCGGAGTAAAATCCTCGGGAAGATTCTCAACCTGTCTCACACTTCCGACAAAGCCCTTTATGGTCCCTCCCGAAAGCAGCACGAAATAAGCGGCAGCAACAATACTGACAACCGCATTGACGATCTGTTCTATGACCTGAGATACCGCAGTGGGAACCATGTTGCGATGTCCCTGAAAATAACCTCTGCCGGTTCCCAGTACAGCTACAATAAAAGTGGTGGGAGCAAGAACTCTTAACGGATGATCCAGTCCCGGCTTCCGATAAAGATCCGCCAGATATTCCGCACCGAAGAGCAGAACCATCCAGGCTATAAATCCGGTGCTCACCGCAAAGAGCTGCGCTATCCTGAAAACCTTATGTGCATTCTTGGGCTTCCCCTGAGCGAATCTCGCACTCATGAGCTTGGATACGGCAAGAGGACAGCTGTATGAAGACAGTGTGAGCGCAATACCGTAGATACCAAAGGATACGGAATAAAGACCGTTTCCTTCGTTTCCCACTATATTGGCCATCGGTATCCTGTAGAGAAAGCCGATCATTTTTGATATCAATCCTGCGATAGCAAGGATAGAGCCCTGCACCGCAAGAGATTTTTTAAGCTTTGGTGACATATTTTTAAACACAAAAGGGAATCCGGACAGTTCCGGATCCCCTATCCTTTATCTTGATCACAATTACCACAAGGTTCGGGCAGTATAATCAGCCGAGAGCTTTGCGCTTATACTCCTCGCACTCTTCCGGTGTACCTATCTCACGATACCTTTCAAGTTCCTGCAGAAGGCTTACCAGAAAGTCGATATCAGTCTGACGCATTACCTGATTTGCCGAAGAAAAAGTGCTCTCATCCCCCGAAGAAAGGGTATCCATCAGATTCTTTATAGCATCTGTATTGTTTTCTCTTCCCATAACTGCTCCCCTCTGATTATTTACGGTCATATCGGGTCACATGACCCGTCCCTTGATTTTAACATAAAAAACGTGACTTTGTCTATTGTGCCCTGATCCCCTGCAGATCACGCTTCAGTTTCACTTCGATATTCTGGAATTCGGCTGCGCTCTTATGAGCATTTTTCATATTGCGCTCATCTTCCGCTTTTTCCTTAGCCAGGTTGCTTTCTATATCTTCCGGTGACTGAGCCTTCTCTACCAATACCATAACACCGTCATCATCGATCCTCATTATCCCGTTTGATACAATGGCACGCCTCATGGAATCCTCCGGATCATCCTTCATCCTGTATTTCATCAGGCCTTCCTTAACAGCGACCACGGCGTGCTCATGTCCTGCTAACACTCCGTATTCACCGTCATAAGCCGGCACAGCAATGAAGCTTGCTTCTCCGTCTTCCACGACAGCATCCGCCGTATAGATTTTCAGATCAAAATAATTCATATCAGAGTGTCTCGGCCTTCTTTACGGCATCTTCGATAGTACCGACGTTGTAGAATGCAGCTTCCGGAAGATCGTCATGCTTTCCGGATAAGATCTCCTTAAATCCGCGGACCGTATCTTCTCTCCTTACATAGACTCCCGCCATTCCGGTGAACTTCTCCGCAACGAACATGGGCTGCGCAAGGAATCTTATCATCTTACGGGCTCTGGATACGATCTTCTTATCCTCATCGGACAGCTCATCCATTCCGAGGATAGCTATGATATCCTGAAGCTCATTATATTTCTGCAGATATCTCTGTACTTCTCTTGCAGTCTCATAATGCTCTTTACCCACGATATCCGCTTCCAGTATACGGGATGTAGACTCAAGAGGATCAACGGCAGGATAGATACCCTGCTCTGCGATCTTTCTGGAAAGAACCGTGGTAGCATCCAGATGTGAGAAAGTAGTGGCCGGTGCCGGATCCGTCAGGTCGTCCGCAGGCACGTATACCGCCTGTACCGATGTTACGGAACCGTTGGCCGTGGAAGCGATCCTCTCCTGAAGAGTTCCCATCTCCTGGGCAAGTGTCGGCTGATATCCCACCGCAGAAGGCATACGTCCGAGCAAAGTGGATACCTCGGAACCCGCCTGTACAAATCTGAATATGTTATCGATGAACAAGAGCACGTCCCTGTTCTGGACATCACGGAAATACTCTGCCATGGTAAGTCCCGTCAGTGCCACACGCATACGTACTCCGGGAGACTCATTCATCTGACCGAATACCATGGCGGTCTTATCTATGGTCCCGCTCTCCTTCATCTCATTCCAGAGATCGTTTCCTTCTCTGGAACGCTCACCGACTCCGGTAAAAATAGAATATCCGCCATGCTCCATGGCTACGTTATGGATAAGCTCCTGGATGAGAACGGTCTTACCTACACCCGCACCTCCGAAGAGACCTATCTTTCCGCCCTTTGCATAGGGCTCAAGTAAGTCTATAACCTTGATACCCGTTTCAAGGATATCAACAGCAACATTCTGATCCTTGAAGTCGGGAGCCTTGCGATGAATGCACCAGCGTTCGGAATCCTCCGGGATCTCCGCGCCGCCGTCTATGGGCTTTCCGAGAACGTTGAACATTCTCCCTATGGTCGCATCACCCACGGGAACACTTATACCGTTACCTGTTGCGGTGACCTCCATGCCTCTTGCCAGACCCTCCGACTGCGACAGGATTATACAACGAACGATATTATCCTCAAGCAGGGCAGATGCCTCCATAACACGTGTACCGTCTTCGGTTTCCACGGTAAGCGCTTCCCTTAGCCTGGGCATCTCTCCTTTTTTGAACTGTACATCAACTACAGGTCCCGATACCTGAATTATCTTTCCCTTATGAAATTCTTTCATTTCACCGCCCTTTTCTTTTTCTTCTTTCTCTTCTGGGCACGTGCACCCGCCGCAACCTCTGTGATCTCCTGCGTTATCGCGCCCTGACGTATACGGTTAAATTCTATTTTCAATTCCGACAAAAGTGCTTCGGCATTATCATTCGCCGCACTCATTGCAGTCATCCTGGCATTCTGTTCAGCGCAGAAACTGTCCACCAAAGCGCCGTAAACATTACCCGAAACATACTGCGGCATAAATCCGTCAAGCACTGCAACTGGAGACGGATCAAAATCATAATTCCTGTCCGCGCCACTGTCTTCACCGGTAAGGAACTCCTCTCTTTCAAAAGGTAAGAGCCTGTTCTCCGTTACGGCACAGGACAGCTCGCTCTGTACATCACTGTAGAGCATGAATATCTCGTCGACACGACCTGCCAGATAATCCTCAAGAAGCCTAGATGAGATCTGCCCCGCCCACCTGTATGAAGGGGTCTGGGCAATGGAATGAAATTCACACTCAATGGGGATCTTGTGATTCTTAAAATATCTGATACCAACTTCACCTATCACATAAAATCTTATGTCTTTGTGTTTTGCACGTGCCGCTTCCGCCGCACGGATGACATTGAGATTATATGCTCCGGCAAGTCCCTTATCCGCAGTAATGACCAGATACGCATATGTATCTGCCTGCTGCCTGCCCGCAATGGGTGTGAAAAATCTCGAATCAAAAGAAGGCGAATGCTCGAAGATCCTTTTGATCTCTGTTCTCTGAGCTTCAAAAAAAGGTTTTGTCCGATCAAGCGCTTCCTTGGCCTTGCGCATCTTGGCAGATGAGATGAGATACATCGCACCGGTTATCTTCTGCGTGCTCTTCACGCTGGATATTCTGTTTCTTATCTCATTTAAATTCGCCATGGATATTACTTTTTATTCATATAACCGGCAAGGAATTTCTTCGCTTCCGCTATGATAAGTTCCTTATCTTCAGGCTCCATTATCCCTGTCTCATCTATACGATCGCACAGTTCACTCTGCTGCTCGTTAAAATGAGCAACGAGTGCATCTCTGAATGTAATGACCTCTGATACTTCAAGACCTTCCATTACACGTGCTATTGCCGAAACAAGGATGATGACCTGTTCATGCAATGCAAGAGGATGTCCCTGCTGCTGGATCAGAAGCTTCATAAGTCCCTGACCGTAATGCAGCTGCTTCTTGGTAGTCTCATCCAGATCGCTGGAAAACTGGGTAAATACTTCCATCTCACGATACTGGGCAAGATCGAGTCTGAGACTTCCTACAGCCTTCTTCATTGCCTTTGTCTGTGCGGCACCGCCGACACGGGATACGGAAAGTCCCACATTAACAGCAGGCCTCTGTCCCGCAAAGAACAGATCGCTTTCAAGGAATATCTGTCCGTCGGTTATGGATATGATATTGGTGGGGATATATGCAGATACATCTCCCGCCTGAGTCTCAACTATGGGAAGCGCCGTCATGCTTCCTCCGCCCATGGCATCCGAGAGTCTTGCCGAACGCTCAAGGAGTCTTGAGTGAAGGTAGAATACATCACCCGGATATGCTTCTCGTCCCGGAGATCGCTCAAGCAAAAGTGAAAGGGCTCTGTATGCTATGGCATGCTTGGACAGATCATCATAAATGATGAGAACGTCTTTACCCTTATTCATAAAATATTCACCGAGAGATGCACCGGCATAGGGTGCTATATACTGAACAGGCGCTGTCTCCGACGCAGAAGCGGAAACAACAATGGTATAGTCCATTGCCCCCTTTTTCCTCAGATTCTCTACAAGATGAGCGACACTTGATGACTTCTGACCTATAGCTACATAGATACAGATAACACCATTACCCTTCTGATTAAGGATGGTATCCATAGCTATGGTAGTCTTACCGGTCTGTCTGTCGCCTATGATAAGTTCTCTCTGTCCTCTTCCTATGGGGAACATGGAATCGATAGTGATAAGTCCCGTATTCATGGGTGTATCAACAGGCTGTCTCGATACGATATCCGGTGCAGGAGACTCAATAGCGCGGAATTCATCCGCCTTGATACGTCCCTGTGCATCTATAGGCTCACCCAGCGCATTAACGACTCTGCCGAGATATGCCTCTCCGACAGGGATACCCGCAGTCTTCTTGGTACGCCTTATGTGGCATCCTTCCGTAACATCAGTATCATCACCGAAAAGAATGATACCTACACTGTCCGGTCTGAGGTCCTGGACCATACCCTTGACACCGGATTCAAAGATAACTATCTCACCGTAGACAGCATCTTCAAGTCCTTCCGCAACTACGATACCGTCACCTACCGTAAGAACAGTTCCCTCTTCCTCCGGAACAACATGCGCCTGCCACTCATTGATGGAAGTCTTGAAGAGCGAGATAACATCTCCCGCACCTCCGAAATCCTTGCCGTCCAGAGTATCGAGCATATCAGCAAGCTGTCTGAACCTTCCTTCCTCGGTCCAGTCATAGACATCGCCTCCGGCCTTTAATCTGAAGCCGGAACCAACGCTCTCATCCTTTTCCCATACAAGCTCGTAGGGACTGTTGTATTTATCCGTAAGAAAAGCCTCAAATCGCGCCCTCTGCCTGTCATCAGGCTCTGTCGCGCTGTAAATAAAAGCCTTTTTACTTTCTTCCATCGGAATTTCCCCCGTGAGTCTTTTCCGCTTCATCTAAAAATGAATCAAATGATGATCCGCTCTTTCTGTCCAGCAGGATCTTGCTTGTAGCCTCTTCTATCATACGGGCAATATCTTCTCTGGCATCATCGACTATATTAGCTTTTCTTCTCTCGCCCTCTGCCTTGGCATCGTCAATAATACGCGCCGCATCCTTCCTTGCCTTTTCTTCCTGAGACTGCTTCATCCTGGTTATCTCTTCGGACGCAGCCTTCTTCCTGTCAGCAATCTCGTCGTCGACCTGCTCAAGTGCTTTCTCATACTTTTCCCTGGCTTCATTTGCCGCCTTCATGGTCTCGGCAGCATCTTCATCCATTTTTCTGTAATGAGCTTCCCTCTTCTCCATGAAATCCTTTACAGGCTTATAGAGAATGATATAGAGACCTCCGAACAGAAGTATGATGTTGAAAAGATGCAGAAATATCTGCAAGAAATCAATTCCCAATACCATTGTTTTTAACCTCTCCTATCTTAAAGAACGAATATCGTAAGGATACCGATGATCAATGCGTAGATTACAACTGTCTCTATGAATACAAGACCAAGCATCATAATGGTCTGGATCTTGCCGGCAGCTTCAGGCTGTCTTGCGATACCTTCTCCGCAGCGTCCGACCGCCATACCCATTCCGAGCGCACCACCCATGGCCGCTATACCGACACCGATACCTGCACCTATGGCTTTACCGAGAATATCATTTGCTCCCGTAACTGCCTCTGCGGCTGCGGCTTCGGGTGCTTCCGCGCCTTCTCTGACTACTGCCGCACGGTCTCTGTCAGAAGCCTGAGCTGAGATCACGCCTCCGATACCCGCCCCGAGCATTACAAAAATGATCGCTGCAAGCGCCACTGCCATTGTCTTCAGTACCTTGAATTTCATTTTAGTTCCTCCGTGTTCTTATATTCTCGTGTTGTATTATTTTCGTTATATATTTTTAAGCCGCCTCCGGCTTACTTTCCGTCTTTTTCTTCTTCTTTTCTTTGGGATGAGCCGGCTCCGTAACTTCACCGTAATAGAAACTGGTCAGCATCGTAAGCACGTAAGCCTGGATGAGCGCATGTAATACCGTAAAGAGAACTCCCACAACGACCGGGAGCACGAAGCTCAATGTGAGATAGTAATAAACCAGCTCTGTGGTAAGCATACCTGATAACAATGCTCCGAAGAGTCGGAATGTCATTGATAAGGGAAGTGAAAATTCCTTCAGAGTCCTTCCGATACCCGCAACCTTATTGGTCGTAAGCCCGCCGATCATGATAAAGAGATATGAGAAACATCCTGCAGCTATAGCACCGTTGATATTAGCAAGCGGTGCCGGAAGAGAAACCGAATGTCCTCCCGTCGTGATGGCCTGAACCCCGAAAAGCTCAAACATCGTACCGGTAAAAATATAGGATCCTACAGCAAAGAGATATGCTCCCAGCGCACCGTTCTTATGAGGGCTGTTGGTCTTCGCAAGATCATCGAAGACTCCCACCCACATCTCAATGAGCATCTGGAATCTTCCGGGTACATATTTAAATCTGGGGATCGCAAATATACGTATAAATATAGCAATGAGCAGAAGAGCTGCCGTTACAATGAAGCCCGAAAAAAGCGAAGGATCGACCTGTATGACCCCGAATATATCTATCTTGTTGATATCATGAAGAACCGCATCACGCATGGCCGCTTTGACCGACTCATGCTTATCTGTATGCATTGTAATGATTATTCCCGCGAAGGATGCGGCAAGAAGAACCGCGAGCAGGATGATGAACGAACGTTTCTTTTTCTTATCCAAAACCTCTCCTCTCATCTATAGAAAAATTAAGGGATTTGTATTAAAGACCA
Source organism: Lachnospiraceae bacterium XPB1003 (assembly GCA_900102065.1). Lineage (GTDB taxonomy): Bacteria > Bacillota > Clostridia > Lachnospirales > Lachnospiraceae > NK4A136. The sequence goes on along the minus strand of FMVK01000003.1, from coordinate 72,270 downwards.
CGTTATAGATTATAGTCTGTCACGGCTTATTAAGCAAGTCTGCATACGGTCTTGACCGACATAAAAAATGTGGTTATGATACTCAACATGTCTGAAAAAAATCCTAAAAAAACTGCTTTTATATCGGGAATGAGAGACGGTCTTCCCATAGCCCTCGGATACTTTGCGGTATCATTCTCACTGGGCATACAGGCAAAGGAAGCCGGGATGAGTGTTTTACAGGCAGCAGTAATGTCTCTTACAAGCCTTACCAGCGCAGGGGAATTTGCGGCACTCTCCATCATCGCCACCGGCGGATCATATATATCAATGGCGGTGTCCCAGCTCATCATCAATCTCAGATATATACTTATGAGCTTTGCGCTCTCTCAGAGGATAGCCCCCAATACTTCATCACTTCACAGGACATGTATGTCCTACGGTATCACTGATGAGATCTTCGGAGTCTCCGTAAAACAGGAGCGGCCTTTGTCACCGTTTTACACTTACGGTGCTGTTCTCTTAGCCTCTCCCGGATGGGTAGCAGGCACAGCTCTCGGAGTAGCTGCGGGCAATATACTTCCGGGCAATATCGTGAGCGCACTAAACCTTGCCTTATACGGTATGTTCATTGCAGTGTTCATTCCCCAGTCAAGAGATGATAAACATGTTGCATTCGCTGTTATCGCATCCATGCTGCTTAGCAGTGCATGTGCGTTTTTGCCTTATATAAAAGATATACGGGCGGCTTCACCCGGAACAATGATAATAATACTCACTATATTGATATCTCTTATATTTGCCATCATATTCCCCATAAAGGAAGACGATGAAAGCAACACAGAAGAAAAATGATCACTGATCGGAGACGTTATTGATATGAACGGAAATATATGGATATATTTAACGGTCATGGCCGTTGTCACATATCTGGTACGAGTCCTTCCCATGACTATAATCCGTAAGGAGATAAAGAATAAGCTGCTGCGCTCATTCCTGTATTATGTTCCTTACGTAACGCTTACGGTCATGACGGTTCCCGCTATTTTTACCGCAACAAAATGCACTGCTTCCGCAGTGGCAGGATTCATAACGGCACTCATACTTTCCTTCTTTAAAAAGAGCATGATACTGGTCGCTACCGTATCCTGCGCAGTGGTATTTATCACCGAGCTGTTCTTACACTGATTTTCTATTATCCGGCCGTGCTTAATCATCCCGACACTGTGTGATCTTACAGTGGGCGGGGGGCCGAGCACGGCGCATATTGTGACCACACCGATTTTCGGTCAAAGAACGGTAGGGTGAATATTATAACACTTGAGCACCATATCAAACACAAAATATAGTAAGAGTCTCCATCGCCAGCGTATTCTCTCGTAACTCTCGTGCTGTCAGTTCATCAGTTATACGAATAACTAAGGACATTGCCACCTTTTCAGTAAATGAAACACTATAATAATTAAAATTGATAACAAGCACTATGATTGCAATCAAAAAATAGTCCCCTCGGAGTGTATCCGTGAGAACTATTTCTGTTTACTACTCTCGAACTTCCGCTTTCTGTCTTTCTAGTTCAAGCTTTTGTTTTTCAAGTTCAAGTCTCTGTTTTTCTAATTCAATTTTTTGTTTTTCAAGTTCAATAGACTGTTGGCCCTGATTTTCTTTGAAACGTTCTATACTCCCTTGGTCACGAAACATTTGGAAAACTAATGCCACAAGACATAGTACAGCGCCAGCAATGAGTGCATAAGAAAAACTATCTCCGTATACTATTAAACGATACATTCCCCATATACCGAATATAAAGAAAAAAAGTACCTCCAATACAGCCATGCCACACCTCCAATATTTTAACTAAAAATATTCTACCACTTTTGACCTTAAAAAAGTCTACTATTAGGGATATTTTTGAAAAAACAGAGAAATATCACCGCTCTTTCACTAATTCACTTAGGCACCGTCTTGTGGTGCCTTATGTATCCGCTGCGTTTTTCAAGAGCGAGAACATGTCTACAAGGGTAACATACAGTTTGGAGAACGACCGTATGCATCTCTAAGGGAGACCGATCGCGGCCGAGAAAAAACAGCGGCCGGTCAAATCAACCAGCCGCCGTTATGAATTACGATATCGAAATGATCATCAGAACATCGTAGGTCTTGTAAGTCTTGTGATATCTGTATGGAAACGGTCGTTTACGAATGTAACGGACATCTCCATCTTGGAAAGGGATGTGATCCTGATCTCTTTGGAAACCATCTCTGAACGCTTAACACCGGAAGTGGTTACCACGATATGTGTACGTACGGTGTCAGCAGAATCGGTATACTCCTCGATAACGTATGTGTACTCAACGATATTGCTGCGCTCACCGGTCTTCTTATTCTTGGTAAAGCTGAGCGCAACTCCTGTATTGCCTTCAGCCTTGCCGTCAGTGGTGAACTGCCAGCAATCACATGAATCCTCACCTAACTGAGCCGGTATATCCCATTCACCCTGGATATTCTCGTTAACCTTATCGATCTGGCGGAACATATCAAACATAAAATAGCCGCCCGCTAAGAGCATGAGCAGGAATAGAAATCCGATTATCCTTCCGGCCACATCCTTGGGCTCTTTTTCAACCTTGGGTTTAACTTTGATAGTTGCCATATCGTTCCTCCCTTTTTTAGTGCAGTTGCATCCGCACTTAGTATATAAGATTATAGCGCATTTATCACGCTATTGCACGTTTATTCATTAATCTCATTAAGGTGCTTTTTAGCCTTCTCGGCCTCGGCACTGTTAGGGAATGTATCTAACAGCTGATTAAACTTGGCCGCCGCATTGGTGACATCTCCGCTGTCCAGATAAGCCAGTCCGAGATAGTAAAGTGCGTCATCGTTATCCGGATCGTACTGGTATGCCTTGGAGAGCTTGTCTATAGCCGTATCATAGTCCATTGTATTATAGGCTTCGATACCGTCATCATAGAAGCTTTCCGATGCGGATGTACCTATGCCGTTCTTTAAGTAATTATACAGATTCAGGAATTCGGGAGATGCATTGTTGTCGATATAATCCTGAGATATCATGCCAAGATAGCTGTCCACATTCAAACTGTCCTGACTGTCATCAAGATAAGCATATGCAGCAGCGATCAGGTTGTTGTTGACCTCTATCGAACCGTTGGCTCCCGAGTAGCTGTTGATGGTTTCCTTCTGTGTCTGTATATCGCCTTCGAGTTCACTGATACGTGAATTCAGTTCCGTGATCTCGGCATTCTTCTGATCTATCTGAGTAGCATAATCCTGCGCCTTGCCGTTAAGCTCCTCCCTGACTTCGGATATCCTTGCGGGGAGTATCATGAAATATGCCACACATACACCAATCAATATACCTATGCCGATCTGGATAAATACTCCGACTCCCGGCATCTCCGGTCCGCGGACAGGCTGGATGATGGTCTCATTGCCGTCCGTGCGATATATCGCGGTCTTAGTCTCTTTCTTTTTCTGGTTCTTTTTCTTGTCGGAACTTTCACCGAGAGCATCTTCCGCAGCCTTTAAATAACGCAGCGTGGTAAGATTACCCTTATCAGTCTTGAGAGCCTGCTCAAGTTCCTTTCTTGCCCACTCCCACTCTTCCTTCTGGATATACATGAGAGCAAGGAGCTGTCTTGCCTGAACATAGTTGGGATTGAGGCGTATAACCTTCTTCAGCTGTATCACTGCAAGATCCGGGCTGTCCTGTTTGCACAGATCGAGAGCCTTATTATACTTCCTGATAGATGTCTTGATGGTATCAAGACGGCCCTGATTGGACTGGACAATGCCTATATATTCCTTGGCGATATTCTTTTCCGGCTTGATATTAACGCTGACAACCCACTCGGATAAAGCCTCCACAGCCTCGCCTGTCTCATAGTAAATAAGACCGAGGAGATTTCTGGCTTCCACATGGTTTTTATTGAAACGAAGACAATCACGAAGAACACGGACTGCCCCGGAAAGATCCCTGACTTCCGCCCTCTCAAGTCCCTCATTATAAAGCCTGTTGGAGGTATATATGATTTTCTTGTACTGTCTTACATCCGTCCCGCAGTTTGTACAATACTCAAGTTCGGTAAGAACGCAGCCGCAATTAAAACACTCCACGCCTCGTTCTCCTACTCGCCCATTCCGTCGTCATTCTTTGCGACATCGAGAAGCACTTCAACTACGTCCTTCTCGTCGTTTTTCTCATATATATCCTTTTCAGCGTCGTCGATCTCGAGACTTTTATGAAATTTCTTAAGTTCTTCTTCAAATACTATCATCACGATCTCCGCAGACTAAACAAGTCAATGTAAATGCCTGTGCTTTTTTTGCACACGCATTTACATAATAATTTATCGTAACCCAAAAATCAACAAAAAGTTATTCTTTGGTCAGTCCGGCTATCTGGTTCTTAACCTGCTCCATCATCTTCTCGTACTTGGCGAGCTTCTCTTTCTCCTCGGCGATCTTCTCTTCGGGAGCCTTGGATAAGAATTTTTCATTATTGAGCATGGACTCGGATCTCTTAAGCTCTCCCTCAAGGCGCTTTTCCTCTTTTTTAAGACGCTCGAGTTCCTTCTCGATATCCACCAGATCCGAGAAAGGCATATAGATAGCAGCATGAGCTAACATAACAGACACAGCATCTTCTGCGATTCCCGCTTTGTCGGCCTGGATCTTAACTTCTGATGCATAAGCAAGGTTCTTAAGGAAATATCCGTTCTCGGCGAAACTCTCTGCCGCATCCTTATCGACGGTCACAACATAGATCTGAGCCTTTCTCGAAGGAGGAACATTCATTTCCGTACGGACATTTCTGATACCTCTTACAGCTTCCTTGATGGTCTCGATCTCTGCTTCTTCCTTAGCGAAATCAAACTCATCCGAATATACGGGCCACTCGGATACCATGATGGACTCTTCCTCATCCTGGATATTGCAGAAGATCTCTTCTGTTATGAACGGCATATAAGGATGAAGGAGCTTCATTGCAGTCACAAGTACAGTCTTTAATGTATAGAGAGCTGCATTTCTAGAGATCTGATCCTTCTCATCCTCGCTGTCCTTAGCATAGAGACGGGGCTTAACCATCTCGATATACCAGTCACAATACTCGTCCCAGATGAAGTCATAAACCTTCTGTACAGCAACACCGAGCTCATACTTCTCCATGTTGTCGGTAACATCCTTAACAAGAGTATTGACCTTGGATAAAATCCATCTGTCGGCAGGCAGGAGGTCTTTGTCCTCAGGCTTGTAAAGAGCCTTGTCTCCCGCAGCTTCATCCGGCATGTTCATAAGAACGAATCTGGATGCATTCCAGATCTTATTTGCGAAGTTACGGTTAGCTTCAACCTTCTCACGATAGAAACGCATATCATTTCCGGGTGCGTTTCCTGTGATGAGCGTAAGTCTCAATGCATCTGCGCCGTACTGATCGATGATCTCAAGAGGATCGATACCGTTTCCGAGAGACTTACTCATCTTTCTGCCCTTGTCATCACGAACAAGTCCGTGGAAGAGCACTGTCTTGAAAGGTCTCTCTCCCATCTGCTCATAAGCAGAGAATACCATACGGATAACCCAGAAGAATATGATGTCATATCCCGTTACAAGCACATCCGTAGGATAGAAATACTTAAGCTCAGGTGTCTCATCGGGCCAGCCGAGAGTTGAAAAAGGCCAGAGTGCGGATGAGAACCATGTATCAAGTGTATCCGGATCCTGCGTGAGATGAGTGCTGCCGCACTTGGGACACTTATCGGGAGTCTCCCTCGATACGACCATCTCGCCGCATTCGTCACAGTAATAAGCGGGAATCCTGTGTCCCCACCAGAGCTGTCTTGAGATACACCAGTCACGGATATTGTCTACCCAGTTGTTGTAAGTCTTTGCAAGACTTGCGGGCACCAGCTTGATCTCTCCCGTCTCAACAGCCTTCTTCGCAGGCTTGATGAGCTCATCCATCTTAACGAACCACTGCTGCTTTACAAGAGGCTCAACTGTTGTATGACATCTGTCATGTGTTCCTACATTGTGTGAATAATCTTCGATCCTTACAAGAAGTCCGAGCGCATCCAGATCCTTAACGATGGCTTCACGCGCAGCATAGCGATCCATGCCTGCATACTTTCCGCCGTTCTCGTTGATAGTAGCATCGTCATTCATGATATTGATAACGGGAAGATCATGACGCTTTCCTACTTCAAAGTCGTTAGGGTCGTGAGCAGGTGTGATCTTAACAACACCTGTACCGAATTCCATATCAACATACTCATCAGCAACTACGGGGATGGGTCTGTTCACAAGAGGAAGCATGAGTTTCTTTCCTACAAGATCCTTATATCTGTCATCCTTAGGATTAACAGCAACTGCTGTATCACCCAGCATGGTCTCGGGTCTTGTGGTAGCGAATTCGATATACTTTCCGCTCTCCGATCCGTCATCATTGAGAATCGGATATTTGATATGCCAGAAATGTCCGTTCTGCTCTTCGTATTCTACTTCCGCATCAGAAAGAGAAGTATTGCAGACAGGGCACCAGTTGATGATACGGGAACCTTTATATATATATCCCTTCTCATACATCTTAACGAAGACTTCCTTAACCGCCTTATTGCAGCCTTCGTCCATGGTGAAACGTTCTCTGTCCCAGTCACAGGATGATCCCAGCTTCTTTAACTGTTCAATGATCCTGCCGCCGTATTCCTTCTTCCACTCCCATGCACGCTCAAGGAATTTCTCTCTTCCCAGCTCATGCTTGTCGATGCCTTCTGCCTTAAGAGTATTTGTGATCCTTACTTCCGTAGCGATGGAAGCATGATCTGTTCCGGGCTGCCAGAGTGTGCTGTAGCCCTGCATTCTCTTAAAACGGATAAGGATATCCTGCATAGTCTCATCAAGAGCATGTCCCATGTGAAGCTGTCCCGTGATATTAGGAGGCGGGATAACGATAGTGAAGGGTTTCTTCTTAGAATCCACTTCGGCATGAAAATATTTTTTATCAAGCCACTTCTTGTAAAGTCTGTCCTCAAGTCCGTTGGGGTCGTAGGTTTTAGCAAGTTCCTTAGCCATGTCAGGCAATCTCCTTATCTTTCTTTATTTCTTTTATCTTTCCATCTTCCAGAAGGCTACGCTGTAAGGAGGAAGTTCGCTTCCTCCGCCGAAGTCGTGCTTCTTTCCGCTTAAAAGCTCGTCAGCCTGTCCGCATCCGGCATCGAAATGTGCCGTATAGGGGACGCTGTCCATGTTGATCGCAACAAGTACTCTCTCCTCGTCGCATCTTCTCTCGAATATGCACTGCTTATTATTTAACAGTACGCTCCTGAAACCTCCGTATTGCAGTGCTTTGGAATTCTTCTTTGCTTCAGCCATCCTTGAGATGATCTCCGTAAGCTCATTCCATTCGGGCTTCTCAAAAGAAGGACGCAGTGCCGGATCGCCTTCGCTCTTATCTGCTTTGGTTCCCCATTCACTGCCGTAATATACACAGGGTATTCCCGGCATTCCGAATACAAGTCCGTAAGCAAGCGGTAAGCAGGACGGATCCTGTATCAGCGTCGCAATACGTGACACATCATGATTGTCCGCAAAGGACAATAAATGAGTACCTCTTGCAACACACCAGTCTTCCGGTCCGAAGAGACGCATAAGTCCGTGTATTATCTCAAAGAGATTCGCGGAATTAAGTGCGGAATAGATACCCTTATAACACTGATAATTAGTAAGAGAGTGAAGATGCATTTCCCCCAGCATCCTGCCGTATTCTCCATGCAATACTTCACCCAGAAGGAAGAAGTCCTGCTTCTTTGAATCTGTAAATTCTCTGAGCCTTCTAAGGAAGTCTCTGTCGAGACAGTATGCAACATCAAGTCTTATACCATCTATGTCAAATTCTTTTATCCATCCCTCTACAGCATTGAAGATATGGTTTATTACATCTTCATTGCGGAGATTGAGTTTAACGAGATCGTAATTACCTTCCCAGCCTTCATACCAGAGGCCGTCATTGTAATTGGAATTACCGTCAAAAGCAATGCGTGAAAACCAATTCACATAGGGCGAATTCTCTCTGTTCTTCAGCACATCCTGAAATGCAAAGAAGCCTCTTCCCACATGATTGAACACACCGTCCAGGACGACTTTTATCCCTTCCTTGTGCAGAGCCTCACATACCTTCTTAAAGTCGGCATTGGTACCAAGCCGCACATCGATCTTAGTATAATCTCTCGTATTATACCCATGTGTGTCCGATTCGAAAACCGGAGAAAAGTATATGGCATTGCATCCCAGTTTTTTGATATGAGGGATCCAGTCTATTACTTTAAGTATCCTTGATACCTGATTTCCGTCATTTTCAAACGGAGCTCCGCAAAAGCCCAACGGATAAATCTGATAAAAAACACTTTCATAAGCCCACATTTCTATTCCCTCCCTGCAATCAGTAAAAGATTTTACCACACGAAGCGACAGGTTGCACCGTTCAATTCAAAGGTAATCCTCATTCTTTATCTTCCATACATCACGGTTGTAATCCAAAATGGTTCGATCCGATGAGAAGAATCCCGATTTTGCGATATTTACCAGGCTCATCTGCTGCCACTTATGCCGGTCCTCAAAATCACCGAATATCCGGTCTTTTGCCTTGATATAATCCTCAAGATCAAGCAGTGTCATGAACCAGTCTTTACCGAGGATCTCATTATATAATCTCTCGAGGTTCTCTTTATGTCCGACAGCCATTGCCTGTTTGCCTACTATGAAATCAAGTGCTTCCTTTATCACGGGACTCTTTTCATAATAATCCTTCGCAACGTAATCGGCCTTCCTGTAATGTTCGATTACCGTATCGGAATCTACGCCGAAAATATAAATATTGTCGTCACCCACAAGATCTCTGATTTCCACATTGGCGCCGTCGGCAGTTCCGAGAGTGACCGCACCGTTTAACATGAATTTCATGTTGCCGGTTCCGGACGCTTCCTTGCTGGCCAGTGATATCTGCTCTGAAATATCACATGCCGGTATCAGCTTTTCCGCATAGCTTACATTGTAATTCTCGACCATAACGATCTTTATATATTTATTGACTTCCGGATCGTTATTGATGATCTCCTGCAGCACAAGTATCAGATGTATCACATCCTGTACTGTGATATAAGCAGGTGCAGCCTTTCCTCCGAATATGAAACTGATGGGACGGACAGGCTTTTTGCCGGCTTTGATCTCCAGATACTTATGGATGATATAGAGCACGTTCATCTGCTGTCTCTTATATTCATGCAGTCGTTTGATCTGGATATCAAAGATGGAATCAGGATCCAGCTCCACGCCTTCCTTCTCTTTGAGATATGCCACCAGCTCAAGTTTTTTCTGATGCTTGATACTCTCTAGTTTTGAAAGAACATTTGCATCATCCTTATACTCAAGAAGTTTTTCCAGCTCATCTGCATTCTTTTTAAAGTCTTCCCCTATAAGTCCCGTGATCATTTCGGTAAGAGGCTTGTTACATGATAAGAGCCATCTTCTGAAAGTGATTCCGTTGGTCTTATTGTTGAACTTCTCGGGATATATCTTATAAAAATGATTCAGCTCGGTATTCTTTAAGATATCCGTATGTATAGCCGCAACACCGTTTACGCTGAAGCCGTAATGTATATCTATATGCGCCATGTGAACGATGTCATCTTCATCGATTATGGCAGTCTTGGGATCCGGATATTTCTTCTTCGCAAACTTATCAAGCTCCCTGATGATGGGAACAAGCTGCGGAACAACTTTCTCAAGATATTCCAAAGGCCATGTCTCAAGCGCTTCCGAAAGGATAGTATGATTCGTATATGCGCAGGTCTTCGATACCACATTTATAGCTTCTTCCATAGTAAAAGCCTTGTCGTTGACAAGGATACGGATGAGCTCAGGTATTATCATTGTGGGATGAGTATCATTGATCTGGATCACCGCATGTTCATACATCCTGCGAAGATCGTAATCATGCTCCTTCATATCCATCAGGATCAGCTGAGCCGCATTGCTCACCATGAAATACTGCTGATAAATTCGAAGCAGATTACCTTCCTTATCCGAATCATCGGGATACAGGAATAATGTAAGATTCTTGTCTATCGCAGTCTTGTCAAATTCGATACCGGACTTTACTATCGTTTCATCAACGGATTCCACATCAAAGAGATGGAGCTTATTGATACCGTTGTCATAACCTATGATATCCATATCGTAGAGTCTGGAGATCACTTCGCGGTCTCCGAACTTCACCTTGAATCTGATATCTGTCTTGTTGAGCCAGGAATGCTTCTCTATCCAGGGATTGATCTCAGCCTTCTGGAGATTGTCTTCAAATACCTGTCTGAAAAGTCCGAAATGATAGCAGAGACCTATACCGTCCCCGGGGAGTCCGAGAGTTGCGATGGAATCAAGGAAGCATGCTGCAAGCCTTCCAAGGCCGCCGTTTCCAAGGGAAGGTTCTGGTTCGGAATCTTCGATCCTTGCCAGATCTTTTCCCTGTTCCTTAAGGATCTCCGACACTCTGTCATAGATACCGAGATTGATCAGATTATTTGAAAGAAGCTTTCCGATAAGGAACTCTGCGGAAATATAATATAACTTCTTCTCACCGACTATTGCATCACTGGTCTCCATAAGCATCTTAGTCATCTGAAGGAGACAGTTATAACATTCGCTATCAGTGCAGTCTTTGAAATTTTTAGAATAGTATTTTGCGGCAAGATCATCTAACTGGATACCTATCCTGCTCTCCAGCACCTGCCTTGCCATATTAGGTAAATTATGCATGCTAAAATCTCACCCCTTTATAACTTTTTAGTGAACTCCGTATTCCGGGGTCACCAGTTCATAATCCATTATTATATTCTTGCCTGTACCGCCTTTTATAAGACGCATGGCTTCTCTAACCGCTTCAGCAGATATCCCCGCAAAATCCTGTCTTACCGAATTGATGGATTCCTCTGCATATTCCAAAAGTCCGATACCGTCGAATCCGCAGATGGGAACTTTCTTTCCAAGATTCCTTGTGGCGAACATCGCGCCTACTGCCATAAGGTCTGAGGCACATGCGATCATGTCCGCATCTTTTCCGTCTTCGAGCACGATATCTCTTGCTTTCTCTTCGCTGAAATCACCATATCTGACAATAAGTTCCATGCCGTACTTTTCTGCAAATCGAGTGATTCCCTCGATCCTGCCGCCGGTGACATATCCGTCTTTTTTGCCTGCAACATAAAGCAGCTTCTTACCGTTAACCTGCGGATATGTTTTTTCCGCAACATCAAACTGTGCCTGAGCCTGATCTATCCAGACTGAAGAGATATTCTTCTCGACAATGGGAGTATCCACAAGGACAGACTTGAACTGCTCATGTCTGATAAGATCCCACATCACCTGATCATTACGATTGATACCATAGAAAATAAGCGCGCCTATCCTCTGGGATTCAAAATCCCTTATTATATCCTCGCATTTCATATCTTCGAACATGGAGAAGAAAAATGTTCTGATCTCAAGTCCCTTCTCTTTCGCTTCGGCAAGCGCACCCGAAAGATATTTCATATCTATCTCATCGATGGAACTGGAGTGCTGCGATGAATTGACTAACATCGCGATACGCGTGCTGGATTTTGAGGAAAGTGCAGCGGCAATGGCATTGGGAACAAAATGAAGTTCATCTATAGCCTGACGCACCTTTTTCTTGGTGCCTTCGCTGACATTGGGATAACCGTTAATTACTTTGGAAACCGTGGAAACAGCCACGCCTGCTCTTTTGGCCACATCTTTGATCGATACCATATTAACACCTCCGGGTCATCACTCCCCCAAAACAATACCATTGTATTCATAAATACGATAAAAAACAAGTAGAAAACGTTTTCGGAAATTCACTGCAAAGCGGTTCCCGATAAGGTATAATGTATCTGTATGACTGCATCATAAATATATATATATATTTGTCATATATCGGAGGTTTGATCATGAAAAATAAACTTTTAAAAACTCTTCTGCTCACCACAGTCATCACCTGCACTTCCGCATTTGCATCGGGCTGTGCTCTTCTTGATCCCGATTTCCTTGAAGAAGACGAGGAAGATGACGATGATGAAGATGATGATGACGAGGAAGACGAAGATGATGATCGCGATGATGAGGACGACGACGATGACGAAGATGATGATCGCGATGATGAGGGCGACGACGAAGATGAAGACGAAGATGATGATCGCGATGATGAGGGCGACGACGAAGATGAAGACGAAGATGATGATCGCGATGATGAGGACGACGACGATGATGATGATGATCGCGATGATGAGGATGACGACGATGACGATGCTGTAAGAGGGAAAAATGATTTCACCCCCGCCGACTCCATGTTTGCTTTCGGACAGGCGAAGGATCTGTACGGGGATACCGTCACGGATGATATTTTTTCCGAATATGATATAACTGTCATCAACATATGGGGAACCTTCTGCGGCCCCTGCATCGGAGAGCTTCCCGAGCTTGCGGACTGGAATGATTCTCTTCCCGAAAATGCATGTATCATCGGGATCGTATGCGACATCCAGGACGAGGATGATACGGAATATATCGACGAAGCTTTATACCTCCTGGATGATGCCGGAGCCGACTATATCAATCTCATTCCCAACGAGGGACTTTATGCGATTCTAAACAGCACCGAGTATGTTCCCACCACGATCTTCGTAGACAGCGAAGGAAATCAGATCGGCGAAGCCATAGTCGGTGCAGATGTAGAACAGTACAAAGATGTGGTTAATGACTATCTGAGCAGTATTGATTACGAATAATGGATAAAGATAAGAAAAAGATAATCGCAGCATACGGATTACTGCTTGTTTCTCTCTTTTGTATGCTATACGGTATAGTGCGCGGAGAGCCTGATACCGTATTCCGCAAAGCTGTTCAGATCTGTCTTGAGTGCATAGGTATCGGATGATCAGAAAAAGCATAAAACGAAAACTGATACAACTGGCTTCTTTTGGATTCTGTAATGCCAATATAAACGGATTCCCAAGCGGTAAGATCTATACCGGCAAGTCAAAAAAACTCTGTTGCCCCGGAATGAACTGCTATTCATGTCCCGCAGCGACACTTTCATGCCCTATAGGCGCAATGCAGGCCGTAGCAGGTTCCAGAAAATTCAGTTTCAGTTTTTATATCGTGGGTATTCTTCTTGCTTTCGGTGTAGTGTTCGGCCGTGCCATATGCGGATATGTCTGTCCCTTCGGACTGATCCAGGATCTCCTGGCGAAGATCCCTGTCCGTAAGTTTCATCTGCCCAGGTGGCTTACATATCTAAAATACGTTCTCCTTGCTGTATTCGTAGTTCTTCTCCCTGCAGTCATGCCCTTCTTCGCAGCTTCTGCAGGCGGCGTCAGCGATCCCACATTCTGCAAATACATATGTCCCGTAGGAACACTCGAAGGCAGCTTACCGCTCATGCTCGCCCACGATGATCTGCGAAACGCAGCCGGGACTCTTTTTATCCTTAAAGCATCAATCCTGGCCATCACCGTCGTCGGCTGTATATTTATATGCAGATTCTTCTGCAAGGCTCTCTGCCCTTTAGGTGCCATATACGGAATACTCAATAAAGTCAGCTTCCTCAGATTAAAAATAGATACAAAGAAGTGCACCTCTTGCGGAACCTGTTCTCATGTATGCCCCATGGATGCGGATCCGCTTAAAGATCCGAACTCCGCAGAATGCATACGTTGCGGCCTGTGCGTCGATAAATGTCCCGAAAAAGCTATCCATATCGGAATACTACATTCACACCATTAAAAAATGTCCCGTCTGATCCAAGACGGGACATTTATCATTTTGCTTTATTTACTGGCCGTTTCCCCAGCCACCGTTCTGATTCTGATCATACTGGCCGTAAGTATTCTGACTGTAAGTATTCTGACTGTAAGTATTCTGGCCACCGTAATTCTGATTCATATTATTCTGATATGCATAATTCTGATTTGCATAATTCTGATTAGTGTAGTTCTGATTCATATTTCCGCCCGGGCAGATATAGTGTATATTCTTCGAGAAACCGATTATGGGATAGAATACGTAAGGTAAGAATATAAGTCCGACCGCATATCCTCCGTTTATACCGAAGGATTCGGTAAGTCCCAGACACATCAGTATATTGATGACCAAAAGTCCGATAGAGATCACACTTGAGATCAAACAATAAATCATCATTCCTCCAAGGAATCCAAATATGATCTCCTCATCGGATCGTCCAAAGAATTCCGGAGTTGTTCCGTTTAAAGCCGCCGCAAAGAGCGGTCCCATAACTGCCGCGGTAAACGCTACAACACAGAGTATCATCACTATGTTCAAAATAAGGTACCATATCCAAAGCTTCTTTTTTCCCGAAAGCTTTAACAGGATATATCTGTTATAAAAAGGGATCAATGATTCCCAGCCGTTATATCCCGCCTTTACCATTATCTTCCACATACCGACAATGGTACAGATCGACACTAACAGAAAAAATAACATTTCAAAACAATATACGACCAACCCAAATGCTGTATCCATTTATTTTTCCCTCCATTTGTTCATGCATAATAATATCAGAAATCTCTGTCATAAAAATCATTTTTGGAATTGTACTGTTCACTGTAATCATTTTTGGAATTGTACTGTTCACTGTAATCATTTCCATTCTGTTCGGAATAATCGGTAGAACTACCAGGGCCATAATAACGTATATTATCCGAAAAACCGATTATAAGATAAAAAATAACAGGTACTAAAATTAAACCTAAAACATAGCCTCCACTTAATTCGAAAGAAGCAGCCAGCCCAATACTCCTAAATATGTGAATGATAACAAGCGCTATAGCAAGAATGATCAAGACCGGAAATAAGCTATCACTGCCCGAAGTATATACCCCAAAAATACAAACAAAAATGCCTATTACTGCAGCACAGTACAGCCCGAACAGCTTCTTTACTCCCGCTACTTTGAAAAACAGATAGCTTCCGTAAAACGGCACCAACGCATTCCATCCACTATATCCCGCTTTGCTTAAAATCGCAGCTTCACCCAAAAGTGATAAGATCGTACTAGCCCAATTAGTAAGTCGCATATTTCTGATTCACCTCTCACATTTAATTATTCTACAGTAACGCTTTTAGCCAGATTCCTGGGCTTATCAACATCAAGACCCTTGGTCACAGCCATATAGTAACCTAACAGCTGAAGAGGAACTATGGCAAGGGATGCCACAAAATTCTCATCAGTCTTGGGAACATATACAGCGAAGTCTACCGTATCTTCCACATTGTAATTGCCATAGGATGTAAGACCGAAGAGATATGCACCTCTGGCCTTAACCTCTACCATATTCGAACGTGTCTTCTCATAGAGATCATTCTGAGTCATGATACCTATCACAAGAGTGCCTTTCTCGATGAGAGAAATGGTACCGTGCTTCAGCTCACCTGCTGCATAAGCCTCAGAATGGATGTAGCTGATCTCCTTCATCTTAAGGCTTCCCTCAAGACCGATAGCATAATCAATACCTCTTCCGATAAAGAAAACATCCTTAGCATTGGCATACTTAGCTGCAAACCACTGTATCCTCTCCTTATCCTCAAGTATCTTGCTTATCCCTGCAGGTATTGCAGCGAGTTCATCCATAAGCCCCTTTGCGCGTTCTTCATCAAGTATGCCCTTTAACAGAGCTGTCTTCATGGCAAGGATATAAAGCGTGATCAGCTGGGCACTGTAGGCCTTCGTGGTAGCTACCGCTATCTCAGGGCCTGCTGCCGTATACATTACATAATCAGCTTCACGTGCTATGGTTGAGCCGAATACATTAACGATGGCGATAACGGGTATTCCGCGCTCCTTTGACAGTCTGAGCGCAGCAAGGGAATCCGCTGTCTCACCCGACTGTGATATGACAATGACAACCGAATTCTTATCAAGCTTGGGATCGCAATATCTGAACTCGGAAGCAAGACTCACTTCAACAGGAATGCCGGCAAGCTTCTCTATAACACTCTTACCGATCATGCCCGCATGATATGCAGAACCGCAGGCTACGATATATACACGTCCGATCTCCTTCAATATAGCTTCGGGATCGGATGCCTTATCATTCTCATCAACCGCACCGTTCTTAGCAAGAGAAGAAAGATCTATCTTTCCATTGGATATATACATTCCGAGGGTATCCGCGATAGCCTTGGGTTGCTCGTGGATCTCCTTCATCATGAAATGCTCGAAGCCGCCCTTTTCAGCACTCTCCGCATCCCACTCTATCTCGGTGATCTCCTTCTGTATCTCATCACCGTCAAGATTGTAGAAGGTTACACCGTCTGCGGAAAGTCTGCCCAGCTCCATATTGCCGATGTAATAAACCTTCCTGGTATATTTCAGGATAGCAGGAACATCGGAACCGAGGAATGCACCGTCCTCGTTAAGTCCGAGTATCATAGGATTATCTTTTCTTGCAACATAGATCTCTCCCGGATACTCTTTGAACATTACCGCAAGAGCATAAGAGCCGCGGATCCTGACAAGTGCATGGTTGATGGCATCAACAGGTGTGCCTGCATATTTCTTGTAATAATAGTCGATAAGCTTTATCGCAACTTCCGTATCTGTCTCCGAATAAAACTGATAATCGTGTCTGATGAGCTTCTGTCTGAGTTCCTGGAAATTCTCTATGATCCCGTTGTGAACACCTATGACATTCATATCATCGCTGCAATGAGGATGTGCATTAAGCTCGGAGGGTTCGCCGTGGGTAGCCCACCTGGTATGTCCTATACCGCATGTTCCGGGAACAGCCCTGCCCTGATCTGTCTTGTCGGCAAGCTTTGAAAGACGTCCTTTAGCTTTTACTATAACGGCATCCTTATCTCCGTCTCTGACAGAGATACCCGCCGAGTCATATCCTCTGTATTCAAGCTTTGCCAATCCATCCAAAAGAATGGGCGCCGCCTGCTTTTTACCTACATAACCAACTATTCCGCACATTGTGTTTTCCTTTCATCGTAATACTCGTAATAACCGTTCCAATGTATTAATGCGTTTTGTACAGTTTTTAACTCAGCGTACATTATACCATAATCAGTCGGTGCTCGACATCCTTGTCTCGCGGTCCCCTCCTGATTACGGCAAAACGTCCATGTTATACCATAATCAGTCGGTGCTCGACATCCTTGTCTCGCGGTCCCCTCCTGATTACGGCAAAACGTCCATGTTATACCATAAAAATTAATAAACCGCCGTGACTTACAGCCACGGCGGCTTGTAATGATCAGATCATCCGATGTAGCGGAGCTCAGCCCTTTTCAAGAGCAAGAGTTCTTGTAGTGATATCGCACACTTCCGAAGGTCCGTAGTACTGGATAGCGCCGGGATATGTGAAGCATGTCTCTACTGCCCACTGCTCTCTGTGAGCCTCGAAATACTTGAAAGGCTTGCCGTCAAGCTCTACAAGAGCCTTTCTGATAACGGGCTTGTCTTCACCGTTTCTTCTCTCCATGTTCATCATCTTTGTGATGGGCATACCGCCTGCAACCCACTGCTCAGCAGGCTTGCTGATATTTGATACCTTTGAGAGATATCCGGTGTAACCATACTGGATAAGCATGAATGCATTGTATCCGAGTGAGTAGCAGTAATCCGCATCGAAGTTTGAAGGGAATGCACATCTTCCTTCATATCCGAAGAAGTGATGCTGTGCACCGAACTTACCCTTGTATGTTCCTGCTGACTTTCTCTTTGCAAGCTCAGCCTTAACCATCTCGGAGAAGAGCTTCTCGGACTCGATAAGAGAAACCTGTACGTTTCCGTGAGGATCTCTCTCAAGGAAGAGCTGCTGCTGAACGAACTGAGGAAGGATATCGAATACCTTGAAAGCATCAGCTGTAAGGCCTGCTTTGATGAATTCATACTTTGCATTCCAGTCGGGAAGTGCATTGAACTCTTCTGTCTTGCTGCCTGCAAGGAGTTCGTTGATTTCTTTGATGAGTGCGGAGAACTCGGGAACGAATTCTACGATACCCTCGGGAATGATGGCAACGCCGAAGTTTTCTCCGTTATTGCCTCTCTTCTCAACTGCATCTGCGATGTAGTTGGTGATCTGTGCAAGAGACATCTTCTTTGCAGCAACTTCCTCACCGATAAGGCAGATGTTGGGCTGTGTCTCAAGTGCACACTCAAGAGCAACGTGAGAAGCGGAACGGCCCATAACCTTGATGAAGTGCCAGTACTTCTTAGCTGAGTTAGCATCACGCTCGATGTTACCGATAAGCTCGGAGTATGTCTTTGTAGCTGTATCGAAACCGAAAGAAGCCTCGATATCTTCATTCTTTAAGTCACCGTCGATAGTCTTGGGGCATCCGATAACCTGTACGCCTGTGTTATTTGCTGCCATGTACTCTGCAAGAGTTGCGGCATTTGTATTGGAATCGTCACCACCGATGATAACGATAGCTGTAAGTCCGTTCTTCTTTGCATTCTCTGCAACGATAGCGAACTGCTCCTTTGTCTCGAGCTTTGTTCTGCCGGAACCGATGATATCGAATCCGCCTGTATTTCTGTATGCGTCGATGAACTTGTCATCGAATTCTACATAATCATCCTTAAGAAGTCCGTCGGGACCGCCCTTGAAACCAAGGAGAACGTTCTCGCTGTTTGTAGCCTTAAGTGCATCGTAAAGACCGGAGATAACGTTGTGTCCGCCGGGTGCCTGTCCACCGGAAAGGATTACACCTACAACCTGCTTCTTTGCAGCGGAAGTATTTGAACCTTTTTCGAAAGTGATCTCATTTTTTCCGTAAGTATTGGGGAAAAGAGCTTTGATCTTATCCTGATCTGCCACGCTTGCTGTAGCAGCACCTTCCTTAACGCAGATATCTGCGATACCGTTTCTGAGCATTCCCGGAAGCTTGGGAACGTACTCATATCTTGCCTTCTGAAGTGGTGAAATTTCCATGATCCTTCTCCTTTTCTTAATGATGTGATGTGCCGCAGACAATGCGACACACGTGCGGGTAACAGGATTTGAACCTGCACAGTCTCCCACCAGAACCTAAATCTGGCGCGTCTGCCAATTCCGCCATACCCGCCTGTTTACTCTTTTGTTTTGCGTTCCTTCCCATTCATATCATGCATCACGTTTTCGGAAAGCTTCATTATCAGATCTTCCATCTGTTCTTCCACTTTAGCCTCCGATTTAGCATCCGATTTAGCATCCGATGATCTGTCATGACTGAATCCTTCAAGGAGCGAAGCAAACTCATCCATAGAATCCTCATTAATTCTATCAGACTTTTCTTCACTGACAAGTACTTGTTTTCCACTTTCGTTTATAGTCAGATCCGAATATTTTATGATACGGTTTCTTCCGTTTTCCTTTCCGTAATATAGAGCCTCGTCCACTTTTTTAACCGACTCTTTCATATCTTCTTCGGGATCACCGGCAAGGATACCGAATGTCATTGTGATCCGTATCTCTTTAGAGGCGTAATGGATCACAGAAGCTCTTATCCTGTCAAGGAATGCTTCCATTTCTTTTCTGGTCTCATCAATATTACTGTCGTCAAAAACAAGTAAGAATTCCTCTCCGCCCCATCTGGCAGCGAAGCCCTTGCCCATCATCATCCGCCTGAGTTCCAGCGCCACGAATTTAAGGACCTCGTCACCGGCATCATGACCATATGTATCATTAACTTTCTTAAAGAAATCTATATCTCCGAGGACAACGCAATACGGAATGCCGCTCCTTTTTGCATTCTCCTGAAGCTTCTTAAATCTTCCGCTTCCGCACCTTCTGTTATAAAGCATGGTGAGAGGATCCTTTTCCACCATGATCCTCAGCACATCTCTCATCTTTACGACAGCCTGAGCAGTATCTCCGATCTCATCATTTCTCTTGATCGTCTGACCGTTCATTACCGCATCAAGCTTACCGGAAGTTACAACACTTAAGAACTTTCCGATGTCTCCGATAGACTTTACCATTCCCGTCGTATATCTGATACTGATGAGGGATGCAACCAGCATTAAAAGCAGAGCACCTGTGAATATAGGCCACGTAGCATGTCTGACTTTTGCTTTGACAGTAGCTGCCGGCATACCGGTACCGATGATACCTATAAAGGTTCCGTCTGAATTGATGAGGGGCATATAACACTCATAATATTCCTCATCACCGATCGATCCGGAGTAATAAGCAACAGCAGGCTTGGACTCCATTGTCTTGTATATCCTGTCATTGAGCTTGGTACCTATGGGACGGGCACCGTTCTCACTGACCATGGTTGTGAGGACCCTTGCATCCTTATAGAACAATGTGATGGTTGTCCCGGTCTCACTGCCCATGGAATCTATCAGCGCATGATCTCCTGTCAGTTCTTTCTCACCCTTATATAATGAAACAAATGTATCTCCTACCAACACATAATCGCCCGGATACAGATCGTCATACATCATCTGTACCGCTTTTGCCGTTGTAAGGAGCGAATTATCCACCTCTTCCGAAACAAGAGATTCATATCTTTTCATCGAAAAAAGAACGATCATGCATCCCATTATCATAACGGGAAACATCGTTGCCACAAGTATCTTTCTTTGAAGCTTTCCCAATCTCGAATCGATCATTTCAGCTGTATAGAGGTTTCTCCTTTCCGTCTGCCGCCTCTCCGGTAACTGTCACTTTACTAACTGTTTCAAGCGAGGGTACTTCGAACATCGTCTCGTTCAAAATATCATGGATTATGGAATTAAGGCCTCTTGCGCCTATGTTCATATTCATCACTTTATCGATTATCACTTCAAGTGCTTCATCGGTAAATGTAAGCTCGATATTGTCCTCTTCTCTGAACTCATTGACATAGCGCTCCAGCACATTATCTTCAGGCTCCGTGAGGACCCGTCTGAGTGCCGCACGGTCGAGCTTACGCAGTACGCTCACCGCCGACAGTCTTCCCGCAAGTTCGGGCTTCATGCCGTATGAGATCAGATGCTTCTTCTCTAAGTTGTCCGGCGTCAGTTCGAATACTCCGGTATCCTTAACCTCTCTTCCAAAGCCTATGCCTGCCTTGTCCAGATCTTTTCTTACGATCTCATCCAGGCCTTCAAAAGCTCCTGCGCAGACAAAGAGGATATCGGTGGTATCCATCTTGATGATCTCCGAGCTGCCCTCTCTGAGCGGAACATCTATATCCGTTCCTTCAAACATTCCAAGGAGCTGGCCCTGGAGCTCATCGTTAATGTCTCCGCCTCTCGAATATTTCCTGGAAGGTATGACCTTATCGAATTCATCACAGAAAATGATCCCGTGCTCTGCCGCCTCGATATCATTTCCCGCCTTCAGATATAAGGAAGAGAGCGCCTCTTCCTTGTTGCGTCCGCGCCACGGTGTCGCCACTATCCCGCTGAAATCCGTTATCGATACGGGAACATTCACCAGATCGGATATACGTCTGATAAGCTCAGTCTTTCCACAGCCTGTAGGTCCCACCAGGAGAACATTGCTCTTGATGAGCCTCTCCTCCGGATAAAGGATCCTCAGATAGTGATTATATACGGCAGTGCTCAGCACTCTCTTACTGTCATCCTGACCTACCACAAATCTGTCCAGATATTCCTTTATCTTTTCAGGTGTATATCTGCTTAAGAATTTCTCACACTGGATAATGAATGGGCTCTTCTTCTTTTTCTTATCGGAAGAAACGCCTTCCTCCTTCATCCTGATATCGTTAAATCTGACGCCCGGCCTGTAGCGGACACGGCAAAACGCCAGTGTTCCCAGCTGCTTGTTTCTTTCCTCGGGATCTTCAATCTTCCCCAGCTCATACTGCATGAAAGAAAAAGCTTCATCTATCTCATTGTTGGTGATCTCTTTTTCCACCGCACGGGCACCGAAAAAGATCTCATCATCCGGCATTGTATTAAGTGATTCGGAAATGATAGTCCAGAATGCGCTCCTGTAATTCTTCACCTTGTAACTGGCACCCAGAAGCTTGCAGATACTGGAGCTGTTACGATCGAATTTCGGTCGCCTTATCATAAGATAATGGATTATGATAACAAAATATTTTTCAAGAAGGACCGAGTCGGAAAGATATCCTCCCTCCGCTTCATATAGTTCCAGTTCCTTCTTGATGAACAATCTCTGTTCTTCGGTAGTATCAAGATTAAAGACTTCCTGCATTTGTCTCTCCGTACCCCTCTAAGATCATGCCGTCAAGTGACTCGTCTTCGGAAGTGATATAATCCGGAACGGCTTTGCCTTCGACTACGTCCCTGCTTATGATTATCTTCTTAAGATTATCTATACCGGGAGCCCTGTAAAGCACCGGCATCATTATGTCTCCCACGATGGACTGAAGTGCTCTCGCTCCCACCGGCATCTTTATTGCGGTCTCCGCAATGGCCGTGATGGCAGTATCATCGAAACAAAGTTCGGCTCCGGAAGACAGCCTTATCTCCCTTGCATAACGTTCGATCAGGTTATCCCTGGGTTCCTTTAAGATCCTGATCATATCCTCAAGCTTAAGCTTCTCAAGCACAGCGATGCTGCAGATACGTCCAGCCAGCTCACGCTTCATGCCGTAATTCATAAGGACTTCATGATTGATATTATTTCTGACAAGTTCCAGATCCATATCTTTGGAAAGAGGTGAAAGGAATCCCATATTTCCGGGAACCTTTTCCTTTTTCATCTTGTCAGCCTTGATGAACTCATCGATTCCCTGAAAAGCACCCGCCAGGACAAAAAGCATCTTGGAAGTATTGAGTACAAGTGACTGGCCGTCATTTTTAAGCTCCACATCACTTCCCTCAAGCATGGTGAGCAGCTGGGACTGAACGTCATCATGAACGTTGATCCCCTTCTCGGATACGGCGGGGAGCAGGAGCTTGTCGAATTCGTCCATGAAAACAATGCCTTTTTCGGCTAACTTCTTATCCTTGCCTGCCGCCTCATAAAGCTCATAGAGGATGTCCTCCTTGTGTCTGCCGCGATACTGGCTGGCTCCGAGATTGGAAACATCCGTAAATACCATGGGGTATCCCGTCAGCTCCCTTATCCTGCGCATGATCTCGCTCTTGCCGCAGCCGGAGGGGCCGATCAGCAGTACAACATCAGGCGCAAATCTTGTATTTGGATGTCTGACACGCTTACCATGACCGTATACAGCATTGGACACCGCGATCTTGGCATCGGTCTGACCTATGATATATGTATCGAGATATGCTTTGATCTGGGCGGGATAGATCTTCCCGTTGATGCGGGACTTGTCGCTCTTTTGACCGAAATAACGCATCCTTATGGTAATGATCTTACCTATTATAAGGCATGCATCATCCTCGCCTCCGTTCTTCATGGAACCTCTGAGCAGATCCGCTTCCAGAAAATCAAGTACAAAACGTGCTCTTTTCCCAAAAATCTCCTTTGAATAAGCCAGATCATCATCAAGCTTATCCAACATATCCGCGAGGCTGCGTGCCTCAGGCTTTATGGAAGCATCCTCGATAACGCGAAAATAAAGCATCTCGATATAGATGGCCATATCTTCACAATCCTCGGGTTCACCCGGGTAAACGGCACCTAAGTGTCTCGATATGTATTCAGACACACCTGCATGAGTATTCCCCGGCAGCTTTTCTCCGGGGTGTCTCGACTTTTGTCTGCCTGAATTATCAAGATTTCTGAAAATATTGATCATGAATTTATTCTACCCCGTTTACCGCACCGTTGCAACATTCCCGGGACTTCATAACCTTCAAAAAACAATAGATTTCTTCTATATTACGTGCTATACTTTCATAAGGTTACGTAACTTTTTTATTGTAAAGAAGAATCTGATATCACGCTTGTGATATCTCTTCGCGGAGGTGTCAGCTTGGATAAGAAGAAAACCGTAGTCTCCCTGGGACATGAAGCCCTCGGATACAACACACTCGAACAGATGGATGCCGTTAAGATCACCGCATCTGCACTTGCAGATCTTGCATGTCAGGACAGGCAGTTGACCATAACACATTCCAACGGACCTCAGGTCAGCATGATACACAAAGCCATGACCGAGCTCAGGCGCGTATATATAGACTATACTCCCGCTCCCATGTGCGTATGCTCTGCCATGAGCCAGGGTTATATCGGATACGATCTTCAGAACTCTCTTCACTCGGAGCTTTTAAACAGAGGAGATGCTACTCCCGTTGTCACCCTGCTTACACAGGTTACCGTAGATCCCTATGACGAGGCTTTCTATGAACCCCAGAAACTAATCGGAAGAAATATGTCCGCTGAGGATGCAGAAGTCGAGATCAAAAAGGGCAACTTCGTAAAGGAGATCCCCGGCAACGGATTCAGAAGGATCATCGCTGCACCCAAGCCTCTTCGCATAGTAGAGATCGAATCAATCAGGACTCTGGCAGAAGCCGGCGAAAATATCATCGCCTGCGGAGGCGGTGGTATACCTGTTATAGAACAGGGTCATAAGCTTAAAGGTGCTTCCGCTGTCATCGAGAAGGACAGCATCGCCGGAAAGCTCGCTTCGGATCTTAATGCTGATGAGCTCATCATCTTCACCTCCGTTGATTGTGTATACAAATCTTTCGGTACACCCGATCAGACTCCCATTACCTCAATGACTGTTGCGGAAGCTGAGAAGTATATCGAGGCAGATGAATTCGGAGAGACCAACATGCTTCCCAAGATCGAAGCTGCCATCTCATATCTGAAAGCCGTTCCTAACGGTACAGTTCTCATCACTTCCCTTGCAAAAACGGATGATGCACTCCACGGAAAGGCCGGAACAGTGATAAAAGCCTGATTTACATAACATTTCAGGGCTGTTTTGGAGCATTTCCGCATTTGTATAATAATCGATACAATCACGTAAAGTTATGATTTAACATTCCCCGGTCAGTAATTGACCGGGGACTTTTTTTATGGTGCAAAAAGGGGCTTTAGAGCGTCGATGTTATGTTAACCACGCCTGTGAAGCGTTTTCCGGTTAAAATGAGCGGGGATTTTATGTAAACCAACCCCTTTGGGCGATTTTTTGACGGAAATTCGAACAGACATTCAGGCGGATATTTTGACAGAAATTTAGGCGGATATTCGGATAGATATTTGAAGATTATTTTAGCGAATATTTGAACGAGTATATGGATTAAAAAGATGGGTGGCGAACGTCAAAAAAATCCCGGATGAAGATCCGGAATTTTTAGGATTATATCTATTCAAATTATAGGATCCGAAGAGGATCAGTCGGAAATCAGCCGAAGATCAGCCGGAGATCTTTCGGGCAGCTCCACCGTCCTCATCTCAATGAGAGGTGCCCCCTTACCCTCGAGGTAATCTGCGGTGATGGTCACGGTTCCGATATTCTCATCCTTGGGGATCTCATACATGATATCCACCATATGATCATCGAGTATGGCCCTTAATGCTCTGGCACCTGTCTTTTTCTCGATGGCTTTCTTGGCTATGACTTCCAGAGCCTCATCCGTGAACTTAAGTTTTACCCCGTCCAGCTCAAGGAGTTTCTGATACTGGGTCACGATAGCATTCCTGGGCTCCTTAAGGATCTTTACAAGCATCCCTTCATCCAGTCCTTCCAGTGCAAATACCATGGGCAGACGACCTACGAACTCGGGGATCATACCGAATTGTCTGATATCCTCAGTCTCGGCCTTATCCAGGATATTCCTGTCTTCCTCATCCTTGCTCTTTACCTCGCCCTTAAATCCTATGGAAGTGGTCTTCTTGAGCCTCTCTTCGATGATCTTCTCGAGACCCGGGAACGCTCCACCGCATATAAAGAGGATATTTCTGGTATTTATCACTGTGGTAGGAACCATTGCATTCTTGGAAGATGAACCTACCGGGACTTCGATATTGGAACCCTCCAGGAGCTTGAGCATACCCTGCTGCACGGATTCTCCGCTCACATCCCTGGCATGAGCATCCGATTTCTTGGCGATCTTATCTATCTCATCGATATAGATGATACCCTGCTCCGCCTTGTCGGCATCATTGTCAGCCGCAGCAAGGAGCTTACTTACTACGCTCTCTATATCATCACCGATATATCCGGCTTCCGTAAGAGCCGTAGCGTCGGTAATGGCGAGCGGTACATTGAGGATCCTTGCAAGTGTCCTTACCAGATAGGTCTTGCCCGAACCCGTAGGTCCCAACATCAGTATGTTGGACTTATCTATCTCTATATCGCTTCCGCCCATATTAACGGCCACACGCTTGTAGTGATTGTATACAGCAACACTGAGAGCCTTCTTGGCTTTCTCCTGTCCAACCACATATTCATCCAGCATGGCCTTTATCTTATGCGGTGCCGGCACCTCGGAAAGAGGCATTATAGGCTTCGCCTCCCCTTTCTTGGCACGCTTTACCTTGGAACGGCTTCCGCCGCCAAGTCCCAGATCAAAGGGAAGATCCGCAAAATTAAGGAAGCTGACCTTGGGTCCGCCTGCCTTCTTTTCCTGCTTATCCTTATCATCGGCCCCCGTTTCTTCGCTTTCGGAAACAGATTTGCCCTCACCGGAAACTGTCCCCTGATCCGCTCCCTCAGATGATACCTCAGACGATACCTCAGATGATGTCTCAGCCGACTCCGATCCGGATGAAGCACCCCCCGCCGGATTCTGCATCATTGAATTATACTCAGACATTACCTTCGACCAGTCAACAGATGCATTGGGATTCATTCCCGACATATCGCCCATCTGTCTGTCCATCATCTCGGAGAGCTTATCCATGCAGTCGGGACACACATACATATTGAAGGGCATGCGCATCATCTTGCCTGCCACCTCTTCACTCCGTCCGCAGACAGAGCAGATCTTTAATTCATTATTGTCATATTTTTCCATCGTCACCTCACCTCAATCAAAGATCTCCTCCGGCTGAAAGGTCAGAGGAGATCTCCTGTTTTACTATATTTTTATATTTTATTAATTCTTGATTTAATAATATTATTAATTCCTATTATAATTTTTAGTCTTCTTCATACAGCTTTCCTGCAGCGAATCCATACTCTCCATGCTGCTTGCCTTCATCAATTCCCTGATAAAGTCTCTATACTGCATTTTTGAATCAAATCCTTCACTCGTCTTCCAGTACGCTCTTGTCATCCAGAGTTATGGTCAGGTTTATCGTATTATATGAATTACCGGATAATCTCTGAACCTCTATGTTGATGGTTTCTCCTGCAGCGTAATAGGCAAGTTCCTTTTGGAACTCATCCATGGTGCTGACAGTGGTTCCTTCAATAGCGGTTATGATATCGTCCTTGAGCATGCCTCCTTTTTCAGCCGCAGATCCGGCAGTCACGTTGGAGACATATACGCCTTCGGGAAGACTATAGTAGAATGCATCCTCAGGTGAAACGGATATTCCTGATATTCCGAGATATCCTCTTTCATCCTCCGCAACTGCTGTTCTCGTAGTCTTATTCATAAGATCTTCGATGATGGGTCTTGCAGCGGATATGGGGATGGCATATCCCATACCTTCGACAGCAGTTCCGCCGATCTTGTTAGAGTTGATACCTATGACTTCACCGTTGATATTTAAAAGCGCTCCGCCGGAGTTTCCGGGGTTGATGGCTGCATCCGTCTGAATAAAAGTACCTGATACGGAATCCTGATCCAGCTTACGATCGACCGCACTTACAACGCCTGTTGTAACGGAGAGACCGTAGCCAAGAGCATTTCCTATGGCAATGGCAGGCTCCCCTACCTTCAGCGCATCCGAATCTCCCATGGACGCTACTTCAATATAATTCCGGGTCTCCTCGGGGATATCATCCTGCTTGACCGCGATCACGGCGAGGTCTATCTTGGCATCAGTTCCTTTTACCAGAGCCGGCGAATCCGTATCATTACTGAAAGTAACAGTCAACCGGTCATTATCGGCTATTACATGGTAATTCGTTACGATCAGATACTCATCATCATTCTTTCCGATTATAATGCCTGATCCCCTGCCCTCTTCCTCCTGCGAGAAATAAAAATAATCGGCAGTCATATTGTTGGTTATGGAGACTATGGAAGGCATAACATCATCCACCATCTCACTAACGTCCGATACCACGGTTTTGGTAGAAGAAGCTGATGTTGTTGTTACCGTAGGCTTATCCCCCACAGTGGGAGTTGCGGGAGTGACCTGTGCCGCAGCGCTGTAAGCTACAGGCTTATTATCATCCTCATCTTTTTCCTTACCTATCAGTCCCATTCCGTGGCCAAGGGTATAGATCCCGATAAAGCCTACCGCACAGAAAGCACCTGCGAACAATCCTACCGATGCTGCAGCTGCGAGCTTCTTCAACATTCCGCCGCTTTTCTTTTTAGGTTTATTCGGAATCCCGGGACCCGCATTTCCGTTACCGATACCGTTTCCCATACCATTTCCCATGCCGTTTCCGTTTCCCGTACCGTTTCCGGGATTGAACTGAGTCTGAGATGCGTAGTATCCGGGGTTATTCTGCATATAGGTTCCGTAAGAAGTCCTGTTTGCATTTTGTCCGGTATAAGGGCCGTTTTGTCCGTTCATGTTGTTGTTCTCATACATCGTAAAAACACTTCCTTTCAGAAAATCTTAATAAACCCTACGCTTTTGGATTCTATAAGATGATTGTGACAGAATTGTGTTTAATTATTGCGTATTTTGTGTACCTTTTCAGTCCAAAACACGCGGTTTTGTGTTATAGCAAGTATAACACGTTTGGGCAGTATCTTATAACTCTTTCCCAACCTGTATCCAAGGAATTTTAATCCGTTGATAAAGATCATCTTCGGGGTAAGCAACAGCTTCTTCTTCCTGACATAATATGCGCAGGTCCTCTTAATAAGCCTCAATCCTTCCGACTCCGAGGACACATCAAATACTTCCGGATACATAGCCTGAGAAACGCCCATGTCGAAGCTTCTCCTGAAATATAACGATGCCCTGTAATCATGAGAATGGATGACTCTTGCATCAGCCACATATGCGATATGGTATCCCGCATCTATCACATGTCTCGCATATACCATGTCTTCATTGAAGATCATATGATCCTCAAATCCACCCAGGCTGTCATATACACTTCGATCATATGCCGCACATACATCAGAGCAAAAGAAAGCCTTGATCCCCAGACTCGGAAGATCCTCCTTCCCCTTAAGCACCGAATGGGCGGGATAGTTAAAATATCTGTTGGCCGATTCATATACCGAGGATGTCTTTCCCGGCAGCTGTCTTGCATATGCGGAGGCAGCCTTTCCCTCGATGATAGGGTTAATTAGTCTGCTGATGAGTTTCCTGTCCGCAGGCACGGCATCATCCGTCATGCATACAAATATATCGGCCTGAGACATAGATACCGCAAGCCGTCTGGTAGATCCGTGATCAAATTCTTCTTCGGTGATATGATGAACGATGATATTATCGTACCTTTCCAGGAAATCGTCATTTTTAAAGAATTCTTCAAAATACTCTTTCCCCGTATTGATAAGGATAATATCCGAAACAGGATGATCCTGTTTTTCAAGTCTTTCTATGATACGTTTTAACTTATCATCCGGTCTGTAAACCGGTATCAGTACATCAACCGTACACTTTTTTCCGAAGTTATCAGCCTCAGTAAGCATTTTTATTGATAAATCCTTTGAATAATGTTAAGAACAGGATCTTGATATCGAATCCGATAGACCAGTTCTCAATGTAATACAGATCGTGTTCGATCCTTTTCCTGATGGATGTATCGCCTCTGTATCCGTTGATCTGGGCCCATCCCGTCATACCGGGACGAACCTGATGCTTGATCATATAGCGGGGTATGTCTTCTTTGAACTTCTCAACAAACTGGGGTCTCTCGGGTCTGGGACCGACTAAAGACATGTCTCCTTTAAGCACGTTAAAAAGCTGCGGCAGCTCATCAAGGCTGGTGCGTCTGATGAATCTTCCTATACTGGTCACACGGGGATCTCCCTTCTTGGTCCAGCACTTAAGTTCCTCATCCGATACCTGTAAACGCATGGAACGGAATTTATACATCATGAAATTCCTGTTGTGGAGACCCACTCTCTCCTGCGTAAAGATCGCAGGACCTCTGTCAGTTATCCTGATGAGCAGTGCACAGATGATCATCAGGGGTGAGAACAAGATGATAAGAAGCAGTGATCCCACCACATCAGCCATACGCTTTATAAGCGCATTACCCGTATTGCTCAAAGGCACATGGCGGATATTAACAACGGTAAGTCCCGTAAGGTCTTCGATATAGGGGCTTGAAGGGATGACACTGTTGTAATCGGGAATGAACTTGGTATGTACGCCGGATTTCTCACAGATATTAACTATCTCCTCCAGCATGCCGTAATCCTGAAGAGCCAGTGTTACACCGATCTCGTCGAGCTTGTTCTCGGGAAGGACTATCTCCAGATTTCCAAGCTTGCCCAACACCTTCACGCCGCGGTAAAGAGTACCTGCAGGTATCCTGTCATCAAGGATACCGCAGACAACATATCCCCACTGGGGATTCTCCAATATCCTGTCTATATACTTCTCGGCAGCTCTGGAATAGCCCACAAGCAGAACGTATTTTGTGTTATATCCCCTTCTCCTGATGCCGCGGAGAGCCTTTCTGATAAGCATTCTCTCCGTCATCTCGATGGTCAGTGAGATGAAGAAGAAATACATGATCATTCCACGGGATACATCCCTGATCTTGAATACATAAATGGATGAGAAAAGGATAACAAGCCCGATAACATTGGCTTTGATAAGATTGGCCGTCTCTCTTCTGGCACTGGAATATCTCTTGGAATAGTATAATCCCGAAAAATAGTAGATGATAAGATATCCCGGGATTATATAGTACAGAAATGAAAAATAAGTCCCCTGATCAAGCGCTCCCGTACCGGCTGTTTCCATATTGATCCATACGAATTTACAATACCAAGCCAGTATATATGAAGCAGCTATCAGCAGACCATCAAGTACTACATGAAGCTGATTAAACGTCTTTTGATTATCTCTGATCATCCCGAACCATTCTACTACAAAAGTGGCCCCGCCTCAATATTCAGGGTATAACGGATACCACGCATATGCCTCTTCTGATCATATCCAAAAGCAATGCGCCCTCAATCTTGGCGAATGTCAGGGGCTTGACCTTTGAAAAGTCAACACGTGAAGCCTCGCCCTGCTCCCTGCACATCTTAAAGCCGTCAAAAAGTCCCTTGATATAGGTAAGCCCAAGTCCCTTAGCGGTGAAAAATGCAGCCTTTGTGGCAAAACCGATGATGAAGAACGGCATGTTAAGTGCGATCTGCCAACCCGGCATATTCTTGTATATCAGATAGATACTGTTCCTTGAGGATAACGCAACCTTGAACTTGTTGTGTCTCGATCCCGATACCCCGGATCCCGCATGGAGCACCTTTGCTCCCGGGAAGAAGATATTCCTGTATCCGGCGAGATTGGCGCGATATCCGATATCGATATCCTCAAGATAACAGAAATGCGCCTCATCAAAATATCCTATCTCTTCAAAGATCTGCTTCCTGTAGATCGCAGCACCGCCGCAGGCAGCAAACACTCTGCCGGCCTGTCTGAACTCTCTGGCAGGCTTATCCTTGCCTCTGGTATAGGCCCAGCCCAAAGCACAGTATGAATCGCCACAATCATCTATCAGTGAAGGATCAGCCATGGAAAGCATCTTGGCGGATACAGAGAAAACATCCCTGTACTTTCTGATAGCCAGATACATCCTTCCGACGAATTCACGATCCGCCTTTGTATCATTATTTAAAAGCAGTACAAAATCACTTTTCGCAGCCTTGATACCGTCATTAACGGATGTGGCAAATCCCAGATTCTCCTCATGAGTTATGAATCTGAACGTGGGAAATTCTATATCTTTCGGAAGCCCCGCTTTCAGCGCTTCCACAGCCCCGTCGTCGGAACCGTCATCCACTATGATAACCTCAAAAGGTTTGAAACGCTGCTCAAGCAGAGATGCAACACAACCTTCCAGGTATTCCTTGCCGTTATAATTCGGTATTATCACACTTACTGCAGTCTTCAAAACCTGCCCCCCTATTCCTTTAAAGATCCGTGTCATACATAATGACAATGCCCCGTTCCCTTAGTTTATTGCAAAATTCAAGGCTCAGCGCCACTGCATCCTTATCACTGAGGACACTCATCTCTTTCTCATCCGGGCGCTCTAACCCCGTCACTTCCTTAAAAAGAGGCAGCAGATCATCTCTGATCCTGATCTTCCTTATATCTGCCGCTTCCACGTCCTGCTGAAGGCTCGCGATATGGATCAGTCCGGAAAACCCTTTGGGAAGCCCTCCGAACAACACCTGTCCATCTTTATCCATGGCGCCGCCGCTTATTCGTCCGTTCTTAAAAAGCGGACCACCTACCGCACCGATGTCGGGTCTCAGATCGAAGATATCTTCTCCGTAAAGAGTCCTGTAAAATCCCAGGTGCTTGGTCATCTCCACATCCACATGCTTTCCGCAAAATTCCTTAACGGCCGCTTCCGCAGCACGTCTTCCCGCTTCATAAGCATACATCTTCGATTCCGGATTGTCGGATGTTGATGATGTGTGGCATCTCCAGTGATAAAGCACTTTTGGTATATGCCTTATGTATTCCGGACCTTTGGCTAAGGCACATGTCCTCAGTATCAGGTCGTAATCCTGGGCTCCGTCATATTCTTTTCTAAGCTTTAGTGCCTTTATCACCTCAGCCCTGAATACCGAGAAATGACAGATGTAATTGTTTGTAAAAAGAAGATCCCTGTTGAAATCGTTTTTCCTGTAAGGATCAAAAAACTTATCGAGGAATCCGTCAGCCTTATCTTCATCCGAGTAGATAAGATCCGGTAAGACTTCCGAATCCTCTATCTCAGACATCACATGAAATAACGCATCCGGCGTAAGCACATCGTCATGATCGAGAAGGCCTATAAATTCCCCCGTCGCCGCATCTATACCGCGATTGGTATTGTCGGAGATACCGTCATTGCTCTCGAGCCTTATATAACGGATAAAATCGAACTGCTTTTGGAAGTCCTCCACTATGTTCTTCACGGAATCCGTTTCGGAAGCATCTGCTATAACAAGCTCGAATTTCCTGTAGGTCTGATCTTCCAAAGACAATATAAGATCCTGCATAAAGACATCCTTGGTCTCATATGCAGGAACCACTACCGATATCAGTACCGGCTTCCGGAAGACGAAGCTGCGCTGTCTTGCCAGCTCTGCCTCCGAGGGAGCCTCATATCTGTATTTATATTTGCGCTTCTGGTCCAGTCTCTCGGCAACGGCATAAACTGTATCCTTTATGCCGTTCTTCTTAAGATAGCCTGCCGTGCGTTTTATTATGCCGGTTAAACTCATTTAACTTCAGATCTTTGATTTAACAGCTTCCGTCAGAGCATCAAGTCTTGTCTGTGCATCCTCAAGAGATGTTCCCTTGATACCCATATAGAACTTGATCTTGGGCTCTGTACCCGAAGGTCTTGCGCAGCACCATGAATCATTCTCAAGATCAAAGTATAAAACATTGGATACCGGAAGCTCTGTCTTGCCTTCCTCTCCGCTTTCAAAATCAATAGTCTTGCCGACCTTGTAATCGTAGAACTTCTTAACTTTGAGATCACCGAACTGCTTGGGCGGATCGTTTCTGAGTCTCTCCATCATGGAAGCGATCTCTTCAAGTCCTTCCTTGCCCTTCTTGGTGATGGCATACTGAGTTTCCTTGTAGTAGCCGTACTTCTCATAGATCTCTATCATCATATCCCAGAGAGTGATGCCCTGCTTCTTGCAGTAAGCAGCAACTTCTGAAAGCATCATTACTGCTACAACCGCATCCTTATCTCTTGCATGGGTTCCTGCCAGACATCCGTAGGATTCCTCAAGACCGAATACATAATTGTATGATCCGTTCTGCTCGAATAACTTGATCTGCTCGCCGATATACTTGAATCCTGTAAGGACATCGATCTCCTTAACACCGTATGCCTTTGTGATGGCATGAGCGAGATTGGTTGTTACGATAGTAGTAACAAGGGCAGGATTCTCGGGCATTGTTCCTGTTGCAAGACGCTCACGGAGGATATACTCACCGATGAGCATACCGGACATATTTCCGGTAAATGCAACATACTCGCCTGTCTTTGTATCCTTTGCATAGATTCCGAGTCTGTCGGCATCGGGGTCGGTAGCCATTACGATATCGGCATCCTTTTCCTTTGCAAGCTTAAGAGCAAGCTCGAAAGCTCTCTCATCCTCAGGATTGGGATATACAAGAGTTGTAAAATCGGGATCGGGAAGCTCCTGCTCGGGAACGACATAAACATTCTTGAATCCGAGCTCGCTTAAGATCCTTCTTACGGGTACATTTCCTGTTCCGTGGAAAGGTGTGTAAACAATCTTGATATCATTTGATACGGCACTGATGACATCGGGATGGATGATCTGCTTCTTCAGCTCTTCCATGTAGGAGTCGTCGATCTCGCTTCCGATGACATTATAAAGGCCTGCATCCATGGCAGCCTTCTTATCCATTGTCTTAACATCGTTATAATCGGTTATGGCATTGACCTCTCCGATTATGCCATTGTCATGAGGCGGTGTAACCTGTGCGCCGTCTTCCCAATAAACCTTATATCCGTTGTACTCGGGCGGATTGTGAGAAGCAGTGACCATAACACCTGCGATGCACTTAAGTGTTCGAAGTGCATATGAAAGCTCCGGTGTGGGACGAAGAGAATCGAACACGAAAGCCTTTATACCGTTGGCATTAAGGCAAAGTGCGGTCTCGTCTGCAAACTCGGGACTCATGCGTCTGTTATCATAAGAGAT
Source organism: Lachnospiraceae bacterium XPB1003 (assembly GCA_900102065.1). Lineage (GTDB taxonomy): Bacteria > Bacillota > Clostridia > Lachnospirales > Lachnospiraceae > NK4A136. Next base: position 37,349 of record FMVK01000003.1, on the reverse strand, counting down.
TGCAACACCTCTCTTCTTGCCCTCTTCGCCCGCATTCTTAATGATATAGTTTGCAAGTCCCTGAGATGCTTTTCTGACAGTATAAATATTCATTCTGTTGGTACCGGCACCGATGACTCCGCGAAGTCCGCCCGTACCGAACTCAAGATCTCTGTAAAAACGATCCTCTACCTCTTTATCATCATTTCTTACAGCCAAAAGTTCCTCTTTTGTCTTCTGATCAAAATAATCACTCTCAAGCCAGAAATCAAATGTCTCTCTGTAACCCATAGTTATCTCCTTCCAAATTAAATAAAGCACTTACAATTTACAATTTTATCACCGAAAACCTATGCTTTCAACGCGAAGTCACTGCGGTCTAATGAGAAATTGATGTTGAAATACGGGTCTCCCGCAGCAAGTTCATCCTTCCATTTTTCCCGGAAATGCTCCGCTTCCCTGTCATAGCGCGCAGCCTTTTCGGGATCGGGCTTCTCCACATCCGAGCCTCTTGATGCAGACTCATAATGGAACAGCTCGCAGAAAGGTGTCCATACGTTCACATAGCCCTTTTCTCTAAGCTTCAGACAGAAGTCCACATCATTGAGAGCAACTGCGAATCCTTCATCCAGTCCGCCCACTTCATCATACTTTTCTCTGGAAACCATGAGACAGGCACCGGTTACCGCAGTAAAGTTCTGAGCGTAGCATAGTCTGCCCATATATCCGAAATTGGTATCGGCACATCTGTAATGAACATGTCCCGCTGTCCTGTGAGCACCAAGACCTATCACAACGCCTGCATGCTGTATTGTCCTGTCGGGATAGAGAAGCTTGGCTCCCACTGCTCCCACATCCCCCCGCTGCGCATACATTAACAGCTCTTCCAGCCAGTTAACGGATATCACTTCCGTATCATTGTTGAGCAGCAGAACATACTTACCCTTGGAGTTCTTCACACCCAGATTGCATATGGCCGAAAAATTAAAACCGCCGTCATACTTTACGACTTTTATCCTGTCGGGATCGGCTTTTTTGATCTCCTCGTAATATGCAAAGGTATCGCTTTTTTCCGAATTATTCTCCACAACTATGATCTCATAATTATCATATGTGGACTTCTCCAGTATGGATGTGATCAGACGCCTCAGATCATCAATGTGATCCTTATTGGGTATGATGATCGAGATAAGCGGATTCTCCGTGATCTCGTATCTTATCCTGAATATGGTCTCGAAAGCTTTGGTACTGCTGATCTCGAAGTTCTCCATTCCCAATTTCGTTAAATGATCCGCAACGGCTCCCTTCGCAGCATCTATGGCATATGTCTTTGCGCTTATATCGGCTGCAACGGAACCTGCATGAGACCTCCAGTAATATAGGATCTTGGGAACATGTGACACATGCTTTGCAGCTGCGGTGAGTCTCAGTATCATATCGTGATCCTGGCTGCCGTCAAACTGTGATCTGAAAAGCTCTGTCCCTTCTAACAGCTCTCTCTTAAATACGCTGAAGTGACATATGTAATTATTCGCTCTCAGATTGTCCGGTGCAAAATCAGGTTTGAAATGAAGAGTTATCATATGATCGATACTCTTGTTTCCCTGAAATGTAGTCTCGTCACAATAGATATAATCCGCGTCCTCTTCACAGATGCGCTTCATATATTCGTAAAGTGCAGCGGGGTGAAGTATATCATCATGGTCGAAGAGACCGATGTAATCTCCCTTTGCATCTTTCAGACATTCGTTGGTATTCCCGGAAATGCCTTCATTCTTTTCAAGCTTCCTGTAGCATATCCTTTCATCCTTCTTCGCATACTGCATGCATATCTCACCCACCGATGCATGCTCTGCATCAGACCCATCCGCAAGACATAACTGCCAGTTACCGTAGGTCTGGGCTGTTACGGATTCGATCATCTCACGCAGGAACTTCTCAGGTGTGTTATATAAAGGCACCAGGAGGCTAAACAATACCTTCTTCGGAAAAACTTCCGAAGACTGTCTCTCACGTTCCGCAGCATCCGGGAAGCTTAATGTCCCGTGCTTTAATCTTGCTTTTCTTTCTATTGATTTGGCAGAAATCTTTCTTGCTATGCCGCGTGGAGAACCGTATCTGGCCACCCTGTCCTTGGTACGTTGCATCCAGTGGATGGCAGACCTTGCAGGTGCGCTGATCTTCCAGAGTCTCCCGTTCTTGATGGCATCAAGCCCGGACTGATACTCATCAGCCTCTGCATTCTCCGCTTCTATACGTGCTTTAAGCTTATCTGTCTTCTTAGCTTCTTCACGATAAAGTGTTCTGTAATCGTCTTCCATATATGTATATATGCCTTTCAACTATCTTACGGTTCCCGGGTTCCCCAGCTCCTTATCGGAAACCGCGATGTATTTTTGTCCGTTAGTCTTATCCGTATATTCGATAAGTATGCGGTACTTTCCCTGTTTGATATCAGCAGTATCAAGCCTTCCCGCAAATCCCGACAGTGCGATATTCTTCTCGCTGTACATAACCTTTTGCGCATCGGGTCTGTATTTTTCGAACAGGCTTACACGTAAGCATTCCGTTCCATCTTCCGAAATAAGGATCAGGCTCTTGCCGAACTCGTCAAAGCATGCGTTATCTTTTCCCTGAACATAAGCCCAGCCTCTTACGCAAAGCACGGGACATTTATCATTCCTGTTCCTCTTCTGGATATCCGCAAATTCCACAGTACATTTCAGAGCCGATTCATTTGCCCCATTTAAGAGTGAGGAATAGTTTTTCTTTTCTTTGTCATCGATCTTAGTAACAGCGCTTTTCTTATTAGGATCATCCGCATCAAATATCACATTCAGGATATATGATGATGAATCCCCGGACAGGTTGTGACTGTAATAAGGATCCGATCCTTCAAAGCTCTTATGCTTTTCATAAAGCTTCTTTTGCACCTGAATGAGCCTTGCCGCCTTGCCTATGGATTCCGGCTCCTGTCCTCTGCTTGCGGATTCAAGATGAAGAAGGACCGCATCATTGCGTTCAATATTCCGATATCCCTTCTCGATCAGCGTAAAGCAAAGATCCACGTCGTTATATTCAACGGGAAGATCTTCATCAAAGCGTCCCGCTTCTTCGAAGACCGACTTCCTTATCATCAGACAAGCACCTGTCACCGCACTCATATTGCAGGGAAGCGCAGCCGCACCGTAGTAATAGATCCTTGTATCCGGGAATCCGATAAGCTTGTGAGCAGGTCCGATAGTGAGATTCGTTATACCCGCATGCTGGATCTTCATATCATCCGGATACCAGAGCTTCGCACCTACAGCGCCGCTCTTCTCCTGCATTGCGGTACCTGCCATTATCTTCATCCAGTTCTCTTCTATGACCTGTACGTCATCATTTAAGAATAATAACAATTCACCGGATGCTGCCCCCGCGCCTCTGTTACACATCGCGGAAAAATTAAAATCTTCTCTGTGATATATATAATCAAAGTGTCTTCCGGAACTCTCGGAGAAGGAAGCTATCAGATGACTGATCTTCGTCCTGTTGTCACTGTCACTTCCGTTATCCACGATGATGATCTCATACTCAGGATAATCGGTCTTTCCAAGTATGCTCTTTATGCAGGAGCCAAGCATCAGCGGATTGTCCTTGGATAAGATGATCACGGACACTTTCGGTGTCTTTGATTTTTCAAATACGGGATAAACAGTGTATACGTCGCCTGCGGAAGTACGATATACTTCGGTCTCGATATCCTTCAGAGTCTTAAAGAACGCTGCCCTGATCAGTGCATACCGCTCACTGTATCCGAAGAAATTCACGGCATCCCTGTAATCAAATCCGTCACTCTCCGATGATCCGGGCAGTTCCTGTCTGCAATGATATAAAATGCGATCCGTAAGTCCCACAGATCTGTTGTCGCATGCGATAAACATAAAAAGACAGACCGCCTCCGTGTCTGTCATATCCGCACCTGTCTGCCCAAGTGCGTCTGCCACTTTTTTGTATAAGGGTAATACTTCATTGAAAAGAGCTGCCCTGACTGCGAAGAAGCTGCCGAAGCTGCAGTATCCGAGCATAGTCTCCGGCGCGTTTACAGTCTTGAAGAAAGGATCATGACGTCTTCCGTCTTCAGTGATCATATCTTCATTGGCAGTCCAGATATCCGATCCGTTATCATTCGAAAAAAAGGATGCAGCTGTTACTGCCGCATCTTTTTCAAGACATGACACATCCAAAGCCGCAAGCAGTATGCCGCGTGCTTCTTCCCCTGCAGAGATCATCTTATGGAATTCTTCATATGATACGATCTTTAGATCCGAAGTCTGCCCGGATGCAACTCCGGAAGCGCTCTCGGATGCGGTTTCGTTCTTACAGCCAGCCTTCTCATTTCTTGAGATCCACTCGGAATAGAGATCCTGCCTGCAGGCGATCTTCTCCTCATAAGCCTTGTCGATCTCGCTGCCTGCAGAGTTCGCTTCCGTCTGAGACGGCTTTACGCCTTTTAATCTGTTTATTATACGGAACGGTGCACTGCCCGTGATCCTTGTAAGCTTCGCATGAGTCTCCTCCTTACGTTTCCCGGCATCCACCAGGCGGGAGGTAAGATTCATGTTCAGATTTTTCTGCTTAAGGTAGGCTTCTTCAAACCATCTGTCCCAAGTGTATCTGCTGTCCATTATGAACTCCGAAGGTAGTGATCAGATCATTCCGTGCTCTTTTTTATAATCGGAAAATGATGTGCGATTGGTATCCTTCTCGGAAAGAATGAATTCAAAGTCATCCGGAACAGGCCACTTCACGCCGATCTCGGGATCATTGTAAGCGATACCGCCCTCGTCTTCGGGATGATAGAAATCCGTGCACTTATAGCAGAACTCTGCATAGTCGGAAAGAACAAGGAAGCCGTGTGCGAAATTCTTCGGGATGAAGAACTGCTTCTTATTCTCCTCGGAAAGTCTTACGCCGTACCACTGTCCGAAAGTAGCTGAACCTTCGCGAAGATCCACTGCAACATCGAACACTTCACCCTTTATCACTCTTACAAGCTTGTCCTGAGGGAACTTCTTCTGGAAATGAAGGCCTCTGAGAACGCCCTTTGATGAAGCGGACTGATTGTCCTGAACAAATACTTCAGGGATACCTGCCTCCTTAAAATCGTTGTAATTATAGGTCTCCATAAAATATCCGCGCTTGTCCTCGAATACCTTCGGTGTTATGACCTTAAGTCCTTCAATCTCGCAGGTTTCAACCGTAATCTTTCCCATTATATGTTTCTCCTTTTTTATTGATTCAATTTCCGTTCCATACAAGATCAAGATCCACTCTGGTATTGATCCCGTCTATGACGCCGGATGACGTATACTGCCACAGTGCAAATTCGCCTTTATACAAAGGGTTCTTTCTGTACTCGGCAACCCAGTGGGTTATATCAGTCAGCTCGCCGTCATTTAATCTTTCATAATACCAGCAGCGGCTTGCATAGATACCGCTGTGATATCCCGAATTATCAATGGTCTCGCAGAACGCTTTCAACACTGCCGTCCTGTCTGCCGCATTCAGTCCGTCTGCTCTTCCGTTGCCGCCTGCGGACTCGGTATCGATGAAAATGGGATAATCGAGTTTTGCTCCGTCCAAAAGTGTAACCACCATGGATGCTTCTTCAACGGCTTCCACTTCCGATACCGCCTGGGAGAAGAAATACACTCCCACTTTTATACCTGCAGCCTTGGCACCTTCAAGGTTCTTCTTAAAGCACTTGTCCTCAATGAGATAACCGCTCGAGGAACCTCTGTAGCCGCATCTGATGATGGCAAAATCAACGCCGGAGTCGGCCACCTTCTGCCAGTCTATCTCTTTTTGCCACTTTGATACATCTATTCCGAAAGCCGCATCGGTGCCTTCCCACTTGGTCTTGACCTCAGTCTCATCAGTATCGTCGGAGGCTCCGGGAATCTCAGTATCTTCCGCAGCTTCATCTATCTCGTCTTCGCTGTGAATATAAAGCGATATATCTCCTATGACTTCATATTCCAGCTGATCCCTCACAGCCACACGCATGGGCTCGTCGGGAACCACGAATCCGGGTTCATTCTCCAGCTGGACAAAATAGTCGCCCGCTTTAAGATCCGGCACATATATCATTCCGTCCTTATCCAGATCCTTGAATTCACCCAGTCCGTCTATATTGATATAAAACGAATATCCTTTAACAGGAGTACCGTCCTCTCCCGTTATGCAGACTCTTATGTCCTTCATGACACTATCTGCCTGCATGTAGAGTCTCGGAGTGATTTCCTTCGTCTCCATAAGGACACTGCTCTTAGTCTCGGGATCAAAGAATGTATCATCTTTGAGGAAATCCCTGTATCCGTTCGCCTCGGGCTGAGCCGGTACGCTTTCGGTTGCCGCGACACCGGAACCGCCACCGATCTTTCCGCTGCCGTTTGTATACCATACAAGCAGCAATGCGAGAGTGGTCACGCTAAGCGCTGCAAGTACAGCCAAAGCTTTGACCTTAGAGTCCATTCGCTACCTCTGTAAGATATTTGCCGTAGTCGGTCTTCATAAGAGGCTTGGCAAGTTCAAGCAGCTGCTCCTTGGTGATAAAGCCTCTCTTGTAAGCGATCTCTTCTATGCAGGAAATATAAAGTCCCTGTCTCTTCTGGAAAGCAGCAACGAAATCCGCCGCATCAAGAAGGGCATCATGATTTCCCGTATCAAGCCATGCAAAACCTCTTCCGAGAGTTTCCACGCGAAGTGTTCCGCGCCTTAAGTATTCGTTGTTGATGCTGGTGATCTCGATCTCTCCTCTTGCTGAGGGCTTCACGTTCTTTGCGATCTCCACTACATCATTGTCATAGAAATACAATCCGGGAACTGCGTAATTACTCTTGGGATTCTCGGGCTTTTCCTCGATGGAAAGAGCCATGCCGTTCTCATCGAATTCAACCACGCCGTACTCTCTGGGATCACGCACATAATAGCCGAAAATGGTAGCACCCTTATCTCTTGAAGCCACTTCTCTGAGGAGCTTAGAAAAGCTCTGTCCGTAGAAGATATTGTCGCCAAGTATGAGGCATACGGAATCGTTTCCGATAAAGTCCGCACCGATGATGAATGCATCCGCAAGTCCTCTGGGCTGTTCCTGGATCGCATAGGAAAATTTCATTCCGAGCTGCGATCCGTCTGAGAGGAGCTCCTTGAACACCGGCAGATCTCTGGGTGTTGATATGATAAGCACCTCACTGATACCCGCAAGCATAAGGATCGAAAGCGGATAGTAGATCATGGGTTTGTCGTAGACAGGCATGATCTGCTTTGATACGGCTTTGGTAAGAGGATAGAGTCTTGTACCGGAACCTCCGGCTAAAATTATTCCCTTCATCTCAAACTCCTTATCTGTTCTTATACATGGATTCGTAGTAGTTCTGATAATCTCCGCTGGTCACATTCTTCATCCAGTCTTCGTGCTCAAAATACCACTTGATGGTAAGCTTGATACCGTCCTTGAACATGGTCTCGGGCTCCCATCCGATCTCGCTCTTGATCTTGTCCGGAGCGATGGCATATCTTCTGTCATGGCCCTTGCGGTCCTCAACATATGTAATGAGATCTTCTGTGATATTTGCCTTTCTGGGATCACTGTCGGGAAGCATCTCTCTTAAGGTCTCGAGGATTATCTTGATGATCTCGATATTCTGCTTTTCATTATGTCCGCCTACGTTGTAGGTCTCGCCCAGTCTGCCCTTCTCCTGGACCATATCGATAGCCTTGGCATGATCTTCAACATATAACCAGTCTCTTACATTCTTACCGTCGCCGTATACGGGAAGCTTCTTGCCATGAAGTGCATTGTTGATGATAAGAGGGATCAGCTTCTCGGGGAACTGGTAAGGTCCGTAGTTATTGGAGCAGTTTGTTATGTTGGCAGGGAAATGATATGTATCCATATATGCCTTTACAAGCATATCGGAACCTGCCTTACTTGCCGAATAAGGTGAGTGCGGTGAATAAGGAGTCGTCTCATAGAAGTAGCCGTCACCCTCGGGAAGTGAACCGTAGACTTCATCTGTAGATACATGAAGGAACTTCTTGTCAGGCTTGTAGTTGCCCAGCGGATCCGGACCATCCTTAACTTCCCATGCTGCCTTTGCGCAGTTGAGCATTACGCCTGTTCCGTATACGTTGGTCTTGATGAAGACTTCGGGATTCTTGATACTTCTGTCGACATGGCTTTCAGCCGCGAAGTGAACTACTCTGTCGATCTCGTTTTCCGCAAAGATCTTGCTGATGGCATCCTTATCGGTGATGTCAGCTTTAACAAAAGTGTAATTGTCGCGTCCCTCGATGTCTCTTAAGTTCTCAAGATTTCCCGCATATGTAAGGGAATCCACATTGATGATACGGATATCATCGCCGTATTTTTTGAACATGTAATGAATGTAATTTGAGCCGATAAAGCCCGCACCACCTGTTACAAGATAAGTCTTCATTGTAATTTCCTCCGTTTTTATCTTCAGTAACCTAAATAACTAAGATTCATATCAACCTTACCGCTGATACCGGGAACCGTTCCCTTGGCGGTATACTGCCACATATCATGCTTGCCCGAGAAGGAAGGCGCCGATGCATACTGTGCAAGCCAGATCTTATATCCCGAAAGCGATGAATATGTCAGGTTGTTATTGTACCAATCCTTGGACGCATAGATACCTGCCGTATATCCTCCGCTTCTTATGGTCTCGCAGAAGGCTTTGCATACCACGGTTCTCGCTTCGGAGCTGAGTCCGTCAGCTCTTCCGTTTCCTCCGGATGTTCTCTCGGTATCGATGAATACCGGATATCCGACTCCCATTCCCTTTATAAGAGAAAGGGTCATGGATGCTTCCTCTACCGCTTCCACTTCATTTACCGCCTGGGTAAAGAAATATGCTCCTACTTTCAGCCCGGCAGCTCTCGCTCCCGCCACATTACTCTGGAACTTGGAATCCGCAACAAGCACGCCTGTTGAAGAGCCTCTGTATCCGCAGCGTATGATGACAAAACTGATACCGGAATTCTTCACCGCATTCCAGTCGATGGTTCCGTTCCACTTGGAAACATCAATACCGAGGATGCCGTTCTTGTCTGCTGCCAGGATACCTTCCGATGTAAAGCTGTACTTGATACCCTGTATGACCTGGTCACCGATGACTTTATTTCCGTTCTTGTCAAAGAAATAAACATTACCGTCTATGGTCTGCCATCCGGTGTAATTATAAACCGAATCCGCCTCAACATAAAACTTATCGAATTTATAATAATCCGCATATACGGCTTTACGGAACTGCTCGTTATCCTTTACATAGATCTGTCTTCCGTTGGTACTCTTGAGCAGTGTCTTCTCATCTGTCACTGCCTTGGGAGTGGGTGTCGCACTTGCCGAAGCAGATGCAGCAACGGAAGCTGATGCTGTAGCCGAAGCGCTGGCCGAGGCCTGAACCGACGGTGACGGTGTAGGTACCGGTGTCGGCGTGGGTGCCGGTGTCGGCGTAGGTGTCGGCGTGGGCACCGGAGTCGGTGTGGGCGCCGGTGTCGGCGTAGGTGCCGGTGTCGGCGTAGGTGCCGGAGTAGGTGTGGGTGCCGGGGTCGGTGTAGGCTTAGGTTCCTCTGTCGGAGTCGGAGTAGGCTTAGGCTCTTCGGTAGGCTTACTCTCTTCCGTAGGCTTGCTCTCCTCCGTAGGTTTGCTCTCTTCAGTAGGCTTAGTCTCCTCGGTCGATCCGCCTTCCTTGCCTTCACCATCCGGTTCAAGAAGGATCCTTGCGTAGAATTCCCTCTTTCTCTCTCCCGCATAGAGACCGTTCTCTACGGAGACTTCATCCGCCTTAGCCGATGAAGGGTCTGTTATATCCTTTTTATCGATCTCCTCGTATTCGGACTTGCCGTCCTTAAGTGTCCTGGAAGATTCCACCCATTCAACCGTATCCTGGATCGTGGGTGTCTCCTCAACTACCTGTGCCGCATTATTGGCTCCGGTATCTTCCTTGGCCACATTGACTTCGGTTTCCTTCTTGATCTCCTCAGTGACATCGATCTGCTTGTAGACGATCTTGTCCTTTACTGTCACCGTATCGGCATAATCCTGGAATTCATATCCTTCGGGCGCCTCCGCATAGACGCTGTATTCGCCTGCATCAAGTCCGTCCTTGTAGATGATACCGTCACTGTCATCATCCTTAAGCTCTATGTCCTTGCCGTTCTTGGATGTCAGCTTTACGGAAAAAGCAGAATCCCCGATCAGTCCGCCGCCGGAAGCATCCAAGAACTTAACCTTAAGGTCCTTTTGCAATGATGTAAAAGTCAGTCTGACCGTCTTCGTGCTAGCTGCGATCCGCTCTTCTTCCTGCTGTCTGGCAAGCTCCGCGGCCTCTGCCTCCTCTGCTGCGATCCTTGCAGCCAGTCTGTTATCAGCTATAGCCAGGAGCCCCGATTCTCCGGCAACTCCCAGAGTCTGAAGCTTCTCTCCTACCGCAACCAGCTCCTCGGATACGCCCTTCTTCTTAGGCATTGAACCGAGGATGATAACAAGCAATACAACAGCCGCCGCCAAAACAGCAGCCACTGTAATAATTAATTTTTTATCCTCTTTAAATATTGCATCCAAAGAGGATATTATTGCCCGGAACCTGTTCTCATCGGTGGTATCCGCTGCGGGATCCCTGTCGGAAAGCTGCTTACCCGGGTGCTCTTTGTCTGAACGATTCTTGCCCTGAGCAGATTTTTTGTCTGAAGCTTTTTTATCAGCCTCTTTTTTCTTCGCGGCCTTTTTGTCGGAAGCTTTTTTCTCTGCTGCCTTTTTGTCGGCAGACTTTTTATCTGCGGCTTTCTTGTCTGCGGCTTTTTTATCGACATTCTTCTTATGAGAAACCCTTCTGTCCAAAGTCCTGTCTTCCGGAGCTTCTCTGTCCGAAGCTTCCCTGTCAGCCGCCTTTTTTTCCGCCGGCCTGCTTACGAAGAGAACCTGCTTGCCCTCATTCTCCTCAACTACGGGAGCTTCTATCTCTTCCGTCAAGCCATCCGCGATACGGATTTCTTCGGTGAAACCTTCTTCGAGACCGATTTCCTCGGTAAAGCCTTCTCCGAGACCTACCTCTTCAGTGAATCCCTCTCCGAGACCTACTTCTTCAGTAAAGCCTTCTTCGGGCGACGCATATTCCTCAGCATCTTTAACCTTCACAGGCTCGGCAGAAGACAGCCTGATGCGTATCTTATTATCATCAGCGCACGAAGCAGAGCTTCCTAATGCAGAGCTTCCTAATGCAGAGCTTCCTAACGCAGAGCTCTCTGCATACGACATCTCACCGCCATCCTCAGGATAGTCTTCTTCCGGATAATCCTCATCGACATAGCTGTCCTCGGGATAATCCTCGTCACCGTACTCTTCCATGGGATCGGCATCTCTCACGGCTGTAAGGAGATCAGTATCACCCAGTCTTCCCGTGAGTCCCTCTTCATCTATATCAAGAAATTCTATTTCGTTCTTTTTCTTCATTAAATCCTGTATTGCTTTTTGTTACTTTTATCAGCTTTCTTTATAAATCATTGCTTATGTAAACCATAAGCATCTCAAACTTTAGTATTATAACATACTTACATACCTCAGGTCATCCCGTGGGGAAGCGTCACATCTTAAGTCACTGAGAACCGTCCCCTTTGACTCCCCCTTTGACTCCAAGCAATCTATATTCATAGAGGGTAAAGCCTGCAGTACCCGATACTTTTCTGAAGCCGTAATGACCGAAGGGATGCTTGGCCCTGTATTCATTCGGGATGAACAGATAGCGCGTACCGGTCTCACTGCAAAGCTCAGCCAGTCTTTCAAAATCCGTCATCTCATCCGACATGACATCGAAGAACTCGTTCTTCTCCGGATAATCCTTCCTCACAGTCTCATATCCGTAGGGCATGATGATATCCGCATCATACTGTCTGACATAGGGCAACAGTTCTCCCGGGAATGCCGCATGGATCTCCTTCTCGTCCGACACGGCCCTTAGCAGATCCACTGTAGCCAGGGTATCCTCCGGAAGCTGTCCGGCATTCACCGCCTCGCTCCTGAGTCCCTCTATCTCTCCGGTATATACGAACTCGCCGCCAAGCAGGAGCACCACAAGCAGTAAAGCAAATCCGGCGATCCTGTGATCCTTGATCAGATCGCATCCCACATATCCAAGGCCCAGCCCGATGGGCATTATCCACCAGAGACGCCAGTATGAATCTGCACCGCCGAACCGGTCATAAAGCTCAAATCCCGGCGGGCAGAAAATTACAGCTAACAGTACCGAACTCGTTATCACAAGAACAGTTTGTATGCTCCTCTTTTTTACCGAAACAGCTGTATAAATCAAGCCTGCGAAAAAGAGTATCATTACGATACCGCTTCCCGTATACTGGGCATAAATCCTGAAAATCTCTCTGAAATCTTCGATCATAAGCCCCTCCCCTGTAATGCGTATATCGTCAGATAGAAAAAGCAGGGTGCCGCTGTCAGTATCCACGCCGGGAAGATAAGCGGTCTTTTATTCCTTACCGCTATGCAGGTAATGGCCACGCCTTCCAGGATCGCCAGAAGATACATTCCGGGGCAGCTGACCAGTGCTCCCGTGAGATTGGTCATAAAAAGCATTACAAAAAGTCCCGGGATCGGAGACGCTTTCTTCACCTCAGGATCATCATCTTCATCAGCCACTGCACGCGCAGGCTCTGTCAGATCAGCTAACGCAAACATGATAAGGAAAACATACGGAATGATAAGACCCGCCAGTACCGCATTCCCCTGCCATGTCCTTGTTATCAGGAATGTTTCTCTCGTATAAACGGAATAATTGCCGAAGGAATTGATGAGTACCATGAGGATCAGAAATACAGGCGTTTTGACGGGATCGTCGTCAAAAACCCGTTCAGCCACCTCTCTGTAGATCATATATGCGGTCACCATTAAGAAAAGCGGGAGTATCGTGTGTGCCACTGTCGCCGCGTGCACACCGGTAACCCTCGAGATGACAGCCGTGAAGATAGGAAAAGGCGAAAGCGCATGCCGGAAGTCTACGGCCGTAGCCGCACCGGTATAAGGATCTGTAACATACATGGTATCATGCTCCACCGAAGCAAGAGCATGGCCCACATAGAAAGCATCGTTAGGGTCAGTCGTCATGACCATAATGGACATTCCCAGCTGGATGGCGAGAAGGATAAAAAATATCACCCATAACATGCCGTCCGCTATCCCTACATTTTTATAGATCCTGAATCTGAAAAAAACGGGCAGTGTCTCTGCCGCGAATCCCACCGCCAGGATGATCAGTCCTATGACCGACAGAGCTGACATGACAGACATGATCAAAGCCACGAGAAAAGATAATGTTTTACCCAGAAGTATGCTCGGTACCGCACATATCTCCACAACAGCAAACATGGTAAAAAAACCGCACAGATAGACCTCGGTAACAGTCCTGCCCACCCTGTTCATAAAAGAAGAAGGTATGAGACCGGCCAAAAAGGGAAATACGGCAAACCAGATAAACAGATTAATGATTATATTAAAAAGATCCAACTTGAAGCATCCTCCGGATCCGTACAAAGCTCGTTTTGCACCCGATAATTATAGCATAAACAGCTTGTTTATGATAGAATTAGGGTGTTTATCGATACTATTCGAAAAGGAGTATTCTATGATCTCAATAGTAGTCCCTACATTTAATGAAAAAGGAAACATTCATCCTCTGCTGGAGCGAATCGATGCTACTCTCGGCAAGATCGACTATGAAGTCATCTTCGTCGACGACAGCAATGATGAGACTCCGGATGTGATAAGAGAAGAAGCAAAAAACAACCCTCATGTAGTCCTTCACCACCGTGAGAACGAGAAAGGCCTTGCGACAGCAGTTGTTAAGGGCTTCCGTCTTGCAAAGGGTGACTATGTTGCCTGCATGGATGCGGATCTTCAGCATCCGCCCGAAGTATTGCTCGATATGTATGCCGCAATGCTTGCACATGCCGATATGGCTATTCCCAGCCGTCTTATCCCCGGAGGATCCGATGGCGGTCTCGACCTCATCAGAAAGATAATCTCCAGCTCGGCTAAGTATATCGCCAAGATCATACTTCCCTGCCTACGAAAGATCTCCGACCCCACAAGCGGTCTCTTCATGGTAAGACGTGAGCTTCTCGAAGGCGCGGATCTCAATCCCATCGGCTGGAAGATAATGGTTGAAGTCATCGCTCAGTGCAATGTAAAGAAGATACTTGAAACACCTTACAGCTTCCATGACAGAGAGTCCGGTGAATCAAAGATCTCCCTGAAGGTAAGTCTTCAGTTCATACAGCAGCTCTTCCACCTCCGCCTTAACTGTGTAAACAAGGGCAAGGGCATGAAGGTAGCCGTATGGAGTCCCGAGAAGCTGGCAGAGAAAAAAGCAGCTATTACAGAAGCTTAATATTTACGCATATGCAATAAAAATCACTCCGTATCACAGGATGCGGGGTGATTTTTTATCTCAAAATATAAAACAGGCGACGCCACACTCAGTGAACGCCGCCCATATAAATCATTATCATTCCGGGATAATTATTTTGCGGAAAGCTCGATCTCGCGGTTAACAAGAGCAAGATCAGTAGCGACCATTCTCTCAACCATCTGATCAAATGTGATCTCGCGCTTCCAGCCAAGCTTCTCTTCAGCCTTAGCCGGGTTACCGATAAGGAGCTCAACCTCTGCCGGTCTGAAGAATTCGGGATTAACCTTAACAAGAACCTTGCCTGTTGCAGCATCGGTACCTATCTCGTTAACACCCTCGCCTGAGAACTCGATATTGATACCAACCTTCTCAAAAGCGAGCTTTGCGAAATCTCTTACTGTTCTGGTCTCGCCTGTTGCTACTACGTAATCATCAGGCTCATCCTGCTGGAGCATCAGCCACATAGCGCGTACATAGTCCTTGGAGTGACCCCAGTCACGCTTTGCATTAAGGTTACCAAGCTCAAGGCAATCAGCGCAGCCAAGCTTGATACGAGCGACTGTATCTGTGATCTTTCTGGTAACGAATTCCTTACCTCTTCTCTCACCTTCATGATTGAAAAGGATACCGTTACATGTGAAAAGTCCGAAGCTCTCTCTGTAATTCTTGGTGATCCAGTATCCGTAAAGCTTTGATACTCCGTAAGGGCTGCGGGGATAGAACGGTGTGTTCTCATCCTGAGGTATAGCCTGAACCTTACCGAACATCTCGGAAGTGGAAGCCTGATAGAATTTTGCTTCAGGCTTAACAAATCTGATAGCCTCAAGCATATTTGTAACGCCTACAGCATCAATGTTGGCAGTAAGAAGAGGCTGTTCCCAGCTGGTAGCAACGAAAGACTGAGCAGCGAGGTTGTATACTTCATCAGCCTGAGAGATCTTCATGGCATTGATAAGTGATACAACGTCTGTCATATCAGCATAGATAAAATGGATCTTATCCTTGATGTGAGCTACATTACCATAATCCACTACCGACTTTCTTCTGAGAATTCCGTAAACGGTATATCCCTTCTCAAGCAGGAGCTCTGCGAGATATGATCCGTCCTGTCCGTTGATTCCCGTAATAAGCGCGTTCTTCATTTCATTATTCCTCTCTTAGATTATAACCGGTGTGCCACCGACGATTGCTCATGTCAAACACACATGCCACACTATTGTACTATATTTTCAGAAATAATGCCAATCACCTTCCGAGATATAAAGACTCAAAATCGCTCTGCGGTATTATCCCGATCCCCTTGCTCAGCTTCACGCCCACGTTATACATCATCCTGCAAGCCTCCTTTTTCGGGAGTTTCTGGCCGTCAAAGATCATCATAAGAGCCAGGCCGTGTGTATAGATGACAGTGTCTCTAACCATCTCCGAGATCTGATCACCGGGGATGTCATATTGAGCCGCGAAGATCTTCACGGCCTCTTCGTCAAACTGAAGCGAAAACATGCTGGTATCGCCGTAAGGCCGCTCACCGATCGTATCCATGGGATCATCCACAACCAGGAACCTGAATACATTAGGATGATCGCAGGCAACGGATAAATATCTGATACCCGAAATGAAGAACGCCTCGATGGCATCCTTTCCCTGCATTTCTTCCTCCAAACCGCAAAACACACGCCTTGAAGCATATGCGTACAGTTCTTTTTTAAGTTCGTTCATGCTCCCAAACTGCCATGACACCGGTTGGGTCGAGCATCCGAGCTTTTCCGCTATCAGCTTGATAGCCACCGAACTGCTTCCGGATTCATCCAGCAGTTCATAGGCGGCATTTAAAATCATTTCCCGTGTGATCTGTGTCTTGCGTCCCATCTCTGTTCCCTTGCGATCTATGAGTAAGGCCTGTAATCGAGCGCCTTTGTGCATCCAAAATTTCTGGCGATCTTCTTAAACATTTTTTTGGCGAAAGTCTTCTGCAACAATCCTACCAGAAAACGGATATGTGCGGGAAAAACTTCCGGTCCCGTAAATCTCTTGCAAGCCTCGGATTTAAAGTCTCCGTTCTTCGCATACTCGCGTCCCATTTCGGTATATGGTCCGGTTACCCTTTCTCTTTGTTCTCCTTCGAAAAATCTGATAGAGAAATTGTCTCCCTTAACCAGCGTGCCCAGATATTCACATCCAAGCTTACGCGCAAGTATCTCAAGATATGCTTC
Source organism: Lachnospiraceae bacterium XPB1003 (assembly GCA_900102065.1). Taxonomy (GTDB): domain Bacteria; phylum Bacillota; class Clostridia; order Lachnospirales; family Lachnospiraceae; genus NK4A136. The sequence goes on along the minus strand of FMVK01000003.1, from coordinate 20,668 downwards.
TCCGCAGCGGAGCTGTATACCTTCCGCGAAACCGCTCTGCAGTATGAATGCCATTCCCGTGCCGTCGTTCTTGGGCTCAAGGGTTTCCAGGAATTCCATGAGACGTCCCGGTATGCATTCAACATAAAGCGGAAGAGCTATGATTATCCTGCTGTTATTATAATACGCTTCCCTCATTTTTTCCCACTGTTTGGCATCAGCCACTTCGTATTGCTCAAAAGTCACGCCGTTTTCACTCATTCCCGCCGTAAACTTCTCCAATATCTTATCCGTATTGCTGTATGCCTTAACTCGCGGACTTCCGTTTATTATCAACACATGCATGATACTGCCTCCTTTAATTCATCCTTTGCAAAAACTCCAAGTGACCTGCTCTCAAAATTCAGTGCTGCCCTCTCTGTCCATCTTTCCAGATATTCCTTTTCCACATCTCCGGAATAAATGATTCCGACATCGGTTCTTTGATCGTAACGGGGCACATGCCTCATCTGATCCCCCACGAACTTAAGGTACATCGTAGCGATAGGAAGGATGCGGTCGAAAATGTTCTTTCCCTTGTGATCGATAAAACCAAGGGCCGTATCCGATATGACCCACATCTGATCCGAATGGACCACCTTCTTCAATATGATCTCGTAGTCATCCTTGATCGAGCATTCTCCGGGCGTCTTCAGCCAGCAGTGATTGCAGCCTATGCAGTGGCTTATTTTCAAAGATGCCGCTTCTACGATATCGGCTTCTACAGATCTTTCTTCCAGACAACGTTTCAATTCTTCGGTAACAGCAGTATCCGAAGTGGTATTCACTATAAGGATCATGGCTTACAACCTCTCTTTCATAATATAAACTTGTTTATATAAACATCTTTATATTATTTAATACCAAATCTTTTGTCAACATGGAAAAATAAAAAAAGGAGCCGGATATACCGACTCCCTCTGCGATCCCCCTGACCGGTCTGCGCTTACCCCACCAAATCTCCGGCCCGGACATTGCCGTCACTATCCATATAGACCGTATAAGCGTGGTCGGTAAACATATCATCAAGGTCGATGAAAAGCTCTGCGCCGGAGCCATCAATATTGATAACAATGATGCTCAGTCTCTTCATAAAAACTTCCCTGCTGATATTCGGACTGTCACCCGACCAGATCTCGATGTTACCGTCTTTATCTGTTACAGCGTCTGCGATGGCACCAAAGATCTTGCGTTCTGTCGCCTCGATATCATCAAAGATCCTGTGGAGCACTTCCGCAGACTTGTCAGCTCTTGTCGGATCGTCACTGTCACATTCCATATTGATGGTAATCTCATCGCAACCATTTGCTTTATCACGTGAGATGATGCCGCGAGCCAAAAGAGACTGATTCTCTCTGCTGATGGTAAACTCTCCAATCCCGTCAACAACATATTGAACAGGTTCCAGTGCCTTCTTTCCAAGTTCTGCGAGCTCTTTGTCATCGACCTCTTTTTCAAGAAATTCTTCGAGAGCATAGACATTGAGATCTTCCTCATCGATATGCCTTGCCATCACGCGGTATACCTTACCCGCCTTGAGCTTGATCCCTTTGTTTTTCGCAAAGTCTTTGTCATCCGCGGGAATAAGAACTCCTCCGTCTGCTCTGACCGGCTTGTCGCTTCCTGCCTTCCTGATGGCGCAAAAGTATGCACTCCCGGAGGATAAACCAACTCCACCGACGTTTTTCTGCTTGCTCATATCAACACTTTCGATATTATAAAACAGCAATTCCTCAGGGTCTCCCGTATACCTGCCGAGCATCCTCTGTTTTACGATCTCGTAAATACTTTCATCTTTGGAGGCATCAGTATCTCTTTCGATCACATCTTCAAGATAAAACGTAGACTCACTTGTCTTACACCGTCTCACACGAAGCTTATAACAGTGGTTTCTCTTGAGCTGAGGCGGATACTTATATCCTAAGACCCTGCGCTTGCCAAACCACCAGATCTGTCCGCCACGTCCAAAAGGATACTCCTCGGTTGCAAACCAGGGATTAAGATAATCAGCATATACCAAACTCTCATTGCCTACTTTTAAGAACGGGCCATTACCTTTTTCCCAGGACCATCGGATCATTACGGTTATTTCTGTTGTAGTATCTTCAAATTGTGCGAGAAACTCTTCTCGGCTTTTTGGATCTGAAGTAAAATCCTTTGTACTCATAGTTTTCTCCTTAAATATTTCCCTTTATGTATAAGCTTCCTGTGGTCAGTCCTCTTCACGAAGCTTAAACTCCTTATCATCATCTATCATATCAAGCATGAACTTCGCTATATCCGGATCAAAGTGCGTCCCCATGCATCTCACGATCTCTTCTCTGGCTTCTGCCTGGGAACGGGGCGATGAATACGAGCGCTTGGATGTCATGGCGTCATAGCAGTCTGCGAGACAGATGATACGTGCCTCTTCCGGTATATCCTTGCCGGATAAACCGTCGGGATAGCCTGTCCCATCGTATTTTTCATGATGCCATCTGGCGCCTGTTGCAAGCTTGGGCAATTCACTTATGGATTGCAATATCTCCCATCCGATGACAGTATGCGTCTTGATGGTTTCGAATTCTTCCTCATCAAGCGCGCCCTTTTTGTTGATGATATTAACCGATATGCCTATCTTGCCTATATCGTGAAGGAGACCGAGAGCATAGAGATCATCCTGTTCTTCCTTACTCTTCCCCATGCGTCTCCCCAACTCTTTGGCATATTGCGCCACACGCTGCGAATGACCGTTGGTGTAATGATCCTTGGCATCAACCGCTTTGGAAAAGGCAAGCATCATTTCACCGGAAAGCTTCTCCTTAACCTTAAGCGCCGCTTCTCTTTCTCTGGATTCATTCAGCTCTGCTCTGGCTTCAAGGAGTCGTACATAATCCGGGTTCTCCAATGACAGGAAGATAACAAGTACGCCTATGGAAGCAATGAAGAGAGTGATCAGCATGTTGTCAAAGAAAAGCATCTGCAATAAGAACACGCCACCGGTCACGATGATAGAGAACGCCATGGCTTTCACCTGGTTCTTCCTGTATCTCTCTCTATGAGTAAGCATGTACAGACTGCCTATTGCGAAGAATAATATGGGAAATCCGTATGCCACCGGCACGAACAGCGCTTCGTGAATATAATTGCCGGCGCTATCGTAGGTGAAGACCCATCCTGTAAGAGGGTTAGTCAAAAGAAGCAGGAGATTGATCGCAAGCAGCGAGAAATTCATGATGTTTCTCAGCCGCTTACCGGACTCTCTCATGCTCGAATATGCATAGATGTAATAGATAAATGCGAAGGCCGCAAGAGATGTTAATATGGAATCCGTGATATTGAAGAAATAGTGAATGAAGTTCGCTATATCACCGTGGGCACTGGTGACGATGGCGGTAGCCACATCAAAGACATCCGCGATCATAACAATAAAAGCGAACCTTCTGAAGGCCACATTGACACGTGTCATGTTGGTATACTTCAGCCAAAGGTACACATACAGCACTATATCCAGCGGGATGACCGCTACTTCCATGTAGATGTTATAATCAAGTCCAATCACAAATTCTATCCTCGGAATCTCCTGTTTTTATAACCTTTTATAACCTTTTATAACTTCGATTTTCTTTTATAACCTTTTATAACTCTTTATAACTTTAGTCACCAACAATTCACGAAGAACTATGCTCCTCTGAATCTATCTCCAAAAGGAACTTATGCACAGGCACCACATTAATTACACATCCATCTTTTTCAATTATTTTTTCTTCTTCACTAGTGACTATAACAAGTTGTTTTACGTCTTCCGTTCTGGATGCAAACGAAAACAAGCTTCTCGTTTCCCTTTCCTCGGCATCGCCAAGCGTATATGCAACCTGTACCGCCAGCCCTGCCTCCGGAATGTAAAAATCAATATCAATACCCGTTCGTGTGGATTTAAAGTAGTATACTCCATCTTCAAACTTTCGTTTTAAAAATACTGCCACAGCATTTTCCAATAGTGCTGATGGTTTATCCACAAGAAATAATGACAATAAACCATTGTCGAAGAAATAAAATCTTGGAACACTCTCCTTTTCAGCAAATTTTGAAACGTAATTTCTCGTTCTGAATAAAAGATATGCATTCTCTGCAAAAGACGAATATTCTATCATCGAGTCAGTAGACGTCTTTGTTCCTGTTGCTTTAACATTTCCCGCAAGTGTATTAAAAGAAATCTCATGCATTACCGTCTCGGCAATCTTTTTTACCATGAGTCGGAGAGCCATCTTGTTCTTAATCTGTTCACGCTCCAGCATATCGCCAAGAAGAACCTTTTCATACACACTCTTGATATATTCCCGTTTATTATTAAGAAGAAGGCTCTCAGGCAATCCCCCGCCGGTAATGTATTCCCGACATGTTTTCTTTATTATCGCCATTCTTGACGTGGTCAGTATAGCTGCATCATCATAAGCGATCTTTTTGTAATCCAGCACTTCCCTTAAAGAAAAAGGCATGATCATCTTAGGAATATATCTTCCTCCCAAGACGCCTGCCATTTCCGAACTTAGCATTTTTGCATTACTGCCTGTAATGTAGACATGTTTTTTGTGATCAGCCATTCTTCTGGCAAAATGCTCCCAACCATCTATTATTTGAATTTCATCAAAGAAAAAATAGATATCTTTGGCATCAGTCAGTTCGTATGCTGTCTCAAGGATGTCATCAAAATCATCTTTTGAAAAACCCAATAATCTGTCATCCTCGAAATTTACATATACAATCTGAGACCAATCGCAGCCTTCGCTAACAAGTTCTTTAGCAATATTATACAGCAGCGTAGACTTTCCCGATCTTCTTAGCCCTACCAATATATAATTTATATTTTTCTCAAAAAAATATTCTCTTTGGGTTATCTCTGCATCCTGAATAACTTCTATCTGATCATAAATAACCTGTTTTAGTATATTGTGATTCATCTTCCATTCCCCCATACAATCGCCGGATCAACGCGATATAGAATGCCCATCATCGCGTACGCGCGATGGATTACTTGCATTATATCGTGTATACACGATATAATCAACAGCGTTTATCGTGTGTACGCGATGATGATGACATCTTCAATTAATCAATAAATCTTCTCTATCTCTCCCGCGATGTCATACGTAGCCTTAAATAAGGCAAGATCATCCTGATCCCTAATAAGCATCACTTCTTCAAAAGCACCTGTAGTCAGATCCTTAAATCCCGCCACCTGCTCACCGGTGCATATGCTCGCTCTGATCACCGGTTTCTGTCGGGATCTGTCATATGATCTCTTTTCAGTCTTTTTCCTGAAAAACATAGTGTGCCTCAGCCAAATATAAAAAATGTTTGCGGATATCGTTGATCTTATAATCCATAACCAAGAGAAAAGCAAAAACGTCATGTACAAAACATAACGTTTTTCAAAAGTCGAATTATCCAATATAGCCTACCCACTAATTTTCAAATTCCTTTTTCCCTGTGAGATTTTCTATCTGTTCATCACTCCAATAATCATTTGTCCAGCGGTAATATACATCTTTACGTTTCTTAAATATACGAAAGGGTTCTTTTGTATTATCGTATATATGAAGAATATCACATACATCTACAAGCTGAGGTATTAATTTCAGCGCCTTATCATAACGTTTTATTATTTTATCTTTAGGAACACCGTGCCCTCCGGCCATTTCTCTCGCCTCAATGCGTACCGTGTTTACCTTAACATCTGATGTAAGTACATAAATACCTCTCACAAAATAACCACTATCCTTTGCACGTCTAAGAAGCTTTAGATTTCTATCTGTGGAAAGAACAGTTTCAAATGTAAAATCGCTGCCGTCTGCAAGCATCTTTTCACGCAACGCTTCAGCCTTCAGCGCGGCTTCCATATCAGAACACATTGTGGTTGATTTTATATCATCCGCATTGATGTAGATGCCCACTGTCTTGGCCATTCTTGTGATTGTTGATTTTCCACTTCCATTAGGGCCGGCAAATACCATAACCTCCGGAAGTTTTTCGGCATTACTCTGCATATTTTCTGCTCCCATCCGCATATTCTATATAAGGAAGTCTCTTCTCCTCATCATATCCGGCGATTGGAAGTCCCTTTATCTTTTTAATCTCATTATCAATACGAATAGACTCTTTAAAACGAGTAGTTAATTCATCATCCGTCAATCCATAAGTTGTATCTAAATCATTTTGTATGGTCATCACGCCATCTCCTCCGAGAGTTTTCTGATTACTCTTTTCGTTCATTATTCAAATCAAGAAAAGTAATCTAACGCATATGATATATATTATAATACCATTGTTCAGACTCCTCATTACTATCATTTTTAAGCTGATCGTATTTCATGTTACTTCCCTTTGCTTTTTAAATGGGATATTATGTCGTCCCAGTACTGTTTTAAAATAATTATCTCATCTTCATCCAAACATGAGACCCCTATAAATCTGCACTGCTCTCAAACCCCAAATCATAATTTAGGGAAACGACCTGTTATCGCCTGAAAGTAATGCACTAAAGGAAATCTCAGCAGATTTCACATAAATCTTTATCTATAATATAACGCTTGCCCTGTATGGATCTCCGGTTCAAAAACTTCTGAAACACCATTTTATTAATTTCTGCGTTTCTATGTTCCGGCCTATACTAAAAAAATCCTTATCAAATTGTAAACGCATACGCTCACAATCTCATAGTCTTGGACCAAACATATCTGATAAGTCTGAAAATGATTTATTACATGCCTTGGTCAAAATTGGAATAAGAGTCAATTGCATATTTTGAACTTCTTTATCTCTTGTATCCATAATCAAAACAATCCTCCCCTATGCAATATAACATCTTCTTAGTTTATTCATCCCTCTTCTTGATCATCGCTTTTGTCATTTATAGTTTCAATGAGACCTGTAACTAAATCTTGCAATTGAGCTGCGTTTTTATTCGTGATTACAGGCTTCCCGGTTCTTTTTTCCACCGCCAATCGTGCTTCTCCAGCGGCTTCTCCACCTTCAATTGCAGTCATTCGGTTTTCCTCAAAGGACTCCGGTTGCTTTTGCTTTGATATTTCTGTAGTAGTCGCCTCAGCCAACATATTAAGCACCAGCTCCAATGTTGACATATTATCCCTGAGATTTTCCTTTTTCAAACCTTTATGATTCTTATACTGCCGTGTTGTCATTCCGGACCAGGCTTTCGTTATTTCATCTGTCAGGATTGCATATTCTATGCCTTTCTTGACGCCACGCTTATCCCACTCATCTGTAAGTTCTTTTCTTACTTGAATTGCCTGCAGTCGCTGATTGATCCATTCTCTGGAATAACCTTTCTTAGCGTAGGTTTCAAGAGCCCTCTCGATAGTCAATTCCGGATCTATTACTTCTTCAATCCGCTCGCGCCCAACCTGAGCCAACCACATTTTAAAGGGTTCGGCTTTCTTTGATGGAATCGACTGGATAATGCGAAGCAGTTGTTCTGTGTTGGCAACATCTGTTAAACGCATTTTTCCATCCTGAGCTTTCATTTTCAACTGGTGACAATTTGTCACCAGTTGACTTCCCTCTTCTTTTAGTCTCTGTTTCAGTTTGTTCCAATACTTTCTAGCTTTTTCGTAATCAATTTGCTCCGTAAGAGTTCCAACAACATCCACAATTGAAAAATACCATTCTTCCTCATCCTCTACCCATGCTGTCCTTATCGGCTGGTCTTCAAATAACTGAACTTTATCATTTGTCATCTGCATTTTTCCCCCTTATCGATTCTTCGTCTTGTATATGGCTTTTTTCTTCAAGCAGCATAATATACGCCATCATTCTTACCAAATACTCCGGAGGGGCACTTATTCCCTGTTCCCACTGCTGAAGAGTTCTTACGGGAATTCCAAATTTAGCGGAAAATTTGCTTTGTGATAAACCCGTTTTCTTTCTTAATTCTTTTATTTTGGCTGCAATATCCATATCATCGTCTCCAAAAACATCTTTGTACTTTATTAAAGTATAAATCAACCCACATACGTTGTCAACGTATACATTTCTTTTATTGGGTACATCATTATTTCTATAAAAAAACTGCAGGCAACCACAAGGATTACCTGCAACCTATTATCATTATCATCCTGATCCCTAATAAGCATCACTTCTTCAAAAGCACCTGTGGTCAGATCCTTAAATCCCGCCACCTGCTCACCGGTGCATATGCTCGCTCTGATCACCGGTTTCTGTCGGAGTCTGTCATATGATCTCTTTTCAGTCTTTTTCCTGAAAAACATAGTGCGCCTCCATCAGGCATCAATCCCTCTTATCATTTTGAATGCACATTCTCATATGCGAATATGGATAACCACATTCCTTATAAAATGGATATTTCTCCCTAAGATCCTCAAAGCTATCAACCCGATATTCCACTCCAATAGATTTTAAATCCAAAATAGCTTTATCGAGTTTATCCGGTGCCATCACAACAGCAAAACCTTCCTTTAAGCCTTTATGCATCTGAATAGCATTCATTCCAAAATCCTTGGCCAGCATCATAATCGTATTTTTATCCGGCTGAACTGTCTGCGGATCTATAAAGATAGTTGCATTATTATGAAATACCGGATCCAGCTCACAAGGGGTATTAAGATCTACTCCGATACCATATGAACACTCCAAGCATTCCATGTGTGGAGTTCCAAACTCTTCCTGTTTCCAAACAAGAGTTTTCTTGCCACATCCCGGGCATTCCTCTGCTTCGGTCAGATCATGACGAATTTCATAAATAATGCATCCTTCACAGCCATTCATAATAACTTCCCTTTATAACTGATCGTATTTCGCAGAACTTCCTTTTGCTTTTTCAACCGGGTATTTTTTCTCGTTCTGGTCCATTTTCATATTTATGATCTCATCTTCATCGAGGCCAAGGCAGTCGAGAAGATTACGGGAATACACCATAACATCCGCAAGCTCTTCTTTCACATGCTGAAGATCGTATTCTTCTCCGCTCCACTGAAAACATTCAAGAAGCTCTGCAGCTTCAATAACAATTGACTTAGCAAGATTCTCAGGAGTGTGATACTGCTCCCAGTCACGATCCTCTGTAAATTTTCTTATTCTATCAATGGTTTCCTATTTCATATCTCTCTTACGCCACTATCGCATTATCGTTTATTTTTTCTATAACTTTCCTAATTCCCATCCAAACACTAAGATCTGTAAATATCTCAACCACACTGCCCTGATCTGTAAACGGAGATTCCTGAAGAACAGACAAATCCCTCATCATACCGTTATGAACGATATATTCAACAATCTGGTTCACAAAGTATATTTGCCTGCTATCAAGGTTATTACTCTCCAAATACTCTGAAAACGCAGCCTTTGCTGCATTCATATCAAGGCCAACTATCTCGCGCACCAGTTCTCCCAAAGGCTTTGCCCCATATTCATGCTCGTATTCTTCTTTCGTCCCAAGTTCGGACCAAAGAATTTTTTCCAATGCTTCTATGTCACTGTGAGACAAAGGTATATTTGATTTAAGTTTTTGGATTGTTTCATTATCCTGATGTTCACGAATATAGTACTCTGCCTTAGCTTTGTAATTCTTCAGATCATCGTTATCCAGTTCCGACTCATTCCAGGATACATCAAGAATATCATCCTCAAAATTCGTATCATATCGGAGCTTGCCAACAGGAATATACTTCATAAGATTACGAAGTTTTTCTCTGATCTCCTCGAACTCACTAATTCCACAACGATCGATATAATCTGTATGAAGAATCTTATCTATTAGTTCCGCCTGCACCTGTATCTCCGGGATATTTGCCACACTTGCAATCCCCCTGACACGCTTAAATAAATCGCTACGAGCTTTTCCGTATTTCTTTCCAACAAGATGCGCCAACTCTAAGCCATACATAAGTGCATCAAAACGCACTGCACTCGCTTCATCATCGTTTGGAAGTATCAGTGGCGCTAATTCTTGTCGAACAAGCAATGTATCTTCATATGTCAGTGTTTGATAATTCGTCTCATCCGAGTACAGATCGACATATTTCAGGTGCTGCCTTACCGCAAAATTTTCACGCGGAAGTTCCTGCACCTTACCGGTCATCTTTTCTACCAAGGCATTACGATATGCTATAAGCCTGTCCACCTGATATTCCAGATCCTGTAGCTTATATGTAATCTCGAACTGCAAGTTAAATATTGCTCCCTGAAGCGCAATCATATTAGCAGTAGGTTTTCCCTTGCTCATGCGGAAGAACTCAAAGTTGCCGCAGAAATCAAAAATGTAAAACTTGCTCTTGTCTTCTCCATCAATAAGCCCCGGACAAAGTCTGGTACCACGTCCAATCATCTGCCAGAACTTGGCATAGCTCATTACCTTCTTAAAGAAGACAAGGTTTAATACTTCCGGTACATCGATACCGGTATCCATCATATCAACGGATATTGCTATCTGAAGCAGCTTATTAGGCTCAGAAAACTCATCAATAAGAGTCTGTGCATAGTTGATCCTATTGTCGATTACCTGAGCAAATCCATTCAAATTCGGGTAATCCTTATTAAAAATTTCAAGAATCTTCTCCGCATGATCATGGTTCTTTGCAAAGATAATAGTCTTTCCAAGCTTCTGACCATAATCTATCTTGATCCCCTCTGTCATAACGGTATGCAATACCTGACGGATGGTATCTTCGTTAAATATCCACGAATTGAGTGCAGATGAACTTATGGCTTCCGGAACATCTCCGTCTTCCATCTCAAAGGTGCTTTCATAAATTGCTTTATCTTCATCAGAAAGCTCCGAATAAACTATTCCCTGTTCAATGAATTTAAGCTTCGTCTCTACAGACAGAAAATCTACGAGATATCCATCCGTTACAGCCTGTCCCAGCTCGTAACCGTAAGTAGGCACTCCGGGTTCCAATTCAAATATCTCATATGTATTCTTATCGATATCATCCTTAGGTGTAGCCGTAAGACCCACAAGCGGCGCATCAAAGTAAGTAAAGATATCTCTATATTTGTTATAAATTGATCTGTGCGCCTCGTCGCATATTACAAGGTCAAAATGGCCACTGGTAAACAGTTTCTGATTCTCAACCTTTACAGAATCAATGCAGTTCATCATAGTCTGATACGTAGAGAAAACGCAGTGAGCATTATAATTGTCTTTTTCTTCGCAAAGATTTGTAACAGAAAGAGAAGCATAGTTATTCACAAATGCTCTCTTAGCCTGTGTTACAAGTGATGTTCTATCAGCTAGGAAAAGAATGTTTTTAATCCATCCTGCATCTAGAAGCACATGACACAGTTCTATTACTGTCCTTGTCTTACCGGAACCTGTTGCCATGACAAGAAGGGCTTTTCTGCGGTTCTTCTTATCAAAGCTGTCGCATACTGCCTTTATAGCAGCTTCCTGATAATAGCGACCGGCAATCTTCTTATCTACATTTATATGATCAAGGGATGTCCGCATCCTTCTAAGATTGAACATCTTTTCAAGGTCTGCCTTGGAGTATATGCAGGCAACCTTTCTCTCCGGATACTGTCCATCTATAATTCTTGTTTCAAAACCATTTGTTAGAAAAACACACGGTCTTCTCTTATACTGTTTCTCCAAAAGATCCGCATAAAGCTTTGCCTGCTGACGTCCTTTAGATACATCGACACAGGTTCTCTTTGCTTCTATAACAGCAAGCGGCTTATGAGTATTGTCATAAAGAACATAATCCGCATAGCCTACTTCGGATTTATTTGGCATTCCCAGGAGTTCTACTTCATTGATCCAATCGGAGCCTTCTTTCCATCCGGCATCCATAAGCATGGCATCAATATAAATCTTTCGTGTTTTATACTCGGAAAGATCCAGTGGCTTCGGAACATAGGTCTCGGCCTGCTCTTCACGACGTGATGTCAGTTCTTTCTTTAATGCAGAATTCTCAGCAATAAGTTTTTCAATATCAACGTCAGGAAAATCCTTTGTAACCTGTTCGGTTTCGCCCTTTGTAAGCAAAGACTTGTCAAAGCTGTGCTCTTCGTATTCATCAGCATAGCAGTAGCATACGAAATCTAAGAAAATCTGAAGGTTCTCAAGGCAGAGTATCGCCTGATCTTCTGTAATCTTCTTGCCGGAATGAGCAGCATTGTTACCCATCTTGCGGATGAAGTCCATACGTTTCATAAGGTCTTCATCGATGATATCTCTGAATTCCTCCGTACTCATGAGACTTATCAGATTATCCTGATATGGCATAGATAGGGAAGCATCAACCGAATACATCCACTTTATTGCAAACTCCATTGCCCTGCGGCAGTTGATGATGCAGGAGGTAGGATCTATATATAATATTTTCTCAGCCGCAATCGCCACATCAGAAAAAGTGTCGAATTTCGGCTCCTTTTTAAGATAATCGAAATTTGTCATAGCTACGAGAAACGCATGACCGTAGCAGGCTTTCGAGCGGTCATGCCCTATGCCTCCTTTCAGTTCAGAATCTCATGTACTCTTTCCTGTACCATTTTACTGATTAGTTTTAATCTATCCGATGAATAATTATATGCACCTACTTTTTTTAGGTTATATGTTAACATCTTTCTCAATTTTTCTTTTAATCTGCTGTCCATTATCTTTCTTGCTTCCTCTATATAATCTTCATATACACTGGGAAGCAATGTACCGGCATATTCCTTAAGTAGTTTCTCATCTGCCCAGTTTTCTTCTCCTGCTAGATTAAACAGGGAATTTCCATGGTCAAACAGTGGTGCCGGAGCTATTATCTTATTTGTTTTACTATCAACAAGCACTCCGAAATTGCCAAAGTGCCTGTCAGTATTGTAGATCACTGCATCTAACACTATCATATCGTTAAGTGCATCTACATATTCAGCTCCAAGATTCTCATAATACTCTCGTACTGTCCTCATCCCACCTGTTTTTACTATCCGGCCTATAGGAACAAAAGCTATATCTTTACTCGTAAACAATTCACATGCAGAGCACAATTGCTTCTTCCATTTTGAAACCTTGTAAGGAACAACATTCATACCCAAGGCTGTCCCTATCTCATATGCATATAATTCTGAATACGGTTCATTTCCCGTATTGGATGCCCCCGATGTAGCACCCTTATAAAGATAAACCTTTCCATTAATTCTTCTCCAGCATTTGGGGAGCATGCCATTTGTCGTAAACTCCGGAGAAGATGCCAATGAAGATCTGGCACTGCTCCCATATCCGGTAAAAGCAATCATGGCAAGCACACGGCTGAAATTATTCTCATAGAGATTATTATCTCCAAATGTTCCTGCAAATTCTTCTTCCACTACCCAGTATGAATCATTTAAGGATAAACCTCTGCAAACTGAGATTACATCCATAGGCCTGTTGGCATTAAGACCACACCTTGCAAGGAAGGCATTAACATAGGCTCGGTTTTTGGGAATCGTTCTGTTTTTCATCCAGGAAGCAAGCCCTTTGTCGCTTAGCTCCATACCTAAAGGAAGAAGATGCTTTTTCTTTTCATTTGTCCATGTGATCTGTAACACAGGATCAGACAAGTTCTCAATGATTTTAAATTTAATTAATTCTACGTCAAATAGCTTTAAAATATATTCCATATAAGATTCTCCCATTCAAAGCCATTATTCATAATAGTATCTACTTGATTCAATTTCTTCGATTCTTAACCATGCCAAAACCAATTCTTCTATCAAATCCGATTTACTCATCGACTTTGCTTTTTTCATTAATTCCTGCTTGTGTTCGATACTTCGTCTCTCTTCTTCCTCTTCCAGTTGGCGCTCATATTCTTTCATCTCTGTCAGATAATCTTCCAGTGCCTTAGGTTTCACCGTAAAGTATAACGCCAGCATATGCTTACAGATCACACGCTTATCTTCGGCAAATGGACATGAGCATTTAGACTTTCTCGGATGCTCTACATCAACATAAACATCATACTGCTTCCCATCGCTTCCTTTTACAGTCCCGGAATAGGTATCTTCGTCATTCTTTTTCCAAACAGTTACCTTTTTATTTTCGTAATAATCTACTCCTCGCCAAAAGGAATTGTTACTGGCTAATTCTATCAATCCCATAAATATACCTGTCCTCCTGCATCAAGCGACTAAGCAAATGTTATGTATGTTCCAATGCTTTTCAGCGACAACTTTTGATTTGTCGACTTGTTTAACAAACTCAGAAAATGCTTTCTGCTCCTCCATAGGAGGAATCAAGAATAAATACTTCTTCTGAGCTGTGACGGGAACCTGATTCCTTGTAGTCTGCTTCATTTCACTAGAATACTGCATCACGAATCCATCACTCTTCATATATGTCGCAAGATATTCTGGCATTATACTCTCTTTATTGCATCTATATGCTGTTAGAGATGTGCTCAATATCACCTTGGGTTCCGTTGTATGCAGCACAACAGTGGGACCAACAGTAGCATTATGCGCAAATAGGACATCCTCATTTTGAGCAATTCCCTTTCTAAGCTTTCCTGCACGTTCTACCGTAAGATACTTTGCCAATGAAAAATCTATTTCGCCATTTGAAATACAATTTGCTCCTATATATGGAACTCCTTCCGAAACAAATTCCTCACTTCTTGGATAATCCCCACCATGGTTTCCATCTAAATGATACGTAATATCTCCAGCATCAATCAGATCCTGTAAAGTATCTACTCTATAACCTTTTGGGTTCTCAACAGGATTTCCAAACATCTCGACAAATCGGGCTTTAATAAGTTCATCAAGCAAATCAATTTCATGCTGTCTGCTATCTATTATGGTTCTGACTTTTGCCAGCTTATTGACTACATCCTTTTGGACTTTCATGTCAGGAAGTTCTATCTGATATTCTCTAACACTCGCTGCAGAAAGATTAGGCTGTGAACTCCCGTTATTTGCTTTGATCAATTGCTCCTTGATTGATGGTGAATCCAGAGAAAACAAAAGATAATCCCCATCAATCCGGTTATAATCCGGTCTTATTATTACAAGCGAAGATGCTATTGCCCCCTCAACATCATCGTTTACAATAGCCTTTTTCCCCAATGATCCCCTTAGGCAGTACAATACATCTCCCTTAACAAATTTTCCTGAACTCAAGCGATTAAACTTATCTTGAGAGATATAATTCATCTCCTCAAAATCTATACTGCGACCATTTAAATGCCCAGCATTCACAAAAGGTATATCGCCTTCATCAGTTATATCCGCTTGCGAGGGGTAATTCTTCCCTCGATCACCATTAATAAGTGTCGCTATATCACCAAGTCTAATTTTATCCATCTGCCATCCCTACAAATCTCAATTTGCTCACGAAATAAACTTCTTATGGGATGATTTAACATTACTCTGATTTACCATTGCATACTGCATAGTCGTATCTATCTGCGAATGTCCAAGTATTTTCTGCACCTGCTCTATCGGCATTCCTTTATCTATTGCCCTTGTAGCCATTGTTCTACGGAACTTATGAGGATGAATTTTAGTAAGATTTATGCTTCTTCCAAGTTGCCGCATCCTTATCTCTACACCACTAATTTTCAACCTGTTATACGGAGCGTCCAATGTTACAAATAATGCCGAATTATCATCCGTTCTGCTGTTGATATATGCCTGCAAGTGGAGTTTTGCTTTTGCGTCAAAGTATACCTTCCTCTCTTTACCGCCTTTTCCAAATACTACACATTCTCTGTCCTCGAAGTTTATATCCGGGATATTCAGATTCACCAGTTCTCCCACTCTTATACCCGTGGAATAAAGCAAATCTACAATCGCAAGATCTCTTTTACATGTGCACTTATCCCGAAGTTTTTCAATGTCCTCATCATTGATTATCTCTTTGACCTGCTGATTTGTCTTGATCTTATGTATCCTCTTCATTGGACTTTTCAGAATATGATTCTCTTCTTCAAGCCACGAAAAGAAACTCGATATATTCCTGCGGACATTATCTACTGTCACCTTACTGCAATTATTCAGTTTCTGATATTCGGACAAATAGGTTCTCATGTCCTCTGTCGTAATCTTTCTTACTATTTCAGTAACAGATTCAAACATCTTCTTTATCGTAACTCTATAATACTGTATTGTTCTTTCGGAACATCCCTCAATAGTCTTGGCATCAAGGAACATCTCAAGGTACTCTTCGTTGCTGATCTGCTTTTTCTCCGGCTCCTTCTCGGCAAAAGTACTGAGCATTACTTCCTGTAATTTTTTCATCTGCGAAACTGACAGGAATTCCGACATTTCATTCAAAATTGTAACGATTTTCTCCTCCATGCTGATATCTCCTTTCGTTGATACCAACATCCTGCGCCAATAAAATTATACATTTTATCCAAAATACTCCTGCATCAAGCTATCAAACAACAATTTGGTTTCATCGAGCGCTTTCTTCACTGCAACTTTTGATTTGTCGACTTGTTTGACAAAATCCTCAAATCGATTTTGAAGTTCAATTGGCGGCAACGAAATCTTATAATTTTCCAAAAAAGAAGCTGGAACTCTCCGCTGACCTGCACTTCCGGTCATGTTTGCCTCCGCATCTTTTCTAAAACTCGAAAATGAGGTAACCGAATATAGCCAATACGGATTACTGCCCCCCTCCATGGATCTTAGTACATGGAATTCTGTGGATCCAAACCCGATTCCGTTGCAAAGCCCAACAGCCACTGCACCCTTTCCATTCTCCATACAAGGTGTAATCTTAGCAAATAGAACATCCTTTTCAGCAAAATATGTGAATCCCGTTTTTACATCATCAAAAACCCTTAGCTCAGAAGTATCAATATCCCCTGTTTCAGAGACAGAAGGCATAGGAACAAAGGAAACTTCTAATCCTGATACAAGTCGAGAATCCGAGCCTTTTTTAGGATTTATTTCACAACACTCTCCAAGCTGTTTCAATCCCCAACCCTTTTCATCTTGGCCTGGTGTTCCAAAGAGCTCGACAAATCGGGCTTTGATAAGGTTATCCATATCTGATAGCTGTGTATTTCTTAAAGTAATGACACCGAAAAGCTTGCCAAATAGCTCTGCATACTCTATCTGTCTCTTTTTATCAGGTAATGGAATTACTATTTCATTAATATCCTTAAGCGAAAGATTAAGCTGAGCTACTCCTTGCTTTTTCTTTTCAAACTGTTTTTTTACAATCGGTGACGTTAAAATCAGTTTGATATATGGCAGGTATACATTTTCATCAGTAATTCTGATAATTGCAAGCGCTTGATTTGTATTGGCCGGAAGCATTTCCTCGGTAACAATTGCCACTCTTCCTATAGCTCCGGCTATAGAGAATAAAACATCGCCTTCTTTAAGCTGAGATCTTTTTAGTTTCTCATTGCATTCTTCAGAAATAAAAGCTACCTTTTCAGGAAGAAAGCTACCGTTTTCATCAAAACACTCTATTTTTAGAAAGTTAATACCTTCATCTTGAAAGTCATACCCTAATGTTGTTGGAGTAGTTCCCTTAGTTATTAATTCAGCAATATCACCTAGCCGAACACGTTTAATATCATCCATCTATTAATCATCCCTACAAATCTCAATTTAATTTATGCTTCATTATATGCTTTATCAAACAAGCTCTTAGCCTTAATAAAATCTTGTTCATTCTTTATTGATATCTCAAGATCTCCTGTTCCATAATGGCCTGTATTTCTCATATCTCTCGTAAAACCCTCTACTAGTTCAACGGAATCCGGGCTAAGTTTTACTCGTACTATTATTTGCTTTTGATATATTTCGATACAAAAAATATTTTGTACTCTTTTGTACGCCAAATAATATTTCAACTGATTCGGAACTAAATCATCTCCTAGCGAAACAATATAATCACAAATAGATTCATATAACTTTTTAAACATTTCGGAAGCTGAGGCTAGCTTCTCTAAATGCGTCTTTTGCGCATAGCTAGAAGTTGTACTTGTTGTACTACTATCAATCAACGGTTTAGCTATAGGCGTATTCATGTGCTCAAACAGGATTAAGTCATTCTGATATTTTTTGTACTTAACCAGTTTTATATTACGTTGCATCTGATTTACTGCATGAATATCGTACCGAGTAAAATCATTAGCAACGCATATAACACAAGGTACTGACCAATCAATTTTTTCTGCTATATCCATCCCAAGTTTTTCAATTACCAATAATTTGAAATCTGCTTTATGGTCTAATAGCCAATCAAGATAAAAGAGCCCCTGGTTGATTACATTTTCATTAGTACTTCTCTTGTATTCAAAAATCACCGGACTATAGTTTTCGTCAATTCCTATGCTGTCCATCCTTCCAGAAGTGATTGCATATTCGCTCTTTAGGAATCTAACTCCAAAAAATTGTTCCATATTATTCTCAATTATGTTTTGCAGTTCTTTTTCTAACAAGACTGTTGATGATTCCAATTCTTTAACCTCTGGATTTAAACTAAACAATTTAATCTCGGACATTTTTCTCCTTTCGACAGGCCTAAAGCCTAAACGCTCTCAATGGTTAACCAAAATAGTTTTGCATTAAACTATCAAAAAGTATCTGTGTTCCATCTAGTGACCTCTGAACGATAACTCTCAATTTATTTTTTAACATCTTCAATCTTTAACAAGCCAATCTGTGTTTTAAATACTTCTCTGCATCTTTCCGAGTCAATTTCTCCTCTTTGAAACAACTCGAATATTTGCAATAATGTGGTTGTTTCAATTATTAGACTGTTATACTTAATTGCAAGGTTTATCTGTTTTTCATGAATCGGCTCTCGTTCATTTAACGCTTTCGTTCTAAACGGATTAATAATAAGTAATGCATGAACCTCTTTATACTGACAATTATCTTCGATTTCATCCATATAACTTTGTACATGTCTTTCCAATTGCCCTAGATTATCATTTTTAACATTTGATGTTATCCCCTTAATTTCCCCTATAAAAACTAAATCCCCTATTTCAATACGAAACGGAATTTTTTAGGATAGTTGTCACCCTCCCCTTATTCCTTTCCTTAGTTTTTATGAGGCTTTTGCCTCGTTCTTAGTTTCTTTTTCTTGTCTTGGATTTAGCCACTCTGTATCCTGGTATTCCCACTTTCTGATACTTCTGGTCCAGCGCTCCGGGTGCTTAGCTCTTGCTTCTTCATACACCCTGATTCTTTCTGCAAGGATTTCCTTATCCTTGCCTGCATGACGCTCATTAGGAGTAACATAGTTAATTCCACTATGACGGTGGTCATTGTTATACCAGTCTACGAAATGTTTTACCCACATCCTCGCTTCGAAAAGATTGTTAAATCCCTTCGGCTGATAATTAGGCATATATTTCAGCGTCTTGAAAAGACTCTCTGCATAAGGATTATCATTGCTGACTCTAGGCCTGCTTCTTGAAGGAATGACCCCAAGAGCATAAAGCGTCTCAAGCATCGTAGCACCCTTCATAGGGCTTCCGTTATCAGAATGGAGAACCAATGGTTCCTTATTCATAAATATCTTTTCTTCTCTGTATATTCGCTTTATCAGATCTCCGGCAAGTTTTGCTGATTCACACTCATGTACTTCCCAGCCAACGATCTTTCTACTGAACAAATCTGAGAATAGGTACAGATAATAGTACTTGCCTTTTATCGGTCCGTTAAGATATGTGATGTCCCACATCCACACCTGATTAGGGGCAGTCGCCTTATGGGTTGATACCGGGCGTTTCACAGGTGCCTGTTCCCGTCCTCTGTGAGCAAGCTGGTTTGCATCTCTTAATACGTTATAGAATGTACTTTCACTTCCAAGATAGATTCCTCTATCTGCCAGTATCGGTACGACCTCACAAGGTGTCTTTGATGCAAACTCCTCTGAATTCATCGTATCCAGTATCTCCTGTCTTTCTTCCTTTGCCAGTTTATTGACCGGTTCAGGGCGCTCGCAGGTCGTGCGCTTATCTATATATTCGTTGTCAGTTTTTCTCCAACGATTATAAGTACGTTTACTTATGCCCAGCTCTTCGCAAGCTTTATATAATGCAGCTCCTGAGTTTACCGCTTCGCTGATTAGCTCAACTGCCTGTCTGCGATCTGAGGCGCTAATCATTCTTCCTCTTCTTCCGTCCCCCAAATCGCATTGGCTTTTTTTCTTAAGACCAGCAGTGCTGCAGCCTCCGCTAATGCTTTTTCTTTCCTGGCAAGTTCCTTCTCAAGCTTTTCCTTTTGCTTACGCTCAGCCTTAAGTTCCTTACTGAGCTTATCTCTGCGTTCAACTGCACCGTTGTTCGCATTCATGCAGGCATCTCGCCATTCTTTGACCTGTTCAGGGTAGATTCCTTTTTCTCTGCAGTACTCAGAGAATTCTACTTCTGAGAGATTGGCTGTTTCCAAAACAACTGTGAACTTATCCTGACTGCTCCACTTATCAGCATTCTTGTACTTGGTCGTAGCTGATAAGCCTTTCTTATTCATAGCATCATCTCTCCATCTGTACAGAGTATTGATCCCTATACCGGTCTCCTTGTGGATGTCCATTACGATAACATCTTCTTCAAGTAACCTGGCCACTATGGCTTCCTTCATTTCCTTTGGATATCTGTTATAGCTCATACTTGTCACCTTCCCCTTGATAAGCATCTTATCAATTATGGGAGGTGGGTGACAACTACCCTAACTCAGAGGG
>FMVK01000017.1 GCA_900102065.1 Lachnospiraceae bacterium XPB1003 | reverse complement strand
TAGTAAAGGAACACGTCTTGGAACGCTGGATTCCAGTTCATCAGCGCACGCGCAGATTCATACATTGTTCTTCGTAACTTTCTTCTGCCCCTCTTACTGATTCTTGGCTGTCCTTTTTTCTTACCGGAGCTCTTCTTGACTATCTCTAGCCCTGCAAGCTTCTGTATCTGCTTTGGATCGGTGAAACGTCCGATATCACCAACCTCTGCTATAAAGCCAATCACAGTACTCATCCCTACTCCTTTAATGGCGAGCAGTTTTTCCACATTTGGTACTTCTTTTATCTTTTCTTCCAGGTATTCATCAAGCCTTTTAAGCTGTTCTGCCTTAAGTATGTAGTCATTCACAAGAACCCAAATCTCAAGTCTTGCAGCCTCACCAGCTTCTAAACCTACACTTTCCTGTGCGGCTTCTACCAGGACCTGAGCCCTCTTTAATCCTGCCGCACGCACTTTTGCATCACGCCATATTTGATTGATTCCACCTGCTCCGATTTTAAGGATATCCTGAGGAAGTGGTGCGCTCTTTAAAAGCATAAGTCCACTTGTTGAATCCCAATCGGAATAGCAATCCAGATATTCAGGAAAAAATTTCTGCAACCATCCCTGTATCTGGTTCGACAGACGTACATGCTGTTTCATGATCTGATCTCTGCATACAGAGGCTTCTCTGATTTCTGCATATACACCTTCCGGCAGATAAGAAGTTGAATATCTTCCTTCTTTAACCAGCATAGCGATTGTTTTAGGATCCTTTAGGTCGCTCTTTTCCGGGCTGTTATCATCCAGTTCTTTGCTTCTGTTTACAGTAAATGGATTTACTGTTACAAGCTTTACATCGTGGTTCTGTAGGAACTTCTGAAATGTAAGCCAGTAACAACCAGTAGGCTCGCAACCAACAATAACCTTCTTCATTTCGGTCTTATTCATGAGTTCCTCTGTCCATCGAAGAAATGTAAGGAACCCCATTCGGTCGTTACTAAACTTAAACACTCTTCTGGATAGCTCAAATCCCCTCCAGTCAAACGCTCTACAGAAATGTGTCTGTGATCCAACATCAACCCCAACAATCAGTGTATCTGCCGTTACTTGCTTAAGTCTGTCATTCTGTGTTAAATTCATTTTGAGAAACCTCCTGTTAGCATAAGATGTTTTTTCATCCGCCAAGATGAACACCTTTATCTTACTTTGAGGTTTCTTTTTATTCAATTAGCGTTATTTCTGAATTACAGGAATGCTCCTATTTTAATATCTATTATTGTATCTGTGCCTAAAATACTATCTATATCAAAGTCCTTTTTAACCTTGCACAAGGTGTATTCATCAAGTAATTTCCCTTGTTCAATCTGATCAACCAAAGCTCTTAATCCTGGTATTGTCTTTTTTTCAGTAACATTATCAAGTATCGTATTAAGATCTTTAGAAAATGCTGAAACTAAAGCCTGAATAAATTCTACATTTTTATCAAGAAGTTTTCCTACTTCTTCCGTAATAATACTTGTTTCTACCATTCTACGGCGCACAGATTCATACGGAACCATAAAATCATTCATTTGCATAACAATGACACGTATAAAGTCTTCTATTTTGATCTTATTATCAACAATTGATAACTCCTTCATGTTCAAGAAAAAGAGATTTCTAAACTCTTTCTCTGGCATAAGAAGTTCAGCAGCAAACCTATTAATGAGTTTTTCTTCATCGTCACACTCTAAGCGAATGTTTGTATCTATCTTTGATAATATTTTGTCTGCCACTCCCCATACATGTCCTAATTCATGTGCAGCAGTAAAAACTTGCTCTGCTATAGGCTTTGCCGTATTAATATATACAAAATCTTCTCTCTTATCTTTAATGAATCGTTTTGTATGAAATCCACAATTTTTTTCATTAAAAAGAGGATAGTATACCACAGTACAATGTTTTTCAAGAATACCAAAAATATCATCTCTAATCATTGGATTAATCAATGTATATTCACTTTTTAAATCTTGAATTACTTCTGGAATAACTGAAATCATTCTATCCCATTCCATATAAATCACCTCAAAAAAAGGCTGTACATTCCGTACAGCCAATTAATTACACGCATTCTCTACATTCAACATATTCATCCATCAAATCTAAAATCTTATCAAGATTATCTGGATTGCTAAATTCTTTCATATACTGTAGCTCAGGAACCTTATAATCAGCCTCATATGTCATTAAATCAGCCTTAGTTGTTCCAAGTATATTAGTAATTCTGTCCAGTTCTATCGGAGGTACAATAACCTTTCCTTCGATAATTCTCCATGCATCCTTAACAGAATAGCCTAATTTTGAAGCGAAGATTTCTGGACTAATATTTGCTTTTTGTAAAAACACGCTTATATTGACACCAAGCTTTCTTCCTACGTTAGCCATAGCCTCTACCTCCCTTTCGCAAACACTTGCACAATCATACAAGCTTAGAAATTATATCACGACAAAGAGACTCGCATCAATCATTTTTTGACGTAAGCTCAATCACAATTGCTAATATGTCTTCCAAATATATTATAACATATTCGTCAAACGATTATCCATATTATTATTTCTTCTAGTTATCAATATATTCCAGCATGATTGTTTTGTTGCATAATTTATAAAGCAATATCCTGCTTCTTTCCCTTCACCCTGAACAATTTACGTTTTCTCTCTTCCTGTTCAACAGCTCTGGCAAATTCTGGATTTCGTTCCATAACACTTTCATATAATTCCAGTTGGCTTTTTAATTCTTCATTTTCTTTAATGAATTGACTCTTAGCACGTATAGATGAAACCTCATTTTTTCCAGCGGCAATAATTTCATCAGCCTCATCTTTAGCATCTGAAATTATTTTATCCTTTTTCTCAATAATTGCTTCAGCTTCCTTCACTTTCTTCATAGCTGTAGATGCTCTCAGTGTTTTATTTTCCTGCTCCATTCTGAAATAGTTTTTAAACATCTTTTTTAGACTCTCCCAAAACTCCACAGGCACCAATTTGCTAACACGTCCTGTAATTGATTTGTGATCCGTCACACACTTATTAATCTGATCAAATAATTCTTTTTCCGACTTTGGCTTTTTGTCCCAGGAAGATAGAGAAGCTCTTTTATCTTCAATCAGTTGAATATCTGATTTTTCTTGTTCCAGCTTTTCATCTAATTCTGAAAGTTCTGTGTTCTTCTGCACAATCTCATTATCAATAGCTGCCTTTTCTAGTTTCGCTTCTTTAGTGACAGCCTTTGCTCTCATTGCATCAGCCCAGCCACGCTTTTCTAAATGTTCTTTATCACCTTTTGCGACTTCTGCCACTGGAACACTATGCTCCTGCATAACAGCCTTTAAGTTTTCTCTAAATAAATCCTGCAATTTCATCTGTGGTGTTCTGCATGGAACCAGTTCACTTGCCATTTTTCTATTATCAAGCTGTTCTTTAGTAAGGCATTTCCCAAATCTTCATTATAAGTTTTCGGAATCAAAGCACCATCAGCTAAGCTCTCTATTGCCTCATCGAGTTCATCATTAACATTTTGTTAACAGTACCTGACCCCAAGGTGGTCAACTTAAGCTCGAAAGCCAGTATTTATGCGGCTTTTCAAGCTTTTTTGTTTTGTAAAAATATCTAAAATACACTTGACAAGCGGTCTCAAATGTGAGGCCGCTTTCGCTACTGATTGAATTTAAGAAGTAGCGAAAGTGGCCCTTATCAATGAAAGCAGTTGTCCGTCGCACCGGATAACACATTCTCTCATTGATAAGGAGGTACTACATGCAAACAAATGAAATCTGTATGCAAGTCATACGCACAATCAGGAATTATCTCCATGATCCCGATTGCCTTTCGCCACATCGGAAAGAGAAATGCTTTGTCAGAAAACGCTCTCTCTCCATGCTCCAGGTAATTCAGTTTCTCTTCTATTCGTCAAAGGCATCTATGTGCCAAAACCTGGCTTCTATAATTTCCGACTTTCCGGATATCGATTTTCCAAAAGTTTCTAAACAAGCTGTATCTAAAGCCCGTCAGGGTATAAAGCCATCTCTTTTCAGAGAACTATTTAATCTTTCTGTCGATGTTTTTTACAAAAA
This sequence comes from Lachnospiraceae bacterium XPB1003, assembly GCA_900102065.1. Taxonomy (GTDB): domain Bacteria; phylum Bacillota; class Clostridia; order Lachnospirales; family Lachnospiraceae; genus NK4A136. The sequence continues at coordinate 60,930 of FMVK01000017.1, read as the reverse complement.
TGTCAATGAACGAAAACTCTGGAACAATTACCACATCTTTGCCATTGACGGTACAAAACTTGAACTCCCCAATTCCAAATCTAATTTCGAAATCTTCGGGGAAATGTTTACTACGACCAGTAAGGAACGCCGTTACTTTACTCAAGCTCTCGGATCTATGGTTTATGACGTGATGGACGACTATATCGTTCACGCATCCATCCACCCTTATCTCTCATCCGAGCGTTCCGCTGCCCTCGCTCATCTGCAGACTCTTGAAGCACTTGATATATATACCAACTCCATCGTTATTTTTGACAGAGGTTACTATTCTGAGGCGTTGTTTCGCTATTGCGTTGACCATGGTCATCTTTGTGTCATGCGTCTAAAGGAATCTATGAACATCGTAAAAAAATGTCATGGTGATTCCCGTTTCATCCTTAAAGGTGATCCTGACAATGATACAAATGACATTGAAGTCCGCGTTATTGAAGTTACTCTTGATGACGGTTCAAAGGAATATCTTGCTACTAACCTGAACGATCCTAATATCAAGCCCTATATGTTCAAGGAGTTATACTTCATGCGTTGGCCGATCGAATGTAAATACTATGAGCTCAAGGAAAGGCTGGATATCGAGTCTTTCAATGGTGCTACATCCATCTCTGTCATGCAGGAATTTTATCTTAACATGCTTATATCTAATATCACAGCTCTTATAAAAAAACATGTTGATTCAAATATTGACCGAACATCTAATCCCAAAAATAAATTCAGATATCAGGCAAACCGATCTTTCATAACAGGCAGAATAAAGCGAACTCTTCCTATATCACTATTTATCCCGGATAAGATTCATCTGATCGATGAACTTATTGACCTCGCTTTCAGATGCAGATCACAAATACAACCGGGAAGATCCACCGAGCGACGAAAACAAAACGGCGTTCGCAGGACACACTTCAGAAACAGAAAAGTAGTTTATTAAAAATCGGCATTAACAAAACTTTTTGGTGCCTCTGCATAAGGGGCCTGGTTAAGCTCGCCCATTTTTATAAGTTTACTATGAACAACATCGATTATACCAGTCATTCAAAGCAATTCCGGCAGTTTGATGATATACTGTAATAAAATATCACTTCATAATTGTGTTAAGTTGACGCTAAGTGTACCACCTTGGTACCTGACCCCAAGGTGATCCTGCGTCCTAATCCCTCCTAAACACATCCCTGGTATAAACTTTCTCCTTCACATCATCCAAGGACGCGTCGTATCGGTTAGCAATGATACTGTTGCTGCGCTTCTTGAACTCCTCAAGGTCATTTACAACCAAGCTGCCAAAGAATGTACTGCCGTTCTCCAATGTCGGCTCATATACAATAACCGTAGCGCCTTTCGCTTTGAGGCGCTTCATAACACCCTGGATGCTGCTCTGGCGGAAGTTATCGCTGTTACTCTTCATGGTCAGACGATATACGCCTACAGTGATACTACCGGTCTGTTCTTCACGCTTGCTGGAATACTCCTCACAGTTCCCATATAAGCCTGTGAGCTCTAATACCCTGTCTGCAATAAAGTCTTTACGTGTACGATTGGACTCGACTATCGCTTCGATCAGATTCTCCGGTACATCACGATAGTTAGCCAATAATTGCTTAGTATCCTTCGGAAGGCAATATCCGCCATAGCCAAAGCTGGGATTATTATAAAAATCTCCTACACGAGGATCCAGACTAACTCCAGCAATGACATCCGCAGTATTTAATCCCTTCATCTCGCAGTACGTATCCAATTCATTAAAATAGGCCACACGAAGTGCCAAATACGTATTCGAGAAAAGTTTCACGGATTCTGCTTCTGTCGTTCCCATAAACAACGTATCTATTTCCTTCTTCTCAGCACCTTCCGCTAAAAGCGACGCAAATACCGAAGCAGCCTGTCGGTTCTCCTTATCACATCCCACTATGATACGTGAAGGATACAGATTGTCATACAGAGCCTTAGATTCTCTTAAAAACTCCGGACTGAAGATAATGTTATTAATTCCAAACTTTTCCTTAACGGACTCAGTATACCCTACCGGTATCGTAGACTTAATTACGATAGTAGGTTTCTTCTCACATGATTTCGTTGCAGTGATCACTGTCTCTATCACAGCCTCCACAGCACCACAATCAAAGAAATTCTTCTTCGGATCATAGTTGGTGGGAGCAGCTATGATCACATAATCCGCATCCATATATGCAGCCTCAGCATCTGTGGTAGCATGCAACTTAAGGCCTCTCTCCTCATGCTCCGCGAGATACTTTTCAATATATTCATCCTGAATAGGTGACTGCCAGGCATTAAGCTTCTCAACTTTCTCCGGCAGTATATCTACCGCAGTCACCGAATTGTGCTGCGAAAGCAATACCGCCAATGATAATCCTACATACCCGGTTCCTGCAACTGCTATTATCATGTCCTCTATTCTCCTTTACACTTTAATCTTTTCACACTAAGAATATAATTCAGTTAGTAAAACCATCTGTGAGGTTAATCACATTGTCATATTTTCAAATAAATCAGCAAAATAGAATTAAGTGTTGTAGTACACATTACTATTTAAACAAATAACTAATCTTCTTCCTCACTCCGAAAATGCCATCATAGTTTTTCTATACTCGTGAGGCAATCCGATATCGAATGATTTACCCTTAGGAACGAATCCAACAATACCATCCTTTTCCCTAATCGTCTCTATTACTGAAGTGAGTCCGTATTCTGAACCTTCAGACGGTTTTCCAAACTTTATGACCCTATCAAGCTCAGTAAATACTTCAGGAGTTAATACATACTGCCCAAAGGTTGCATAATACTTGATTTCTTTCTTCTTATTATCAACTCCCAGATATTCCCTCGCAAAGCTGTCTGTAGGCTTTTCAACAAACTGACGAACATCCATCATGCTTTCACTGTCATCATCCCAGCAGCCTGACAATATGCCATAGTGAGATACGTCTTCCAGAGGTATCTCATGTATGCTTACAAGAAGCTTACCACTTTCTTTATAAGCATTTATCACCTGTTCACAGCAATTCTGTTCTGTTTCGGATTTATAAAGGAAATCACCCAGAAGCAAAAGAACCGGCTCGTCAGCCACGAAATTCTTACATAGCCATACTGCATGACCAAATCCTTTTCTTTCCTTCTGGACAACATACGTGATCATATGTTTCATTTTGGTAAGCTCCCATTGCAGCTCCTTTTTATCCTGCGGCAGCTTATCATAGTTCTCTCTCATGACATTATCAAAGAATTTGTCGAATTCTTCTCTGTCCTCTTCGCCTATTACTAAGCATATTTCCTCTATCCCGGCCTCTATAAGTTGTTCAAGCATGATCATCAGTGCCGGTTTCAGATTTCCATCCGAATCTAAAATAGGCAGAAAACACTTCTTGAAACATTTGGTCGCAGGAAATACCCTTGTTCCAAATCCGGCAAGAGGAATAATAGCCTTTTTAACAGCCTGTCCCGGAGTTATAGTTAAGGAAAATGAAGGCATACCTTTTTCATTCTGTAAATAATCCTGCAGTGCGACCATTGAATCTTCATCTCGTACAAGGAACTGAACAGATCCATCACCTTGAGACCCGACTCCCTTTGCACCATATATATACTTTTGAATGTTGGGATCTGATAATACAGAGTGAAGGACAGGGGCTTCCAACTCACTACAAACAGGCATTACTTTTTCATCAAAATTTCCCTGCCATTTATTCATTACCAATCCAAGTTCCTCAGGCTTTCCATCCTTCAGGCACTTAATAGCTTCCTCAATAAATAATCTGTTGTCAACGCCCAAAGCTTCCTGAACCTTTGTCTCCGCGTCACTTTCAGCGAAAGGAAAGCACTTGTTCAAATCTGCCAGTATCTTTATCGTATCTTTTGATGACATAAGATTGGCTATTACCCATCTAAAGGTAGCTCCAACAGAAAGAACCCTAGAATTAATTTCAACGCCATCAAACTCCATCAGCACCGGCTTTATTCCATACGCACACGCTTGATCAAGCCTTCCGCACCTTGAAGGAGTACGTTGCTCACCTCTAAATGCCGCCTGCATTTCACCCTGAACGTTCATTCTTAGTTGATATAGTTTATTAAATGCTCTTGCAACAAGCACGCATATTGCCGCAGAAGAAGAGAGACCACTCTTAATAGGCAGATCCATTCTGGTGACATTTATCTCCAGCCCTCCAACCATATAATTATCATTAATATATGATGCAACACCTGCTACATACGAAAAGAATCCACCCTTTTGAGCGATCTCCAATAGTTTTTCAGAATTCATCTCACACTCAAGAATCTCACCATTATATATTTCAAGATCACTGGTTATAACAAATCTATCTGATTTCTTAACTGTAGCATATATTCCTTCCTGAACTCCGGTTACTATGGCCATGCCTTTCTCAAGCCCGGAATTAGTAGTCCTGTACATTCCCGCCCAGTCTGTATGTTCTCCAATAAGACATAACCTTCCGGGTACAAAAATGTTTAATACCTGATCACTCATATGGTAAATTCCCTCAACCATTCGTTAAATATATTTATGATTCTCACTTTCTGTATTTCCAAATACAATAGATTGCTCTTATACCATCCTTAACCCCAATTTTTTTACCCTCCTCATTAGTTCTGGGATAATAATTTATGGGAACTTCTTTTATCTTTATACCCTTTCGAGAAACCTTTGCAGTAATCTCAGGCTCAAAGCCAAACCTGTTCTCTTTTATATCAACCGATTGAATAATCTCTCTTTTAAACGCCTTATAGCATGTCTCCATATCAGTCAGTTTCTGATGTGTAAACATATTCGATAAAGCTGTAAGTGTCTTATTTGCGATTTGATTTGCTTTATATCCCTTTGCAGCCTGATTCAAAAATCTTGATCCATAACAAACATCACATTCACCGTTAACTATCGGCATTACAACCTTAGGATATTCATTGGGATCATACTCCAAATCAGCGTCCTGAATAATAACAACATCACCTGTCGCATTTTCAAAACCGGTTCTTAACGCGCCACCTTTTCCGGTGTTAGTATCATGATGAATAACCCTGCTAACAAGTGGTGCTATTTCCTTATCCAAAACCTCAGAAGTTCCATCAGTACTCTTGTCATCAACAATTATGATTTCTTTATTTGCTATCGGTGCGTTTATAACCTTATCAACAATTGTCTTTACACTGCCCTTTTCGTTATAGCATGGTATTACTACTGTGAGCTTAAAATCTTTCATATTATACTCCCTCAAATTATTAATTTAGTAATAATCACTCCTCGATATATGAATAAATATCAATGTTGTATTCGTATTTTATCTTCTCTCTCCAATATAAAAATCCATCCATATTTCTATTAATTGAACTGAAATGATCCGGTGGCGTCTGCTCTTTCAATGATAATGCCTCATACGATGCATCTCTGAACCTGTTTGCATTAGGCCAATCAGTCGCCTTGCTCACGTTTGTCCCCATAATAAACATCAGAAGTATAATGCCCGTAACAAACATCCGAAGTAACATCACCATCCTCCCAACTTTACCGTTCATTTTTGTCTTGTCAATAATCCCTTGAAATAATTCATCTATAGCAAGAGCTACCACCGGATAGGCAATAAGTAACACCCTCCCCTTAGGATATCCTCCCTTACCAGTTAAACCAACAGCCGTAAAACAAATTAAAAAATATAAAATTAGAATAATCGTTAAAATATACTTATCATGACCAGTCTTAAATCTAATAACAAGTAAAACATTTAGAATGAACAACAAAACAACAACAGAAAACCATACAATTTTAAAACCATCATTTGCTTGTATTGTTAATGTTCGATATATCAACATTCCAACACCACATTCCTTTTCGGAATACAATGAACTATCCCATTCTGTAATATGAAGGTGATGGATAATTATCAACCCCTGCGCCATAATATAGATAAGCATGGGAATCCATAACTTTTTCACTATTTTAAATTTTTTATTTATAATAATATCAAATAAGAATTCAAGAGAAAATGCAGCGGCAATTAACAAAGCCGCCGTATTGGATATTTCTGCAATAATAAGCGTATAAAATGCTAAAACAGAAAACAGTTTTTTCTTTTCTCTAATCCATCTCATATAAAACAGAGATGCTATCAATACTAAAGCCGCGCTCATGGCATATCCCCTTGCCAGTGCAAAAAACTCATCCAAATAAGCGCAACATATTAACGCTGTAAACCCAACTTCCGTAATCCTTTTCTCGATATACTCCTTAAAGCTCACAAATAAATATATTAATAAGAAAACCGTTGTCGGAAATCGAATGATATATTCATTGAACCTTATTCCTGTTGATCTCTCAGCAATTCCAATCAAAATGGTATTCAAAAGATGATTGTTTCCCGCACAACGAGTATAACCAGACAGATATCCTACTATCCCCTTCCAAAATCCATCCGAGTAAAACAATGATTGGCAATGAATAACATATGTAAGTCCTTCATCCCAAGTTATTGGAATATTTCTCAGGCGTAAGATATGCATAACCAAAATCATCATTATCAAGAAAGCTGAAAACATTACCATAAAGGCAGTATGATTTCTTTTTTCGTTCAATTCGCCCACCTCTCAATGGATCTGCAAATAATACTATTCAAGCCTCACCTTTGAATCCACACATGTTATTTTGTACAGATGTCCTGAAACCATTTTTGAAGGATCTTCAAATGCATCTGAATACTTTGATTGAAAAGCCTCGTCTAAATCCGAAAAATAAATATAATCATAATCTGATAAAGTCTCAACAAGTTCAGCAACCGAAATGTCTTTTGAAAATATATCTCCTTCATCCACCATGGGTCCAATGCTTCCACCACCAATTCTTCGCGGGCTACAATAATATCGTTGGCGAAATAAGAAATCCCCATTATCTCCTCTTTTAATGATATAAATCCCGGAATCACTTGCTGTTGAATTAACTATTTCGGAAGCACAATTGGTATACGGTCTCATCTTTTCAATATCTCGTGTAATATTTCCTGGCAGCATTTGATCAAATGCACTTACATGAAGAAATGATAAATCCAAAACCATAAATAATAAAACAAAATATAACCCTCTAATATGATTCTTCCATATTTGAGAATCATAATAAACAGCCAGCAAAAGAAAAATAGCTGCAAGTACAAATGTGTTCATATAGCGCTCATAACTCGCTAGTTTTTTAACCTCATATTCTGAAAAAGCCGTTGCATATAAAAAATACATTAATAACGCATAGTATATGCTACAAGCACCAGTCCATATTCCTGCAATTATAATGGAAATTTTTTTATCCTTATCATTTACAAATTGTGTAATAATCACAAATGAAATAACAATGAAAATTATTACGACAGCATATGAACCATGTATTAAGATATCTCTATGAATAATTGCGTCAATATATGCATTTTTCAATACCTTGAGATATGAAATAGTAGAATGTTGCGGATTAGTAAAAACCTCTTTTATCGATGATAATTTCATCCCACCATAACTTTGTCTCCCATCCAGTCCATCCATATAATTCTTAACAAATGTGTTAAACCATATCCATAAAACACTGGGCACAATAGTCATCGGAATTATTATAAACCACGGTTTACCTTTCCCCCTCCATTTTGAAAGCCCTATAAACTTAAATAATATTAGACCTATCACTAATGGTATCAAAGCCATTGCTGTCTGTTTTGTCAAAACAAGCACCGAAATACCAATCGTTAAAATAATATCTGTATAAATATTATGTATTGTATTCTTGTATACTTCGAACACACACCAATAAAGCAAAATACCAAGTGCTATGTCGCAGTAAATGGAATGATAAAAATAAAACGCGTTGCTTGTATTAAACAGCAGAGGAATTAAGAAAATTATTACAATTGATGTAAATTTAATAAACCTTTTATTAGCCTTTGTATTCCGTATCCCCTTTAAGTCCTCTAAGTTATTAACCCCAAAATATTCACTTAGGGGCATTAACATAGAAAACATGAACGCCTGTATAGCTCTATAAACGTCTGACTCTGCATATCTAAAGCTTAATTTACACCATATCGTCTCAAACAACGTCATTGCTGGAACATAATCCTTATGAGAGAACGATAGCGGTGACATACAATACAGGCAATCCAACCTTAGACTTTCTTTCAAAAACATTCCCCAATGCGAGAATTCATCCCAAGATATAAAACACTTTTTGAAATTTAAGATAAAACAGAATAAATAGAATGTAGTAAAAACCATTCCACCTTCATTCAACATGATATTCCAGAAAGTAGCTGCAGGTTTCAGTTTATGTTTAAAGAAATATACAACAAGGAACACTGTGGCGAAAACTACGCCCACATAAATTCCTATAGATAGTTTTTTTAATACTAATCCACTTAAGAGCACAAATAATATATGTGTCATATATGCCGGAGCTAGCGAACTTGAGAATTTCTTCTTAAACCACAAACTCCATGCAATTCCAATTATCATAGAATAAAATAATGGACAAACAAGCCTTAATACCAATAACAACATTTAGACCTCCGTAGTCATTTCTATGTGCAGGCAAATAATAACTCAAAAGCAAATTCATAATCTCTATATTTGCGATATTACTAATGTTTTGAAAAGACAGACGTATACGGGAGAGAAGTACATATATTATTAACAAGTTCATAATAAGCAAAATTAAATGCAAACCATATTATGTAATAAATATATAGAAGCACTCTTTTCTGAGTATTCTTAACCTTTGCAAGCACCAACGGAATAAAAAGAACCTGAGCAACTTGAGGGAGCCTCGATATTCTAGTAATCCAAGAGTTATAAAACCCCAAAACTCTAAACGGTAATTCCATCATACATACCCTAAACAGTATTGATGTATTGTCAGAATCAAAAATCTCATCTTTTGCAAAAATCAAAATCGGCCCTATAGCAAATAAAGTGTGGAAAATTATGCTATAGCTTACATTCATTGTAGAACTGATGCTATATCTTGCAGTAGTAAAGTATCTCTCAAAAACCGCAAGCCTTGATACTACAGAAAATAAAAAACCACTTATAAGCGGAAAAGATATTAAGAAAATAACAAACATCCAGTTTCTAACTCTATTTAGTTTTTTAGATTTAAAGTTCTTCAATAGATAAAAAGAAAAACAAACTAGCGCCGTCTTATGAAATAAAGAAGAAAAAAACATAAAAAGAAAAAAATGCTTAGTCTTATTCTCTGCCAAATACTTGTATGCTATTAAAATAAAACTCATAGCAATAGTAAATCTCATAGCAGTTAAAAAATGGCTGTACTGAATCGACAAAAATGCAAAAATAGCTAATCCAAAGCTCAATTTCTTTGAATAATCCTTTATTGACCAACAAACTAATTCAAAAACAAGTATTCCGATTCCCCACAGCAAAAATCTATAGTTTGAGAAAAACTGATTCAAAATATAATAACCCGGCTCAACATAATATACCCCTTCATTTTTAAGAAAATACTTCCAATATTCCGAAAAAGGTGCACCGTGTAATGTGTTATAAATCAACTCATAATTATAATAATCCACCCCAATCCCATATCTCAATCCAAACATCGAAATAACCGGAAACAACGCAAAAAAAACCAATATGCTATATCCAGCCCAGTTAACTACATTATATTTTAAAGAAGACGCGCACTTGAAATCATTATAAATTCTTTGTACAAATGCGATCATAATTACACTTGCTACAAAACAACTATAGTATGGTAGCAAATCCCAAATCATGTTTTTTCCCATCTACGTATTTCCTATAAAACAATCAAGTATATTTGTAATGTGTTCATGTGGCTTTGAACTTAATATAGAATTTAAGTAATTCATAAGAAATAATATTGGGTTCATTAACAATGAAAAAGCGAAATATTCCCTTGATCAAACGTTTAATCCCTCTATCAATCGTTAAATCCACACCCTTAGCCGCTTCCATATAAGCATCCTGATGTATGCAGTTCAAATAAGACTTATATTTCTCCCTGCCCGACATTTCATTAGAAGGGTGAAAAAGAAATGTTCTTGAAAGAATAATAATATCATTAAATATCCTGTTATATACCCCTTTTATTGCCATAGGCCATAACTCATGTCCAAGATCCAATTCCTGTTTTGTACGAAAAGCAAATTCTTCAGGGCAATTCTTTCGGAACTTTCTAATTTTTGACCCATCATTAATTAGATATTTATACCATAAATCCTTGACAATAACGACACGATTGCATTTTTTAAGAGTTTTTATATTCCATATTGTATCATCGTTCCAAAATGCCTCTTCCGAAAACAAAGAGCTTTGAACAATCTCCCTTTTCACTACTCTTGACCAAGGCCCATCGCTCAAATATCCATTTTTACAAATAAATCTTTGATTACGATAACCTAACATATGAGATAGCAGAGCATTTTTCTCTTCTTCGTTTTCAATAACATCAAACTCGTTTGACTCAGTCCCGATAATAGAATCAATTTGTTGTTCATTTGTTTTCCGAACAAGTCCCATCACATAATCAGCCCCCAATTTATTAATAATATGGGCTGCCTGTTCCAAACTGTAGCTCATCAAAGCATCATCAGCATCCATAAACATAACATAGTCACACTTTGATTCGTTTATTCCAACGTTACGTGCTATTGCTGACCCCTCATTTTCTTTATTGATAACACGTACTCTTGAATCACTTTTTGAAATCATTTCCAGTTTTTCTTTGTATTCTTCGGAACTACCATCATTGACAATAATCACCTCAAAATTACTATATTCTTGGGAAAGAACACTACTAATACATCTATCAAACATTTTCTCATTTGTATTATAAAATGGCATTACTATGCTAAATGATATTCCCTTCATTTTTTCTCCATTCCGGCAAAAATCCTACCCACGGCCTGTTCTTATTTAATCATTAACTTTTTAATATATTTAAAATTCACACTTCCATATATGACAATTCCTATTACGACCTGTAGGATAATAATAGCGGCATCATTCATCTTAATCCGATCTATTCGACCAATAATACAATACATTACAATCGCACCAATAAAATATTTTACACATATTCTTGCATATTTGAATAATGGTAATTCATCTTTTAAAGCAATACATTGATATAACATTACAACCATTTCTGCGCCTATAGTACCAATACATGCCCCCACTGCCTGACACACCGGGATCAAAAGAAGATTTAGAACAAAATTCACAACTGCTCCAATTGATGTAGATATAATATAATCCTTATCACGCTCATATGGTATAAGATATTGTGTCCTTGTAATATTTGCAAAAGAAATAAAAACAATAACTATTGACATCAGCTTCACAATCTCCGATGCCCCCAAAAACTCACTCCCCAAAAAAAGCGGAATGAATTTATCTGCTATCGATACTAGTCCCAGCCACATTGGAAAAGCCAAAAACATCATAAACTTAACTGATTTCTCGATATACTCTATAACCTTGTCTTTTTGATTCATAGAAACAAGATTCGATATTCTTGGAAGCATCACCGTACCAAGTGCAGTAATAATACTAAGTGGAATTTTAACCATTTTATTTGCTTGTTCGTATATCCCAACATAGGATACATCCGCTAATTCACCTAGCATTATCTTGTCCATCACAGTATATATACTCACAACCACTACTGGAAAAAACAGTACAAAGACCGGTCTTAAATGTTTCTTAACATCACGAAAACCGATTTTGAAAAACGATATCCGTTTTAACAAAATTGGAATTAACAGCATCTGAGAAATACATGTTGATAAAGACATAATAAGCGTATAGTAAAACAATCCATTTTCGCCTTTTACAAATACAAAAATAAGAAATAAAGACAAAACTTTAACTAATGTATTTCTAGTCACAGTTATCTTAAATTCTTCGAGTCCAAAGAAAAACCAATTTATATCAAAAATTGCAGAAATCAAATAAATGATCTGTATCCACGATACAACTTCATATTTTTTATTTATAAAAAGCATATAAACAACATATGAAACAACCATCAATAATCCCGATGTTATTTGGATTGAATATATTCCTAAGAACGTTTTCGATAGTTCTTCTTTATCACTTCTGACCCTTGCTATCATTCTATTACCATGATTCTCTATCCCCAATAATGTTATCAACATGAAATAATATACAATTGAATATGTATACGAAAAAATCCCTACGCCAACTTTTCCCAAAGTCCTTGAAATGTAAGGAACCGTGATAATCGGAAGGAACATTACTAATATCTGATAAAGAATATTATAAACCAGATTTCTCCGTATTGAATTCATATCAGCCTACCATTAATGAATAGATAACGTTTAATAAATACATAGAAAATACGCGACATTACAACTAATCCCTGCCACAGCTACTTCGCTTATTTTTCGTTTAAACAATACAAGCAAAAACAACACTTACAGATTTTTAAGAAATTAAAAAACACATATGATCCGCATATAATTGTGCTATTTCATTCACGCTTAACTTAGCATCGCCAAAACCAGCGCAACCAATTCTCCCGTAATCAACTCTTATCTTCTTAGGATCTCATTGACAATATTTATAACACTACTATCCAGCTCCGGTCGAATCATTTGTGTCTCAAATTTAATCTTTGGAGTTAGCAAACTATTCTCAGGCAAAGGTATATCAAAGAGACAAGGCATTTTATCCACTATCCATTCTTTATACCGTTCAAGCTCATCATAATTCCTAAGCTTAACCCCTCTGATTCCATATGCTTCAGCAATTCTACTAAACTCTGGCACAGTATAACCACTTTCCTTAGTGGTTGCAGCAAAGCGGTCATCATTATCAAAATGCTGTGTCTCGCTAATTTTCCCTAACACACGATTATTTAAAATAAAAATCTTTATTGGCAGATTCTCTCTTTTCACCGTCTCTAATTCCTGTATATTCATTTGAAAGCCACCATCTCCTGTTATGCAGTATGACGGCTGATTTCCTGCCGATATACAGGAACCAATGGCATAAGGGAGTCCGCATCCCATGATTCCATATCCACCGCTTATATGAATCCTACCTTTTTTTCCTCGCAGCACCAGCGATTGAGCACACCAACATTGATTCATTCCAACGTCTACAGACACCACCGGATTCTCAGGAAGCATCGACGATATCTTCTCTACCGCCATATTTCCCGGCTGTTTATCATAATCTTTCAAAATCTCCTTTGCTTCTAAACACTGAGATTTCCACGCAGAATAATTTGGTACTTCCTCGTCCAAAAGCATCCTCATAAAATCTCTTGCGTCTGTCTGATATTTTTTCTCATCATCTTTAATATTTCGACTCAACTCATATTCGTCTATATCACACCTAACAAGATCCGCTTTAGGCGCAAATTTTGAAGTAGTCCTTCCCACCTGTCTGATACCAAGGCGTGCTCCTACAGAGATAATAAGATCACATTCGTTAAGGATCATATTAGCCACACGATTCCCGTGTGTTCCTATAAATCCAATATGCAAGTTACCCTGTGCGAGGTCAACAGCATTCATTGTAGTCAAAATAGGAATGTTGGTTTTTTCAACAAAACTATGAAGCATATCGACAGCGCCTGCTGTCCTTACGCCATTACCCACCAATAATATCGGCTTGTTGTATGTCGAGCGGAAAATCAATCAAAACACCCCCTTTCCGACCCAGTAAAGCCATATTGTATGCTCGGCTTATTATATCCGGAAAACCATAAGCACTGTTTACAGTCACAGAGTATTTAGTTATATTTCTTGTCATCGATACAATATCCATTTCCTGAAAACCATTCTGGCGAATTCCTGAAAAACCTTTCATCTCATTAGTCGGAACATTTCCACAAATTCCCATAAGTGGAAAGCCATCAAACCAAGCATCAGCAAGGCCACCCAGACTATTCACTGCTCCAGGCCCGGAAGTAGTAAAATACACTCCTATTCCTCCACTTGTTCTGGCAAATCCATCAGCTGCTAAAGCACATCCCTGCTCGTTATAGCACACATGAGTTTTTATCTCGTCTTTTCGCATATATAGAGCATCCATAAACGGAACAATATATCCTCCCGCATAACCAAATATATCAGTAACCGCATGATTTATTAAGAAATCAACCAAATATTCTGAACAATTCATAGACTACCTTTCCCTGCGCCATAATCCGAAAATATACTCAAAAATATAGCTTTTCTTCTGGCACCTTCAACAATGCTTCAAACAAAGCCAAATCTTCTTTAGTAGTTATTTTAATATTACTTGTAGTTCCTTTTGCAAAATACACCCTTTGTCCGCAATGAATTAGTAGGGAACTAGTGAATGTAGAGTTGTGATAATTCTCCCTTTCAGCTTGTTCATAACATTTAAGGGCAAGCGAATACTTAAATGCTTGAGGCGAGGCTGTAAGCATAACATGTTCCCTATCCACATCCGTAATTCCGGATTCGAAATCCTCAGTATAAACAATTGGTGGATGACAAACGATAGACGATGATGCATTTCCCTTTTCATGAGCCACACTTATGACAGCATCTATCGCCCTTTGCGGAAGTACAGGCCTTACCGCATCGTGCACGATGATATAATCATCATCCTCAATCATATCCCTAAGAAAAAACACTCCATTTCTGATTGAATCATGTCCAGTGTCTCCGCCTTCAGTTATCCATTTAACCTTAGTTAATTTGTACTCTTCTATGAGTTTCTTGAGATGACCAATCCATTCTGGTATACACACAACTAATATCGCCTCGATTTGAGAATTATATTGAAATCTCTCAGCTGTATGTACAATGATTGGTTTGCCTTCAACTTCAATGAACTGCTTAGGTAAGTCGGAACCCATACGTCTTCCCACCCCCCCAGCAAGCAGAATTACATAATTCTTCATATGTCACGCCTTATCTAATTCAAGCAATTTTCCCATGAATATTTCCATATATTTTTTATGAGTAATGGTCAGCCTCAACCAACCGGTTAGACCATCTTTTCCGCAAAGTATTAAGATACCATTCTCTTCCAACAAATCAGTTATTTCTCTTGACGTTTTGAATCTCGGCTTAATTGCTACATAACACCCCTCTGACGGTAGTGTCTCATAGCCATTATCAGCTAATGCTTTTAATACATACTCTTTTCCCTCTTTGTACTGATCATTTAACTCAGCAAGAAGCTTGTCATGGTTATCAACTATAGCCTCTGCAAAAAGAAGAGCGATTGAATTAACTGTATATGGCGGCTTATAATTGTTCACACATTTTATATTTGCTGGTGTGGAAATTACCGCTCCAAGTCGAAGAGCAGGAATTGAAAGCATCTTAGAAAAGGTTCTAAGTACAAATACGTTATCGTATTCCTTAACCATATCGATGGATGTCTTATCATAGAAATAATAATACGCCTCATCAATAATAACGATAGCATTTTCCATCTTTGCTTTCTCGATAACTCTGACAATTTCATCACGGCTATAAACATTTCCGACCGGCATGTTGGGATTAACCAAGACTACTATACCTGTATTTTCGTTAATCGCTTCAAGAGTAGTTTCTATATCATAAGTAAAATCCTCATTGTAACTTAGTTGTCTGACATTCATTCCCACCATCTTCGCATATACTTCATACATGGCAAAAGAAGGCGTAACACAAAGGATATCCTTTCCCGCCTCACCAAATGTCTTAATTACATATCCCATTCCAACAACGCTTCCTACGGTTAAAGTAACGTTTTCTTTCTCCAATCCGATCAGATGTGCATACTTTGTAGTAGGTATCGTCTCTTCAGGATAGATTGAAATAAACTCTGGTGTAACCTTCTTCATCGCTTCATCAAAAAGCCACTGTGGTACACCATCCGGATTTTCATTCTGATCTAAGCGAATATAATTGCCTCTTCCTTCCGGCTGCGCGACACGGTACGCATCTCTAATCTTTTCATTTACATAAAACATTTTCTTTCCTCCTTCAGGTTTAATTAGACTAACAAATATTATTTTTTCTAATCACTTTTTTATTGTCTATGCGCAATTTTATCATTTCAATAATAGTTGCTATTACAAAAAATGTCACAACACTAATAAAAACCACAAAATAGAACGCAATAGTATCTAGAAAAGCTGAATAACAAAATATTTTGTTATTCCAGTTTGTCCACATATTATTGTTGCATTGTATTAAATAGGTACCAAACGAACTCTTTGCAAGAACTTCAATAGCCCTAATTAGCCTTACTTGTATACAAGAAAAAAACATAAATATTGAAATAGCTGCCAAAAAGCATACCGGACTATACATATCCCTAATTGAGTTAAAATCTAATATCAAAACAAGCACAAACATTACTAAATAACATGAACAAAACATTGCTAAATATTTAATCAGGTTTTCCCTCATGATTTGAAATTTAGTAGCCTTTATGAAATTCACAAAACAGAATACATATATAAACCATATTGGACCAATTATCGTTTCTTTTAAAAAAAAGCTCAAATAATAGTTTTTCCAGATTCCTGATATTACCGTAAGTAATGTAAAAAAAACTCCTCCCACAAGAATTATACATTTTAATACACTCTTGTTTGCGCTAATCTTATGCACGAAAGGGGACGCAAAAATTGCTATTACATAAGCAAAAGGGAACCAATAACTATAACTCTTGATTAATCCACCAGCCCCTATCAAACGACCATTTATTATGCTTGCCGCACAATACATGATGCTCCCATAAACAAACACATCAACAATTATTCTGACCACTCTTCTAATCTTCAGAGGTTCGCTATATAGAAACCATCCCCCCAACAAAACAAAAACATTAGTTCCAAACTTTCCACCCAAATGAAAAAAACGAACTATAAGCATATTTAAATTTGAGATTGCATTCTGATCAACCTGATCCATCGAAAAATCTATATGGTTAAGGATAATAAATATCGCGGCCACAATCCTCAACAACTCATAATTTCCCATTCTTTCTTTGTTTTTCATAGTCTTCCCTAATCAAGTAACCATTCTTTTTTCATAATGTATCCCATGAATACCCCCAAATCTACTTTTCTATTAAACGAAGTAGAATATTGCAAGCAGTACCTTTTTCGTAACTATCGGCAACCTTATGATGTTCCTTAACCCTCTGAATGTATGATTCACTATCAAATTCTATAATTACCTTTTCCATCTCATCATTGTCATGCGCTATAGGATACGGCCATTCGGAAGACGGCATATAGAATCCCCTTTCTTTCTCATACATCTCAATATCTGGCGCATATAAAAATATAGGACGATACGTAAACGAATAATCCCATATGAGTGATGAGTAGTCAGAAATAACCGCATCGGCACAACACAACAGTTCCTGCATGTCCGGATAGCTTGTACAATTCACCACATTCAATGAACTCATATCAATATTGGCTAATTTTGGATGTAATCTTACTCCGCAAGCCCATTTACATCCATATTTTTCTTCTAGTCCCTTAATCAGCCGGTCCGTATCCAGTTCAATATAGTCTTTTGCTACAGACATATTTGAAAACTCATTGCCTTTTGACCTAAATGTCGGAGCAAACAAAACAAATTTCGTATCGTTCGAAATCCCCAATGCTTTTCTTACTTTATTATTAATCTCATCATGATTAACGAAAAGAACGTCATTTCTAGGCAAGCCCGCTGGTATAATTTGATTAATAGAATACCCCATCGATGGAGCTTCTATCTCTGAGAACGATTTACACGACGACAGAATATAATCTGTATTATCCGAATTCATTTTCGCCTGTTTCTTGTACCATGGATTCTTATAAACATCCGTCCCGGTTTTTTTATATGGGCCTCCTCCATGCCAGGTAGATATTATTATTTGTCCTTTCCGTTTTGGTAAATATGAAACTCCACCGGCATTCGTTATTATTACTCTGCTGGTAATAAGTTGCCTAAAATACTGCATAGACATAGGTCTAACAATAATATCATCTTCATATTCTGATGATTCCGATTCTTTTTTTACCGGGAATACTACTTGAAATTCATTCTTTTTATTACTATGAATGAATCTATCAAAATATTTCAAACTATCACCATACGTAAATGAAAGTTCATTCAACAGACTTATCTTATTATCCTCTATTGGGAACAGCCAAAAAACATGTAATGCAAGTTTTATGAGTCTTTTTTTTAAATATCTTACAAATTCGTTGTTCACGCTTCTCCCCTTAAGCTATAATGTGGATATAAAGCTTGATGAGAAACCATCCATTTCGAAAGATCAATAATCATTTTTTCATAGTCAGGAATCCTATAATCAAACTCCCATCTGGTACGCTTTAATGACTTGTCCGCTGACATTTTGTCTACTGGTATTATTTCAACCTCACCATTTTTTCTAAGATGCTTGTTAAACAATTTAAGTAAATCGCACTTCGATATACTCTCCTCAGGCACTGTGTTGTATAAACCATGCGCTTTTTCTTTGGCTGCACACTCCATCATTCTTGCAAGCTCTAACGAAGTCAAGCCTGTCCAAATCGCGCCTGTATATCCATACACTTCACCCTTTTGTTGCATAAACCAATTTAATAATCCAATTCCCTCTTTCTTCGTATCCGGACCAATCACAGAATTTCGCAAAGTAATATTCTTATCATCCTCCAATTCACCTAATCCTTTTGATCTATCATAGAATGTCTCACCATCTCTAACATCAGTTTCGGTATACTGTCCTCTTTTGCCACTGAAAACACAATCAGTACTCATATGGATGATTTGTGTGTCTGTCCCCTCTGTAATTTGAGCAAGAAAATGTGGAAGATATGCATTTAGATAAACTGCTTTTGATTTGTTACTCTCAGCAAATTGATTCAATATTCCAATGCAGTTTATAACACTATCAAACTTATTTACGCCTACCAAATCCCTAATAAAGTCTTCGTTTTTAGCATCACCAACAACCGAATCAACATATTTTGATTTAGTTAATGCGAAACCTAAAACATCATGTCCTCTTTCTTTTAGGAACAAGCTGATCAAATGCCCTGCCATCCCATTACATCCAAGAATCAAAAACCTCATCATTTATCCTTTCATTGAATCCCACTCATTCAATGCTTCAACTACCAGCTTGCAAGTCATTAATTTTGCCTTTATCTCCTCAATATTCAATCTCTTAGTATTATTCGAATTGAATTCTTTTAATTCACTTCTCTTAATGTTTCCTTGCGATAAATACTTCTCGTAATTTAGATCACGATTATCAGCAATAACACGATAGAACTTTCCGCAGTCCACCGCTCTAGCGCACTCTTCATTAGTCAGCAGTGTCTCATACATCTTCTCGCCATGACGTATACCTATGGTTTCAACCGGATAATCAGGCACTCCAAACAGGTCTTTTATTGCTATAGTAAGATCAGAAATCGTACTCGCATCCGCTTTTTGCACAAACAAATCCCCTTGTGAGCCATGTTCAAAAGCATATAGAACTAAATCAACTGCCTCATTCAAATTCATAATAAATCTAGTCATCGAACCATCTGTAACTGTCAATGGTAAACCAGCTTTTATTTTATCAATAAACAAAGGTATAACCGATCCTCTTGATGCCATAACATTGCCATATCTCGTACAACATATGCGAGTTTTGTCAGGATCCACCGTCCTTGCCTTAGCAATAATTATCTTCTCCATCATCGCCTTACTGGTTCCCATAGCATTTATTGGGTATGCCGCTTTATCTGTACTGAGACACACAACTCTCCCAACTCCCGCTTCAATGGCAGCCGTCAAAACATTCTCAGTCCCGAACACATTTGTTTTGACAGCCTCTAGAGGAAAAAACTCACAAGAAGGAACTTGCTTCAATGCCGCAGCATGAAATATGTAGTCAACCCCTTGAATTGCCGGGCGGATTGTATTGATATCCCTTACATCTCCGATATAGAACTTCAATTTTGAGTTATTATAAAGATGTCGCATATCATCCTGTTTTTTTTCATCTCTTGAAAAAATACGGATTTCCTTTACATCGGTATCCAAAAATCTTTCTAAAACAGCGTTTCCAAAAGAACCTGTTCCACCTGTTATCATTAAAATCTTGTCTTTAAACTCTGCCATTATACTCACTCCTTAACCACTTCATTAATTAAATCTACATATTTGTATGCATTAACCGCACTGGAATAATACTTCTTTCCACAATTAATTGCGTTAGATTCCAGTACTTTAAGCTTTTTCTTATTATTCTTCATTTTAGTTAATAATTCTGCCGCTTTAGCATAATCCGTCTGTCCAACACATACTCCCACTTTTTCATTATTAACAAATTTATAAAAGTATGAGTTACTCTCACACATACACATAAAAGTCCTCTTGCAAGCCATAAGGAGTGTACACTTACTAGGGAAACTGGTATATATTACGCCCTTAGAAAGAGGAACAAACTCTATATCGCACGAACTGTATACATCATTGATAACGCTTGAGTCCTGCCATGGAAAAAATCGTATATTGCTTAGTCCATTTTCCCTCGCCGCTTTCTTGAAATCGTCTTCAAAGCCACCCGTACCTATCATATGGAATTCTATACCTTTATCATCCTTCAAAAGCTTAGCCACCTCAATTACAGCCTTATAATTGAATGTATAACCTATGTTCCCCGCATATTGAACGATGAACTTTGATCTATCTATGTCATATTCCTTTATAAATTTATTGTCGCTCTCATCTACCTCTTTTACAGCAGCAGAATCATACCAATTGGGTATCAAAACCAGTTTTTCTTCACTAATTCCTTTTTTTAAAAAGGTTTTTCTCATGTCTTCAGATATAACAACAATTCTCTTACTTGTCCTATATATGTAATTCTGAAGCCATGACAGCACTGTACAAACAGCTCTATTTTTTATTGCGCCAAAAAGATATGGTCCATCCGGAAAAACATCAAAGTTATTATAAACAACAGGCTTTTTCAGATATTTTTGAAGAAGAAATGATGCAAAAAAAGCAGTGTGTGTAGATTGCAATATAACTGCATCTATTTCTGCTTTATGCTGTTTCCATTCATTTGCGGCATTTTTCTGATATTTCATTCCCTCTACGTAGCGGTTTATAAAATTTCTTTTCTCTACTGCCTCTCTCTGTATTACGGAATAGGAAAAACCTTTTCGATTTTTTATTGAATCTGGAATATCCGGAAATAGTCCTTGCGAATGACTGGTCATCAAATAAACGTCAATTCCGTTATCCAGCAATGTATGCATTGTGGTAAGGGCAAGGTGATTTGTTCCATTTGCCGTATCAAATCCGTCAAAAATATAATATAGTACCTTCATGCCAGATTATCCTTTGCCTCCATTTCTGCATTAATTTACAGCAGATTCTCTTAGAATAACTAACTATGTCGCTTTATTTCCCTTTGAAAATAACAATCTTCAATTACGCACACCATCAAGATATTATATCACCATACCGACTATTATGCATCTTGCATCGTTATGGATTTATTCTCTAGAAAAGTTATCTACTGGAACATCTCCTCAAAACCAGATGTTGACCTTATAATGGATGCCTTCAAAAAAGCTTATATCAAACGAAACCGGCCAACCGGTCTTATGTTTCATTCTGACTATACCGAAGAAAATACTATGCCGAAGTTTTTATCTTATGCCTGAATCCATGCCGTTTTTTCTATATTCTTCGGTATAGTGTTCTATACTTGAAGCATCAAATATAAGGAGGTGCTTCAAGATGGATATAGACACTGTTTGCAAACTACTTATTAGTGCTTTAGAAGATGCTGGGTATAATTCTTCAACCATCTTCAATTATCAAGGCGCTGTCAGGAGGTTCAAAGCTTTCTGTGAAGAACGCAATGTAACTGAGTATAGCAGCGATGTTGGTGAACTCTATGCAAATGATGTTATCAGCCCTAAAACCGGCAAGTTCAGTAAAGAGCGATACCATTTACAAGGTCGTTTTATACGGCTTATGGATTCATATATCAACACAGGCAAGTTTGATTTTGCAGTATCTGCGAGAACAAGGCTTCAGCCGGACAATGCCTATCATCGCTCTGTTTATAATGAATTCTGTGCTTACCTGAAGGATGAGTATGATAATGAAAATACACAGCATTTCTATGATTATGGTATGTACTCATTTCTTACCTTCCTCGAAAGCAACTATAATGCACTGCGTATGGAGGATATAACTGTTCCTATTGTTCTTGCTTATTTAAAAAACACCAAACCGACCAGACAAAGAGAAGTTCTTTGTGAAATCAGAAAAATCTTCCGGTACTTAGGCCGTAATGACCTGCTACTGGCTGTGGCCGGAATTCATGCACCAAGGTATAACCGCATTATTCCTGTTCTCGAAACCAGTGAGCAGGAACGAGTTAAAGCTGTAACAGAGGATACGAACACACCGCTACGTGATACTGCAATGATTCTCCTTGGATTATCTACCGGCATAAGAGCCTGCGATATAATCAACCTCCGCCTGTCAGATATAGATTGGAGAAATGACACTATATCATGGCGGCAGAGCAAAACAGGAAATCTTGTCTGTGTTCCGCTGACACCATCAGTAGGCAATGCAATAGCCAGATATCTCGTAGAACAGCGCCCAAATGCACCTAATGATTATCTTTTCGTGAGACTGCTGGCTCCGTTTGATCGACTATCAGGTCATTCTTCTTGCTATGTTATGGTCAAACGTATCCTAGAGAAGGCATCTGTCCAAAAGGATGGTCGAATACTCGGGATGCACATGCTCCGGCATAATGCAGCATCAACTATGGTAAGGAATGAAGTCCCTATTGAAACAATTGCTGCTATACTAGGGCATTCAGATCCAGATACAACTGGAATCTATATCACAACTGATCAGGAAAGGTTAAAGGAATGCGTACTTCCTTTCGGTAGTATTTCGAAGGAGGTGATTCCATGAAATCATTCGTCAGTGAGCTTAGTGCAGTAATAAAAGATTTCCTTGATTACAAACATGCGCTTGGTATTAAATATCAGTCAGCTGAAGTGTATCTTCACGAACTGGATCAGTATAACTATTGCCATGGAAATCATGGCACTTTGGTCAAAGAAGTCGTAGACGGTTGGGCATATGAACATGCCGCAAAATCTACAACCAGTGACAGAAGCTGGATATCACCTATACGAGAATTCGGAAGATATCTTGTAAACATGGGTGATACATGTGCTTATATCATAGATAATTCATTTATTATCCAAAGATATCATGCAGAAGTTTACCTTATGACAGAGCATGAGATACAGCGTTTCTTTAAAGAATGCGATATATATGTTCGTAGGCATAACATCCCGGGCAGAGCATATGTTTTTCCAGCGTTATACAGATTTATGTATTGCTGCGGTGTAAGGTCTCAAGAAGCCAGAATGCTTAAATGCGAGGATGTGCATCTGGATAAAGGATACGTAGATATACTCTGGGCAAAAGCTCATCGTGACAGGAGGCTTTTCTTATCGGATGAACTCATACAATACTTGAAGGACTACGAATCAGCTATACAAAAGGTCTTTCCGGACAGAGAATACTTTTTCCCTGGTGGAAGTGGTGGCATTTGTTCATCTACCGCACTATCAGCTAACTTTCGAGATATATGGCTGGCTGTAGGGTTAAAGAGAGATGGAAAGGTAAAGCCAAGAGCATATGACTTTCGGCATCATTTTGCCTGTGCAAATATCATGCGCTGGTCAGCTGAATGCAAGGATATTCATGCCATGCTTCCTTATCTCATGCGATACATGGGACACTCATCACTTGAGAGCACCTATTACTACATACATCTGATTCCTGACTTCTTCCCTATATATCAGGAAATGGCCGTTCTTACTGAAGACTTACTTCCGGAGGTGGACAGCGATGAAATATAAAAGGAAGAAAGATAAGGATTTCTGGCTCATGGCACGGGCATATCTCCATGACTATATGCCAGCAGTGCGAAACATGTCAGATAAATCAGTTGAAACCTACAAACAGTCGCTGCAATCATTTCTTACTTTCCTTGAAAGTGAGAAGAATCTTAAGGAAGGCAATGTAACATTTGATGCATTTAACAGATCCAATGTAAAAGATTTTGTTGGATGGTTATCAGCTAGGAAATATTCTCCCAAAACTATAAATCTGAAACTCACAGCAATCCGATCATTCCTCAAATACTGTGGCGATGAAGATTTTGAGCTAAGAGGAATCTATAATGATGTCTGTACAATCAAAAAAGTCAAAGAAGAGAAAAAGCCTATTGAGTATCTTCAGCCTACAGCAACTAAGGCAATACTTGATGCATATGACACTAAAACAGCTAAGCATAGGCGAAACAGAATGCTTTTGATCCTTCTGTATGACACTGCTGCAAGAGTTCAGGAATTGGCAGATTTACAGGTTTCGTCGCTTCATTTAGACGCGGCTAATCCATTTGTTACTCTCATTGGAAAAGGTCACAAAACCAGGAATGTACCGATCATGAAAAAAACGGTTGCTCATCTAAACCACTATTTAAAAGAATTTCATCCTGACATGAGCGAAGGACCTTTATTTTACAGCAGATTTGATGGTGTTCCGCACCCTCTTTCAACGGACAGTATTAGTCTTGTGTTAAAAACGGCGGCAGACAAGGCACGAAAGACCTGTGTTGACGTTCCACCTGATGTGCATTGTCACTTGATTCGCAAGACCAAGGCAATGGATTTGTATAAGAATGGTGTACCATTACCGTTTATTATGCAGCTTCTCGGCCACGAGAGCATGTCGACCACATCTGGCTTCTATGCATTTGCCACACTGGAAATGATGCGTGAAGCCATGAATAAAGCTGTACCATCTTTTGCTGATGACGGAAAAATATAGAAGAAACCAGCAATAAAAAAGCTTCTATACTCACTGGATTGATACTAATACTATGCCGAAGATTGCGGTAAAAACAGCTTATCTTCTGGTATTAAGCAAAAACTTCGGCATAGTATTTTCTTCGGTATAGTCTGTTTTATGCCGAATTCGGCATAAGACTGATCGTGGCACCCAATATACAGCCTTCTCATTCAGGCATTTATTGGATTCCTTAAATATAGTGCAATCTTTCTCTAAGAAAGGTTATCCTTATGATAATGCTTGCTTTGAATGATTCTTCAAGTATCTCAAAAAAGAAGAAACTAACCGTAAAACATATCACTCTTTAACTGAACTGCAAATGTCCGTATTCGAATATATTGAAGGCTTCTATAACTCAAGAAGACCACACGGCTCTCTTGAGTTGTTAACACCTAACGAAAAAGAAGAATTATTCTGGAGTCAGGACTAGCGCCTGATTCTGGAATAATATTATCACAATTCGTGTCTACTTACTTGACTATAGTGCACATCTATTTCACTCATACCTTATCGAATATGCTCACCTGTGAATTGTCACAATCATTCAACTGGTCAGTCCTCGTCTTCGGCGTCATAATCTCTTCCGTTAGGAAATAAATCGCTATCATCGCTGGTCTCATCGATAAATGCATCGTACTCATCCTTAACATCTTCGTATGAATCCTTTTCGTTAACACCCGGATCCCAGCCATGTATTTTCATATCATTAATCATTTCGTTTTTACTTTTCTTTGCCATTTTCCCTCCTCCTTTCACAGCTGAAAACATTTATTCTCATCCCCTGTTGAAAGGATATCGCCGCAGTTACTTATTGTCAATTATGCATTCGTGCTAATTTGCAAAACGTAAATCTGTGCTATACTTATTTCACTCAATAAAAGGGAATATCTCCCCCATAAAAAGAACAAGAGCTGATAACAATGAGTACAAATATATCTAACATATTAAAAAGATACCGTCAGATAAACAACTTTTCTCAGTCCGATCTTGCAAAACATCTCGGCATTAGTGCCTCTGCTTATAACCACTACGAATCCGGCAACAGAGAGCCCTCAATATCAATACTTACAACCCTTGCAAAATTATACCATCTCGAGGATCAAATTCTAGGCGTGTATCAGAGCAACACATGGGGTAACAATAATTATTCAAATTATACTATGAAGCAGCTTCTCGATGGTATAAAGAGTCCTGAAGGAAATTATTCCCTTACCGCTAAGTATGAGAATAAAAAAATAGTACTTCTCTCATCACAGTTCAAAGCACTTTGTGATTACTTTTCTAAATATTCAGATTATAAAAGGGATATCTTCACTGAACTTTCTAAATCCAAATCCGACAATGAGGGGAAATTATATGAGGCATTAACTTATGCTTGGTTAGAAAAACAAGGAATCCATTTTTCGCCACAGGAACGTATAAACGAGGGCGAATGTCTTAATCCTCATGGCTACATCGCTGACGGAATTATTGATGAATCAGTTGTTTTCGATGTAAAAATGTTCGGAATAACTCAACCTAACCTCATCAGACTTCAAAAGAAATTGAACGAAATGAGAGTCAATAATCATAACGATTATTATATTACCATAAGCGGTTCAACAGACCTATCAAATAACACAGTTCAAGAACTACTATCCAAATCAAACAGCCTTTATAATAGTCTATTTCTTGAAGAAAATAAACATAATAAAGACTATTGGATTACCATCCCAAAGACAGATTTAGAAATTCGGGCCCATTATACAACCGGTCCCAAAATAATCAGTACAATATCTGAATTTAATCCATATAAATGGGCTATGGAAAACCAATATTATTTTTTCCGTGACGCCTCTCAATTCTGTACACAAAAGCCATTTGTTATCATTTGTCCGTATGACAGCAAAACCGCAAGACAGTTTACCGGAAGTTTCCGCGACTCGACTATGGCTGCATTTCGTTCACTTTGCAGAAGAATGTTCTTGGGAATGTCTGACGAAATCGATGTAAATGAATTTGATAAAAAGTGCTCACCTATCGTAAGCGTTAAATCAGCTTCAAAATGTATATCTGCAGTGATCTTTCAAGATATATCTATGCATTCAGGCAATGATGATACTTGGATATTCATTAATCCATATGCGCGAAATAAAGTCTCCGGGTATATTCTCAACGAATTTCGTTATCATATTCAAAGTATGTTTGAAGATTTTGCTTATGATACATATCCATAACCCCTACTTTGTAATCTAACTCGCTTAACCTCCTGAAATAAGCCTACAAACGACTGAATCTCTGTATGGTTTTGTCCCAAATTAGATTCTTCTTGCGAGTTATATCATAACAATATAAATCTCAACAAAAGTAATAAAACAATTTCAAAGTAATAAAAACTGATAAAAGCAGCCGGCACATAAATCACGACCGACTGCTTTTATTCTTAAGTATTCATATTCCTCTGTTCATTCTTACTTCACTATCTTCTCAAAATCTGCCTTCGGATGATTGCATAACGGACAGAGGAAGTCATCCGGCATCTCCTCGCCCACATACTCATATCCGCAGATCCTGCAGCGCCAGATCGTCTGCCCTGTCTTGGTCTCCCCCACTTTCTCGGGCTTAGGCTTGATCTCGCTCTGGTAGTAAGCATATGTGGCTGAAGCAGTATCAGCCAGCACCTCCATTGCAGTAGGCACACCGATAAAGAGCGTATGTGAACCCAGATCCACCGTCTGCTTTACATCTATGGAGAAATAGGCATTAGTGCCCTTTGTGATATAGGGGATGCCATTTTCCGCATATTTACAGTCCTTGAAATCTGCAAATTTATCCACATCCCTTCCGGACTGAAATCCGAAGTGCTTGAAGAGTTCGAAATCCGCAGCTTCGCTTATGACGGATATATTGGCCCTCTTCGTTTCCATCACCATATCATGAGTGTAATTTGCCTTATTTACGGCGAAGGATATGGTATTGGGCTCTGAAGCCACCTGCACAGCCGTATTGGTGATACAGCCGTTTTCCTTATCGCCCACCTTAGCGGTCAGCACGAACAGTCCGTACGAAAGCTTGTACATCGCCTTATTATCCATTTGTAACCCTCCTTTACTACATTGCCCCTAAGCTGTATTACATTCCAAATAATTCATACATTAAAATCTTATCACATTTCTACATGTAATGACTATAAAACAATTATTTTGAAATAATTCATTTCGTAATATGACAGGAAAGGAACTTGCAACTATTTATAGTTGCAAGTTCCCCATTTCTATGATATCCTAACTTTGAAAGGACTTATGATGGGACAGAAAGATAAACTGATTGCTAAACTTTGCTCAAATCCAAAGAATTTTACATTTGAAGAAGCTGATTCTCTCCTCTCTCACTTTGGATATCATAGTGTTAATAAAGGTAAAACCAGTGGTTCCAGAATAATGTTTGTAAAAAATGATCAAAACGACAAAATCTTACTGCATAAACCTCATCCAAGAAAGGAATTGCCGGATTACCAGATCAAACAACTGATAGAGCATCTTAAACAGGAGGGGCTGATATGAATAACACAATAGAATATAAGGGATATGTTGGAAGCGTTGAATTTTCAGAAAGCGATGAATTGTTTTTCGGAAAAGTTCAGGGAATACGCTCCCTTATTTCATACGAAGGTACCACTGCCTCCGAACTGATTTCAGATTTTCATCATGCAGTTGATGATTATCTTTTAACGTGCGAAGAAGAAGGGACATCTCCCGAAACTGCTTACAAAGGAAGTCTGAATGTCAGATTCAAAAATAGCGATCTTCACAGACGGGCCGCTATTTACGCAATCAAAATGCACCAAAGTCTAAACAGTTTTATTGAAGAAGCCGTAGAAGAAAAGCTGGAGAGAATCGCAGAAAGATAAAAATTGTACGTATCCCCTATGGTGCTATGGAACTTAATTAATTCTTTGATAACGAAATGTAGTTAATTACAGCTCACTATTCTTGCTCGCTCTTGGGATTGCGCTCCTCGAAGAACTCTGCCATGGGCTTCACCGTCTCGTTCAGGTTATCGATGGCCTCGTTGAGCTTCTCCAAATCTACTTTATCTATTCTCTCTACAGTCCTGGACATATCGTCCGTTGCCTGTATCGTAAGAGTATTGATATTATCCACTGTACCGCCCAGATCCGCTTCCTTGAGCTCTGTGGTGAGATATTCCAGATTATTCAGGGACACCATGGTGCTGTCATATATTGTATTGACCTTAGGCACCACATAGGCCACCATACACATCACTATGATCAGCACAGCACCGGTGAATATCGCGCTCAGCATAGACATTATAAAGGACAGCTTTTGGTACTTTAACTGCGACTTCTCTGTCTGCGCCATTTCTTTATTATGTTCTTCAACATTCTGTCTGTAATTCGCTGTATCCTGATC
Source organism: Lachnospiraceae bacterium XPB1003 (assembly GCA_900102065.1). Classification (GTDB taxonomy): domain Bacteria; phylum Bacillota; class Clostridia; order Lachnospirales; family Lachnospiraceae; genus NK4A136. The sequence goes on along the minus strand of FMVK01000017.1, from coordinate 31,532 downwards.
CATCCCGGTATCCGCCCCTATTCCTTATCGTCTTCAGACTTATTCTCGAACCCTTCCGTCGCTTCCTTAGAGAAGAGTACTCTCACTGTCATGAGCATGAGCCTGATATCAAGCATCACGCTGTAATTCTCGATATACATGAGGTCCAGCTTCAGCTTATCCAGAGGAGTCGTATTATACTTTCCATATACCTGAGCATATCCGGTAAGACCTCCGCGAACTTTCAGTCGCATAGGGAATTCCGCGATCTGCTCCGTATATTCCTTTACATTCTCAACACGCTCAGGCCTGGGACCCACGATACTCATATCGCCCCTGATTATATTTAGCAGCTGAGGAAGCTCATCCAGCCTGCAGGCTCTTATGAACTTTCCCACCTTAGTGATCCTGGGATCACCGTCCTCGGCCGGATGAGGTGTATTATCCTTCTCAGCATCCACTATCATACTTCTGAACTTCAGTATATCAAATTCCCTGCCGTCCATTGTGACGCGCTTTTGCCTGAAGAACACAGGGCCTCCGTCACAGAGCTTTACAGCCAGTGCAGTGATGATAAATACAGGTGACAATACCACCAGCGCAAGAAATGAAAGTGCCAGATCTATAGTCCTCTTGGCTATCCTGTTACCCAGAGTCATGCTGATACCGTCAACCATGATAAGAGGTGTATCGAAGAGATTGATCTCCTCACCGCCGCTCTCTATGACATCGGATATCTTGGGCGTCACATATATCCTGATCTCCTTCTCATAGCAGTATTTCAATATATCATTACGCTGCTCTGCAGGAATATCACTTACGATCACGCCATCGAACTCGTCTATCCTGTGAAGTATCTTATCCATAGGCTCATCATATGCCATCATCTCAGACACATGATATCTGTCCCCGCGGCTGTCCATCTTCTTCTTAAGAGCTTCGCCGTTCTCATTGCCGTATATCATCAGCATGTTGTAAGGCCGACGAGTCTTATGATAAATAGCCGAGCACATAAACACATATACGCTTGCAATAGCTATGTCCGCCACTGTCAGAGCCAACATGCCCGTTGTAGATAACATCCTGTTTTCCATTAAGCAAAGCTGCAGATATGTGATGATATTACAGATGATCAGTGATACCGACTGAGATATGATGACTTCGGAGATCTTCAGATAGCCGAATCTGAACCCCTCATTCATATTGATGGCACCTGCTGCCAGGATGCCATAGACTAACATAAGGACATACTTTCCTCTGCCCAGGAATGAAGAACCTGCCTCAGGCCTGTAGAAATACATCCATACGAAATAATAGATCAGACACAGAAAAATAACTTCAAAAAGCTCAACAAGCCTGCGCTTAACAAGTCTTTTATCGTTATATTTACGAGGATTCGCCCTCATTGCGCTGTTGTGATATGCATTGCCGTCTTTTCCCATTCTTCCCTCTTATTCTGATGCCAGATCAGTTTTCCCCACCAAATGTCACCTTACCGTAATACTCGAGTATGCACTCCCTCATGAGCACCAGGGCGGCCGTAACCGTCTTCTCCCTGATCTGCCTCCGATCCCCGTCGAAGTGATACTCTCTCGTAGTTATCTTGCCTGCCACATTCACGCCGATATATACGAGCCCTACTGGCTTTCCTTCCGATTCATCAGGTCCGGCATTACCGGTCACCGCAGCCACCACATCGGCCTTATACAGGTTCGCTGAGCCCTTGCTCATCTCCTTGGCGGTCTGCTCGCTCACAGCTCCGAATTTATCTATGGTCTTGCGGCTGACACCCGCAAGTTTCCTTTTCGCCTTATTGGAGTATGTGATGAATCCCGCTTTATATATATCGGATACTCCCGGGACATTTATGATGCGTCCCGCAAGCAGTCCTCCCGTAAGGGACTCCACAGTGGATACCGTGAGCTTGTTTGCAAGCAGGAGCTCTACTACCACATCCTCCAGAGTCTTCTCTTCATGTGAAGTGAATACATTTATGCCGAAAGCCGCCTTGATCTCCTTCACGGCAGATTTCACCGCTTTCTTCGGACCTGTGAGGCGGATATGTACCTCGCCGCAGTCCTCGGATTCGAACTCGTGATCCACGCTGTCCTTAAAGCTCATGCCGGATACGCCGGTCCTCACCTGGGCTTCCGTCATACCGCAGATCTTTACCACTGAGACTGCCGTCTTTTCTTCCGGTTCTGCGTTGATCTCTGCGCTCGAAGAATCTTTTAAAACGTCTTTAGATAATTCCTTATCGCTCATATCCTGTCACACCCGTAATATATGATCAATCTTTGGCTTCTTTCATCACGTCTTTGTTCTTGATGAGATAATCCACAAGCGAAATGACCGTCAGCGCCAGCGCTATATACATCACCACCTGCGTAGGGATATAGAGCACTTCAAGGTTCACTGTCATCATTATCACCATTATCATCTGAGCTGTGGTCTTGAACTTTCCCCACCAGCCTGCAGCAATGACTATGCCCTGTTCCGCAGCGATGATCCTGAATCCGCTTATGATGAACTCTCTCGCCACTACCACGATCACTATCCATGCAGGCATTATCTGCATCGCCGCAAAGCATATCATGGCACTGCATACTAACAGCTTATCCGCAAGGGGATCCATGAACTTGCCGAAATTAGTGACCAGGTTGTATTTTCTGGCTATCTTCCCGTCGAAGAGATCCGTAAGGGAAGCTATTATAAATATGGCAAGGGCGATCCATTTACTCGGTGTCCCTACTATGTCCGTCATCACGAAGAAGACGTAAAAAGGTATCAATATTACTCTGAATAAAGTCAATTTATTGGGTAGATTCATAACTCACCTATTATAGCATAAACTAATAACTTAATCACTCAGCGGCAGGTCCAGCACTCCGGAATAACTCATCCGATCTGCGCCATCATAACTATATGATCTCGCCCGTCAGGTCGTATTCCTTCGCTCCGGTGATCCTTATCTTAAGTGCCGTACCGCTCATGATATCCGAATCCGTATCCACGAACACGTATCCGTCCACATCCGGAGCATCCATATAGCTCCTGCAGACGAGCACATTATCCTCGGGGATCCTGCCGCATACCATGCAGTCTATCTCTCTGCCGCACATAGCCTCTGCCTTCTCGAAGGCTATCTCCTGCTGGATCTCCATTATCTCATCCCGTCTGGAGGCTTTCACTTCCTCGGGGATCTGATCCGCCATTTTCTCTGCCGCAGTTCCTTCCTCCGGCGAGTAGGCAAATACGCCCAGCCTGTCGAACCTCATCTCCTTCACGAACTCCTTGAGCTCCTCGAAGTCCTCTTCGGTCTCTCCCGGGAATCCTGTGATCAGCGTGGTCCTGAGGGCGATATCGGGGATACGGTCACGAAGCTGTCCTATGATACTCACCAGGTCTGCGTGGGAAGTGCGTCTTCCCATGCGCTTTAAGACACTGTCTGCGCTATGCTGTATGGGCAGATCCAGATAATGGCACACCTTATCATTCACCGCTATCTGCTCTATCAGCTCCTTATCTATCTCCTCGGGATATCCGTACAGTATCCTGATCCAGTTGAAGTCGCACTCTTTTGACAGCCTCTCCAACAGCTCCGGCAGAGCCTTATGCCCATAGATATCAGTGCCGTATATGGTCGTCTCCTGAGCCACCAATATCAGTTCCTTCACACCGCCGTCGGAAAGCTTCTTCGCCTCCTCCAAAAGTGTGCCAATGGGGACGGATCTATATGGCCCTCTTATCTTCGGAATGATGCAGTATGAGCAGTTCTTATTGCAGCCTTCGGCGATCTTCAGATATGCATAATATCCGCCTGTGGAAAGGATCCTGGGCCTGCCGGACACCAGTCTGTCCAAGGGCTCAAGTTTCTTACAAAATCCCTTATCGCTTACAGCGCCTCTATCTCCTGCAGAGGGATCACCCCCTGCTACCGCAGAGTCCTTAGCCGTCGGGGCACTCATGGTGCCATTCTCATCCGCCTCATACAGGCCGTTTATCGTCTCTACCACCTTATCGAAGGCCGTAGTGCCTATAATGGCATCCACTTCCGGCAGTTCTTTCCTGATCTCATCAGCATATCTCTGAGCGAGACACCCTGCTGCCACAAGGAATCTAAGTCTTCCCGACTCGCTCTTTAGATTACCGCAGTCTATAAGTGTCTGTATGCTCTCTTCCTTGGCATCATTGATGAAGCAGCAGGTATTGACTACTATGACATCTGCTTCTCCCTCATCATCCACCAGCTTATATCCCGCTTCACTGAGCATGCCCAGCATCATCTCGCTGTCCACAAGATTCTTGTCGCAGCCCAGAGATATGAGCATTATATTTTTCTGAGTCTTATTATTTTCCATTTCTATCTTGAGATTTGATCCAAAACTTCTGTTTTCAGACTATCATTCATAAACTTTTATTCCCAAGATCTTATTCTTGAGATCCTGTTCTCTGAGAAATAATCCGGAGAAAAAAAGGGACAGGTTTGCAACCTGACCCCCTTTTATACATACGTTATGAACGATCACTCCTCTGAGTTATCTTTTGAAATGATGCGCATCTTTCCCTGTTCAAGCTCCTCAACAGCGATGGAAAGGGGCTTTTTGCTGTACTTCCCCTGTCTGGTTGATACAAGGGGCGGAACATAGTTGCACTTAACCTCACGGTGTCTTGCATTCTCAGCTCCGTTCATTCTCTCGCGTCTGACAGCATCGGAAGCTGCCTGTACGGCGATGATCTGTCTGGCACGCTTAGCGGTAGCCATAACGATGGAATAACGGCTGGCAACAACGGGAGCCTCACCGTATTCAACTCCTGAATTAACAACGTCCATAAGGTCTGTGTAAGACGGATGCAGCATCATGATATTTTTTCCTCCTGAATATTATCTATATGTTATTCTGTAGCCATTTTTTCCAGATCGGCTCTTACCTGTGAAATGAATTCCTCATTGAGTGCCGGCCTGAAATGCGAAGCTTCTATCATCCCGCGGACATTGGTGACACATGTCTCGATATCGTCATTGACCGCGATATAATCGTAATCCTCTATACCCTCCGACTCCTGCGCCGCGCGATCCATCCTCTTCTTGATGACCTCGGCAGTCTCGGTTCCACGCCCCGTAAGTCTTTCCTTAAGTATCTGAGCGCTGGGGGGTGTTACAAATATTAGTATGGCATCGGGATAGAGCTTTCTTACCTTGTGCGCGCCCTGGATCTCGATCTCCAGGATGACATCCTTGCCGCTGCGCATCTGCTCTTCCACATAAGCCCTTGGTGTGCCGTAGTAATTTCCTACATACTGCGCATATTCGATAAACCCGTTTTCCTCTATGGTCTTCTCGAACTGCTCCTTAGTCACGAAGAAGTAGGATTCCCCTTCCTTCTCACCCGGACGTGGAGACCTGGTTGTCATTGAAACCGACAGGGCATAGTTGTCATACCTCTTCATCAGTTCCTTGACCAGCGTGCCTTTTCCTGCCCCGGCGAACCCGGAGATAACGACCAAAGCTCCCTGTCGCATTTTAAATCCTCTTTATTCTATGTTCTGAATCTGCTCTCTGATCTTCTCGATCTCTGTCTTGATATTTATAGCCGTGTTGGAAAGCTCCAGATCATTGGCTTTTGAAAGGGTCGTATTGGCTTCCCTGTTCATCTCCTGTGCTAAGAAGTCAAGCTTCCTTCCCACAGTGCCACCCTTTACGAGCTCATCCTTCACTGCCTGTATATGGGACTTGAGTCTTACTATCTCTTCGTCCACACAGATCTTGTCCGCGAAGATCCCGACTTCCGTAAGTATTCTGGCATCATCGATCTCTCTGCTGCCGAGCAGCTCTCTTATCTTATTCTCAAGCTTCTCCTGATAAGCCTTCACTATCTCGGGAGAACGGGCTTCGATGACACCCACCTGCTCGAGCATGCCGTCAAGCTTGGATATCAGATCTGCTTTCAGATTCTCGCCTTCCTTGATGCGGCTCTCTCTGAATTTCTCAGCCGCAGCTCTTACTGCTTTCTCAAGAGTCTTCCAGATGCTCTCCTCATCGGCAGGTGCCTCCTCCATGGTAAGCACTTCCGGATAACGGGAAAGCGTGGAAAGCCTTATATCATCATCCAGAGCGAAGTCTTCCTTCATCTCGCTAAGGTACTTAAGATACTCTGCTGCCACCTGCTTATTGTATCTGATAGTGACATTCTCCTCGCCCAGGTCCTCAAAAGTAATATATACATCAACCTTACCACGCTCGATATACTCCTTGAGCACAGTCCTGACCGGCGCCTCAAACATTCCGAAACTCTTGGGCATCTTGATGGATTCATCCAGATACCTGTGATTAACGGCTTTGATCTCGACACAGATCTTGCGGTTGTCTTCCTCTATTTCAGCGCGGCCGAAGCCGGTCATACTTTTGATCATAAAAACCCCCGGTCAAAACTAAAATCAAGCAAAGTGTATTATAATGCAATGCGCCTGATGCGTCAATTCTGCAATATAGCACAGGCTTATGTTCTGCCCCTGTCACCATGGAGCTCTAATCAGGCTGCGCATCTCCATCCGTGCTCAGGCTCCCCGCCCGCTGTGTGATCTTACAGTGTGACGTTCGCCTGCAGTTCTTTTTGGGAAATGCCGGCTGAAATACGCTGTGTACGAAACCGCTCACACGCTCCTTCCGTGGAGCGTTGTTCGCTCGTCCTGCCGTCCATGGCAGGACGTTTCTGTGTGCAGAGCATTTCCCGGAACTGCGACGGCTCACTTTAACACTGTAATCTCACACAGCGGGCGGGAGCCGGAGCACGCTTGGTATAGCACGGCATAAAAAATCGCAAACCCTTTCGAGTTTGCGATCTTCACATCAGTCGGAGTGACAAGATTCGAACTTGCGACCTCCGCGTCCCTAACACGGCGCTCTAGCCAAACTGAGCCACACCCCGATATTTGATTAACCAGCGAATCTGCCTTTGCCTTCCTTGTCAGTCGATTCGCTTAAGCTGCCGAGCGGAATCGAACCGCCGACCTCCGCATTACCAATGCGACGCTCTACCGACTGAGCCACGGCAGCAACTCTGATGAACTGCAGAGTCTAGCAGGCTCACCGATTTCCTATCTTAGCAAATTCATTTCCCACTGTCAAGCATTAATTTCTATTCTGCGTAAACATATTTATTTTTGGACTTCTCACCAAGCATCTTCACTTCGTTATCGGTGAGTTTTAATTCCTCAAATACTCTGAGAGCATCCTCGAGCTGAGCTGCATTTATGCAGAAGATGAGTTTCGTCCTCTCTCTCAAGAAAAGCTTTGCGAAAAATGACGGTTCCTGCCACCTGAGGAAATATGAGATCCTGGCGAACTGCAACGCCTTTTCAATCTTATGCCTTGTGCCGCCGATATTTTTCTTCTTGCCGCCTACGACTTCGCACAGGTCTATCTCATTATTCACTTTTACACGTGTAAGCATGTTGTCTAATTTCATAAACCCGCTCTTCCCGTCGTTTGATCCGCTCTACATTATCTTTTATGACTGCCCTGAAGTCCATACCTATGCGTTATCACGCATCAGCCGATACCGCAACTCCGTCAGCATCGGAACCTTTTAGTCGCGACTGCAGTCTGCCAGCTTCTTGTTGATCTCCTTGAAATCCTTGAGGGCCTGTTTTCCGATACCGAAGATCTTCTTTAAGTTGATGGAATTCACGCCGCCCTGTCTGGGTCTGAAAGTTATGGGCATGTAGCAGACCTTGCATCCCTTTCTTGCAAAGATAACCGATACAATGACATTCGTAAGAAAATAATCCTTAGGGATTATATTTATATATTTTTCAAGGGTAGTCCTCTTCATGAGACGGAATGGAGTATTGGCATCACGCACGTTTACACCAAAACAGAGTCTCACAACCAGCTTCAGGACCTTAGTGACAAAGAGTCTGGAGATACCGTCTTCGCGTCCGCGTCTCCAGCCGATGACCATGTCGTATTTCTCTCTTCTCTTCCAGAAAGCATCGAACTCGGAAGGAAGTGTCTGGCCGTCGGAATCTGTCTGGAAGATATAATCCGCGCCCTGCTCAATGGCATACTTATATCCGTAAAGCACTGTCGCGCCGTGTCCGCCGTTCTCCTTGGTAACAGGGAGAAGGAGGGGTCTGGTCTTTGCCAGATTGCAGAGTATATCGTATGTATTGTCCTTGCTGCCGTCGTTGATGACTACCAGTCTGCTCTTTCCGCCGCCGTCATGCTTCTCGATCACGGGATACCAGTCGATTATGAGCTGCTTGATATTCTCAGACTCATTATACGCAGGTATAACAATGTACAATACATCTTCTTTATTCATATATCTACCTCCATAAAGGGCTTAACCGGCACACGCACTTTTATTAATCGACTTTACTTATTTTTCAACCATAAAACTATAATACTTTTGCGCATCATTCGCAACTTTTTATATTATATCCGCGCTGTCAACAAGTTTTCCCTTAAAATATGAGCATTTTTAAGGGAAAAGTCAAACATTTAAGGGAATAATCCCTTAAATTCGGTTTGGTTTTAAGGGATTTACTATCCTGTAACGACTGCGGCTGAATAACCGGGAATTGAATCGATCAGGTGTACCGCTTTATTGTCGCTCAGTTTTCCATCGCCTTTCACAGCATCCAGGAATGTTACATCCTTGAATCCTTCGGAAAGCCCGTTGCCCGTATTCTTCACGTATGCCTCATGCAGACACCACAGGCGATAGAACTCCATGCGTCTGTGCTCCGGATCCGATATGCTCTCAAGATATGCCACTTCCTCTTCGTGGAAAAATCGCTTCGCGATATCCATGACCTCTCTGCGCTCGCTGTGCTCCTGGATATCCACTCCTATGGGAGCATTCGAGATGCCGCACATGGCGCGGGCTCCGGAATGGGAGAGACTGATATATATATCGGGATAGTCCGGGAGGTAAGGCTGACCGGAGGCTCTACGGGCTTCTGTCTCCCTGCCGGCAGATTTCGGCGTATTAACCCTGCTGCCTTCGCTGCACTCGTATCCGGAGGAATTTGCGTTTCCTGATTCCGCGTGTAACTCTCCGATGATATCAGACATGCTGACCTGCTCCGCCTCGTCACATGCCCCCTGACGCCCCCCCTTAACATATTCTCTCACAGCATACTGCAGCAACACGCCAACTGCCACCATCTGCCGTCCGGAACCTTCATGCCTGACCTTCAGCACACGCTCACGCCGGCCTGCATCTATCAGCCCAAGAGCTTTCTCATACAGCTCTTTATCCTTTAGTTCCTCCGTATCGGTTATAAATATTAAACTTCGATCTGCCAAAGCGGCTCCTTTTTTAACAATACACTAGTCTATTTTTTAATTTCAATAGGGTCCAACGATACGGTGTGGGTGTCCCACACCATTTTTCCTTTAAGTCAAATCTGTCTCCAATATTTTTTTATTCAATAAAAAGTCAAACAGATCAACAGTCATCACACCCTCATCATCATATGTCGGATTCAGGTCGTTTTTTGTAACGACAATCTTTTTGAAGGAATCATCTATATTGTGTAAGCTTCTCTTTTCCTGCGTCTGCTTTTCAAGAGATTCCATCGATAAAGCTGATTGAACATAGAATTTCTGACTTCCCTTTGAAGCGACAAAATCCACTTCAAGCGATTTCTGTGCGTATATCGGCTTACCGTTTTTGTCAGTCCGATCAGTTTTATCACTGACACTTAACTCCCCGACATCAACGTTAAACCCTCTGAACCTCAATTCATTGTATAAGATATTCTCCATGATATGAGTTTCTTCTATCTGTCTGAAATTGAGTCTGGCATTTCTCACGCCGATATCTTCAAAATAGATCTTGAACGGAGATCCTATATATTTTCTGCCTTTGATGTTGTATTTTTTTACTTTAGATACGACAAAAGCATCTTGAAAATAATCAATATAATCTACGATCGTATCAGCCGAAATACTCTTATTTAAAACACTTTTGAATGTACCCGAAATCTTATTTGCACTTACAGGGCTGCCGATCATAGACGCTAAGATATCAAACGTATCACCCAGTTCTGCTTTTTTAATAATCCTGTTATGAGTAATGATATCTTTTAAATATGTTTCTTCGCATAAATTTTTTAAGTATGAATATTTTTCTTCTTCACTCCTCATTTGTGCCACAAGGGGGATTCCGCCGGTTACAACATATTTCCTCCATGCTTTATCCGGAGTCATATCCGTTCCCTGCAAATACTCTGAAAACGCAAGGGGCAGTACATGAACTACTGTACCTCTGCCCTTAAATTCAGTTGCTATATCTGATGATAAAAACTTTGAATTGGAACCTGTAACATAAATATCAAAATTAGTATGCTTTAAAAATCCATTAAGGGTCCCGACAAAATTTTCAAGCAATTGAACTTCATCCAATAACAGATAATATTTTTCGGCATCATTTGTTCTATCCTTCACATATGCCCTGAATTTCCTGGCATTCACATAGAACACATCCGTTTTTTGTTTGATCCTTGTCGCTTCTTCAGGATAATATGCATCAAGCAGATCCAGGTCTTCATCCGAATCAAATGCAAACCGGATTATGTTTTTACTTGCAACACCTGTATTCAACAGGTATTTATAAAAGAGCTCATTCATCAGATATGATTTACCTGAACGTCTGGCTCCCGTTATTACCTTTATCAGGCCGTTTTCCCTTCGATCGATCAGTCTATTTACATATATTTCTCTGGAATATTCCATATTAATCCTCTTTCTTCAAAGAACTTTGGTTTTTATCGATTATATTATAGCATAATTTTGGTTTTTTGATATGTTTCAGTCGATAAAAGCCAAAGTTCTTTGGGTTTTATCGACTGAAAAAACAGGGATATTCCGGTCTATCGGCTGAAATATCCCTTGATAAGATAAGTTATTTTATGCGAACAATCCTCAATGTAAATGTCCCGGAGGATGATCACTCCCCCGCTCCAAACAGCTTCCTCTTCCTCTCTATCATCGCCTGCAGGTCCGACAGATACAGGTTCACGTCTTTGTGGGTGTCGCATCTCTCGATGAGGCCCGTGCCGTCGCAGTGGACTCGTTTGGATACGGTACCGACGCCCAGAGCCACGATAGACTGCACCTCCTCCATGATAAGTATGTTATAGAGACCGTATTTTCCTTCGTGTGCGAAGCCTGTATTTTCAAGACTTCCGGCCATATTCTTTTGTCTGTAGAGATAATAGGGCTTCATGCCGAGAGCATCCGCAGTATCATACGCTTTCTTCATAGCCTTCTCCGCATCCAGTCCGGAGATGGCGCCGTGCTCTGCGATCCACTGCTTCATCCTTGATGCGCGCTTTATGGCAAGCGAATGAGCTGTGATACTGTCCGGCTTAAACTCTGCCACGGCGTCGAAGGTGTGCTCCACATCACTTAAGGTCTCGCCCGGCAGTCCCAGTATCAGATCCATATTGATATTATCGAAGCCTGCTTCTCTGGCCTGTGCAAAAGCTCTCCTGATATCATCCGTCGTATGATGTCTTCCGATGAGCTTAAGAGTCTCATCCTTCATGGTCTGGGGATTGACCGATATCCTTGTCACGCCGTACTTCTTCATGACAGCAAGCTTTTGGACCGTGATTGAATCCGGCCTTCCCGCTTCCACGGTAAATTCCTTCACATCTCCCATGGGCATTACGGATGTGATGTCGTTAAGCAGTCTCTCCAGTCTCACTTCATCAAGAGACGTAGGAGTCCCGCCGCCGATATATATGGTATCCAGGCGCTTGCCTTTCATATATTCGCAGGTGGCACGCATCTCGCTGCAAAGTCCGTCCAGATATGCGTCAACCTTCTTCTCGAACTTCGCTATGGGAAATGAAGTAAACGAACAATAGAGACATGTGGACGGGCAAAAGGGTATGCCGATATAGAGGCTGTATCCCTTGCCATCCGTGAAGGGCTTAAGTATGCCATCTTCCAGCTCCGCGATACGTATGCCGAGCCTTGCCTTATCCTCCGATACACGGCAGGTATCATACAGGTCTTTTATGATCTCATCCCTGCCTTTACCCTCCGCTGCATTGATCATCCTCATGATTAGCTTGGTAGGACGCACTCCCGTAAGCGCTCCCCAGGGAAGCGTGATGCCGCTGTATTCGCAGAGTCTGTCATAGAGAAAGAGCTTCCAAGCTTTTCTGAAATCACCGGGATCACTGCTGTCCTTATATTCAAATTCATACTTCGAATCCGCAGGCAGACACTTCCCGCCCTTAAAGCATATGGTGCCTCTTCCCGCATCCGGTTCCAATAAAAAAAGTGCAGTGTCACTTTCACATTCCGCACCGCTCTTATCCCCTGCGATCTCCACTTTTACTTCCGGGTCCGGAAAAAATGAAGTCACAAGGGCATATATATCATATTCAAATTCTTCTCTGTTGATTCTGATCTTTAACATATCAATACATCATCTGTCCGCAGGCTGACATTAATTCAGCCCGCCTGTTGCATAGGGATTATATTTTCTCTCAAATCCTATGGTCGTCTCAGCGCCGTGCCCCGGATAGACCTTAGTCTCATCCGGAAGTACCATTAACTTCTCCTGCAGGGATCTGACCAGAGTACTCATGCTTCCACCCGGAAAATCAGTCCTTCCGACGGATCCCTCAAAAAGTGTATCGCCGGAGATCAGTATGCCGCCCTCTTCGATATAAAAGCAGCAACCTCCCTTTGTATGTCCCGGAGTAGCCAGCACTTTGCATCTGATATCCCCCGCAATCGTAAGCTCATCTCCGTCTTTAAAATATCCGTCAGGTGTAAGGGTTACGGGATATCCCATAAAATCCATTGACACGTTAAGCTCCGGATTTTCTATCAGTTCTTTTTCCGCATCAAGGCATTTTATCCTGGCTCCTGACCTGTTCCTCAGATCATCTCCGCCTGCGATATGATCAAAATGTCCGTGGGTGAGGAGTATCTCTTCCACTTCCAGACCCATATCTGTAAGCTTGTCATATATATAATTTCCACTGTCCGCAGGATCGAAGAAGCAGGTTTTATCTCCGCCTTCCCTGTAAATATAATAGCAATTGGTCTCAATGGGTCCCAATAACATATGTCCGACTTTTATCTCATTTCCCATACACGATCTCCGCAATTAATGTTTCCCATCCTAATGCTGCTTACTCAGGTCTCCTTACATCAGTAACGTTCTCTACCATCCTGATCTTATCGCAGAGTCTGTCCATATCGGAACGTGATGCGGTCTCGAATGAGATCCTCATGGTAACGCGTCCCTTTGAATCCGTATTGGTCGATAATGAAATGATATCAATATTCTCATCCGAGAATTTCTTCGAGATATCCGTAAGGAGTCCCGATCTGTTCTCGGCATATACCACGATCTCAACGATATATCTGCTGCCCGGGGATGTAGCTTCATCAAGCTCCCAGCCTGCTTCCACAAGTCTGTCTTCCTCGCCGTCGGGAATGTTCAGGATATTGACGCAGTCCTTCCTGTGAATGGTAACGCCGCGTCCTCTGGTCACATATCCGATGATGTCATCACCGGGAAGAGGCGTACAGCATTTCGGGAAACGGATAGCCATTCCGGATACGCCCTTTACAACTATTCCGCCGTTCTTTCCGCCGTGATGCTTTACACTTCCGCTCTGGGACTTGGTCTGAATCTTGGCAAGTACATCCGCATCGGTCTGGTGCTGCTTAAGGTATGCCTCTCTTATCTCTATGAGTCTGTTGACCACCTGGCCTTCACGCAGCGCGCCATGGCCAACGGCACTCATCAGATTATCCCAGTCCCTGAAGCCCTGCTTTTTCAGTAGAGCCTCTTCAAATTCGGGCTTAAGTATATCCTGAGGATTGATACCTCTGTTCTTGCAGTATGCATTGAAGAGTTCCTTACCGTGCTCGATATTCTCTTCCTTGAACTCGCCCCTGAACCACTGGGATATCTTCGTGCGTGCCTGTGCCGACTTAACTATTCCAAGCCAGTCACGGCTGGGGCCCTTGGAATTCTGGCTGGTGAGGATCTCTATCACATCGCCGTTCTTGATCTCGTAGTTGATGGTAACGAGCTTGCCGTTAACACGGGCACCCATCATATGATTTCCCACATCGGAATGGATGCTGTAGGCGAAGTCTACCGGAGTGGAGCCTGCAGGCAGGTTCTTTACATCGCCGGTTGGAGTAAAGCAGTATACGTTATCGGAGAAAAGATCAAGGTCGCTCTTTAGCAGGCTCATGAACTCTCTGTTATCCGACATGTCCTTCTGCCATTCAAGGATCTGCCTGAGCCACGTTAACTTCTCTTCTTCCTGAAGTTCCGGTGCGCGTCCGTCGGATGCTTCCTTGTATTTCCAGTGCGCCGCGATACCGTACTCAGCAGTGCGGTGCATCTCATAGGTTCTTATCTGTATCTCAAAAGGCACTCCGTTTGCGCCTGCAAGAGTCGTATGAAGTGACTGATACATGTTGTCCTTGGGGACAGCGATGTAGTCCTTGAATCTTCCGGGGATGGGCTTATATATCTCGTGGATGACACCCAGTGCCGCATAGCAGTCTCTTACGCTGGCAACGATGATACGCACTGCAAAGAGATCGTAGATCTGATCCAGAGTCTTATTCTGGTTCTTCATCTTCTTGTAGATACTGAAGAAGTGCTTTGCACGTCCGTCAATCTTCGCATTGATGCCCGCTGCCGAGATATGCTTCGATACTTCATCAACGATATCCTGCACAACTCTTTCACGCTCAGACTTACGCTCGGCGATCATGATGGCAAGATTGTGATATATCTCCGGCTCCAGATATTTAAGACACAGATCTTCCAGCTCAACCTTGATCTTGGAGATACCGAGTCTCTGTGCTATGGGTGCATAGATATCAAGTGTCTCTCTTGCTATCTCTTTTTGCTTCTCTTCTTTGTGATAAGAAAGAGTACGCATATTATGCAGACGATCCGCGAGCTTGATCATTATGACACGGATATCCTTTGCCATGGCAAGGAACATCTTGCGCAGGTTAAGCGCCTGCATATCAAGCTTGTCAGCAGTGTACTGGATCTTGGAGAGCTTCGTCACGCCGTCAACAAGGAAGGCTACTTCTTCTCCGAATCCCTCCTTGATATCCTCCACAGTCATAGTGGTATCTTCCGCCACATCATGAAGGATACCGGCTGCAACAGTCTCCTTATCCATCTCCATATCTGCAAGGATTATCGCCACGCAGAGAGGATGAACGATATAGGGCTCTCCGGATTTCCTCATCTGATCTCCGTGAGTCTCGCGTGCCGTATTATAGGCCTTCTCTATAAGAGATATATCATCCGAGGGATGATACTTCTTAACCCTGTCTATCAGTTCCTTATAGAGTGTTTCAGGCGGCTGGAATTCCGCGATCTTCTCGATACGTCCGTCATCGATCACAACAGAAGGGCGCACATCATCGGCAGAAAGTGCCTTTGTTGCTTCGGCACTCTCCTTTACCAGTTCTATATCATCCTTCTGGAGCCTGGGAACATTCTTATCCGAGTTCTCTATCAGCTGCTCCAGTTCATCTATATCTTTTTTAACTTTGTCGTTTTCAGTTCCCATTATTCACCGAGAAATTCAACTGCCGAAAGCAGCTTGTATTTTGATATCTTCTCTCTTCCCTTGAGGTCGGGCAGCTCTACCAATACGAGCACTGCAGCTACCACGCCGCCCAGTGATTCAACTAATTTGATCATGGCTTCCGTGGTGCCGCCCGTAGCGATGAGGTCATCTACGATCAACACTTTTTCGCCCTTATTTATGCTGTCCTTATGCATTTCAAGTGTGGTGGAACCGTATTCGAGATCGTAGCTCATCTCCACTGTCTCACCGGGAAGCTTTCCCTTCTTCCTGATAAGCACGAAGGGCTTGCCTGTCTTGTAAGCGATAGGTGCACCAAAGATAAAACCTCTGGATTCCGCACCGGCCACCACATCGTATTCCACGTCTGCCGCAAGATCCGTCAGCGTATCCACCGAAAGCTTAAGTCCGTCGGCATTTCCGATAAGAGTGGTGATATCTCTAAACTGTATTCCCTTCTGCGGAAAGTCGGGAATGGTTCTGATATAACTTTTAAGCTTTTCTTCAATATCCTTACCTGCAGCCATGAAACACCTCCGTAAAAATATATTATTTTGCCAAGAACTTCATAAAGTTCTCTTTGTTCTCAAGCGCCGTAGTAGTAGGACGTCCGAGGTCATCACGTGCGCCCACCTGGCACTTGATCTCAATAAGTGAAAGTTCATTTTTATCCCTTGCTGCCTCAAGAGCCTTATCAAGATCATCATAATTATCAACCGTTACAGCATTGGGATATCCGCAAGCCTTTGCGATAGCTGTCACATCCAGTGCGCCTGCAACCGTAGGCATTCCTCCCACTGTCTCGTGAGCGGAATTGTTGATGATGATATGAACCATATTTGAAGGTCTGTTGGCACCTGTCACAGCCATGGCTCCCATATGCATGAGCATCGCACCGTCTCCGTCTATACACCATACTTTTTTCTCGGGCTTATTGATCGCAACAGCAAGCGCGATCGATGAGCAGTGTCCCATGGAACCTACAGTAAGGAAATCTCTGCAATGCTTTGTATATGCATCTTCACCTGCGTTCTCAGGAAGCTCTCTGCTCTCGAAGAGCTCTCTGCTTATCTTACCTGTCGTTGAAACCACGGGATCATCACCTGTAACCCGGATGATATGTCTGATAGCTTCTTCACGGTTCATGCTGTTATCATTGCCATACTTAACTTTTCCATCGAAGGAAAGTGCGCCCTTGCGGATAACGATGGCAACCTGCTTGCCTGCGGATAAGAGATTCTCGAACTCCTTCATGGCAGCCTTCAGCTCGTCTTCGGTTGTATCCGATGAAAGGACGAAAGTCTTAACATCCATATCCTCCATGAGCTTAACGGTCACGATTCCCTGATAGATATGCTGGGGCTCGTCATGAACGCCCGGCTCGCCTCTCCATCCGATGACGAAAATAGTAGGGATCGCATATACCTTATCGTTTAAAAGAGATGCGAGAGGGTTGATGATATTACCCTCACCGCTGTTCTGCATATATACGACAGGCACCTTGCCGGTAGCAAGATTGTAGCCTGCAGCAAGAGCTGCGGCATTTCCCTCATTTGCAGCAATGATATGATGCTTTGCATCGATGCCGTATCTGCTCATCAGATAGTTGCAAAGAGCTTTTAACTGTGAATCGGGTACGCCCGTATAGAAATCACTTCCAAGTATCTCGGCGAATTTTTCAGCTGTCATTTTTGTTTCTCCTTAATTCCATTTCTCATAATCGGGATCAACCACCGCAAGCTCGTCGCAGGAATCGATCTCCGTTATCTCATTCTCTTCAATGGGATGCACCGTGAGGTTTAACTTATTCAGGTTGGCATTGACCACATCATCCCAGAAAAGATCCTCATATCCGGGCTTGCCGTAAGCCTCCATCATGGCCTCATTTAATATCTTCGCGTCCTCTTTTTTGAAAAAAGAAATCCCGACCATATTATACACGTCTCTGCCCTGCTTGCCCACTCTGGTGATACGTCCGGCGCTGTCCTGCTCGAAGACCCAGTCATCGGAATAACCCTCTACCATCTTGCCGAAATAACAGGATCTGTCCAGCTCCGCCATGAACACCTTGGAATCCGGGATGTAAAGGTCGGCCTCGCAGATAAACATATCGGCACAACCTATGATGCTCTCTCCATTTTCAGCCTCTGTCTTACATGCTGCATATATGGACGAGATATTATTTACTGTCTCAAAGACTTCGTTCTTAATGATCTGCAGGCTTGTTCCCGCTGCAGCATCCGTGTATTTTTCAGTCAGGGGTTCAAACTGCTCACCCTTATAGCCTGTCACCACGTAGAATCTCTTCACGCCTCTGGCCTTAAGCCCTTCTATAACTGTCTCGATCATGGCCTTGCCCTTAACTTTAACAAGAGGCTTTGCCGTCTTCTCCGTAAGGGGACGCATCCTGGTTCCCATACCTGCTGCCATCAATACCGCTATCTCTTCAGCCATATCATTCCTCCGTTCCGGATCGCTTATCGCGCTTCTCCGTTATCATTCTGTCGGATTGCTCACTGCGCTCCGCTGTTATCTTTCTGTCGGATTGCTCACTGCGCTCCGCTGTTATTTCTCTGCCGCGTTATCCGCTCCGATATTGGTCCAGTTATCCTTATCCCATACATTATCATGAACCGAATACCAGGCTGCATCCCCGGTGTCATATACATTACCGCTGTTATTCTCAAGTCTGTTATTATCTGACGATGTCACGATCTGATCGTGAGCATATTTTTCCACGTCATTCAGTGCCTTGCCTGTAAAGGGATTCACCGGATCTGCGATCATTCCGTCTGCAGCCATCCAGGGAACATCCGCATTGGTCATGAAAGTATCATCCGTCACAAGCTCCCCGTTACTGCCAAAATCCTTGACCATAAGAAGAGGCGTCAGTGCCTCGGCATCATAACCGTCATCAAGGATAAGCTCGTCAAACTCTCTCCTTCCGTCACCGTGATCAGCCACAAGGATGATCCTGGTGTTGTCATATACACCTTCAGCTCTCAGCATATCAAACCATTCTCCCAGACACATGAAGGAGCGCATCAGACTGAAATACCTGTTCTCCGCATTGAAGGAATGCCATGATATACCGTCACCGGCTTCAACCGGATGCGCCTTATACTCATAATCCGGAAGCTGGAGATCCGCCTGCTCATGAGTCATGGCATTATAGATATATATAAAGTTACCCTCTGTTTCCACACCGGTGGTCAAATCAGGATCCGGGCTGTCTTTTGAACCAGTCTCAGATCCTTCATCCCGATACGAAGCGGCATCTGCCACTTCAGTCAGTTCCGAAAGATTCTCTATAACAGCATAATTATTGAGATATGCTCGCGGGAACTGTGTAAGGGACATATATTTTCCTCTGGAGTAGATCATGTTCTGGAGTGAGACGGGAGCTGCTCTCATCACACTGTACATGAAGAACCTCCAGTACTCGCCACCCTTGGCCATCTCCATCTGAGCCTTTTCTTCGGCCGTTAAGAGGTGGAGATACTCACCGTTGATGGTGCTTACGGCATCAACATTTTCCATGCCTTCAAAAATACTGAGATCCGACACGTCACTGTATCCCGCATAAGGAGGATCCGTAACAGTCACTTTCCATCCCGCTTCGGAGAAAAGCTCCGGAAGTACTTTTAAAGCTTCATTCTGCTTCTCTTCAAGAGATTCGCTGCTCCTCATGTTCATATTCATCGGCGTATATTCATATCCGCCGTAAGCAGGTGCCGAAGCAAAGTTAGTATATATTCCGAAAGAAAGCGTATTGGGATAGTAAGTAAATCCCCTGAACTTCTCAAGAAGCTCCGGCTTCTCATCAAAGACGAACTTAACCTGTCCCGCAATGGAACGATCAAGCATTATCACAACAACGTTTTTCTTATCTTTGCTGAGACTGAATATCTTGTCAGAGTCAGGATCCTGAGCCGCAAAAGCTCCCACCTTAAGCTCTTTTATCTGCGCTCCTGCTTTTCCCAGATCACGTATCGCGATCACTGCCGCACCTAAGAGCATGGCTGTGAATACAACAGTCAGTACCTTCCTCGATCTCTTATAAAGCATCACTGCAGCCACACCGGCAAGGATGAGAGCCGATGCATTCAACAACTGTGTGGATGTCGCAAATGAAACACCTCCGGAGAAAGTCATATCGGAGTACATGACTCCGAAATCACCG
Organism: Lachnospiraceae bacterium XPB1003; assembly: GCA_900102065.1. GTDB lineage: Bacteria > Bacillota > Clostridia > Lachnospirales > Lachnospiraceae > NK4A136. The sequence continues at coordinate 11,752 of FMVK01000017.1, read as the reverse complement.
GAGAAGATCATATAATCAATGACAGTGCAGACTGCGATCAGTACATAGATGATACCTGCTTTCTCCCTGTGCTCATTTGGCGTAAGCGCATAGGCTATGCCTCCCCATATGAAGAAGTAACCGAAGGCAACACATGCCACCGTCCCCACGTATCTTAAGGGATCCCTGAATGCTGCCACATCAGTAAAATCAGCGGGTGAAGAAGAGATTACCGCCAAAGGTATCAGCACACCGAAGACCATTACCGTAAGGAGTCCCGAGATCACCCACAGGCCAAAGACATTTTTATCTGAGGCTGAGCCGGCACGATCGCCCTTCTCCTGTATTTCATCAGCAGCTTCTTTTCCGGCACGATCTGAATTATTTCGGCCTTCACTTGCATTATTAATACCCTCATGCTCTGTATTTATCCGCTTGGTGCGGATCCTCATTATGAGCGGCAACATCGCAGCCACACTAATCACTGCGATAAAAAGAATATGTCCCATATCAGCAACACGTCTGCCCTGCAGATCGTACTTCATCATCTTGCCGGTACATGTTCCCCAGATGAAGAAAGCCGCACCGCCGACAGCACACAATATCGCAAGTATCCGTCCCGGGTTCTTTACTACCTTCATGAATACATTCTTCAAAAGTGAGAACAGGTTATTCAGAGTCCAATAGAAAACCAGTCCCGACGGACATGGATAGAGAAAAACAAGGAAGATCAGCGCTATCACATAGAGCTGGAACTTATCCTTGAACGCAAATCCCTTCGTATAGATGTATGAAGAAAGGAAATTGATGAGAGTCATGAGTATCGGCAGGAGATTGATGGAAAGTCCTCCGATATTGATGAGCCCGTCAGGTTTTGACAGATCCCCGATTACAAAAAAAGCACTCCCCTCAAGCACGGGAAGCGTAGAAAGGTATCTGTATGCCGCAATAAGAAAAGGTATCTGCAGGATCAGGGATACGGAACCCTTCACGGCAGACAGGGGAGAATAATGCTGTTCTCTGTAATACGCCTGCTCTATCATGAAGCGCTCGTCGCCCGAAAAGAATTCCCTGATGTGCGAAAGCCAGGGCTTCATGGCCGCCTGCTTGTCACGTTCAGCCTCCTGCACGGCATCAGCCCGCTTGTATAAAGGAAGGCAGAGTATATTTACAGTAAGACTCACGGCGATTATCGAAAGTCCCGGGTTATAACAGAGGAGATAAACCGCCGAGAATATAGCCTGCACCAGATACACAAGCGGAAGTATTATGATGTCATACAATATGGTCAATATCATCTCAAATAAGAGCTTACAGCTCGTCGATCAGTCTGATGATATCCTTGAAAGGCATCAGCTTGGAATCAACTTCAAGCGCACGATGATTCTTCAAGATCTCCTCAGCAGTGGAAACCATAACCGGGAAAGCTGCTCGCATGAGCTGGTTCGCATATATAACTATATTTACACCGTGTGATGAAAGCTCCTCTTCCGTAACCGAATTGAAGGAAGTGGGAACAACAACGATAGGTGTGTGCTTATCAAGTTCACGGAACTTATCGCAGAATTCAAATATCTCAGCAGGATCTTTCTTCCTTGAATGGATCATGATACCGTCAGCACCTGCCGCAACGAATGCAACAGCTCTCTCAAGAGCGTCCTTCATTCCCTGCTCAAGGATAAGGCTCTCGATACGTGCGATGATCATGAAATCATCCGTAAGCTGTGCATGCTTACCTGCCGCAATCTTTGCAGAGAAATTCTCGATGGAATCCTGTGTCTGCTTTACTTCCGTACCGAAGAGTGAATTCTTCTTGAGACCAACCTTATCTTCGATGATAACTGCGGACACACCGCTTCTCTCAAGAGTACGAACGTTATATACAAAGTGCTCTGCAAGTCCGCCGGTATCACCGTCAAGGATGATAGGCTTGGTTGTAACTTCAAGGATATCGTCGATGGTGCGCATACGGCTTGTCATATCAACAAGCTCGATATCCGGCTTACCTCTGTCAGTACTGTCGCAAAGTGAGCTTACCCACATACCGTCAAACTGATCGAGACGTCCGGCGCTCTCAACAACTGTCTTCTCACATATAAGACCTGTAAGACCGCTGTGAGCCTCCATGATCTTAACCACGGGACGCATCTCGATAAGCTGTCTCAGTCTCTTTCTTCTGTACTCGGGCATAGCCAGCTTCTCGTTAAGCTGTCTGTCGATCTTCTTAACTTTTTCGTTACGGGTATAAGGAACTTCTACAAGCTCGCCACCCTTTTCCTTAAGGAGAGCCAGAACACTGTCACGGATAGCACTCTCGGGTCCTTCCTTCCAGTTATCACCATGGATGATGATATCGGGATGAACCTTCTCGAATACATCACTGTATTTCATATCCTCCTGGATGATCACTTCGTCAACTCCGGGGATAGCTTTATAAAGTGCCACTCTCTCTTCAATGGTCTCCGTGGGGAACTTGTTGAATCTTATGGATTCGGGGATGCTGAGCGCACCTACTACCACACGGCCAAGCTTTCCGGCTTCATTTATGATATTAAGGTGTCCCTCATGGATCACATCTGTTGTAAAACAGGTATAAACTGTTTTCATTCGTTATTCTCCTTAACTTATTTTTCGGCCTCAGGCTTATCTTTATCAGCCGCCTTCTTCTTACTGCTCTTACCTGCAGCTTTCTTAGCTTCTTCTTCCTTAGCCTTACGCTCTTCTTCCTTCTTCTTCGCGATCTCTTCGCCCTTTTCGATCATATATTCAACGATCTTGTCGGAAGCAGATCCGATATTTGACCAGGTTTCTTTTCTGGCTTCTTCTCTTGCTGCAGAGAACTTCTCGGACGCAATAGCCTCGTCGATAATGGACTTCACATTGCCGATATCATCCTTCTTAAGAGGTGTGCCGATCTCGGGAAGCTTCCTTATCATCCAGGGCTCCTCTTCAAGCCAGCAACAGTCATATACGTCACGGTTGTATCCTACGCCCATATCCGTGAATACGAGGGGCTTATCGAATACAAGTGTGTAGTCATAGATAACACCGGAGAAGTCCGAGATCATGATGTCCGACTTCTTAAGTACGGAGAAGTTATCATTATCGAAATTCCAGTGGAAAGAATCATTCTCGGGGAAGTCCTTCATCAGCTTATCCATAAGCTCCTTCTCGGAAGTCATGGACTGGGGATGAGGACGAACTACGATATTGTAACCTGTAGCCTTGAGTGCTTCCAGCATCTCGGGTCCGAGTGTCGTAAGCAGTCCGCTGGGCCCCCAGGCGGGAGCAAGGAGTACTGTGGGAACATCTCTGCCTTCGGCAAATTTTCCTTCCTTCTTCTCTTCCTTACCTTCCTTATCAAGTCTTGCTTTCATAACATCAAGGTAGGGAACACCTGCCATGGGAAGTTCTTTCTTAGTGATACCACGAAGTTCCTCAAGCTTTCTGAGCTCATCCTCCATGAAGTCGCCTGCGATAAATACCGCATCATAGAAATCAAGACCGAACATTCTGTACATGGTAGGATCGCCTGCTGCATGAAGCACGTGAACATACCAGTCAACATTCTTGGAACGCTTCCACTGATATACATCAAGTCCGGGTGTTGTTGAAAGCAGCACGCCTGCCTTTGCAAAGTTAAGTCTTGTAAAAGCTTTATTTCCTTCGCCGATGAATTCCGCCGTTACATATTCGTACTTTTCTTCAAGGGCGGGATCATCGGGAGAAGCGGTCCAGTATGTGACCTTCTGCTTTCTGGCTTCAAAAGCATCGCATATTGGCTTAAAAGTATTCCAGTATCTCTTCGAATCCGAAAAGATAAGGAAAGGAATCTTCTCAGCCGCTGCGGCAGCCGCCTTATCGGCACGTCCACCGCTCAATGCGAACTTGATCTTAAGGATAACTTTCTGCACGAAGAAAACCAGTGCGGCAAAGATACCGATAAGAATGGAGAAAAGCATGCTTCCCGTTCCGGGATCAATGTATAACAGTGTTCTCATCATTTACTCCTTTATCAATCCTTATATACTGCGGGTATCGCTGCTCCCGCATCTTTCATGGCATCTTCAAAGACTTTCCAGAATGCCCTGATGTCTTCCTCATCTATTGCACCCAGCGCACAGAGCCTGAAAGTTCCTCTGCCCTGCATCTTGCCGGGATAGATAGTAAATCCTCTCTCATAGCAGTAATCGTGGATCTTCTCGAAATCCCATTTCTCATCATCGGGATATCTGACGGCAGCAACAAGTCCCGACTGGATATCGCGGGGAAGTGCTTCCTTAAGCCCCAGCTCATCGATTCCCTTTCTGAGAGCATTCATAACGCGGGTATGTCTCTCCCATTTTGCGGTCTCTCCCTCTTCCCAATACTCCTTAAGAGCCTGTCTTGCCGCATAAATGGTCTGAACGGGAGGTGTGAAATTCATCTCTCCGGTCTCTTCAAAATAAGCATACTGTCTGTAGAGATTACAATAGTAGGAATGTGTAGGGAAATCCTTTGACTTCTCAATGATATCTCGTCTTCCCACTACATAAGAAAGTCCTGTCATTCCCATGATACCCTTCTGTGCGGATGCCATGCAGAAATCAATATTATCATCATAGACATTGATAGGGATCATAGCATATGACGATGTTGTATCCGTGATGAAAAATGCGCCGTACTTATGAGCAAGTGCTCCTACTTCCCTTATAGGATTAAGCAGACCGGTTCCTGTCTCATGATGTGTCATATAGATATAACCGATCTCATCACCGTCTGCAGCCGCTTTCTTAAGCGCCTCTTCAACAAGGCTCACATCAAGAGCCTCATCAACGGGTGACTCTACCTTTATAAAAGGAAGTCCATAGTACTCCAATACCTCGCAGGCTCTGGAAGAATATGAACCGTTCTTTACGACCATAGCCTTCTTTCCCTTATCAAGAAGGGAATTGAGGGTGATATCTATACATATGGTACCTGATCCGCAGAAGAGTACGGATGTATATTCCTTCGTATCTCCGTGCACGATCTTGACCAGATCATCACGCATAGGCGCCATGATGCCGGCGAATTCCTTCTCTCTCGGACAGATGTCCGGAACTATCTGAGCGTATTTAACGGTATCCGTCGTTGTGGACGGGCCGGGATTCAGCAATATATTTCTCTTAACTTCCTGCATGATCATTCCCTCCATGCGATTAATTTATGTTTGGGCACACACTTGATAATTTTATCCTTAATATAGTTTTTTTTCAAGCTGACCGGGGCGGGGCCCCGAAAGCCCCGCTGCAGTAGCTCGCTGGACTGTGGAATCACTTGCCTGCCCACCCTGCTGTGGCTTGCTGAGCTGTGGAAACGTTCGCTCGGCAGTACTTCGGGAAATGGTGAAATCTTTGTCTTCGTTCCGAAACCGCTCATACGCTCCATCCATGGAGCGTTATTCGCTCGCCCCGCCCTCCATGGCGAGGCGTTTCTACTATATTAACATTTCCCTGTACTGCTCGGCTCACGTTACACAGCTCAGCAAGCCACTGCAGGGTGGGCAGGTCTATATCACAACTCTCAGCAGGCCGTAGCAGGGTGGGCAGGCAGCGCAAAATACAGCATCCGATGTTGCTCAACTACCCCCGAAAAAAATATGCAAAGAGTTTATATAAAAAATTTATATTTTTCCATAAATCCCTCCCCTCACATCCGTACATATATCGTAACGATAATTAAACAGAAAGGATAACATCATGAAAAAGAGAAACATCGTTTTTGCACTGTTAACCATGACTATGCTCGGAGGCTGCGGCCGGCAGGCTGTATCAGACTCGACTTCGAAATCTATACAGGCTTTATCCTCCGAAGCAGAATCATCCACTGAAACTGAGACTCTAACCTCTCCAAAAAGTGATGCCGCAGGTTCACCCGAGGAAGCTATGTCCGACCTGGCCCTTGAGCTGTTAGCTCAAACCGTAAAAGAATCCGGCGAACAGGAAAACATCCTGATATCACCTACTTCTATCGAACTTGCTATGGGTATGGTACAAAACGGTGCCAACGGCGATACACTTGACCAGATGGAAGATGTGTTGAACCACGGTCTTTCCATTGATGATATGAACTCTGCATTCAAGGATATCTCCGATCGTCTTGAATCTTCCGATGACGTAAACTGGAATATCGCCAATTCTGTATGGTATAAAGGTGACGGCAGCTCAACGCCCAAATCCGATTTTATCCAGAAAACGAATGACTGGTATGATGCGGAAGTATTTCCGGCTCCCTTTGACGATTCGACCGTAATGGCTATCAACGGATGGGTTTCAAAAGAAACCTCAGGAATGATACCTCAGATCATCTCAGATATCTCTCCCAACGACCGCATGTGCCTTATCAACGCAATCGCTTTCGAAGGAGAATGGGAATTTAGTTATTCCGATGATCAGATCCGAGAAAATCATATTTTTACCAATGCAGACGGAAGCGAATCATCGGTTACTACGCTTTACAGTGAAGAAAACGATTATTTTGAACTCGAAAATGGCATCGGTTTCCTGCGTCCCTATGCCGGTGGCCAGTACTCTTTCTTCGCCATCCTTCCCAATGAGGGCGTAAGTACCGCAGATTATATCGAAGGATTGATCAACAGTGACGCAGACCTTTCTGACGCATTAAGAAATACGACTTCCGAAAAAGTTTGCGTCACCATGCCCGAATTCTCTACGGATTATGCAACCGAAATGAATAAAACCTTTATTGATAAGGGAATGGATATTCCCTTTGATGGAGAAAGAGCAGACTTCAGCAATATGGCGGATTGCCCTTTATTTATAAGCCAGGTGATCCACTCGACACACATGGAACTGAATCGCGAGGGAACACGTGCAGCTGCGGCTACAGCAGTTATGATGACATGTCTCGGAGATGCTCCGCGCCAGACATATAAAATTATCGATCTTAACCGCCCCTTCGTATACGGTATCGTAGATAACGAAACAGGGCTCCCTATTTTCATCGGATGCATGAATAATATGTAATACCCCTTGCATAATATACATGTCTATCCGCTTGCAAAAGCCCTGCGCTAAAGGCGCAGGGCTTTTTTAATCTTTAAACATCTTACGAGATCGGTACATATACGGGCTTGCCTGATGCATCGTAGAGTACCCTCATCTGAGGATTGCCCCAGGCATCATAGAGATATTCCGGTGCGGTAGGCGATACTGCCGGCGAATCAGAAGCAACCGAGGCAGAATATTCATTTGTTTTAGCCGCCTCCGGATCATAGAATTCGATAACCGAAGCAGGTTTATCAGCTGCTGCAGCAGGTGTTGTCTCCGGTGCGGCAGCTTCGGTTGCAGGTGCCGCATAAGGAACTGCAGCTTCCGAAACCGGTGTCTGCGCTCCCTCTGTTGTAGGTGCACTTGCTTCAACACTATCCGTAGCTTGAACCGGCGGTTCTGTCGCAACTTCCGTGTCAGCAGCTACAGCCTCTTTCTCCATCTCCAGCGTCTGTGCCCCATCGGAGTTCATATTCCCGTAATCAAGCTTTATTCCCTGAGCCGCGGCCGCATCCTGCTTCTTCATCTGAAGCATCTTATAAACAAATATCTCTATGGATACGATCACAGCTACGACACCGAATACTATAAGTGCGATGAGCCATCCGCTCATGGGCTTTTTTCCTTCTATGCTGCCCGATGAGCCAACGCCAGCGCCACCGGCTCCGGAAGCATTGACGTCTGACGATCCCGCCGCAGTATTGGTAACATTGGCGCTCCCCGGATCTGAAGCCGCACTTAAGTTAACGGCTCCCCGGATTATACCGTCCTTAGAATTCTCCGTTATGAATCCCGTAAGCCATGCGAGAGGTGCATTCCAGTTGATGGTACATTCATTGGCGGAATATGCTTCTATATGATCCAGATAACATTTGGCGGGAGGGATCGTCCCCTTCTTCCATCCCATACCTTTGACCCAGGGATCTTCCATTCCGCTGTTAGGGCCGCCCACCATTACACCATTGGGAGCCAGCGGGAAGCTGTCATCTATGAGACCGGCCCAGTAACGATGATGGGGATATTTTGCGGCATGAGTCCCGTATCCCGTTACATAAGAATAGTCATTTGCATTTCTTCCCAGGAGATAATCCATCGCCGATACCGCACCGTTTAAATATTTTGCATCATCGCTCAATATATATGCATATGCGATAACAATTGCATTATCCGCAACAAATGAATTGGATCCCCACAGATATCCCTGCGCGCTATCGGTATTTGAAAGGGTTCCTCCGGAATAAGGCAGTCCGTAACCCTGCTCATTTTCCTTTTCGATAAATCTGTCAGCAGCTGCCATCACAGCATCCTTTGCCTTGCTCACATCACCCGCATCAACCTTGTCTTCATTTAAAAGAACGGAAAGAGTTCCAAGGGATGCCGTATGTCCCCAGTCAAAGCTTCCGTATGTATCAACGCTCTCTCCGCCTGATAAAGTCGTCTCCACCTGCATGAAGAAGGGGGAAGCCTTCATATCGTTGTAATATGTATCATCTCCTGTGGTGATATACAGCTCCGTTGCAGCCCAGTAGAACTCGTCTGTCACATCATCATCACCATAGGATCCGCCTCCCGGGAAATTACCCGTAGGTGCGTACATATCGGGATGAGCCTTTGCAGCAGCATAAGTTCTCTTTGCAATATCAAGGCACTGTTCGGAATAAGCATCATCTATACCCTTCCAGAGACGTGCAGCCTGAGCCGCGCATGCGGCAACATTAAGTGTAGCCGCCGTTGTGGGAGGGAGTATAACCCTCTTCATCGTATCGTCTGCAGGTGCAAGAGCAAGTCCCGTCCACTTCTCATCATGGACTTTGTGATAGACCATATCCTTGCATTCGCCGTCCTTCACAAGCATGGTGCCGAACCAGTCCATCTCCCATCTGGCTTCATCCAGAAGATCAGGGTAACCGTTATTGTTCTCCGGTATATTCATCGTTCCATCGGCATATGCGGATTCATCGCCTGTCTTTAATGCAGTCTCATATTGATTCTGCAGAAGCCATAATGATATTCCTCCGTTCACCACATATTTGCCGTGATCGCCCGCATCATACCATCCACCTGTAACATCCTGAGAGCCGCTTGTGGACTGATCCGTGAAGCTTGTTCTTATCTCGGCAACATCCGAAGGATGACCTGCCGCCCTGGCAAGACCGTTCTTGTCACCCGATGTGATGAACTGACTTTCTATGAGGATCGCAGATCTGTTCTGATAGAAATAATTCAGTGAATCATACAAAAGAGCTGAATAGGTCTGTGAATCTCCTATGGCGAACCCTCTTGAAACAGCTCCGTTGTCGGCCTTTAAAGTGAATTTACCCTTCTCATTAAAATCTGAGAAATCAAGAACATGAACATTATCTCCTGAGTCGGCATCAAGTCCCATGGGTTCGGACTTCCCGCTCCAGACTTCCTTACCGCTTTCATCCACAAGAGAAAAGCCTACAGCAGACTTGCTGTCGGAAAGAAGGGTTGCTTTCTTTGCCATGTCTTCAAAATATCCCACCTGATTCGTAAGGATATCCGAACGCACCCATGCCGGCTCTTCCACATAATCATTTTCATTCGAAGTCTCATCGAAAAGAGACATGTTATCGAACTCTATGACAGTACCTGCAGGGAAGCACACTCCACTCGTATACTGACCGTCACCGCCAAGGTGGAAAGCCCACTCGGCAACATCAAGACTCTGTCCCGCAGTAAAAGTAAGATCCACACTCTTCCACTGTCCGGCAGTATCATAGGGAATGGGATCCCAGGTAGCACCCAGATCTGAGCCGTTGCTCATATTGTGCCAGACTTCCACATCGCCTGCGAGATTACCTATCTTCGTATAGTACTTTCCGGTATTAGATGCTTTGATCTCGTAATGCACATGATATGTATGGCCAGCTACTATCTTCAGACCTCTGTGTCTGAACTGGCAGTCCCATCTGTCATCGCCGCCATTGGAAGCTCCGCCGGGATTGACTATGGTGATCCTGTAGACACCATCCGCGATCTCGAATTCCATCTTGCCGGTCTCGGATTCCATGATATGCCACGGAAGGCCTCTTCCGTCGTCAAAATCCGTTGCTCCCAGCTGTTCACCGGCAAAAGTATAAACAGGTCTTGATAAGGCCGTTGCCGTTCCGCCCAGAACCGTACCTGCAGTCAGCACTCCCGAAAGAACTAATCCACTGATTCTTCTGCTCTTTTTCATAACCCCTTTTCTCCCTTTATTCTCATAATAAGCGCATAAACTAATCTTAAAAACGCCCCCGCTTTTTACTCCTGCAGATCAAATCCACCATAATCAGTGCCAACATTACCTGATGCTATATCGTGTAGTTCATCATTTTCGCAGTCATACAAATAAATATGCTCGTCCCTGGCCGGATAAATATATCCTACAGCTCCTATATTTTCGAACGCAACCCATTTACCATCATCGGATATTGATATTTTATTAGCCGGAAGGTCTAAATCCGTAATATCATCTTCATGATCTTGTTTCACATCATAAATATAAGCCATTTTGTCTATGAAGTATGCAATTTTATCTGCCGATGGAGTTATATCAAATATATAAGGTTCAAAGTTGTCAATAAGCACTTCGCTCGTTCCATCCTTAACATTAATAGAAACCAGCTTTCCTTTCTGGCGTACATAAAGATGCTCTTTGTTCTTATCCGAACTGAAACTGTACATTGAATCAGAATCACATAAAAACTCCAGCTCGCCATCATCAATTAAAAATATACCTTTTATCGTTTCATTTCCTGTAAACTTAAAATAAATTGCTGCTTTATCGTCTTCATTTAGCGGTTCTATATGACCTATTTCTACGCCATCATGATCAGGCGCTATCCCTTTATACTTACTCTTATCCAATATAGTGATCATTTCTCCTTTATCTCGATCATATCTGACTATATTAGAATTATAGATATTATAAAAATAATAGTTTCCATTAGCATAGCTTATATCATCCATACCATCGCCTTCCGGATACAGTTCACAACTATCGGCAGTACCATCAGCGTATACAAGTTCTAATTTCTGTTCCGGATAATTAACATAAGCATATCCTATTCCAATTGCTGTTTTTTTATCATCATGTTTGCCACATCCGCAAAGCATAACAGCCATAAAAAGTGAAATCAAAAGCAGCTTTCTCATTTGTCTCATCCCTATCTTGATCACTAAAAGAATAAACGTTTTAGGATTTGATGTACTTGCATTTACACCGTCGGTTAAAATCTAAAGTCAATAGGGACGGTTCTCGTTGACTTCCTAAAGTCAATAGAGACGGTTCTCGTTGACTTCCTTATTTACTTTCTTGCTTTTTGAATAATATAAGTCGATGGGAACCGTCCCCATTGACTTTAAGAGCCGAAAACAGTAATGATCTTGCATCTATTCGCATCCGCCAGCTCAATTTTTTTATGTACTCAACACTCTCTGGAATATATATCACGTAAAATCTTAATGTCTTATTTAAGCTCTTCTAATTTTTCTCTTATGTAAGCTTTCCGCTCATTTTCATCCATTGTGACAGTTCCTTCACTATAGAAGTCTCTGGTGAAAAATCCTTTTTCTTTATCTCCGTAACTTACCACACATATTATCTCGACGGGCCAACTACCTTTAGAGGCTGCCAGTGCTCCATCATATACATATGATATCTTCTCTACAACATCATCCATCTGATCATCTTCTGTCAGATTAAACTCGTATCTCGATGATCTGACAAACTCATT
>FMVK01000004.1 GCA_900102065.1 Lachnospiraceae bacterium XPB1003 | reverse complement strand
CTGCTCCTGTTGAATCCGGTATACTGCTCGGGTCGCTCCCCAGCGTTGCCCTATCCTGTATGCCGGTAAAGTAACTATAGTGTAGAAGTTTTTATGGCTGGTATCAATACCATTCAGGAATGTTTGGAGAAGTTACTTCCACCCCTCATCCTTGCAATAGTAAGTTCCAGTCAGTGAGACAGGGCAACTGGAATTTAGTTTTCCAATTGACCCTTGACCTCTTGACCCTTGACCTCTTGGCTGAATATGAATAGCAAGGCGAGATGCGATTTTGTACTTGGAAATGCAACTTTGTAAATTGAAAACTTCATATTTGTAAGCGAGATGCCATTTTTGTCGGCGAAATACCACTTTTGTAATTGAAAAGTTTAGTCTTGTAATCGAAATGCGATGTTGACCCTTGACCTAAAAAAAGCTGAACTTATCATTTGGGAGATAGTTCAGCTTTTCGTTATTTCAGATGCGTTTATTCAGATAATATTTTTGATCCCTTCACAGATCCTCCGTGCGATGCAGGGATTGTTCATTGTATAAAGATGTATCCCGTCGGTCCCACTTGCGATCAGATCGATGATCTGGCTCAATGCATAGGACATTCCCGCGTCAAACAGAGCCTCTTTCCTGTCAGCATAAAGATCAACTATCTTCTGAAAACGTTCCGGGAAAGAAGCATTACACAGAGCAACCATACGTTTGATCTGAGTCGCCTTAACAACAGGCATTATTCCCGGAATTATCGGTGTATTGATATCTGCGATCCTACACTTTTCCTTGAAATCATAAAAGATCTTATTATCGAAGAATAACTGCGATAGAAGTACCTCTGTTCCCGCAGAAGTCTTTTTCTTAAGATTATGTATCTCACTTATCAGATCTTCCGACTCCGGATGTTTTTCCGGATAACATGCTCCCAGAATACAGAAATCATTCTTCTCCTTCAGATAAGCTGCCATATCCGAAGCATGCATGAAATCGGTCTTCCTCGGTATATCCTCTCTGTCATCGCCACGGAGAGCCAGAATATTCTCTATCCCGGAATCATTCAGCACCCTTGCAAACTCATCTATCTCCTTTTTGTCATAACAAAGACAAGTAAGATGCACCACCGGTTCAACCTTGTATTTATCCTTGATCTTTCTCGCCAGTTCTATAGTCCGGTTACAATTACTGCTGCCTCCGGCGCCAAAAGTCACACTGATAAAATCAGGCTTCAATTCACAGAGAACATCCAGAGTATCATCAATATCCCTTAATTCTTCTTCCTTCTTGGGCGGAAAAATCTCAAAGGACAGAGATCTCTTACCGCTCTTATATATCTCGGATACTTTCATGCTGTCACGCTTACCCCTATGCTTCTTTCCTTATGATCCTTGCTGCTTCAACCAGATTGATAAGGCTCTGGCGGGTTTCTTCCTCGCCTCTGGTCTTCAGACCGCAATCAGGATTTACCCAGAGTTTTTGATCTTCTATCTTCCCGCGCATCTTTTCCAAAGCTGTAACGATCTCATCAACAGAAGGGATTCTGGGAGAGTGAATATCATATACCCCCGGTCCGACCTCTGTTTCAAAATTACATTCCTTCAGTGTATCAAGAATAAGAAGATCCGATCTGGATGCCTCAAAAGTGATCACATCCGCATCCATGTCATCGATAGCCGGAATGATATCCGTGAACTCGCTGTAGCACATATGAGTATGGATCTGAGTTTCAGCTTTCACGCCACTGTGAACGAGACGGAATGCCGGTATGGCGAAATCAAGATACTCACTGTACCAATCAGATCTTCTGAGAGGAAGCTTCTCTCTGAGAGCAGCCTCATCGATCTGAATGATCTTAATTCCGTTAGCTTCAAGATCCAGCACTTCATCTCGTATCGCAAGCGCGATCTGTCTCATAGACTCCTCTGTGCTGATATCCTCTCTGGGGAAGGACCAGTTCAGGATAGTTACCGGTCCGGTTAGCATTCCCTTAACAGGAAGTTTAGTCAGTGACTGAGAATATACAGACCATTCCACTGTGATAGGCTTCTTACGACTCACATCTCCCCATACAACAGGCGGCTTAACACATCTTGTACCATATGACTGGACCCATGCCTTTTCGGTGAAAAGAAATCCGGAGAGAGATTCACCAAAGTATTCAACCATGTCATTACGCTCATATTCACCATGTACGAGCACATCCAGTCCGATGCTCTCCTGCCACTCTATGACAGCTTTGATCTTCTCACGGTTGAATTCCTTATACTGTTCTTCACTGATCTCCCCCTTACGAAAAGCAGAGCGATTCTTCTTTACATCCTTAGTCTGAGGAAATGATCCTATGGTCGTCGTCGGAAAAACAGGGAGTCCCAGAGCAGTCTTCTGGATCTTTTCACGTTCACTTCTTACCGGCAGTCTCACATAGTCACTTTCCTTGATCTGCTTTAATCGCTCCTGAACGCTCACATCCGCACAATCTCTTCCCTCTGCAAATAAAGCTTCATTCTTTTTAAATGCCTCTGATGAATTTCTGTCTGCAGTATCTGCCAGAAGTGCAAGTTCCTTTAACTCCTCTAACTTCTCCACAGCATATGCAAAATGCTTCTTGTATTCCTCTGACAGTTTATCCTCTCCCTCTAAAGTATAGGGCACATGTAAAAGAGAGCAGGATGTGGAAAGCACTGTATTGATCCCCTTTTTCTTTAATCCATCAAGGATAGAAAGAGTCTTTTCATAGTTATTTCTCCAAATGTTCTTACCGTTTACAAGACCTGCAAACAATAACTTGTCACCGGGGAAACCGTACTTCTCAACAAGTTCAAGAGTCTTTTTTCCCTCCACAAAATCAAGTCCGATACCGTCAAACTCAAGAGAAGTCAGTTCTTCATAGATATCCCTCACATCACCGAAATATGTCTGGAGCAGTATCTTAACATTGCCTTTAACAGCAAGAATGCTCTTGTAGAGCTGCTTGAAGAATTCCTTATCTTCTGTGCTTAAATCTCTCACAAGCGAAGGCTCATCGAACTGGATCCACTTTGCACCGCTTCCTTTCAATTTCTCTATGATCCCGGAATATACCTCAATGATCTCATCCGCACGATCTTCTCTGGTCTTACTGCCGGTATATCTGCAAAGAGAAAGCAATGTATACGGTCCTACAACCACAGGCTTTGTCTCGACCCCTTCGTTCTTAGCTTCTATAAATTCATCAAAAATCTTGGTTCCCGAAAGACTGATCTTTATATCATCATCAAGTTCCGGAACGATATAGTGATAATTTGTGTTGAACCACTTTTTCATTGCAAGAGCTTTGACATCACCCTTCTCTCCCTGGTATCCGCGAGCCATTGCAAAATATGTATCTATATCCGAAAGTCCCAGTTCCTTATACCGCTTCGGTACTATGCCGCATAAAACAGCCGTATCCAGTAATATGTCATAATATGAAAAATCATTGGATGTAATAAGATCGATCCCCGCTTTTTTCTGACTCTGCAAATGAGCACTGCGCAACGATTTTGCTACAGATGCAAGTTCCTTCTCATCGATCTCATTTTTAAAATATTTTTCTGATGCAAATTTAAGTTCTCTTAATGCTCCGATCCTCGGATATCCTATAACTGAAGTTAACATTTCCTTTTCTCCTTTTTACTGATCATAAGTTTTATATACACGAGTTTAAACCTACTGCTCCAGTAGGTAAAATACAAATAATAACACATCGTCCATAGATATTATCTATGGAATGTATTATTATTATTCTGTAATCTATAATTACAGGAGACAGAAAAATGACATTAAAACAGCTTCAATACGCAGTTACTGTGGCCGATACCGGCAATATAACAGAGGCCGCGAAAAAACTATTCATCGCTCAGCCCAGCCTCACCGCTTCCATACATGAACTGGAAAAAGAATACGGTATAAACATTTTTATCAGAGGAAGTAAGGGTGTCGAGCCGACACCGGAAGGTGATGAATTCTTAGGATATGCAAGACAGGTCCTTGAACAGGCCGATCTTATTGAAGAACGTTATACAGGTAAACACAAGGGTAAGCAGCGTTTTTGCGTTTCCGCACAGCACTATTCATTTGCAGTGGAAGCCTTTGTTGCGCTCTTAAAACAATATGGCGGTGAGAAATACGAATTCCATATGAGAGAGACACAGACCTATGAGATCATAAGCGATGTCGCTCATCTTCGCAGCGAGGTCGGCATACTGTATATGAATTCTTTTAATGAGACAGTCCTTAAGAAAACACTGAAAGACAATGATCTGACTTTCACAAAACTTTTCACCGCCAAGCCCCACGTATTTGTAGGTAAAAATTCTCCTTTGGCCAAGAAAAGATCAATTTCACTAAGTGATCTTAAACCCTATCCGCGTCTTTCCTATGAACAGGGGAACCATAATTCTTTCTATTTCTCCGAAGAGATACTCAGCACGCTTGACTGTGATAAAGAGCTGGTAGTATGCGACCGCGCATCCTTATTCAATATGCTCATCGGATTAAACGGTTATACGATCTGCAGTGGCGTGATCAATGAAGAACTCAACGGTCCCCATATCATAGCAAAGCCGTTAAAAGTCGATGACCGCATGGATATCGGATACATCCTTCCGGGGAGCATCCCGCCCTCACCGCTTACTCAAAAATATATAGAGATATTAAAAAAGCTTACCTGAACCGGTAAGCTTTTTAATATAAATATTAGTATTCTTTCAGATGTCTTTAAGACGCTCGGTGATCTCTTCACATTTCCTGTAGATCTCATCTGCATCAACACCGATAAATTCGCCGTTCATATACAGTATCTTTCCGTCGATCATCGTCATCTTGATATTGATCTTGGATCCGCTGTAAACAATGTTCTTCGGAATATTGAGGATTGGCTGCATGTTAGGCTGTCTAAGATCGATCATTATGATATCCGCAAGCTTACCTTCCTCGAGGCAGCTGCAATCCTCATGATCAAGACTCAGCGCGCCGTTTACGCATGCCATCTTAAGAACCTCATCCGCTGCTACAGCCTTGGGATCTCTTTCCTTAAGCTTGGCAAGTCCGGTAACAAGGAACATCTCTCTGAACATATCCAGACAGTTATTGGAGCTGGGGCCGTCTGTTCCGAGTCCGACGATAATACCTTTTTCAAGGTATTTTGATATAGGTGCTATTCCGCTGGCAAGCTTGGTATTACTTCCAGGATTGGAGATGACAGAGATATTTCTCTTCTTGAGTATCTCCATATCCGCATCATCGCACCATACGCCATGATATATGCTGCCGCCGAAATCCCAGAGTCCCAGTTCATCAAAGAGCGCAACAGGGCTCTTACCGTAGCGGTCAAAACATTCCTTTACCTCTGTCTCGGTCTCGGACATATGTACATATACCGGTGCTTTATATTTATGGATAAGCTCCGATGCCTTTTCAAGGAGTTCTCGGTCACAGGTATACTCAGCATGTAACCCCATCTTAAATCCTACAAGATCTGATTTTTTGTTGAGCTCGATAAATCGGTTCTCCATCACTTCGAGAGTCGGTCCGAACTTATTGAGCCCCGAAATCAGCTCACATCTCATTCCCATCTCAGCACAGGCATCATGAATGGTTTCAGGTGTAAGATACATATCTGCGATAAGTGTCACACCTGTTGTGAGATACTCGAGTATGGCAAGCTTGGTCATCCAGTATACGTCTTCTCCTGACATAACTGCTTCTCTGGGGAATATCATATCATTAAGCCATTCCTGAAGATTAAGATCATCAGCAAGTGATCTGAAAGCTGTCATACCGCTGTGTGTATGCACATCTTTAAATCCGGGCATCAGGAGATTCTTCTCACAATCGATCTCTTTATCCCACTTTTCATTCGAAGCCTTACCTGCACCTATATACGCTATCTTATTATCCTTAACCCAGAGCTCGCCTTCGATAACCTCCACGCTGCCATTCATCTGAAGTATCCGTGCATTGTAAAATCTTATATTCATATTCTTCCTTTCTGTATATGGATTTTCAAAAAAGCGATAACTACAGAGTGTTTACCGTTATTGAGTTTTACTACATTGTCATTTGATTATAGCAAATTTAGTTAGTTTTAACTACATGAAAGCCACTCATGGCAAGCCGTTTTTTCTACCCTGTCCCCAGTCAGGCTTTACCTGCATACTTCCAAACACATCACAAAAAACATATTTTCTAAAAAAAGAACTGCAGACTTATCATCTTCAGTTCTTTTATACATGCTTATCATTTAATTGAATTCTCTCTCGCTTATAGGCTTCCTGTGTTTTTCGCATAGGATCGGAGGTCTGGCTGAAGGATCCGAGATCAGACTGCGCAGCTCCTTCTCACACTTTAACCACTCTGCTCCGAACGTCTTCTTGTCCGCTATCGCCATGGGCTTTCCGAAAACAATCCTTGTAGGATGATCTACGGATGCCTGTTCACAATAAACAGGGATGATATCCGCTCCTGATTTTTTTGCTATCAGACATGCACCTGCTGCCACATCAGCCGGAATGGTATTATCTATATCCGCTATAGTCTGCTGAACAAATATATTCACTGCTCTGCCGCCGTCTTCCGACAGGTGATCGATGCATTTACGCATCACATCCATACCGCTGGCACTGTCCTTTCTGACCAGCCCTACGATCGAAAAAAGATTCTCCAGAAATGCATTAAGCTTCGGATTTGAGATCCACTCACTCTTAGCCACTACCAGCATGTTGGCGAGAATGGTTCCGAAGATAAGTCCGTCGAATTCACTTACATGATTGGGAACAAGGATCACCTTTCTGTCGCTGTAATCCTCCAAACCGATGAGCTCTATATTAAAGATACTGCTCAGTCCTTTAAAGACGTCTTCTCTGCTTGCAAAATCAAGTTTCAGTGTGGCTTCGATCTTACAGATCTGTTCAAAGATCGCCACAGCCTGAACTGTGGTATAGCTGTCTACACCGCCGTATTCATTGATCAGATCGCGAAGATGCGCACGTTCTGTCTCAAATGCCTCTGTATTCATCATTTGCCTCCAAAAAAAGAGAAATTGGTGCGAATAAAGCTGTTATATTCGCACCAATTCTATATCATTGTTAGAATTATTTCAACTTTTTGAGATATTTATTCAGCCCACTCTACACCGTTTTTCCCGTGTCTCTTGGTCTCGTATAATGCTCTGTCTGCTATGCTGACCAGATTGCTCAGATCAAGTCTGTCCTTTATCCCGCTCAGATCCACACATCCTATACTTACCGACAGCTTCGTATCGATCACAGATGATCCGGCGATCTCTCTGCATAATTTCTTAAGTATCTTTCCCACAGTCTCTGCGTCCCCCGGGATGATACCGATAAATTCATCGCCGCCCCATCTGCAGACTCTTTCAGGAAAACCTGCTGCCTTCACTAACTGACCTGCCACAAAGCGAAGTACCTCATCGCCTTTGGTATGACCGAATCCGTCATTGATCTGCTTGAAGTTATCAACGTCCATGATGAATAAAGCAGCCGATCCATATTCCGGTTTATCCCGGTGATCAGACCACCAGTTTATAAAACCGTTCCTGCCGTTAAGCCCTGTAAGCTGATCTCTGGATGCCTTTCTGAAAGCTTCCCACAGATCCGCTCTTCCGTTGGTATTAACGAATACGATAAGTATATCTATCTTGTCAGCCGTCGGGATACGCAGCTCATCACCGTCATTAAGCGCCACTCTCGCATTGGGGCTAAGCAGTCGGTTGTTGTAATAAATTCCGTTCGAGGAATTCCCTGCGATATATTCGCTTCCTTCCTCTGTTGTAAGGAACACCCCATGATCCTTACTTACATGCTGATTCATTATAGGTATGTCCGGGGCATCATTTCCGGACGGTCGTCCGAGCCTCTGCTTCCCTTTCAGATCGACTCTCACTATATCATGAGCACAGCAGATATAGAGCCTTGGGCTTACCTTAAGACCGCCCTCATTCATGCTCCTTTTGCCCAATTCGGATATGACTATGGTCGTATTGCTCCCCTCCATTGCAACCTCTCCTTTTCGTCATGTCGTATATATGGTCGTATATGTTACATCATATCCGGATGCTCTCCGGACCATCCTGTTTCAGGTATGCAGGACAGATAAGAGATTTCTTCCGGTGAAAGATGAAAATCAAACACATCCAGATTCTGTTTCATGCGTTCTATGCTCGAAGCCTTGGGGATCACTGCTATATCACGATCCAGCAAAAATCTGAGCAGGATCTGCGCCGGTGTCTTACCATGCTTTTGGGCAATTGCAGCTACACGTTCATCCTTAAGCACTCTTGCGCGGCCTAACGGACTCCATGCCTGAACCGCAATTTCCTTTGACCGCAGATAATCAAGTGCATATTCCTGCATATATCCCACATGCAGTTCCAGCTGATCCAGCATGGGCTTAATGCGGATATTCTTAAGCAGCGGTTCAATATGATGCGGCAGAAAATTAGATAATCCGATGGCTCTGATCCGTCCCGCTTCATAGAGTTCTTCCATCAACTGCCACGTTTCGGTCTGCAACTTAAGCCAGTCCGTATCTTTATCAGGACCCATGGGCCAATGGATCAGAAACATATCAAGATAATCCGTCCTCAACGCTTTAAGGGATCCTTCAAATGACTGAAGAGTTTTCTCTCTTCCCAGCATCGTATGCCAGACCTTACTGACAAGAAACAGTTCCTGTCTCGGGATCCCGCACTCCGCAAGCGCCGCTCCTATCTCCTCTTCATTTCGATAGAACATTGCAGTATCAATATACCTGTACCCCGCGGCAAGTGCATCCTTTATCGTCTGCTTTCCGTTGCCTTCCGTGGAAAGATAAGAACCGTATCCTACAGCAGGTATATCTACTCCGTTGCTCAGTCTGAATAATCTCATAAGATATCTCCTTTTCACGTGGTCCGTCTCTGAAAGTTATTATAACATTTTTATGCTGCCCGCTTTGCAATCATGTAAAAATAAAAAATACACCCCGAAAGCGTTCCGGCCTTCGAGGTGTATCTGTCTGTATTATCAATCGATATTATCGATCAGTCTTACATCATTTCGGAATATGCTTCCATTATGCCCTTAAATGCACCCGAAGCAAGTGCAAATATGCCAATAAGCACTGCAAGCACCCATCCTATGATATTTGTGATCATAGCTGCCTTGTTCTTACTCTCATATGTAGCCATATCGCCGATCTTGTAAGCATCATTTGCATTGTTGTTGAATACGATGGTTAAGATACCGGTTACAAGAGTAAAAATACCACCTGAGCAGCAGCATCCCAATACCATCTGAACAATAGCAAGTGTAAGCCAAAGTGTATACTTAGGAGACTTTCCATTGTTGGGCGGTGCAACATAAGGGTTGCTGCCCTGATTCATATTTGAATTGTAGCCTGAATTAAAATCCATATTTATATTCTGGCCACCCTGTCCGTTGGTATAACCACTGTACTGTCCCTGCGGAGCTGAACCGCCGTAAAAGCTGCCCTGATCCGCATTCTGATTAAATCCTGAATTGTTGAAGTTTTGATTGTCCTGACCAAAACCCGAATTGTTAAAATTCTGATTATCCATTTTTGTTTCCTCCCTTAATAAATTGCATCTATCTATTGTCAGCTTCGGCAATCATAAGCCGGCTGTTACAACAGCATTTCTGTATTCCCTGCACTCACAGCGCCGTCGGTGCCAGGAAATCAAATGCGGGTATATTTCTCAAAATGCAAAATAACACCATCAAAAATCCCCACACCTTGGCAAAATCCGCCATCCAATCCGATAATCCTCCGGTCCTCACGAACACAGCACTCTGCTGCAAATATAAAACCACAAGCATCGGCATGGAGTAAAATAACATCGGATTATAACGAAAAGCCTGCCACAGATCATGATCTCGGATCAGCGAATACATCATTCGCGTCACACCGCAGCTCGGGCAATAACATCCGGTCAGTCTGTATATCCTACACTCGACCCCGTTACCGGTGTTGTCATAAAGCAGATAAAGTAAGGCACCGCCTGCAAGGATCATCACATTGATAATGATCACGATCATAAGTCGTTTCCGAACCTGCTTCATCTGTTCACTTTCCGACATAGGTTCTTTCTCCGACTCTCTTTCCCTTTTACTTAAAAACACCAAAGTTAATGATACCTTAAATCAGCCTTTATATCAACAATTTACACAATATTTCTTAGCCTTGGAAAGCCCTTTTAGCAGTATTACCACACGATAAAATAATAAAAATATGCTAAACTGATGAGACGTTAAAGATCATATCGTCAGCTCACCGAAGAGTATCCGCGATCAAGGAGGAAGAAACTTTGAAAGAATTCTATATTGACAGTGATGGTATACGCTTACATGCGAAATTAGACACCCCCGAAGGGTTTGAAAAAGGTCCTCTGTGCATCCTCTTTCACGGATTCACCGGACATATGGAGGAAGACCATCTGGTGGCTCTTCAGAAAGCCATCAATAACAGCGGTATTGCCGTACTGAGGGCAGAGATGTACGGTCACGGAAAAAGCGAAGGAAAATTTTCCGAACATACTCTTTACAAGTGGGTCACAAATGCACTGTCTGTTGTAAAATATGCAAGATCATTAGACTTTGTTACCGACCTTTACTTATGCGGTCATTCTCAGGGAGGTCTGCTCACGATGCTTGTAGGCGGAATGTGCCGGGATATCTTCAAGGCTATCCTTCCCATATCCCCTGCATGGATGATCCCCGATGGCGCAAGGACCGGCCATTTGCTTAATATCGATTTTGATCCGGTGAATATTCCCGATAAGATAATCGGGTGGGACAGAGAGCTGAGCGGTGACTATATAAGAGTCGCACAGACCATCCATGTTGAAGATGAGATAAACCGCTACACCGGCCCCGTTCTTATCGTTCACGGCACTGCAGATGATGCGGTTCCATTCTCATATGGTGAGAAAGCTTCTAAGCTTTATAAGAATGCAACTCTGATCCCCATCAAAGATGCAGGTCATTGCTTTGACGATCATCTGCAGGAACTGTCAGATGCCGTATCTGAATTCTTTAAGACAGTTTAATCATCTTCACTGATATCTTCGGATATAACTATATTCTTTCCATGCTGCTTACCGTAATACATTCTCGCATCGGCAGCCTTGATGACATCATCCGGGCTGCTGCCTGCCGCAGCATTATCACAAAGGCCTATCGTTATCGTCACGGGGACACGTACGTTGTAGAAAACCGTGGGAGTGGTCTCGATGATCTTCCGAAGGTTCTCCGCCTTTGTCCCAGCCTCTTTTAAATCATAATCCTTCATGAGGATAACTATCTCTTCTCCGCCCCATCTGCAGACATCGCATTCCGACATTTCCTTCGTGATAAGCCTTGCGATATGCATCAGCACTTCATCACCGCACTCATGTCCGTATGAATCATTTATACGCTTGAAGTTATCAATGTCACCGAAAGCTACACAATACTTTTCCACGTCCTTCGACTTAACCGTCTGCTCTACGATCGGCATAAAACCGCGTCTGTTAAGCAGCCCTGTCAGCGCATCTATCTTCGCATCCTCGGTCAGCTTTTCGTTCTTTTCTTCAAGACTGATCACCTCGTGCTCGCTGGAATAAATATGCATGCCATTATAAAAGATAACTCCGAAAAACATCACAAAGGATGAAAAGACCATAAGCGCAACTTTAATACCAAAACCCACATCATAAACAGGAACGCGGTCTACGCATATAAGATAGATGATCACATATTCAATAAAGATTGCGATAAGAGAGATCGCTATGATCCATCTCTGTACACCTTTGAAAATGAAACATCCAAAATAAATGATTATCGGAACAATGGCGAACAGGAAGAAAAAACCACCGGTATCCCAGCCGATATAATGTGTGGATATGGCCGAGTAAACTCCTACTTCCAATAGAATACTTACATAGACCGGTGTAATATGCCCGAAGTTACACAATATTATGCAAAACAGATAAACTATAACGCTCACAACATTTGTGAACGCAAGCTCCGGAGCTCCACCGGCCCAGGCCAGCACAAGCAGAGAAGCATGAACCATGCACATTATGATAACGGTAAATATAATGCTGTGGTGGATCAGAAAATGCAATACATCGTCATATATCTTTTTCATCTTCATCCCTCTGATCTTCTTGGCTTTTATATAGTCGATTTTACCACAATAAACCACCCTTCGGCATCCTATCCTATTGAAAAGTGATCCTTCTGAAGGGATAATATAGATATGAAACCGGTTAATATCTATTCCCTGACCAGGGTATCGGACAATTCAAGACTGTCAGGACTGGAACGCCATATGTCAGGCCGTCGGAATTACTTGAAGATAAAGGACTGGGAAACAGATGGACTGCGAAGGCTCTGTGACACTATGGCTAAAACAGATCCCAAAACTACCGGATATAACTTCTACTACTCTTTTTCAATGCCCAAGCTGGGCAAAGAATTTGATCTGCTGCGCATAGGTTCGG
Organism: Lachnospiraceae bacterium XPB1003; assembly: GCA_900102065.1. Classification (GTDB taxonomy): domain Bacteria; phylum Bacillota; class Clostridia; order Lachnospirales; family Lachnospiraceae; genus NK4A136. The sequence continues at coordinate 218,510 of FMVK01000004.1, read as the reverse complement.
ATTCCCTGATCAACATCGAATTAAAAAGCGGCAATACTTCAGACGAGAATATCCTGAAACAGCTTATACAAAACCGTTACTATCTCTCTGCCATGGAGAGGACAGTCTGGTACTTTACTTTTACCAGTGACAGCGGTCGGCTGGTACGTCTCTCCAATACAGGCAGACTTGTGGAAGCGGACTTCGGTGAACTCTGTCATCTGCTGAATGATCAGACTGATGTTTATGAAGATGATATAGAAGATCTGTTTAAAGAAGCAAACTATCTGATTTCGCCCTTAACGGATCCCGACAGATTCCTCAGAGGCGATTATTTTCTTACTTTCCAACAGCGTGATATCGGATCCCGTATCATACGTGATCTGAAATATCCCGAGCAAAAATATCTGGATAAAAACGGTAATATCGAGGTGCGGGGCTTCTCCGGTTATCCCGGCACAGGTAAGACTCTCCTCCTCTACGATATCGCCATGCACCTGACACAGAGGGACCGCGTGTGCATCATCCATATCGGTCCGAAGACTCCTCAGTTGGAACGCCTGAATCAACTTCTCAAGCGTATCGATTTCTACTACGCAGGTATCGACCTCATGACCATCGCTTCGGAGAAATACCGTGCTATCCTTGTTGACGAAGGACACAGACTTACCCCTGCGATGTGGGAACAGATCATGGAACTGGCAAAACATTATAAAGCTCCGATCATCCTCTCCTATAACAGCGAGGATGCTGTTTCTCCGGAAGAGCGAACCGAGAACGGAACTACCCTGATCGAATCATCCCCCGGATTTACCGGATATAAACTGACCAACAGGATAAGATTAAGTACCGAATTGTCGGCATTCATACGTGCACTTATGCATCTGACGGAATCTCACAGAAGAGATTATCCTTCTGTTTCGATCTCATATTCGAATGATAAGAAGGAGACTGCTATCCTGCTCCATAACCTTATGAATGATTCTTACGATCATATCAGAGAAGCAGACTGCGAATTTGACGGGATCCCTGTCTATTCTTCTTTCTCAAGAGAATTCGATCAGGTGGTAATGATCATCGATAAGGATTTCTATTATGACGATCTCCACTATCTCCGTGACAGACGCACATCGGAAAAAGAGAAAAACCTGTTGAGGCGAAGCTCCCGCGTAAGCAACCTCTTCCACGGGCTGTCCCGTGCAAAAAGAAGGATAGCGCTGATCATCGAAGATAATCCTTCTGTATTAGATGTGGTACTCAGGATATTGCAAAAGTAAATTCAATAAAAAAGATCACGGATCCGACAGTGATACCGAAATCAATTCGGGACTGCCGCGATCCGTGATCTTTTTAGGAGTAAACTATCTATTCGTTTTAGTGTCTGTTCTTATGAGAAAAGAGGAGTAGATAAATATCTGTCTCCGGAATCGGGAAGAAGAACTACGATATTCTTTCCCTTATTCTCTTCTCTTGCTGCGATGATACCGGCAGCCTTAAGTGCGGCGCCCGAAGAAATACCAACAAGGATACCTTCTGATGTTGCGAATTTCTTTCCTTCAGCAAATGCATCTTCATTCTCGATGCCGATGATCTCATCATAAATGGATGTATTTAATGTCTCGGGAACGAATCCTGCTCCGATTCCCTGGATCTTATGAGCTCCTGCTGTTCCCTTTGCAAGCACGGGGCTGGAAGCGGGCTCAACAGCGATGATCTTCACATTCGGATTCTTCTCCTTTAAGAACTCTCCTACACCTGTAAGTGTTCCGCCTGTTCCTACACCTGCAATGAAGAAATCAACTTTTCCGTCTGTCTGATCCCAAATCTCGGGGCCTGTGGTATCCTTATGAGCCTTGGGATTGGCAGGATTTACGAACTGACCAAGTATAACAGATCCCGGTGTAGCTGCCTTGAGTTCTTCAGCCTTGGCGATAGCACCCTTCATTCCCTTGGAACCTTCTGTAAGAACAAGTTCTGCGCCATATGCCTTAAGGAGATTTCTTCTCTCTACGCTCATGGTATCAGGCAGAACGATAACAGCCTTATATCCGCGTGCTGCAGCAACGGCAGCAATGCCTATTCCGGTATTACCGGATGTGGGCTCAATGATAGTAGCACCGGACTTAAGGAGTCCCTTATCCTCTGCGTCTTTGATCATTGACAGTGCAATACGATCCTTTACAGATCCTGATGAATTCAGGTATTCCAGCTTTACATATACATTAACTCCGTTTATACCTGCCTTAGCTGAATAGTTCTTTGCATTAAGTAAAGGTGTATTACCTATAAGTTCTGTTGCGCTCTGAATGATCTTTGCCATGATAGAATCCTCCTGTTTTCTTGATATTATACCGCATCAAAAGCCGTTGAAAGATCAGCTATGATGTCATCTATATTTTCCGTTCCGATAGAAAGTCGTATCGTACTCTGCTTGATACCCTGATCTGCAAGTTCCTGCTCCGAAAGCTCTGCATGAGTTGTAGTATACGGATGTATAACAAGGCTCTTAACATCAGCAACATTTGCAAGAAGTGAGAAGAGCTTTAAGTTATCTATGAAAGTGAATGCTTCCTTCTGGCCGCCCTTTATCTCAAATGTGAAGATCGATCCGCCGCCATTCGGAAAGTATCTCTTATACAGCTCATGATCCGGATGATCGGGAAGCGAAGGATGATTTACATGTTCAACCTTCGGATGCTTGGAAAGGAATTCGATAACCTTAGCAGCGTTCTCCGCATGTCTCTCCAGTCTGAGTGAAAGTGTCTCAACACCCTGAAGTAAGATGAATGCATTGAAAGGAGAAAGTGTTGCTCCCTCATCTCTTAAAAGGATCGCTCTGATATATGTTGCATAAGCTGCGGGACCTGCTGCATCTACGAATGAAATGCCATGATAGCTTTCATTGGGTGCTGCCAGCTGAGGATACTTTCCGCTTGCTTTCCAGTCGAAGTTACCTGCATCGACTATGATACCACCAAGAGTCGTTCCGTGGCCACCGATAAATTTGGTTGCGGAATGAACAACAACATTTGCGCCATGCTCTATAGGTCTGAAGAAGAAAGGTGTTCCGAAAGTATTATCTACTACTACAGGAACTCCATGCTTATGAGCGATCTCTGAGATAGCGTCTACATCAGGGATATCACTGTTGGGATTTCCGAGTGTCTCAAGATATACAAGCTTTGTATTGTCCTTTATCGCTCCTTCAACTTCAGCAAGATTGTGTGCATCTACGAATGTTGTCTCAATGCCGAATCCCTTAAGTGTCTGCTTTAACAGATTGTATGAACCGCCGTAGATCGTCTTCTGTGCAACTACGTGATCTCCTGCCTGAGCAAGTGCTGTGATTGCATATGTTACGGCAGCTGCGCCGGATGCTACTGCAAGACCTGCCACGCCGCCTTCGAGAGCCGCTACTCTCTTTTCAAGTACATCAACTGTTGTATTAGTAAGTCTGCCGTAGATGTTTCCTGCGTCCTTAAGATTGAATCTGTCAGCCGCATGCTGTGCGCTGTGGAATACATATGAAGTTGTCTGGTAAATAGGAACCGCTCTGGAATCTGTTGTGGGGTCTGCCTGTTCCTGTCCTACATGTAACTGAAGTGTTTCGAATTTATAATTTGAACTCATATTGATCTCTTTCTCCGAAAATAATGTTCCGGTCATCTGAATAAAAAAACTCGCACGCTACCTTGAAACGTCCGAGCAGATCAAATATGACGAGAGATCTAAAATAGCTTAATCCTTGATGCAAAGCGAACCCTGCTCCGTCAAATTGTCTGCACGGAACTTAAGCATTCGTCCACATCTGAAATTCTGTCTGAGTAATGATTCGAACAGATTAAGCATCTTTCTCTCTCCTTTCCTGATTATTTTTATTAATTCTTATCTGAGATCTATCTTCGGGATATTCTCTTTATTTCTCTTCCCGAGTCATCTCTCCTGGATAGTTGGAGTATATCTTTAATTTCCTACCTTGTCAATAGGTAATATTGATTTTTTTTGAAATCCACTTATAATTGAATTCAGAAATCATTCGAAACATTTATGCTTACCTACGGAGGTTTACAATGCGGATCTCAACAAAAGGCAGATATGCGCTCAGAGCTATGATCGATATTGCAAGGCAGGATTCGGACCAGTATATCCGTCTGGAGGATATAGCAATGCGTCAGAACATATCCAAGAAATATCTTGAAGCTGTGATCAAGTTTCTGGTTGTAAACGGTCTTTTGGAAGGTAAACGCGGGAAGAACGGTGGATATAAACTTGTAAGAGATCCCGAAGAATATACGGCATGGGATATCATATCCGTTACAGAAAAAGATGAGATCGCTCCCGTAGCCTGTCTTGAAAATGGTGCTGCGCCCTGTCCGATAAAAAAGACCTGCCCCACTCTTTCCATGTGGAAAGAATTTGGTCAGGTCGAAAAAGAATTCTTCAGCAGATATACGATACGTGATCTTGCAGAAGGAAAAAACAGAACCAAGAAAAAATAAAACTGTAACTCTTATTCCTCTTCAAGCTCCATTAGAAATAATTCATGATAATCAGCTTCTCCCAGTAACCGCGGTGAATTCTCTCCGCCGCCGTTTGTGGATCGTGCCATAGCGGTATAAGCCTCATCTTCTGCACATACAAGATCCATCATATCAATGATGACACCTGCCTGTGCGGCCACATTACAAAAATCACTTACAGGCTGTTTCGATCCCTTAGTCGCAATAAGCTTTGCTCTGAGTTCCGGATCTTTACGTGCCCGTATCTTCAGTTCCTCAAGACTCTCCATCACATTCATCTTTTCACCTCAATCATTCCTTGCAGGTAACATGCAGAATACAAAATTATTAAACAGATCTATCCTGTCTTTATCCTCTATATTTAATGAACTGCTGTTTCTGATCTCTCCCAGTTTCTCATAGAGAAGAGCACAGTCGGATGTTATATCATCAGGAAGTATCCGATACTCTTGATCATCACTCTTCCAATTATTTTCTTTAAGACTTATAATCGCCTTCTCAAATCCGAGAAGCCCGTCCAAAGCAGTCTCCACAGCCACTTCATCCGTTGAGTCTTTCAGATCTTTTGCGCATTTTTCCAGTGAAGCCTTAATCCCGGGAATAAGCTTTATTATCCTTGATCTGTTACCGCCATAGATTTTATCAAACTCAGAAAGTAGCTTACCGGCAAGACTGTGTATCTCTGATCCCTCTTCACTCTTTTCATATATATATATGACAGATTTAAAGAGGTCGTTCAGATCATCCGCAGACATTGTCTCATCAGATGAAAGACTGATCTTAAGTTCCGTCTCGCAGTCTGTGAGTCTTCCGAGTCTGCTTACATCCGCCGCCATATAACAATGAAAGATATATCTCTTATCGCTCATTTAAGTATCTCTCCGCTATAACTATCGTTAAAGCTTCGCAAGCTCCGAACAGTTTGCGTCGCATATTCATTATTCCCAGGTCATCTCATTCTAACATATTAGACCGATATCACTCTATAATATGTAAGTTATCTGTCTATCCCGCCATCCGCACAATTACATAAAGGCAGGATTATCATATTTAAAGAATAATTTAACAATCTGTTTATCTTACATGTATAATCTGTATCATGAGATATATAAACTTTGCAGGATTCGAAGATATGGCGCACAGACTTTGTGGCGACATCATAATCTTCGGAACAGGAAAAAGAGCAAGAAATCTTATTAAGAATCATATACAGGGCAATCCTGCCGTATCACGACTGATGGCAGCCGATATCACTCCACCGTCTTCCGGTATGTTTTATATCGATGATAAAGCTATACCCGTGATGAGTCCGGAAGGGCTTAAATCTATCAACACGCCCTGCACTATCCTTATAACAGACAATGAACATATGAAGGAATCCATCACTTGTCTTAAGGATCTGAATCTTGGAGACAACATCTCCTACTGTATCGCAATTTTTGAATACATGACTGCATCCGTCTGCGGAAAGCAGGGTCCTTCAGATCCTGTTATCATTGACGGTCACAGGATCCCCAATGTGATCCACAGTTTTTGGTTCAGCAATGATGCGATCCCCGATCTGTATATGAAATGTATGGATTCATGGCATAAGATCATGCCTGATACTGAAATAAAGATATGGAACAGTGATTCTTATGATGTGAGCTCTCACTCCTTCACTTCATCGGCATATGAAGCAAAACGCTGGGCTTATGTTTCTGACTATGCAAGACTGGATGTGATCCACAGATATGGTGGGATTTATCTTGATATGGATGTGATGCTTATTAAACCGCTTACGGATATACTTAGCTGTCGCGGTTTCTTCGGCTATGATGTTCACGGAAATATAGATCTTGGAAATGGTTTTGGTTCGGAAGCGGGCAATCCACTGCTCATGTCTCTCATGAAGAAATACGATGAGACCACCTTCACCGATCGTGCGATATGCATGCAGCCCGATCTCCTTCGACAGACTTTTATTGATAATGGCATAGAGTGCCTTGGAAATTATGGCGAATATGATGGGAATGTTTTTTATCCCAGAAATATCTTTTCTCCCTACGACAGTATATCTCATATCCGTTTTGCGGATATGTCGCGTACTTACTCAGCCCACCTCTACAACTCCGGCTGGTTAGACAGTGATCAGGTAATCCGGCGTGATGACCGTTACATTGAATATGCATCTGTCATAGATCTTATTTCCGAGGAAGAATATCAAAGAGCTTCATATGAAGCATGCATACTCAGGCATAGCGGTCTACACACCAATCAACTGTAAAGATATAGGAAATCTCTGTTATTTCTTTGTAAAAGTTCTCGGAAGTCCGCCGTCCAACTGAAGAGTAAGGTCGTTTCCGGACAATTCCACACTGTATGTAAATACCATTCCGTATTCACTCTCGTTAACAGTAAGTGTACCTGCTGAAGAATCCACTTTATAGGTTCCTACCATATAAAGATCACCCGCATCATCTTTATATGAGCCGTCACTTCCCAGTGTCAGTGTCGAGATCTCATCTCCCGTACCTTTCCATGTACCTACCAGATCCGCACTGTTGACAGGAGCGCTTTGAGATACTTTCGTATCAGCCGCATCCTTCTTACCGCATGCTCCCGCGCATGATAAAGTAAGCGCCAGCAATGCAACGATAACCACATTCCTTTTCATTTTTTTGCCTCCTTTTATTTGATCCGGATCCGATGCATCAGTTATAAAAAAGCAAATATCCTGTCATAAAAATCTTTTGCTTCTTCGAATGCGCCATGACCAAGCCCTTCATATACAAAGAGTTCGCTTCCGGATATTCCTTCTTTCAGCTCTGTTTTTGCAGTATTTCCCACTGTCTTGTCATCACTTCCGGCGATTATCAATGTGGGCGCAGTGATCTTTCCCAATTCTTCACGCACATCAAAGTGCAGTATCGCATTGGCATTTATAAAAAATCTTTCATAACTTTCAGGTTTGGTCAGTCTCGCCAGTACCGGCAGCATTCTTCTGTTTTTTTCAAGGAATCTCTCAGAATACATTTTTTCGGCAGTATCCTTCATCAATCCGACATGATCTCCTCTTGCAGCCGTATCGATCCAGTCAGATACAACTCTTTTAACTACTGCATTAGCACTTGGAGCCGTGACAGCAAGGATCAGTCTGTTCACAACTTCCGGGTGGTAAATAGCTATACATTGCGCTATCATGCCTCCCTGAGATACACCGCAGATATCAGCCTTTTCAATTCCCAGGCAGTGCATCACTCTCACCTGGTCATCTGCCATATCTTTTATGCTGTAACCATCAGGCATTTTATTTTTACGGCTGAACAAATAAACCGTATGGTCATTCAGATATTTTTTATACGGAGATACCAATAACCACGCCTTCCCTTTAACTGTGGCAAGTCCGTCAGACAGTCCCGGCAAAACGATCAGCGTCTTTTCCCCGGTTCCGAAGGAAGCATAGTACATATCCGTATCACCGATCCTGACACTTCCGTTTTGGATATTCTTTCCCATTCGTCACAGTCCTCTCTCAAGTATCTTTAAATAGCCTTTAAGCTGCTTAACATACTCTTTCCGGATCTTATCAAGATCGTCAGTCTTTCCTTCCATATTCTTTAAAAAAGTACTGTTAACACCTGCAAGTGTCCATTTCAGGATATTAACCACCTCTTTTCTGCTGCTCCTGAATCCTGACATATCCACATCTTTCATAAGTGTCATAAATTCATCATCGCTTTTTTTTGCATACCGTTCCGTGATCTTCCTGCTTATTTCCGGATCTGATTCCGATGCAACTCCAATGATAAATCTTCCCTTCACAGGATTATTGATATACCAGGATATTTCGGCCAATGAATAATCGATAGCCCGTTCAAACAGATCTTTGCTTAATCGATTTATCTCAGCCTTCATATCTTTCAATCTCTGAGCATTGACTGTATCTATCAGATAGAAATACAGTTCCTCTTTATTCTCAAAATATTTAAACAGACTCCCTTTGCTGATCCCACATTCCGTAACGATACGGTTGGTATTCCCGCCCACGTATCCGTTCTCTGCAAATTCTCTCAAGGCAGCATCTACTACTCTGTTTTGTTTTTCCGGGTCAAGTTCCGTAAATATTGTATTTGGCATGATACCCCCTCCGGTTTGGTGACTCACGGGTCACTATGTGAGTTGAATTTAAGTGACCCACAGGTCACTATGTATAATTTATTACTTTCTTCTCAAAATGTCAATGAACTTATTAGCTCTGTTCAATCCGGATTCATCGGCAGTTCCAGACTCACTGTAAGCTTCAAGCCTTCTCTATGGGCATTTACACTTCCGCCTAGTTTCTCTGTCAGTTCTTTTACAACAGCCGGTCCCAAGCCCGTACCACCGCTGTTCCTTGAACTGTCTCCGATATAAAATCTTTCAAACGGTCTTTCGGGATCAAGCTCACTGTCTTCAGAAAGAGGTTTAGTTTTATTCCTTGCTTTTATGCTTTTTGTACGATATCTTTATTTTCCTGATCGAGAACACGATCAATGCGCCGATCGCAATGCCAAACGTATTCAGGATAAAGTCATCAACATCCGTATGTCTTCCAATGCAAAACAATTGCGTCACTTCAATAAGAAACGTAAATCCTGCACCGGCAAGTATCGTCTTTTTCATCGAATCGAGTCTGCTAAAACAAACAGGCCATACGATCCCGACAGGTATAAACATTATGATATTCCCGATAATGTTCATCAACCAGCCATCATACCTGTCTACTAAAAAGAAAAACGGAATAATACTGATCTTATCATGAATATCTTTATCAGAGCCTATCTTTAATGTCTGTATTCTTCCATTTTCAAGATGAAATCCAAAATATACAAATCTAAAGATTACAATAATACAGACATACACCAAAAGCAATTGTATTTCACGCTTTATTGAAAAGGTCTTTGTACGGATCCCTACCGCAAGTCGGATTATGGTCCAGATTATTGTCATAATAATAAAAAGCTGTAAATATGTAATTTCAATCATTATCTGGTTATTCGTTCTCATCACTTCATTTCACTATTTAAGACCTTTCTTCATAAACGTATTCTTTTCATTTCGAACAGTTTTTTCATCAGGATTCTGATAGCATAAACAGTATCGTGTTACTCCGTACTTGCGTTTTTCATTACAAAGACATTACATATATCTGACAGGGATTTGCCTCATCCCAAAGAAGCGGGAATACTTCTAACTCCTTGAATCCGCAACTAATATAGAAAAGATTAGTCCTGTCATAGTCCTCATACATCCCCATCTTCACAGTTTTGACCTGCATAAACTCGTATCCATCCGCCTTTGCCACTCCCTTAGCTGTTTCAACAAGCTTACGACCGGCGCCGTTCCTGTGGTGATCTTTCATAACTCCCATAACAGCGAGTTCTACCGTTGCTTTTCCTGTCTCTTTAAGACACAGGAATCCCACAGGCTTATCATCATCCATAGCAGCCAGGAATGTCCAGTCCGCACAGTCATGGATATAACCTTCACGGCTCTCATCGACTTCAAACCATTCCAACAGGTTCTCAAGCACCTTTCTTGCGATAGTTCTTTTTTCTTCCTTATCTTTGATCGTTACAATATTCATTTTTTACTCCTTTTTCTGATTTCTGTTTTTCATCGGTATATTTCTCTGTGTCTTTACAAACTTTGTACTATCCGGTCCAGTGAATCAAAATCCACAAAATCAACCTTCTTGTTATATGTTTCTATCATAGCAGAGATTTCGGAATTCCGCTCTTCCTCCGGTATACTTTGAGCTTTCTTATAAAACAATCCCATCATCTTCTTATAAATAAACTTAAGCTTTGAATAATCGATTCCTCCTCTGAGATGAAAAATCTCAGCTTTATTATACAGCTCCTCAGAAACCTGTAACCTCAATTTCTTCCGAATATTATCTATATTCTCTTCATTTTTGGGATCAGTCAAGCCCACCGTTACTATGAATACTTTTTGTTTTATAAGCATTGATATCACCCGCTTTTTCATAAGAAATTGCTTCGCAGTCAAGCCTTTTGGATAATTCTTCCGCATACTTCCCGGTTGTTCCATAGCAGGAGCCGTATATGATGATCATTTCTTTATTCATTTTCGGATAAGTCCTGTAGATTCTTTTCAATCTTTATAATGGTTTGTATGGTGATCTTTAGATCCTTCTCCGGTATCCCCTCAAACATCTTCATCATAGTCTGGTGACTCATGTCATCGTTTTTTTCACAGAATTTCATACATGTTTTTGTAAGAACTACTCTCTGCTTTCTCTTATCTGCTTCATCTTGCTCAAAACGGATAAATCCCTTTTTCTCCAACTTAAGGAGTATCTGCTTAACATTCTGATGGGAACTGCCGAGTATATCAGAAAGCTCTTTTAAAGTCGGGGGCTCTTTACACCTATTGATACAAATTATTGCGAAAAACTGTTTCCAGCTTATCTCCTGCATCTTACTATCCGCCATTGCCTGAAATCGATTCTCAAATGCACTGAGGAGCCCAATCAGGTAGTAATTTGAAGGTATCCCGGAAAAATCCACCTTATCACTCTTTATTACTTCATCTAAATTCATAAACTCTCTCCTCCTATCTCAGGAAGTAATATGTTTCGCCCAACTGTAAAAGTAATATATTACCTTTAATTTGTCAATTCAAAATTCTTATCATCAAATTTTAGATATCAATGAAACTTATTATTTAGATGCCGTCCCGAAAATCCCTGCAAAAACTTCTACAACAAAAGCTGTATTCCATATTTCCTTATACATAAAGACCACCCATCCCGAAGGACGGGTGGTCGTAATAATTCTGTCGGTCCGTATCAATATGCGCAGGGAATTTCATCGCCTTCTGTATTAACTACCTTTATATCTTTGGGTGTTCCTGCAGTACCATAATCAAATCTGACTGTAACATTAGGTGTCTCGATTGCTTCTGTAGTTGCCTCATCAGGATCCGGAGAAGTCTCCTCAACAGTGATAACAACCATTCCGTCTTCTTCTGTAATATCTACGACCCCAATGCCGTATCCACCGTGAGACTTTTCGCCGGAAGAAATGACCACCCAGAGCGGTGAATTTTCCTCTTCTAATAAATCCTCAAACCAGCAACGCTTCTTAAGATCATCAAGATAATACTTCTTGCCATCTGTGAAGTCAGGTTCAACCTCATATGTGTAATCACCTACCGTACCTGCAGTAAGATATGCTACAACATTGTTGGTATCAGCTGTAGGTTCCTGAACATCACCGGGTTCTACTGCTGCAGTTGCCTGAACCTCACCCGGTTCTACTGCTGCAGTTGCCTGAGTCTCATCCGTGTTTACAGCAGCAGTTGTCTGAGCAGTCGGTTCATTGTTTACCGCTCCGCCTGATTTTCCGCATGCTGTACATGCCACGCATGTTACCAACGCCAATACCGTTAACTTACCAAATTTCATAATTTACTTCCTCCGTTTTGTACTTTTTGTTTTCCTTTCTGTTTATTATACGTTTCGCTTCTGAAAAATTTATGGTAAATTTTCCTAAATATTTTAAAAATTATCAAAAAAACCGAAAATTACATTCTTCCGCTATACGGATCGAATCCAAACTAAAATAAAATGGATGCTTCCCTTTTAATATTTGGAAAGCATCCATATGTTCAGCCCGTATTCTTAGCCATGCATTCGAATTTCAATGTACATATTATAATCGGGCCTCAAACTTGATTCAAAAGGATCACTCGGTATAAAAATCTACTGAGGCGATCTTTTCGTCAACCAGATCCCTATTCCTTTTTTCTTGATTCATTTGTCTTCCTCCTGTGTTATTACATCCACAGGGCCCTTCGCGAACGGCCTTACACAATATACATGCGTAAGTTGAATAAAAGGTGACATATTATAAAAAAAATCCATAGTCTTTCTGCAGATCATTTCCATCGAAACAGATTTTACATTTCCTCATATCTCAATCTTAACTATCTCTTCCCCGCATTCAGTCAATCCTAATTTATCATATAGAAAAAACAGACCCAACCATGCACTGATTTGGGTCTGTTTTACACTAAATTTTAACTATTAAAACGTTATCTCAGGATAGCAGAAGCCATTTTTATCGCCTCTTCATGTGACAGTTCAGGATCCTTTGACATGTAATGAGCAGCCAGCCGTTCCACCGCAGCATCTAAAGCACGAGCCGCCCCGCGTTCTTCTCCCAACTTTACACCGCGTGCCTCTCCGTTAGCTTCCCCCGCAGCAATAAGCCCATCTATCTCATCCTTAAATAATTCTCTCAAAGCTTCACACATATTGTTATCCTCCGCAATCCTGCTGTATGTTTCCCTGTTAGCCGATACACTTACCTGAAGTACTGCATCTGCATTATTCCTGTCCTCAGGACTATCGGCAGAAGCATATCTTTTTATGAACTTAAAGAAATAAAAGTAGTCATCTTACATATATACTCTCTCATCGCCTAATCATATTGCTTCATATACTCATGATCCATTTCGCCTGATGCCATGTTATACGTAAGCGTAACAAAATCATCATCATAAAACAATAAATATATTTCTCCACCGCATGTGTAGTATTCGCCTTCTTTACCTGTAGCTGTAAGCTTTCCGCTATGCGTCTCAATCGGTTCAGTATTGCACATTGGATCAAGTATATAGTACATATCAGCATATAAATCGTTCCCATCTGAATATACTTCTATGCATCCATATGGGTTCGGCTGACTTCTCACAGTTCGTTGTTATTGATACGATATTCCTATAAGCTTAATTATTGAGCTTCCGTTATGTGTACGAATCTCGCATGTGTCACCTTTTTCTAAATAAATTTTATGATAGGCTTTTCCAGCATACACTAATTCATCTTTTGAAGAAATACTGACGCCTTCTTTGCTTCCTATATCTACTCTGTTTACAGTAAAAGAAGCATAACCCAATTCAATGGTTTCGCCTTTACCATAACACTTCCAATCTGATCCTTCCCTAACATTTTGATTCGGTGAACATTTGTATAAATATTCTCCTTCTGATATCCCATCGCCGAGTATTTCAAATCTCGCCCACGAATTTTTATCATGATAATCTCTTAATGATAAAAGAATGATTCCGCCAATGCCTACCAAAAACGCAAGGATTATTACAGCAGATATACTTATCCCTTTAATATATCTTTTCAAATCAAACTCCTTGCTCCATGCCCCGAATTCACGCCGTCTGCCTTTCTACCTTGATTCCACGCATCTCCGGCTAATCCGATTCAACATACATGCCCAATAGAAACAAAATGATTCCACCAACAATAGGTAAGATCAGATTACTCTTGTATTTGCATATATAAATAATTATAAATATTAATACTCCGAAGAAAACTACCAGGATCAATGCAGCAATTATCCTCAGGGACAAAGGTACATCTTTATCACCCACCGCGCTCAACGAGCGCTGTATTTTTAATCCCAACACAATTAAGAGTATTAATAAAATACATTCCATAATAAGCGCGTTTATTCCATAGTGATGGAGTTAATGTACTCTTCAAGGCGGTCGTCATCTATCTCGCCTTCAAGGAACGTGCAGATATTATCACAAAGCAGTGTAAGCAGATCGCCGCGATCACTTTCTTCTCCATGATCGTTCGTAAGGATACTTCCGGTATCAAGATCGAGAAGTATGATCTCGCCATCACCGATCATATCACCTATATAAATATAGTTTTTTGTATCTCCCCATTCCCATTCCGTGTCCAGATCATTTTCGATAAGATCAAGTGAATGGATTTCCATATTACCAACAGAAGTGTTAAATCCGTTAGAGAACAGGAAGAGGCTCTTTAATTCCTCCGGCAGCTTAATATTGTTACGTGATTCAAATTCTTCTATCCGTGCGGCTGTTGCAGGCTCATAAAGTGTAATATCTACTTCATCAGGATAATTCTTTGCAAGATACAGCAACAGTTCCATCTCTTCTATAAACGGAAGATCTGCAGGAACGGTAACGGTATCCGGATCCACTTCCTTAGGCTGTTCGCAGGTCTTTTTCTGCTTCGTGGGAGTTTTCGGAGCTTCCTTCTCTGCTTTAGATGATACAGCTCCGTCAACCGAGATATTCGAAGCATCTTCATTCGGATGAGCTGCTATGAGCTTGCAGACTTTCTTAAACCCTTTATTATCATACAATTCTTCCAGCTTCTCATTATCACCATAGATGAGTTTCTTATTTCGCTCGATAAGCATTTTTAAGATCTCATCATAATTATCTTCATTATCGATATGTAACAGCTGAACAAACCCATCTGTAGTAAGAGCCCACACATACTTATTTTCGGGTCTCCCTATTAACCTAACCCATAATATTTCAGATAAAGGAACTATCGACGGCAAATAATATGACACAAGATACGAGCTTCCGATATCCCAGTCATCGATCGGTTTAAAATTAACCACATCCGCATCGAGTTTTTCCTTATCGGTATCGTAACGTTTCAATGCTCTTTCCGCGCTGCTCGACTGTATCATTTCCTCGTATCTTGTCATATTCAACCTTTCCTTTCTCTTTTTTTCACTCTCTCTTGAAGCCTTTAGTTTTTAGTATCATATTTATCCAGCATATCCTGAACCCATCTATGGATACTTACGCCAATGATCTCAGATCCGTCTCCAGACCTTCATCATCTCTTTTCCTTTACCGCTTCCTCTTTGCTCCGGATCCAGTATTACAAAACCTATTCTCAGTTCATCGATCCTGCCCCCCGGATTTCTGAATGTAAAAAACCCGATCGCTTTATCTTCATCGCATGCGGTAAATGCCATAACCGAATCTACAAAAGCAAATTCTTTCGCTGTAATGGGATAAGCCCCAATAACTCCAGACATCCACGTTTGTTCAGACAAATTCGTATCTTTCCAAAAACATATCAATATGTTTTTCTATTGTTTCAAGAGCCTCTTTCTCTTTCTTCGGCTCTCTGTCTATCAACTGGATCATGATCGTGATGGGCGAAATAAATTCAAGCGCGATCAACTCCGCATCACCTTTCATCATCTGTCCACGCTCCATCATTTTTTTAAATATTGTTGTATATATTTTTTTAAGGAATATGAGTTGATGCCATGTAGCCTGTTTGGACAATGTTGCATTCCTGTATTGTTCCATCGTGACAAGCTTTCGCATCTTTTTTGCAGTATCATTTTTAAGCGTAAAAGTTAGAGTCTTCAAAACATACGCTTTAAGCGCCTCTCCGGAATCGATCTTTCCAGCAAGATCATCAAGAGACCCCACCATACCTTCGGAATACTCATCTTCCGAGGTTTCAATAACCGCTTTTAAAAGAGCCTCTTTATTCTTGAAATACTTATAGATCGTCGGTCCCTTTATCCCTATCGACTCTGCGATCTCATCTACACTTGTACCGTCATATCCTTTGACGGAAAAGAGATCTCTCGCCGCTTTAATCAACGGCTCCCTGGCATTTTTTCTTGTCATTTGTTCATTCTTCCCCTTATTGATCTTCCCTTAGACCATTATCAGTCATTATAATCTAACGAACGTTACCAGTCAATTTAACAAAAAACCGCAATCCTGCGAACAGGTTGCGGAGTTTTATCTCAGCCATGTCTTGTCATCTAAGATTTCATTTCACCAATTCCATCTTGAAATCACACAGTTCATCTCCTGCTCCGATAGTTTTTGTTCTGCTGAATTTAAGTCCCGGAAGATTACCGTATGCATGAATATCATTCTCACAAAAAAGAATGTTCAGCTTTTGCTATATTCTGTCCCGTTTTGGTTGATTTCTCTGCCATGATCTTCTTCATTACAGCATATGCCATATCCGCATCAACATCCTTCATAGCGAGATATATAGCTGCAGCGGGAAAGATAAAAAAAAGCCTTTTTCCCTTTCATGGTCTTGATGGTTTTCTTTTTTATTTCACTATTATCTGTCTGCATAGAATGATCCCTCCGGTTAATCTGTTAGTCTTTTGTAAATTTTCTATATGCTGCAATATATTCGTGGCGGATCTCTATAATCCCCGGATCGTTCTCGATCATATTAAGCACCATTTGTATTTTTATCCTGAAATATTCAAACCAGTCCCGGTGTTTTTCCCAAAATAGTTTATCAATCCCGGTCACATCATACAGCATTTCTCCTTTATAGAAAAAACCGGGAGTCAGCGGATCAATATCGATCTTTTGCGAAATATACGGAAGGCATGATTCCAAAAGAACTTTTTCTTTGAGGCAGACCAGCCATTCTGCAATGGTATATTCCGCCAAAGTCTTATCCAGTATGTTTCTGTAATTGATAGATCTGATTTCCAAAAAGTCCTCTATAGCACTTTTTGGAAGCAGATCGCGTCCGGTTTTAAGCATTACATCTGCTGTTGTTATTGATTTAATTGCCATAACTTCCATATCCCCGCCCCTCGGGGGCCATTAACAACTTATTCCACCTTAAGCATCACATACTCGCCTTCTGGCTTATTATAAACATGCTTTCCAAGTATGCCTAATAACTTTCTGATATCCTCGATATCTTCGCTTGCAAATTCTATATATGAATTCACCTTATCGGAAGCGTTTTTTTCCGGATAATCATCACTTACATAAACATAATACTCATCCAGGATATCCTCCAGAGGATACTGGGATATCATTTCATCAGACGGCTCATTTTCACCTAATTCCGGTTCCGCTTCAAACACGATCGAAGTAACAAAGATCTCGTTAGGATTCTCGGGATCATTCATATTCTCGAAAACCACATCATCCTCGGTGTCAACATTATCCATATCCCTGTAATACGTTTTACCCTCGTACGTAAGGACAAGCATAGTTTCCAGGAAGTCGCCTGTTCCCTGCTTCCACCCTTCTTTCTTTTTGAGACTATCTGCAAATCCTTTATCACTGACACCTTGTAATGCCAGTGAATCTTCATCATCCTCATTTACTTCAAAGGTTTTATAAATATTCTTTTCAACCATCTCATATTCCGCAGTCTTGTACTTCTCAGCTTCGTAAAATCTTATATTTTTCATGTTGCTTTTACCTCCTTAAATTCTATAACCTTCTTTATTATAGTACCCCGAAGAGTTATAATCATTAACATCGATGCTTAAATCATATCAGCTCAAGCATATGATAACTATACACGGAGGTTAAAGATGAGTACTCTCAATTCCAGTATGACATTTAAGGAACTGGCTGCAGCAAGCAGTTATCAGGATAAGATTTCGAAATACATATTTGTTAACGGGGACACCATGCCGGATTACGATGCCATGACTCTTGGCGGTATGGCATTTGAAAACGGCCGCCTCATCCTGCAGGCTCTTCAGTCTCTTGAAGATGCCCATGACGCGGGATGCGACAGAGATTATAAGATCTACAGCGAGGAAGATATCCGCGAGACTCCTTCCAAGGGTGATGTCCGCTTATTCTTTTTCCCGGGTAAGAAGGATGCACCTTACGTTCTTCTCGTTCCCGGCGGTGCTTATGTTCAGGTTTGGTCCTGGACAGAAGGTTTTGAATCGGCTATGGAATTCAACAAAAAAGATATCAACGCTTTCGTTTTAAGCTACAGGGTTAATGTTCCCGGACTTCTTCCCGATCCCGTTGACGATATCGCTGCGGCTGTAAAATTTATAACTGCTCACGATTTCCCGGTTAATAAAAACAGTTATACCGTGTGCGGCTTCTCTGCCGGTGCACATGCCACTTCCGTATTCGGAAGCAGTAATCGCGGATTCAGGAATTATGATATTCCGTCTCCCGAAGCTTTATTCCTGATCTACCCCGTTATCAGCACAGATATCTTATATGATGAATATAAAGCAAGCGGAGACGCTTATGAACAGAACCTCTCATATGTTATGCTTCAAAGGATCGGTGGAAACGGATTCACCAGAGAATCTTTAGAAGAATTCAATGCGATAAAGAATTGCGATAATTACCCGCCCACATTCCTGATACACGGAGAGGCTGACGATCTGGTAGATCCCAAAGGAACGGAAGATCTTCATAAGGCTCTTGAAGCAAAGGGTATTCGCCATCATTATGAGACAGTGCCCGGAACCGGCCACGGATTTTCCGCAGGAAAAGGTTCCGCTGCAGACGGTTGGATAGAGAGAGCAATCGACTTCTGGAAGAGTCTTCCTTCTAATTCATAAGGTCATGATCTCATGATCCATTCGATCCCCTTAGCCATTCTAAATGCATAATCTTTGAAATGGTTACCGGGGTTTAGCTCAAATAAAGATTTAATACCACGTCCCGTGCAATCATCAGACAGCTCCCGCATTACAGCATCTGTTGTCTGAAGCACGGGATTTCTTGTTTTCGATTCCTTATCCCCAAGAGAGAAATATATTTTCCGAGGCTTCTTCCTGAACTCATTATCAATAAAGAAATCTCTGAAACCCGGAAACCATACTGAACCTGACACACATACAAGGTCATCAAATCTGTCAGATATAAAGCCTGCATACAGTGCAAAGAGTCCCGCCATGGAATAACCTGCAAGTATCCTTCTTGAAGGTACGATCCCCAATTCTCCTTCCGCATATGGCATGATCTTCGATCCGAAGATCTTCATATATTCCTCTGCTCTGCCTCCGAATTTCTGATCCTTCATCACAACAGGTCCGCAAGGCCAGGGCGAGAGATCGTTATTCCAGTCAAGATCCGATACGGTTACCAGATGGAACTTCAAAACTCCCTGATCATTGCAGAGCTGTAATAATTCTTCTCCGCTTTCATTATATTCATTTATATAGATCACAGGCGCATCAGAATCATCCGACGGATAAACTCCCACCTGTCTGTCAGCTATTATCTGTTTTATGATCATACTTTATTCTCCGATCAATACTTCAAGCTATTCGCTTTCCCTATATTCTTACATATTTTTGACTTATATGCCAACCTGCTTTGTTGCCTGAAACACGCTAAAACATTGGGTTTTCACCTCATCGTTTTTTATCATAAATATAATTTAGAGCCATTATTCATATAACATATTTCCGCTCCAAATCTATCTATGATACTTTTCAACCATGATTTTACAGCACAAAAAAATTAATCGTAAACATCATTCATAAAGGAGAATAAACAATGAGTACTCTTGAAGATTTTGGTTTTGATACATTAAAACTCAGAGCCGGATATGATCCCGCAGATCATAACTTTTCATCGGCGGTTCCCATTTATGAAACCGTATCCTACGCAGTAGGAAGCGCCGAGAATTATGACAATATCGCAGCCGGAGTAGCAGACGGTCATGTTTACAGCAGATGCTCCAACCCAACGGTCAAAGTCCTGGAAGACAGGATCGCAGCTCTCGACAAAGCAAAGAATGCGGTAGCCGTAGGCTCAGGTGTTGCAGCCATCACTTACGCGATACTTTCACTTAGCGAGGGCGGTGGCCGAATGCTTACCACCGAACAGCTTTACGGAGGTATCGTCCACAGTCTGGATTCCATCTTTCCCAAATACGGTCTTCATGTAGATAAAGTAAACAACTACGCAAGCATAGATGAATTTGAAGCAAAGATCACTGAGGATACAAAACTCATATATGTTGAATCCGTAAGCAACCCTACAGCCATTGTTTCCGATATCGATAATCTTTCCAAACTTGCACACAAACACGGAATACCTTTGGTTGTTGATAATACCATCCCCACTCCTTACCTTTTCAACCCTATAGAGCACGGAGCAGACATCGTAATCTATTCGGCCACAAAAGGAATCGGCGGACACGGAGCCGCCATCGGCGGGCTGGTTGTGGATGCCGGAAGATTTGACTGGGACAGCCCCAAGTTCCCCCAGTTTAAGGAAAAGAATATTGCCTTCCGCGACTTAAACGGCAGAGACCGTTCCTACCTTGAAGCGTTCGGAAAGGATGCCTTCAGCGCAAAGGTAAGAAGTGATTATCTCACTAACTTCGGTGCAGCTCTCAGTCCTTTTAATGCATACATCCTCCTTCTCGGACTCGAGACGATATCGGAGCGTATAGACAAGGAAGTAAGAAATGTTGAAAAGATAGTAGACTTCCTGACGCACAGCGAATATGTGGAATGGGTCAGCTACCCCTATCTTGAAGGAAATAAGAGCAGAGAGCTTGCAAAAAAGAACTTCCCCAAGGGTGTCGGACAGTTATTCTCCTTCGGCATAAAAGGCGGTGAAGAAGCAGTCTACAGACTTTGCAGAAACGTAAAACTCTTTAGCTATCAGCTTAATCTCGGCGATTCAAAATCGCTGATCGCGAATGCTAAGAGATCAACACACGGAGTACTTACCGACTCGGAACTTGGTCTTGCAGGGATCCCCGACAATACTGTCAGAGTATCTATCGGAACAGAAGATCCGGATGACCTTATCAGAGATCTACAGCAGGCTTTTGAAGCGTCTGCTTTTGAAGTCAGCAAAAAGGCAGGTTGATATAAATGGGAATATTGCACTGGGATTTCATGTTTAAGGCTATCCTCATCATATTAAAAGACGGATTTGCCAACACGATCAAATTAACACTTGTGACATTTGTATTTGCGAGTCTCATCGGATTGATAGTCGCGCTGATAAAGATAGAAAAAGTACCCGTACTCTCGCCGTTAAGTCATCTGTATACTTCCTTTTTCAAGGGCACCCCTTTGATGGTTCAGATACTTGTTTTTTACTACGGTATACCTCTGGTACTGAATACATTCAATGACCGCTACGGATGGAACATGAACGTAAATGATATACCGGCCATTATCTTCATGTACATAGTATTCTCTCTGTGTTACGGCGCATATATATCCGAAGTCATGCGAGCTGCGATACTTTCCGTTGACAAGGGACAAAGCGAAGCCGGATACACCATCGGAATGAGCAAGTTTACTACTTTCCGCAGGATCATCTTCCCACAGGCACTGTCAAATGCGCTTCCCAACCTTGGAAACTATTTCGTTGATCTTGTTAAAGGAACCAGCCTTGCATTTACAGCTACCGTTCTTGAGATCCTGGCCGCAGCCAAGATACTGGGTGGAAGAGAATACAAATACTTTGAATCATACCTTGCCGCAGCGATCATCTACTGGGTGATATGCACACTCTTCCAGCTGCTCTTCAATAAAGTTGAGAAGATCTCCAGACGGCACGAAAGGAGTGAAAACTGATGAGAAAATATGTTGAATTATACGGACTGAAAAAATCCTTCAAGGATCTGGAAGTATTAAAAGGAGTTGATTTCCAGGTCAGAAAAGGCGAAAAAGTTGTCATCATGGGTTCCAGCGGTTCCGGAAAATCCACGCTTCTTCGCTGCATAAACCATCTTGAACATGCAGACGACGGCATAATGAATTACAACGACAGGATAATTAAACTATCACGCTGGACCAAGGAAGACGTAAAGCACGTCAGAAGCAGTTCGGCAATGGTGTTCCAGGGCTACAATCTGTTCAAGCATATGAACGTCCTTCAAAATGTCACAGAGGGCCTTGTTCAATGCAAAAAACATACAAAAGCTGAAGCCATAGAGATCGCTGAGAATTATCTTGAAAAAGTCGGAATGAAAGACAGGATAAAGCAATACCCTTCTTCATTATCCGGCGGACAGCAGCAGCGTGTTGCCATCGCCAGAGCAATGGCGCTTAATCCTGACATCATCCTCTTTGACGAACCCACTTCGGCACTTGATCCGGAAATGGTTAACGAAGTACTCAGCGTCATGGAACAGATTGCCTCCGAAGGAGTGACCATGCTGGTGGTAACACATGAAGTGGGATTTGCAAAAAATATTGCAGACCGCATAGTCTTCATGGATAACGGTGTTGTCTGCGAAGACGGTAAGCCTAAAGATGTACTCTACAATCCCCATAATATCAGAACCTGTAAATTTCTGAATCTCATAGAGAACAGGAAAACATCATAAATCAGCCGAAAGGCATAATAAAAAGGAGAAATTATGAAAGCACAGATCATCAAGAAAATCACAACAGGACTTACTTTGACAGCAGTTACCGCGTCCTTACTCTCAGGATGCGCTACTCAAAACGGTTCACAGCCCGCACCTGAAACCGGTACCGGTTCTGCAGCTACGGATACGACTCAGGCTGATGCCACTGAATCAGCCACAGAGTCGGCTACGGATACAACATCAAAGGATCCCGCTCTTCCGGATAGTATCGTCATAGGATGCATGCCTGACTGGGCTCCCTTTGACTACGTAGATGCAGACGGAAATATCACAGGATTCGACGTCGCAGTAACACTCGAAGCATGCAGGAGACTTGGCATCGAAGGAAAATTCGAAGCTTATGAATGGGCCGCTCTCCTCCCCGCCCTTGAATCCGGAAGAGTTCAGATGGTGGCAGCTCAGATCTACCGTTCTGATGAGAGAGAAGAAAAGTTCTACTTCAGCAATGCCCCCTACTACAAGAATGACAATTACATGGTTGTAAGAGCTGACGAGCCTGCTGAAACAGTTCAGGATGTTATCGACGAAGGACTTACCTTCACATGTGAAGCCGGCGAGCTTTACGAGCAGTTCCTTATCGACAACAATATCAAGTTTGTCTACTTCGAAGGAAATCCTCAGACTTCTATCGAAAACGTGCTTGCAGGTCACTCTGACGGATTCCTGGCCGTCTGGGATACAGTTGACAATATCCTTAAGGAAACCGGTAAGGAAGGCAGCTTAAAGCATATCGGTGAACCTCTTGCTTCCGACTATGTTTACAGCGTATTCAGAAAGAATGACGAAGGTGAAGCTCTTGCCAAAGCATTCTCGGAAGTATATCTGGAAATGGAAGCCGACGGAACCCTCACGAAATTAAGTGAAGAATATCTGAGCGGTCTCCCCGTTGAAGGTCTTGAAAACGGAGTCCGCTAAAAGGACTCCCTTAAATAACCTAAAAAAAGCTGTTACCGAAACGGTAACAGCTTTTTTTAATCTTATTCAGATCATTTCTTGTTTACAGCGTCCTTAAGAGCCTTACCAGCCTTGAACTTAGGAGCCTTAGATGCCTTGATCTTGATTGTAGCACCTGTCTGAGGGTTACGTCCTGTACGAGCAGCACGCTTGCCAACTTCGAAAGTACCGAAACCAACGAATGCAACCTTGTCACCCTTCTTGAGAGCCTTGGTTACTGTAGCGTTGTAAGCATTAACTGCAGCTTCAGCATCCTTCTTTGTAAGTCCTGTTTCTTTTGCGATTGCTTCAACAAATTCTGTCTTGTTCATTTTGTTTTGTCTCCTCCACAAATAGTTTTCGGGGTCACTATAACCCTGACACATTGATTTTACTGCACTTACGAGCATTTTTCAACCAAAATATCGTAATATATAATTTTTTTATTTAATTCTTAAAAATCAGCAAAAGCGCCTGTTTATCGGGCTTTTCGGGAAAACCCGTATTTCCCGGAAAAAAATAATAAAAATCCCCCCATCCCGTGCTGATGGGATGGAGGGATTTGGAGTGGGGTTGGAGACTTATTTGATGACCGAAATGCTTTGTCTGTCGGCAAATATGGCAACGAAGATAAGGAAGATGATTCCCTGTATCAGCTGCATTGCCTGCGGCGTAAGTCCCATCATTATAAGTCCGTTAGTTAAGACGATATAAAGGAGTGAACCTACTATGACATTTTCAAATCTTACTTTAGCACCTCCGGATATGGGCATACCTCCCAGTACCAGCGCGATGAGCATCTGAGTCTCAAGCTGATTACCGGCATTGGCTGTAGCCGATCCGTTCTTAACGATATTAACAAATGCTGCAAGTCCTGTTATCGCACCTGCCAGAACATATATGAGGAACTTCACTCTGTCTGTTCTGATACCTGCAAATTTGGCCGCTTTCTCCCCTGCACCTATGGCCTTCAGATCTATACCGAATCTGGTAAAACGAAATGCTATGAAACCAACAGCCAGAACAAGTATCGTGATACCAAGCTTGATCGGTGTCGTATCGTAATCATATACTTTCATGCTCGCAGCCACAGGCGAATTGGATGCCATATACTTTATGAATCCTCTGAATAAGAACATCGTACATATGGTAACTATGAACGATTTGATCTTTCTGTTTACGTAGAAGTATCCGTTAAAAGCGCCGATCGCAGCGCCTGCCACGATACCGCCTATCACGGCGAGGAACATATTTACTCCCGACAGGAGACACACTACTATGGATGAAATACCCATTATGGAACCCTGGGAAAAATCCAGTCCGCCCATACTCATGATAAAGAAAACACCTACCGTGGATATCAGTACAACATATACCTGATTGAGTATCAGCTTTCTGCTGTTCCACATATTTCCGTCTGTTAATATGTTAAATATGATACATACTGCCACAAGCCCTATGATGGGAAGTGCCGATCGGATCATATTTATCCGTGACTGTTTTTTTAACAACAAGCCTTTAACGGCTTCTGCATTACCCTGATTGCTCATGATCACGCCTCCTTATACCATCTTGGAGATGAGAACATTCTCATCCATATTCTCATCACGCATAAGCTCGCCGTTTATCCTGCCGTCTTTCATGATGATGATCCTGTCACACATTCCGATAAGCTCCATCAGCTCTTCCGAGATCATAATGATGGATTTGCCTTCTTTACGCATCTTATCCATGAGCTGATATATATCCTGTTTAACCTTAACGTCGATTCCTCTGGTCGGGCTGTCCAGAACAAGGATATCCGAATCCTTTCCTATCCAGCGCGCCAGCACGACCTTTTGCTTATTTCCACCGGACAGATTGGAAACAAACTGATCCACACTCTGCATCTTTGTCGACATTGTTTTTGCGTGAGTTTCCGCAAACCCATGAAGCTTTTTGTCACTTAACATCTTTGCCTTATTCGAAAGCTTATCCAACGACGGCAGGCAGATATTGTCTCTGATACTCTGATTCATAACAAGAGACTCATTATCACGATCCTTTGATGTATAAGCGATGCTGTGCGAGATCGCTGCAGGTATATCATTTATCTCAGTTCCGTCTGCAAGAGTGACCTTTCCTTCTCTGTCAAATGATGCACCGAAACATGCTTTACCGACTTCATGCATACCCGATTCGGAAAGTCCTCCGAAACCAAGTATCTCGCCTTTATGAAGATCAAAGCTGATATCCGAGATCAGTCCGGGAACAGTTACATTTTCCACCTTCAGCACGACTTCATCCGATATAGGTTCTCCGTAATCCGAACGGTAATACTTTCCGGAAACTTCTCTTCCTACCATCAGCTTCTTTAAGCCTTCCTCATCTATATCGCTGCTCTTGATGGTATCGATATAGACACCGTCTCTGAGTACCGTGATGGTATCGGACAGACGCAGTATCTCCGGGAGATCGTGGGAAATGAAGATAACAGTATCGCCCTCTTCCCTGATGCGATTCATGTGCTTATATAATTCTTCTCGACCCTCACCTGAAAGCGCAGTGGTAGTCTCGTCTATAACAAGGATCTTTGGTTTAAAATATGTAGCCTTAACGATCTCCACTAACTTTCTGTCTTCGAAATTATAATTCTCGATCATGTCCGCTGCTTTGATGCGATCAAAACCATACTGCTTCAAAAGCTCCGTAGCCTTGCGGTTCATGGCATTTGTATTCTTGATACCGCACTTAACGAACTTATCTTCATGACCGAGGAAGATATTTTCCGCCACGGTAAGTCCGTCCAGCGTACCCAGCTCCTGAACGATTATGGATATACCTTCATTGTTGGCTTCCACCTGATTGGCAGGATTTACTTCCTTACCATCAAGGATAAAAGTTCCGGAATCCTTCTGATAAATACCTGCAAGTGAATTGGTAAGTGTCGATTTTCCGGAACCGTTCTCGCCAATAAGAGCGTGAACCTCGCCCTTCCCGATATTGAAGGAAACATGCTCGAGAGCCTTGGTGATACCGAAGTATTTACATATATCATTAACCTGTAATCTTATCTCACTCATCGTCTGTCCCCCTTATTTCACTATCTCGCCTTTAGCGACCTTGGTAGTAAGCATTACGATAATAAGAAGGGCGAAGCCTGTGATAACGTCCTGAATAGCAGTCGGTGCACCGAGCGCGATGAATCCGAAGAAAATGATATTGATCACAAACTCTCCTATGATGATGGCTGCGATAGGCATACCATATTTCTTAAATGCCAGACCGAAGAAGCATCCCATGGTGGGGATGAAGTTACGGCTCATGGATGCCATGCCTGTTACTGCAACCATTGAAGATCCGTAACTGATGGTAAGCACTGCCATGATACCGAGAAAAGCTCCGCTTATGACAAATGCCAGTATCTTATATGCATTTACTTTGATACCCATGTTTTTTGCAACAAACTCATTGCTGCCGATCGCATATGTATATGTTCCTATCTTTGTATAGTTAAGAAGAAGATAAGCGATGGCGAATGCACATACCGCAAGTATGATATTGCCGGGCATCTGACCGAATGCTCTGAGTCCCGAAGGAAGCGTCTGCTCCACTCCGCCCGCAATATAATTGGCAACAGATTCATATATAAGTGCAAGACCCGTAGTTACGATCATTGACGGTATCCTTAATTTCACGTAAAAGGCTCCGTTCAGAAAACCTACAAGTGCTCCGGTAAGGATAGCTCCCACTACAAGTCCCACATATCCCATGCCGAAACGATTGGCAAATACACATCCGACGATTGCGGAAAGAATTATATTGGCGCCAATGGAGAAATCAAACATTCCCATTACCATTACGAAGTAGAAGCCCACTGCGCCCACGGCCGCAAGAAGTGATGCTTCAAAATAGCTCATCATATTCTTGGCAGATCCGAAATTATTTGGAGTTATCACTTTAAAGATACCCCAGGATACTATAACCATGAGAAAAAGGAGCAGGTAACCTTTGGTCTTCGCTGACAGCTTTTTCCCCGTCATCTCATTCGATGCTTTCATAAACTCTTCACCTCTGGATATAGTTAGAGCCGGTACCGCCGTGCGATACCGGCTCCATGGTTTGGAATTATTCTATAAAATTATTTCTTACGGGCTTATCATTCGCCTGAGCGAGCCTTGGCATCTTCGATTGAAAGAGCTGCAGCCTTAGCCTTTAAGCCTTCCATATCGAGCTTTGACATCTCTACAAGTTCATCCTTTGTATACGGAAGCTTATCAACGAAGTACTTCTCATATGCTGCATAGTCATCAGGAGACGCTACATAGAGATAAGGGAAGTTGATATCTTCGAACTTGCCACCGAAATCCTTGTAGTCGCCCTTAACAGCATTGTATACTGCCATGAATGCGAAGAGAGGATCGCAGTAATGTCCGCCTGACTCACCTGCCATTGAACCGTTGGCGATTCTTTCTCCAAGATCAGGAAGGAAGTCTGTTGATACGATGTCGATATCCTGAGTCTTACCGGCACGCTCTACAGCTGCTATAGCACCCTGGAGAGGATCTCCGCCGCCACCTGCAGGGATGATGGCGTCAAGATCGGGATTAGCACTCATAAGGGCTTCTGCAGCCTTAGAACCGCCTTCTGAGGATGTTCCTGCATACTGAGGCTCTGAGAGAACAGCGGGATCATCGGGATGAGCACTGTTCCACTTTTCTACACCAGCCTTGTAGCCTTCCCATCTTCCGAGCCATGTAGCATCACCCTGTTCCCAACCGATAAGACCGATATTTCTGTCGCCCTTATCAAGAAGGATCTGAACAAGCTTCTCGCCGTTCTCAGGCTCGTTTTCGTGAACCGCACCTACATAGTAGGGCGAATCAACAGCTGCTTTATAGATATCCGCACTTGTCTCCGAATTGATGATACGGAAGAACTGAGCAAGATAAACACCGTTATCGTTACATGTCTTGATAGCAGAAGCCATCTCGGTATCGGAAGAGTTACAGATGATGATACCGTCGCATCCTGCAGCACAAAGCTGTTCTACAGAAGCAGTAACCTTCTCGGATACGTGGCCCTGATCAACATACTGAACCTGAACTCCGAGAGCGTCTGCAGCTTCATCTATGATCATCTTACACTGTGAACCGAGTACATCGGTTGAACTCCAGATCGAAACACCGATCTTGATAGTATCATCTGCTTTTGCAGCAGTTGTATCACCACCTGCTGCAGGTGCCGCGCCACCGTTTCCTGCGGGAGTACTTCCTCCTGCACAGCCGGCCAGCATTGAAAGAGACATCACTGCACTCAGCAATAAACAAGTGAGTTTCTTCTTCATGAAACATAACCTCCTGACATATTACCCATACATACCATAGCTACTTAACAACATTTAAGGGAGCTCTCTATGACATCATCATATAGCTATTATTGCCAAGTAAATATGGAAAATTTTCGGGGAATTGGTAAAATCTTCCATCATCAAAAAATTTAACATATAAAACTATATGGATTTTCTATATTTACTGGGAGATATTCCTTCGACTTTTTTGAACACTTTTGTGAAATAGAAATAATCATTATATCCCACTATCTCTGCGATCTCCTGAATAGAAATACTTTCATCGCGAAGAAGTTCCTTTGCACGCTGAATACGCAGAGATGCTATATAATCCGAAAAATTAACTTTAAGATTTTCTTTTATCATCTCACTCAGTCTTGCCATACTGAGATTGTATTTTGTCGCAAGAGAAGTAAGTGAGATATCTTCCGTATAATGCTCACGTATCTCGGATATAACATTATCGATAACTCTGTCAAAGGAAGGCTCATCACTCTTCTCAGTCTTTTCCTCGCCACGTTCATTTATGATAGACATCATAACTCTGGCAAGTTCCTCTTCCTTTATCGGTTTCAACAGATAATCATAAGCATGATGCTGTATAGCCTCACGGGCATAAGAAAAATCCGCATACCCTGATATCATTACAACCTTCGTATCCGGTGCCGATTCTGATACAGACTGGAGAAGCTCAAGTCCCGTAAGCCCCGGCATCCTGATATCGGTAAATACCACATCGGGTTTAAACAGTTCTATCTCCTCTTTTGCAGTGAGTCCGTTATTGGCTGTACCGACTATATACACATCCATATCCAGCTTCTCAAGAAGCTTCTTTAATCCCAGTGTTATCCAGACTTCATCATCTGCTATATATACGTTTATCATCCTGCAACCCCTTTACTTACTCTAACCGTGCTCTCTGATATGGTCAGGAACAGATATCCATATCACGGTTCCTTTATCTACCTGGCTTCTTACTTTGATCGTATAATCATCACCGTAAAAAAGTTTTAATCTCTGTACGATATTGGATAATCCTATCCCCGTATTCTCGTGAGGATCCTTGATATCTTCCTTCAGTTTCTTCAGAGTTTCTTCATCCATTCCGAGACCGTTATCTTCAACAGCCATTTTAAGTCTTCCGTCAACATCTTTGATCGTAACATTTACGAAGCCTGCATCCATCTTGCTCTCTAGACCGTGGAATACGGAATTCTCAACAAGAGGCTGAAGGAAGAATCTTATCATCGGTTTATCAAGAGCCTCCTCATCCGCATCAACATTGATCATTATCTTACCCATGAAACGGTATTCGATGATCCTTGCAAACTTCCCGATATAAGAGACTTCATCACTTACAGTTACGATATTACTTCCCTTCACGGCATATCTGAATATATCGGAAAGCGCCATCGCCATTTCAGCGATATCATTTTCATCATTGATAAGCGCCATGTCACGCATGCATGAAAGAGTATTATACAAAAAGTGTGGATTTATCTGATTTCGATATGCCAGTATCTCCATCTTCTGCTGCGCCAGTTCTGTTTCATAAAGTCTGATCTTGCTGTCCTTGATCTCTTCGATCATGCGCTGGTTCTCATCAAGCATGCGATCAAGGCTGGCTGCAACAGTACCGATCTCGTCGGTCCTGTTGAGATTAAGTCTGCGTTCCGGATGTTTGATGGAATCTCCGATAAATCTGTCTATGGCATGTATCGGCTTGGCCATCTGAGAGTAAGAGAAAATTATTATGATAGCCAAGAGCAACAGTATGAGAACTGAAGCGACCAATATCATCTTCCTTATAGCACCGCTTCCCGCCGTATTACCGGATACCGATACCGCAAGAGAGATCCTGATACCGTTTTGCCAGTTGCCTTCCCTGTAAACATAATCCTTATCATTCTTCAGATCTTCCATTCCAAGATCCGAAGGGATATCCCCGAATTTATGAAATGACAGATCCAGCTTATTTGAATCACTGAGCTGCATCGCAACAACATACTCATTTAAGATATTCTTCAGTGTTCCGTCTATCCTCCAAGGCTCCAGGAAAAATACACACATACCAAGCTGATTGGGACTGTCCCCCGCGCCGTCATATATGGGATAGTAAAATGCATAATAATACTCATCGCTGTCGGCAAAATATTTATCTGCATTCAGGTCTTCACCCGTTCGCAGATATTTTTGCTTTTCAGGCATATCCGTCACTTTTCCGAGCGATACCACAATATTCATATCATTATCGTAAAATACCGCTGCGGCGATCTCTCTGTTTTTATAAGCTATCTGGGAATAATAAGACGAGATCCTTGCTTCACGTATTTCCTTTTCATCCTCGGTAAGGTCATACATTACAATGGATCTGTAAAGCGATTCTGCATTATATCTGAGATTCTCTTCATACAGACTGATGGCATTGTCAGACTGTCTGAGAAGACTTTCCGCCAGACCTTCCGCATAGTTTTGCGTGGTCTGTCTTACATACAGATAAGATGTATATAAAGTACCTGAAAGCACGATAAGTATTATCAGGACAATACAGACCAACTTAAGCAATATGCTGTTGCGGATTTTCTGGATCATATTGTTGAATTATAACGTAATATTTTTATTTTTTAAATCTGTCTGCGCCTCAATATCACATCAAAAAGTAAGATCATTGCCCACACCCCAATAAAAAAGACTCCGGAGCGAGGGATCACTCCCCGACACACTCCGAAGTCTTTGTTTGATCAATTA
This sequence comes from Lachnospiraceae bacterium XPB1003, assembly GCA_900102065.1. Classification (GTDB taxonomy): domain Bacteria; phylum Bacillota; class Clostridia; order Lachnospirales; family Lachnospiraceae; genus NK4A136. The sequence goes on along the minus strand of FMVK01000004.1, from coordinate 187,027 downwards.
TTATTTTCAGTCTTCGTAAGGCTTGATAGTAACGATGGTACCGTCCTCATTGTATTTAAGCTCTGTGAACTTTACGCAACGTCTGTGGTTGATTCCCTCGGAAAGCTCACAATCATGATAGAAGAGATACCACTTTCCATGATATTCGATGATGGAATGATGTGTTGTCCATCCGATAACAGGTTCAAGGATCCTGCCTCTGTATGTGAAAGGTCCCATAGGGCTCTTGGATGTTGCATAAACGATATAGTGTGTTGTACCTGTTGAATATGAGAGATAGTAAGTACCGTTGTACTTATGCATCCAGGGGCCTTCGAAGTATCTTCTCTCCTCGTCTCCTGCCTTGATCTCTTCACCGTTCTCATCAAGGATCTTGATGTGAACATAATCACTCTTAAGCTCCTTCATGTTATCTGCAAGCTCAGCACATAAAGGTCCTACAGCAGGCTCATCCTTTGCAGGTTCTCCGCCTTCGGGATCAAAAGTTCCGGTCTTCCACTTTTCAAGCTGACCGCCCCAAAGACCGCCGTTGTACATATATACTCTTCCGTCATCATCCATGAATGTTGCAGGATCGATACTGTATGTTCCCTTTATATAATCAGGCTCTGCCTTGAAAGGTCCTACAGGGCTGTCGCTGACAGCAACACCGATCCTGAAGATTCCTTCCTTATCTCTTGCGGGGAAGTAGAGATAATACTTTCCGTCCTTGCAAACCGCATCGGGAGCCCACATCTGCTTGCTAACCCACGGAACGTCCTTCATGTGAAGAGCTTCACCGTTATCAACGCATTCCGCATCCGGGTTATCCATTGAAAGGATGTGGTAGTCTTCCATCATATATTCGCTTCCTTCATCATCATCCTCACCGTTGTGGGGGATATCATGAGAAGGATAAACATATATCTTGTCATTGAAAACATGTGCAGAAGGATCTGCCGTAAAAATGTTTGTTACTAAAGGTTTTCTCTGCTGTGCCAAAGTGGTTCCTCCTTATGGATCAAAAAAATAACGTTTTCAGGCTATATAATACACCGAAAGCATCGGATTTTACAAGCACTTAACCGCATACAATCATATAGTTTTTTCCGCTCTCCGTTTTTGAGCTTTCTCCCCCCAATAAAGATCATGTTCAGTTTTCTTCGCTATTTTTTAGACTTTATCACCTGTACCCATTCTGGCTTTTACGGTCTCCATCTTTGCCATGACACCCTCATCCTCAGTAAGATCATAGACCATCTCCAGGCAATCCAGTGCCTGACCGTATGCTCCCTTTTCAGCCGCCTCATCGGCCGCCTTAACGAGAAGCGCCAGAGAAACGTTATCCGCAGCTGTCGGAATCCCTTCTTCTTCCAGGATTTTCAAGAGAACTGCAGGATCCTTCTCTTCCATTTTCCTGCCCATAGCCTTTTCAAGATATCTGATCTCCGACTTTGCAAGCTCACTGTCACAGATAAGCCTGCTGTAAGAATAAAGAGCTGCTGCCGTATCAGGCTTATATCTTTGCAGATATAAAAATGCGCGATTCCTGTAATAATCCGCCAGTTCGGATCTGGTACAAGCGAATTTATAGCTTTCTTCGGCCAACCTTTCTATCTCATCAAGATTCTCCGCATGCTTATAGCATCTGATCATCCCCGAATAGATATCATATCTGACAGGATTTTCTTCATGCGCGGATTTATATTCCATCAAAGCACCGGCATAGTCTTCTTTCCCTTCAAGAGCCCTGCCCTTTTCGAAATACTCCGATGCTTTATCCATGCTGCTCAGCTCATATTCACCTTCGTTGCAGTAATAGTCATAGAGATACAGCTCTCCGATGTGATAAATACTGACTTCCATTCTTTTTTACTTCCCTATGTTTTGATTGCCTGCCCGGCTCCGTTCCATCATGATCTTGACGTACACGCCGTGGGCCATACTATGAAAAAGGCCTTCTCTTTTCAGAGAAGACCTTGATTCGATCGTTAATTATCAGCCTCTTGTAACCTTAAGTGCGTGGAGATATCCGTCGCTTCCTCCCTGAACATCGATTGTAAGGAATGTATCAACCGTGATGACTTTGTTGTTTGTCATCTTGGTGGAACCGTCAATCTTGATCTTCATGGTTCCCTGAGGTGTTGAAAGCTGTATCATATTCGGTGTTGAATCGGATGTTGTCTTACCCTGAACTGTAAGCACCTGACCACCGAGAGTATATGATGTAGTATCCTTTGTTCCGGATCCGTTTGCAAGCTTGGCTACATGAAGGTAAGAATCAGTTCCGAGATAGATGGTCGCATATACTGTCTGACCCTTGTAGATATATCCGCATTCGCTGATATCTGTGGATGAGTCAAGCCTCAGGATCATTGTACCTGCAGTGGTATCGATATTGAGATATTCCGCATTGCTGCTTCCGTTAACCGTTCCCGTAACGACCGGCATATTAACACCGTTGATGGTATTAACTGTCTGAACGCCTGTCTCTGCAGATGATGCTGTTAAAACATGCCAGTATGCATCGGAACCATATCCGAGAAGAACTGTGATCTCCTTATCTTTCTTGAGGATGCGGCACTTTGAGAAATCGGAAGTATCATCGATCTTGAGAGTCATCATTCCGCCTGTTGTGCTGAGCTTAAGAACGGAATCTGTTGTTCCGTCTGCGATCTTACCTGTTACGGTTGTGGTCTTATTTCTGTCTACGGTTGCGATGCTCTTTGAAAGAGAAACAGATGCTGCATGAAGATATCCGTCTCCTCCGTTGTAAACATCAACCGTTACGGCAGATCCGGATACAAGAACAGGGCACTTTGTAAAATCTGTCTTGTCATCAAACTTGATCTGCATCTGTCCGCCTGTTGTATCGAGATACAGAAGTGTCTCCGTGCTCTTGGAATTAACTGTTCCCGCTACAAGTGTTCCGGCATTTGCCTTAATGGGAGAAAATCCACCCATTATCACTAATATGGCAGCCATGCATGCAAGCAGCATTACTACCGCATATGTCTTTAATCCTTTTTTTGTTGCAACATTTTTCATATTTAAAAAAACCTCCTTATGTTAACAACTTATGTAAACAGTAACACTATACACCTTTTTGTTAACATTGTCGAATCCGTCCTCTAAAAATAGAATTCGTTTTTATTTACCCGGTTCATTCTGCAGCTAAAATGTACATACGAATCAGTGAAATCATAAATCTTTGCTTCACTGTTTCCCAGGTCGTTTGACCTCTTTAACAGATCGGATACGATAAACAATGCTACGCTTACGCCGGTGAATATTCCCAATATGATCGCCAATACTGACATTTTTCTCTCCTCCTATCTGTTCTTTGAATAATTGGCTATATCAGCTTCACTTGAAAGCCGCCTGCTCTTTTCAACATCTTTGAGATTCTTGACAGCCTTTGCAAAAGCGATCGCGCTTCCGGCGATCATAAGCCCCAGAAGCCTTTTGCCATCATCTAAGTCCACAACATTATAGATAAAGGCTGCTATAGGCGCTACTATCGCGAAGATCAGGGTAAATAAAAGGATAAGCGGTGTCTTTTCATACGGAAGTCCTCCCACTATCTTACCTGTCTGACCGTTAACAAGCATCGTATACGGAACATCTTTATATCTGAAAGTTAAAAACCAGGCAGGGAGCATCGCATATTTGACACCATTTATTTGGAATTTCGGATCATGTCTTATGATCTTTACCTTTTTTGCCCCTGTCGTTTCAACATCAAGTTCAATCTCACGATTGAAAAGTTCAGCCGCTCTTCTTACAGCGCTCCCCTGCAGCTCATAAGAATCCACATCATACCTGTCGGCGTAGAATCCCGAAAGATAGTCCGCTTTAAAGGGACGCAGCGCCTGCGTGGTATAAGGCTCAAGACGTCTGGATGATTCATCATTTAACTGCCTTGATGCATCCAGTGTCATATTGCTGAAATTGGTTTCCCCTTCTCTGTAATAATAATATGTATAGGTACTCTTACCGCTTTTTACTTCACCGGATAAAAGCTGTTTGTCGGAATAGTCCATATCGAAAAGCCAGAAAGGCACGTAGATCCCCGATACACGGTCTATAGAAAACTCTTTTACTTCCTTTGGAACAAATTTACCGTCATTGACTTTAACTCTTAAATGAGCCACTGCCTGCTCTTTTGTCACCTCAAAAGGTATGATGAGCTGAGGCTTCTTCATGGTAGCAACACGATCGAATACTACCGTCGGCTGTCCGCAGAAAGCGCAGAATGTTGAACATGTATTGTCACTAACATTGAGCTCGGCGCCACAGGAACGACATGTGTAGACATTACATTCCATCACATCGTCTTCATCTACTCTGTAACGATTCTCATATTCAAGTTCAGCCGTGGTATACGTACTGCCGCAGCTCTCGCACAGCATTTTGCCTGACACCGGATCATACACCAGTGCGGCGGCACATCCCGGACAGTGAAGCGTAACGCCCTGTCCCGCAGCATTATACTTCATATGCGGTATTCCATTATCCATTTTCCACTCTCCCTCATAAATAAATTCAGCAAGAATTATAGCATAAGAAACCTGCAGTCACCTTAATTTTTCGTTACAAAAAATTTTTATTTCAAGTTCTTCTGTGATACAATGTGGCAATGAAAATCAATGAAAAGTTCACCGTTTTTTTAAGCTCACAAAAAAATTATACGGATGCGGTTATCTACTGTATCCTTGCACTCTTTACAATTTTACGTATCGGCCTTTACCTGCGTACTCCTCTTTTCGTAGCGCCGAGTCAGGTAAGCGATGATGCACTTCTTATGGATCACGCATTCTCTATCCTTGACGGCAATTGGCTTGGAGTCTACGATTGCCAGACTCTTACCAAAGGGATCTCATATTCATTGTTCATCGCACTCTGTAACAAGATATTTATCCCTTATTCTTTCGGGCTGGCGCTTTTATCCATAGGAGCATGCTTCGCAATGTGCAAAGCTCTCGCACCAGCTGTAAACAGATACTTCTGCTTCATTCTTTATCTGCTGCTGTTATACTCCCCCGTTCATTTTACGGTATTGATAAGCCAGCGTATCTACAGAAATGCGATACTCCCTTATACAACACTGCTTCTCTTTGCATGTATCACAGCGATCTTCATCAGACGTAAAGAGCGCTTCTTTCATTTGCTTCCCTGGGCTCTGACAGGCGGGCTTACATTATGGTTTTTCTGGAATATCAAAGAAGATTCTTTCTGGATACTTTCATTTATCATCGTAATTGAACTTATATCTTTAGCAGACATATTACTTCACAATAAAAAAACTCTTCTACCGCTTTTCTGCGCTATCGCTGTTCCTTTCATCATTCTGATCGCAGGCAACGGTATCTTAAGGGGCATCAACCGTGCATACTACGGGATGGCGATCATCAATGACAGAGAAGAAGGATCATTTTCCGAAATGATGACATCCATATATTCCATCGCTGATGATACCGAACATGACTCTTCAGTATGGATCACAACAAATATGATGGATATGGCATATGAAGCAAGTCCTACGCTTTCACTGCTTAGGGATGATATGTCAGAATCCACCGATCTTGATGATAATTCGGAAGAAGTCGAAGGCGATCTTCTCATATGGAAGCTCAGATATGTCATGCAGCAAAACGGTTATTTCGATACCGCTGCGAAGGCATCAGATTTCTGTGCAAAAGTAAACAATGAACTAAATGAAGCATTTGCTGACGGACGTCTGCAAAAAGACGGAAAGATTCATCTGTCAGGTCAGATGAAAGGAATGAGCTTAAATGAGATCTTTGCTGAGATCCCGGACGCCTGCATAAGACTTTATAATAAGTCGATATATCATGACAGCTATGTGGATGAAAATGTTCAGGGTTCCGGTTTCCCCTGGCAGATAAGACAGTATGAAGCAGTACTCGGTACACTTGCTGAATATCCGGACAGCGATGCATTCAGTATAGACCCGGAAATAAAAAGAGCACACGATCCTGCATTTTTCTCTAACAAGATCGTAATGCTCTACAGGCATCTGGCTGTTCCGACAGATATCATTGCCGCCATCTGCTATATCATACTCAGTGTAATGACTGTCTCCGCACTTAAGAAAAAACAGTCAGCAGACATCTGGCTCATTATCACAGGCTTTACTTTAAGTGCATTCTTAGTCAGCTTCGAAGTCGGACTTTTCACATCATTCTTTTCAGAAGAGCTTCTTACAAACTTTGAAAGTTTTTATTGTGCTTCCTGTTATCTGCTCATACAGGTGGCGAAATATCTTGTTATCTATGCCGCCTCATGCTGCATTCTCAAAGCACGTCACGAACAGTCAAAGAAAGTCTCCGTTCATTCACGAATCTGATTTTGATTCATAACGCGTGATACAGTCTTTTTCAGCACTTCCATATTAAGGGGTTTTGCAACATGTGCATTCATTCCTGAGGCAAGTGCATTCTGAACATCTTCCGAAAATGCATTTGCGGTCATTGCTATGATAGGGATCGATGCCGCTTCATCTCTTCTCTTGACGGGCATGAACTCATAATGCGAGATCGCACGTATAGCTCTTGCCGATTCATATCCGTTCATTACAGGCATCTGTATATCCATAAGTATCAGATCAAAGCTTCCGGGTTCCGATGTTTTGAATGTCTCAAGAGCAACATTTCCGTCGCCGGCAAGAGTCACTTCGGCTCCCTGAATACTGAGTATCTCACAGATGATCTCTGCATTAAGCTCATTATCTTCAACCACCATGACTCGCATGCCCTTAAAGATCTCGTCGTTAATCTCTTCCGAATCTTTTCCATTTTCATGTTCATCGATAAGCCGTTCTTCAGGATCATCCGCTATCTGTAACGGCACCGCGATAATGAAAGTACTTCCCTTTCCGAGTTCGCTCTTTACCGAAATGGTTCCGCCCATACGTGTGAGGATATTATGGGTAATAGCCATGCCGAGTCCGGTTCCCTGTGTCCTGTCCGTTCCCTCCTGACGTTCTCTGCTGAAAGGCTCAAAGAGCATCCTCTGATACTCTTCACTCATACCGATACCGTTATCGGATATCTCAAACATCACGGTCTCATAAAGCTTATCATCTTCATAATTGCCTTTGATGTTCATGGTGATGTGTCCGCCTTCACCGGTATACTTGTAAGCATTAGATAATGTATTTAAAAGCACCTGCTGGAGTCTGTTATCATCGGCAACAAAAGTCTTATGGCAGACATTATTATATGTTACTTCAAAGCTCTGTCCCTTTGCCTCAGTTAAAGGTCTGATTATACCGTCAACAAGAGAGACTGTTTCCTCCAGTCTGAACTTGACTTTGGATAATTGAGCTTTTCCGGATTCGATCTTACTCATATCGAGAACGTCATTGATAAGGCCGAGCAGATGCTTTCCGGATTTTATTATCTTCTCTGCTTCTTCCTTGACTTTCTCCGGATCATCCGCATCCCTAATAAGCAACTCGGAAAAACCAAGTATCGCATTCATAGGTGTTCGGATGTCATGACTCATATGAGACAGGAATTCTGTCTTGGCTCTGCTTCCCTGCTTAGCTGCATCCAATGCGTCACGCAGATGCATATCTTCTTCATAGCTCTTGGTAATGTCCGTCTTAACAATGAGCAGATATCTTCCTTCCTTATCAAGAGCCGTTATCCTGAACTGCTTTCTCTGGGTACGTCTTCCGGGCATCGGAATGTCCATAACGGAAATAACTTCACCCTTGGTGATCAGCTCATTATGAATATTATCCTTGTCAAACGTCTTCTTAAAAGAATCTCTGTCATTTGGATTTCCGAGGAAATTATCAGAGATTATCCTGAATAATGTATCTCTCTTAAGAACTCTCTGCTCCGGAGGAGTCTCAATCCCTTTCGCATACCATGTTCCGTATTTTAATGAAATGGTATCTTCCACTGTATCTATAACAGCCAGGAATTCATTGGCTTCGAGGGCCGCCTGCTCCAGAATACGGTTATCAAACTGAAGATCCTCGGCAATCTTATCCCTCTCCATTCTCTCCGTAACAGTCTGAGTAACATCCTGCTGGATCGCAATGATACTTGTATGAGTCTCATCCAGCCATCTGTACAGTACCTGCTTGTACACATGCTGTCCATCCTCATTCTGGTCATAGTTTGCTGTAAACAACGGATTCACTGCAAGTCTCTCTGCAATATACTTTATGGAAGTGATCGCCTTTAGCTTCATATTATTTTCCAGAGAAAGATGTTCCTTCATGGTAAGTTCAAGTTCCTTACCGTATCTGACTCCACCGGGATTGGTCCAACGCGGAGCAACTTTCTTCATACGATCAGATATATATACAAAGTGTGCTTTATCCTTTTCCACATCAATAAGAGAAATAAAATCGCACCCCTCATGCATCACCGAATTGATGACCATAGCATCCTGCTTCTGTTCGGTGATATCCCTTGTATAATAAAATGCATAGATATCATGACTGTCCGGATTGGTAATAAGAACAACTCTTGTTGATACCCATGTAAGTCTGCCGTTAATCATTCTCCTGTATTCCAGAATCTGCTCAAGTCTGCCTTCACGGAAAGCCTCCCTCATTCCCACCATACAGCACATGCGGACAAATTTATCTCTTTCCGCTTCATCTGGTATCTGAGATGCCGCAGAGAAAAGCACATTCTTGGTCTCGTCCCTCTGTAACTCAACTCCGGGTTCACATCTTACAATGGATTCTCTTATGTCCTCCGGGATAAGTTCCATAGGGACAGGTGTACCCATACCGTTTCCGACTGAGTGTCTTATGGTACGATCTTCTGTAACATTAAAGCATGAAGCCGCAAGGATCTTCCCCTGCAGATTCTCCCTATCCATCACGAGTTTTGCGAAACGGAGTTCTTTCTCCTTCTCTCCCGTAACATCATGGCCGATAACGACCGCATACTCCGTTTTACCGGACTCATCTTTAAATGCTATCCATTTTGTATTTACCCATAATCTTTCATCTTCGGGTTTTATCTCAATGGTACATTCCGCGGAATATTCACCGTTATCTATAGCCAGCACGGTATCACGAAAAACTCTCGAGTGTTCGGGAGTAAGATTCAGATATTTAAAAATACAATTGGGAAAATCATCGGCAGCCTGAGGGATATTGCCGAATATCTCCGGACAATTCAGGCTTTCATATCTGTGTTCCTGAGGATAATAGACAACAGTAAGAATATCGGCATGCCTGATCAGTTCATCAAGCAAAGCCTCCGCATTTTTAGAAATAACAGATCCAGCAATCCCCATACTCACCCTCCGCAGGATGGAAAACATTTTCTGTATAATGATCAAGCCATATTAAAGTATATCAAAAGAACGTGCAAAAAAAAATATCTCAGGAAACTAAAATATACTAACTGTCATCTATACCGCTTACGTGATCTCAGCTCGTCATAGAGAGAACAATAATTCTCATATCTGTTACGGTTGACTTCACCGGCATCCACCGCATGTCTTACGGCGCAGTCCGGCTCGTGTGTATGGGAACAGCCGTTGAATCTACAGCTTCCTTCGTAAGGGAAGAACTCCCTGTAATAGACTTTTAATTCTTCGGGATCCATATCCGGCACACCGAAAGCGGAAAAACCCGGAGTATCCATCAGATATGTATCCTCCGATACGGCAAAAAGCTCCGAGTGTCTGGTGGTATGCTTTCCCCTTTTGAGCTTTTTACTGATCTCACCGGTTTCCATGGAAGCTCCGGGACATACAGCATTGAGCAGCGTTGATTTTCCTACTCCGCTGGGGCCCGCGAGGATACTGGTCCTGCCGTCAAGCATCCCCTTTATCATCCTGACGTCTTCCTCATCTCTTGCAGATACGGGATAAGCTTTTACGCCCGAGTCTCCATATATTTCGGCCAGACTCACAGCATAATCCTTATCTGCCAGATCCTTTTTATTAAACAACAAGATCACCGGTATGTCCTGCATCATCATCTGGATGATAAAACTATCCGTGAGAACAAGACTGGGTTCCGGCGATCTGATCGCAAATACAACTATAGCCTGATCGACATTTGAAACAGCAGGTCTGATCAGTTCGTTTTTTCTGGGAAGAAATCCTTCGATCCTTCCTATGAGACCATGTTCATCGGGAACAGGCTCTATCTCTACATAATCTCCGACAAGAGGTTTTTTACCGTCTTTACGAAAAATTCCTCTTGCGTGACATTCATAAATATCCGGCTGTCCTTCCGTCATCCCTGAAGATGCCACAGCCACATAATAGAATCCGCCGATTCCCCTGATGATCCTTCCGGTCATATTACTGCACCTTTGTGAACTGCACCTTGACTCCGGGGGTGGTCTTTTGTGATGTCACAGCCTGCTGTGTCACATTGCCGGCCATATCCGTTACATCCTGCAATGTGCTTACGGTATAAGTAACATAAAGCATTCCGTATGGAACACTGTCTATACCGCTGATATTGATCTCCTGAGGGAAATCATTGGCAGTAACAGACCACATAGCTTCCTGTGTATCCATCTTGAAAAGTGTAAGAGTAGCCGGTGTTCCTGCGATATAATCGGCCGGAGCAGATACTGTATGATGACAGCTGTAAACCGCAGGCTCAAGTCCCTTACTAACTTTATATACTATCTTGCTGCCGGTACTGATGGTAATACCCGGTGAATAGTTCTGATAGCAGACCTGCCCCTGTTCATATGTATCGCTGTACTGCTCTTCCGCAGGAGTCTCATAATCAAGTCCAAGCTCGACTAAAGTCTCAATAGCCTCCACCTCGTCTTTTCCGCGAAGATCAGGCATGGAGACCTCGGCAGTCTCGGTTCCGAGGCTTACATACAGTGTTACGGTTGATCCTCTGGGAATCCTGCTGTCTTCTGCAGGATCCTGTCTTATTACGGTTCCCTTCTCAACAGTATCGGAATTCTCCTTAACGATCTCTACGTTAAATCCCGCGCCGGTACCCGGATCGGAAAGCTTGACCGTAGCCTCTGCCTGAGAAAGACCTGTAACATCCGGAACCAGCACTCCGTCCGTTCCCGAAGATACAAAAATAGTTACCTTATCACCTGAATTAACAGTCTGACCTTCCATAATAGATGACAGGAATACGGTTCCTTCCTTGGCTGAGGACGAGAACTGATATTCAACAGTTACGATAAGTCCCAGTGCCTTCAGGGTATCCTCGGCTTCAACCTGTGTCATTCCCACAACATCGGGCATGGAAGATCCCGTATTAAAGAGGCCTGTATTCACGGCTGTATTACCGTTATCTCCGTTCTTATTGCCTCCGAATAATCCCAGCACATTTCCTACTATATAAATAAATATAACTCCGACTATTATGGCTGCTGCAACAACAAGAATGGTCGTGATAAGCTCAAGGCCCTTTTCTCTTCCTGATGAACGCCCCTTCTTCTTGTTATTTCGTCCGGACTTGGAATTCCTGGATGCAGCAGATGTTTTGTTTCTGTTATTCTTACTTCCGGAAGACTTCTTGTTTCCGTTTTTACTGTTTGTTCCTGAAGACTTCCTGGGTCTTGAATACGTCTCTTCCTCGTATTCGGGAGCAGCTTCTCTCATACTGCCTGTACGACGATCGGATTTAAGAGGCATTTCTCCCGTATTTCTCTTACCTTCTTCATTTTCTTTATGGAGGCTGTCCTTGATGACACGCATCTCATCATCGGTAACTCTTCTGGTCACGCCGACGATCTCATCGGTATCAAGCTTTACGAAATCCTCATCGGGACTGATGAGCGATTTCTTAAGATCCTCAATAAGCTCCGTGGCAGACTGATATCTTCTGTCCGGTTTCTTCTGTGTACATTTAAGAACTATCTTCTCGACAGATACAGGTATCTCGGGAACAAACTGTCTGGGAGAAGGCATGGGTTCCTGGATATGCTGGATAGCTACCGCAACAGTGGTCTCGCCGTTATAAGGGACACGTCCCGTAAGCATCTCAAAAAGCGTGATACCCAATGAATAGATATCGCTCTTCTCATCGGAAAAACCGCCTCTGACCTGTTCGGGAGAGGTATAATGCACGCTTCCCATTACATTGGAAGTGATAGTATTGCTGGTAGCGGCCTTGGCTATACCGAAATCCGTAACCTTAACCTTACCGTCTTTACTGATAATGATATTCTGGGGTTTGATATCCCTGTGAATGATATGATTCTTGTGGGCAGCTTCGATACCGTGCCCCACCTGAATAGCTATGCTGACAGCTTCCTTAACGGAAAGCCTTGCTTTCTTCTCGATATACTTCTTGAGAGTGATACCCTCTACAAGCTCCATAACGATATAGCTGAAGCCGCTCTCTTCTCCGACATCGTATACATTGACGATATTAGGGTGCATGAGGCCTGCTGCCGCCTGGGCTTCCATGCGGAATTTAGAACGAAACTCTGTATTCTCAGCGAATTCCTGCTTAAGAACCTTGATCGCTACAAATCTGTTCAGCTTATGATCCTTGGCGCGATAAACATCGCTCATTCCGCCTGCGCCAATCTTTTCAAGTACCTCGTAACGGTCAGCGACCATCATTCCGATTTTGATCATGACTTCCTCTCAACATTAACCCGGATCAGGACTACGGCTATATTATCCTTGCCACCGTTCATATTCGCGGCAGCAACCAGTCTCTGTCCCTTATCTTCAAGCGTTCCCACTCCTGAAATGATCCCAGCCATTTCATTATCTTCGAGCATGTTTGACAGACCATCCGAGCACATAAGCACCACGTCGCCGTCATGCAGATCATCAACTTCAAAAAAGTCAGCGTCTACACTATCCATAACGCCGACCGCCCTGGTAATGATATTCTTCTCAGGGTGAAGTCTCGCATCCTTGCGCTGAAGCTCACCCATCTTAACCATTTCCTCTACAAGCGAATGATCTGTTGTAACCTGACGGATCCCCTTTCCGTCAGCAATATAAAGCCTGCTGTCTCCGATATTGGCAACTGTCATACAGTCGTCTTCGAAACAGCATGCTACAAGTGTCGTTCCCATTCCGGAAAAGATATCATCAGACAGTGAACGCTCACGAACTCTTTTGTTCGCAGCAGCGATCGCCTGTGAAAGAACTTTTACCGTCTTTGTTTCTTTTGAGGAATTAACCTCATTGACAATGGTTTCGACTGCAGATTTGGATGCGAACTCTCCGGCCTTGTGTCCGCCCATTCCGTCCGCAACTATAAAGAGATTAGGAAGAGGCCCTATGGGCATCTCCGACGAAAACACATAATCCTGATTCTGATTTCGCTGTCTCCCGACATCTGTTACGGAATAAGATGTAACCTTCATGAACGAGTGTCCGCTCCTCACACTGCGGGATCTGAATGTCTGCGCCTCAACTGACCGCAGGCACCGTCGATATCCCGGCCCAATTCCCTTCTAATAGTAGCATTTATTCCCTTTTTTTCAAGTTTATTTTTGAAATTCAGAACACTTGTTCTGTCAGGTTCCTTAAGCCCCCGCTCTGTCACGGGGTTTACCGGGATGAGATTAACATGACATTTTCTCGGACCTGCAAGTCCGGCCAGGCCGTTTACATCACGATCTGTATCATTAACTCCTGCGATCAGTGCATATTCAAAGGTAACTCTTCTTCCCGTCTTATCAAAAAAATAATCCACAGCATCCATCAATTCCGCGATGGAATACTTATTTGCCACGGGCATTATCTCTTTTCGTTTTTCATCCGTTACTGCATGAAGCGAAAGAGCCAGTGTGACCTTAAGTCCCTCCTCCGCAAGTTTCTTTATCATGGGCACCAGGCCGCAGGATGATATAGTGATATTTCTCCCGCTTAAGTTTACACCCTTTTCATCAGTGATCATTCGGACAAAACGGACCACTTCATCATAATTGTCCATGGGCTCACCTATGCCCATTATGACAACACTGCTTATCCGCTCATTATTATCGCGTTCGATACAATATATCTGTTCTAAGATCTCAGCGGCAGTAAGCGATCTCACCAAGCCACCCAGTGTGGATGCGCAGAATCTGCATCCCATCCGACAGCCCACCTGTGACGATACGCATACACTGGTGCCATGATGATATTCCATCCTTACGGATTCAACATAATTACCGTCCGGCAATTCAAATAGATACTTCTTTGTACCGTCTATCCGTGATGTCTGCACCTCAGCCGTCTTCAGAACAGTATAAGCATATTCGGTTTTAAGCCGTTCTCTGAGCGCAACGGAAAGATTGGTCATCTCATCCGGATCCGTAGCAAGCTTCTCGTGCATCCATGAATAGATCTGCGCAGCCCGAAAAGGCTTCTCGCCCATAGCAATCAGTTCTTCCTTTAATTCTTCAAGTGTTAATTCTTTTAAATCTTTCATATCTTTTAAATCTGCTATTCCTTAATAAAAGCCGAAACAAAAAATCCGTCCATGAGCGGCATGCCCTCCGGTTCCCCTGTAAGGAATCGTACATAAGTCCCTTCATCATCGCCGGTCATTTTTATTAAGCTTTCGGGCAGTCCTTCTCCAAGCTTTGCAGGTTTCAGATGGAGTAATCCCTCATTATCAATGATCCATCTGCGATTATCTTCATTCTCTTCCCGGCTTACGGTACAGGTTGAAAAAATCAGTCTTCCACCATGTTTAGCATATCTTGCTGCATTAACAAGGATATTCCTTTGAAGCTCCGCAAGCTCTGTTATATCTTCCGGTTTTACCCTAAACTTGATATCCGGCTTCCTGCCTATTACTCCCAGTCCCGAGCATGGAAGATCACATATCACAACATCGGCTGCGGCTTCAAGTGAATCATCAAATTCCAGCGCATCATGTACTTCAGCTTTCAGGTTATCTAATTTCAGTCGCTTAGCATTATCTTTTATCAGATCTACTTTTCCATCGCTCAGATCAAAAGATAAAACCTTTCCTTTATAAGCCAACTCTGCCGCAAAACAGCTCTTACCTCCCGGGGCGGCACAGACATCCACCACCACATCCTCCGATCTGATCCCAGCGCAGAGCACAGCCAGCATGGAACTGATATCCTGAACCGCAAACATGCCTTCGTCATATCCGGGGATCTTAGCTACACCATCCACCCCCGTCAGATCATATGCATGCTCGTAATATGGATTGGGAACCGCACTTATTCCCGCCGCCTTAACCTCCGACATCCACTTTTCTTCTGCCGCTTTATCACCTCTTACAGTCAGATATCTGACTGTAACGGGTCTTTCCATGAGATAGGATGCAAGTATCCTTTCCGCTCGTTCAATCCCGAATGATTTTAAGAAATATGAAGCGATCCATTCCGGAACGGAATATCTCACCGTAAGGAAAACCACCGGGTCTTTTTCTTTATCCGGCCATCTGATCTCATCTTTATTGCGATCGATATTGCGGAGTACACCGTTAACGAATCCTTTAAGTCCCTGGAAGCCTTTTTTACCTGCAAGGAGCACAGCTTCATTACACGCAGCCGATGAAGGTACCGACTCCATAAAAAGTATCTGGTCACAGCCCATACGCATAATGCATCGTATGGCCGGCTTCATTTTACCTGTTTTGATCTTGGAGAATCCATCGATCACATGATCAAGAGTCATGCGCTTTTCGATGCAGTCATTTGAAAGTCTTCTGATAAACGCTTTATCTCTGGTATCAAGATAATCGTATTTATCAAGGACATCTCTTATCAGCCTGTCGGTGCGGATCGAAGTATTCTTCCTGTCTGCCGCATCGGCCTCAAGCAATATATCCAGTACTATCTCTCTTGTTAAAGACCCCTTTTTATTATTCTTATTACTGCTATTCTTCCTGTCCATCTTCACTGTTCCTAACTATCTTCGAAGGATCAAGATATTTTTCGATCATGGCTTCAAGAGTTTCGGGTATCACGGGTTTCTCCAGATAATCATCAAATCCCGCATCCATGTACTGCTGCCTTGCTCCTGATATGACATTAGCCGTAAGTATGATGACCTTGGTCCTATTTCTGTCGAACTTCTCCATTTTGCATAATCTTTCAAAGGTCATGATACCATCCATCTCAGGCATCATGTGATCAAGAAAGATGATATCGAAAGGCTCCTCAGAGGCTACCAGATCGATACATTCTTTTCCCGAAGTTGCTTTCGAAATCTTAGGAGACATTTTCTTTAACAATCCCGAGAATACTCTGATATTCATATTATTATCATCGCATATGAGTATCCTTGCATCCGGTATGGTGAATTCCGGCTTATATGCCGATTCTTTCCTCCTCGGCTTCATCTCAGGATCGAATTTGCCCAAAGGAGTTGCATCCTTTATCGTCTGGACGATCTCAAATCCAAAATCGGATCCTTCTCCGTATACGCTCTCAAGTTTTAATTTGGATCCCATGAGATTTAACAGTTCACAGGTGATAGCAAGGCCCAGTCCCGTTCCCTCTATATTTCTGTTGCGTCTTTCATCTACGCGAACATACTTTTCGGTCAGGCGCCCTATATCTTCATCCTTGATACCCATTCCGGTATCCCTGACAGAAACCCTAATCCTTGCCGAATTCACGGTATTTCCTTCCTCTCCGGTTATCTGTTCTGTTCCGATCAGTGACGCAGTGAGTTTAATATATCCTTTTTCAGTATATTTAACACCATTGGTAAGTAGATTGATCAGTATCTGCCTGATACGTTTAACATCACCCATTACCACGCTCGGAAGCTCGGGATCCACTTCGAAGATAAGGTCAAGCTTTTTTTCACTCGCCTTGAACTTCATCATCCTGTAAAGTCCGGCCAGCATATCCGATATGCTATATTCGCTTTCGATTATGTCCATCTTGCCTGACTCAAGTTTCGAAAGATCAAGAATATCATTTATAAGATCAAGGAGCGTAGCGGAAGCAGCTTTGATATCAGCCACATAAGCTCTTGTCTTTTCCTCTTCCGTCTCTCTCTCTATCAGCTCTCCCAGTCCCACTATGGCATTAACCGGTGTCCTGATCTCATGACTCATATTTGCTAAGAATCTTCCCTTCGCATCGGAAGCAGCCTTTGCAACTTCCTCTGCTTCTGCCAGTCTGACATTTTCCTGTGCTACGCGCACCTCGTCACGAAGAGTCTGGATAAAGGTTGCAAAGACCAGTACCACCAGGCCGAGTCCCAGAAATACACCGAATACATGATTGGGATTCGCATAGAAGCTGTAGACTTCAAGCAATCCCATTGCAATGGAAAAGGCCATTCCTATAGCGATCTCTCGATATCTACGGATATGTTTGTTCTTTATATCCACTACTATGCAGTAACCCGTTGCAACAAGCGTGGCAATACTCAGAGCCTGAGAAAAGATAAGTGTCTCATACAGATCGGCTATGCCCGCAAACTGCAGTATAAGATTGAGTGTACACTGAAATGCTATAAGCGATATCAAAACAGAATAGATCTTATTATGCTCATAATTCTGTGTTGAATTAAAATACATGGCTCCGAAAGCCGTGACAGTTTCGATAAAGATAAACGAATATAACGTATTTAAGACGGGTGCTGCGAGAAACAGCTGTCTGAGTTCAGACTCTCCAAGTATCCACAGTCCGGCGATCAGCATGATACGTGCAAGATAGAAAACATTTTGTCTGCCCTGGATCCTGTCTCGTATGAGCAGACAGGTGATAATAGATGCCGATCCGAATATTATTAGGATAACCGCAATTACTATTGGGCCAAAAGAATTGCGAAGGACCGTATACCACGGATTCCATCCATATCCGTATGTGATATTCTCTAATGCTACCGCACTGTGCTTCTTCGGTGTTATGACTACAGTTATCGTTTTGCCCGAATCATCGGCCGAAACAGGAACTTCGATAAAAGCACTGGGCAGGTATTCGGCCATTACCACGAAATTATCCGTGCGATAAGATCCTCTTTCCTCTCCATCAATATAAATGGTTATATCCTGCATTATGGATCTTGCAAGGATATTCATGCCATCAGCCAGATCTTCCGGGAGTGCGCGACTGATGCTCACAGACCTGCCTTCCAGTGTATCCCTCTCAATACTTGCAGGAAGAGTTACGGTACGTTTTTCTCCGTTCTTAAGTCCGGACAGTTCCCAGCCGTCGCTTAAGCTGCCCACAGAGAAGTTACCTACCTTGGGTTCTCCTTTTAAAGGCTTTCCCACAGTCGCATAGAGAAATATGATTATACCGAACCAAACCAAAATGTTCAGTACAACCATAGATACCCTGCAGATCAGCTCACCCAAACCCCACTTTTTCTTATTTGGCATTTATCTCCCCAGCCTCGTACCTGTGTCAATATGATATCCGAGGAGGAAGTCCTTAACGGGCATCCTCTTCTTGCCTTCAAGTTGAACTTCAAGTATTTCAAGCGGTGCATCGCCGCACATTACAAACATTTTATCCTTGCCGGATATGATCACGGTTCCGGGCAGCAGGTCGTCCCCTGCTTTTTTCATATCTTCTGCCGGGACTTCCGAAAGACAACTCTTCCAGATCTTCAGATTCTTGGCACCTACCGAAGAATAAGCACTCGGCCAGGGTGAACAGCCTCTAACCTGTCTTTCAACCGTCACGGCACTTCCCGCCCACTCGATCCATCCGTCTTCCTTGGAAAACATAGCAGCATAACTGCTCTTTGAATCATCCTGCTTAACAGGAGTGAGCTCACCTTTTTCAATGAGCGGGAGAGCCTTCACGATCATTTCCGCACCTAAAAGTGCGAGCTTATCGAAGAGACTTCCTCCGGTTTCCTCCGAAGATATCTCTATCTCTTCCTGCATCAGGATATCTCCCGTATCCAGCCCTTTGTCCATCTGCATGATGGTCACACCTGTCTTTTCTTTTCCGTCAAGTATGACTCTCTGTATGGGCGCAGCTCCTCTGTATTCCGGAAGGAGCGAAGCATGAATATTTACGCAGCCGAATTTAGGTATATCTAATATCTCCTGAGAAAGAATCTGCCCGAATGCAGCAACCACATAAATATCCGCCGGATATTTTTTTAACTCTTCAACCGCTTCGGGTCTCTTAATGCGCTCGGGCTGAAAAACAGGAATGTTATATTTCAGTGCACACTCCTTCACCGGGCACATCTGAAGTTCCTTGCTCCTGCCTTTCGCCCTGTCAGGCTGAGTAACAACAGCACTAACTTCATATCCTGCCTTTATGATGCTTTCCAACGCGCCGACCGCAAAATCCGGCGTTCCCATATATACGACTTTCATGAAAAAACCTCCAAGAAGATTAGTCCCCCCCGGAACATCAATCGTTGGACGCAGTCTCCGTATCCAACAGATCTCCCTCGACCAGATCCACGTAAAGCTTACCGTCAAGGTGATCAAGCTCATGGCATATGCATCTTGCCAACAGCTCTGTTCCTTCTATCTCTATAGGATTCATCTCACGGTCAAGTGCAGCACATTTAACATAGGAAGGTCTTGTGACGATACCGGTCTTTCCCGGCACTGACAGACATCCTTCATATCCCGACTGCTCACCGGATGATTCCACGATCCTCGGATTGATCAGACATATGGGATCTTCACCGGTAACATCGATGACGACGATACGCTTTAAGACTCCGATCTGGGGAGCTGCAAGGCCAACTCCGTTAGAATCATACATCGTCTCAAACATATCATTGATGAGTTCATCTATGTGCGGCGTCATTTTCTCTACAGGGCGACACTCCTTATCAAGCACGTCATCTCCTATCGTCCTGACATTCCTTACTGCCATTGTATTACCTCCGTTTTTTCTTCAATGAAATATTCTTAAAAACCTCCAACAGGATCAAAGTCAAACTGAAGTGAGACTTCAGGCTTGCTCCTGTCCGCAAAACAAGCCGCCTGGACGCTTTCCGCCGCATCCTTCAGCTTTATCAATACATTTATATCACTGTGTTTAAAATACAGACCTATACGATATATGTCATCTATCCTGCCTATGGATGCAGGTGCAGGTCCTATTACTTCAGGTTTATCAACGCTGTCTTCCGCCACGATGATCCTGTCGGAAAGCCCTGCGATATATTTCGCCCTTGCCATTCCCGCGGATTCATTCTTTGAAAAGAACTGCATCACAAGCATATGGTTGACCGGCGGATATCCCGTCAGCTTCCTTAAGGCTATCTCCTGTCTGTAAAAGCTGTCATAGTCGTGACAGGATGCGAATCTCAAAGAATAATGTTCCGGATCGTAGCTTTGGATTATAACTTCTCCTGACTTATCTCCGCGCCCCGCTCTTCCCGCCGCCTGAGCTATGAGCTCAAACGTCCTCTCTGCCGCATGGTAGTCTGCCGCATGGAGTGACATATCAGCCGCGATGGCACCAACAAGAGTGACATTGGGAAAATCATGTCCCTTTACTATCATCTGGGTTCCGACCAGGATATCTGCTTCTCCATCCGCAAAAGAAGATAGTATCTTCTCATAATCCTCTTTTTTCGATGTGGAATCCGCATCCATCCTGATGATCCTGGCTGTGGGATATTTTTCCTTAAGTCCGTTCTCAACAGCTTCGGTTCCCGCACGGAAACCGGAAATATACTTTGATCCGCAATCCGGACATACCTTCGGCACAGGCATTGTATAGCCGCAATAATGACATACCATCATCCCGTTCCTGTGCTGAGTCATTGACACATCACAATGCGGACATTTTACCACATAACCGCATGACCTGCATGAGACAAAGCCCGCCACCCCGCGTCTGTTGATAAAGATCATGCTCTGCTCGCCACGCATCAGACGTTCTGTAATAGCTTCGGCTAACGCTCCGGAAAGAAAGCTTTTATTGCCCGCTTTCAATTCTTCGCGCATATCAACTATCCGTGCTTTAGGAAGAACGGCATTCCCGTATCTCTTCCTCATTGTAAACAAAGCATATTCCCCGGTATCAGCCTTGTAAAAGCTCTCAAGTGACGGGGTTGCGGAACCGAGAACTAACCCGGCGCCTTCTCTCTTCGTCAGATACTCTGCCACTTCCCTTGCATGGTACTTGGGCATCTTCTCACTCTTATAACTTGTCTCATGTTCTTCGTCTATAACGACAAGTCCCAGTCTGGGAAACGGTGTGAACAGCGCCGACCTTGGACCGATCATGATATCAAGTTCACCGCGTGCGGCACGTTCATACTGATCGAACCGCTCTCCGTCGGAAAGTCTTGAATGCAGCACCGAAACCCTGTCCCCGAATCTCGTATAGAATCTCATAAGAGTCTGGAACGTGAGTGCTATCTCCGGGATAAGGACTATGACCTGCTTTCCTTCTGCGATCACTTCCGCAGCCAGCTCCATATATACTTCGGTCTTACCGCTTCCGGTTACACCGTAGATAAGACACGGCCTTCGATCATCCGAAGCCAGTTCCTTACGTATACCGCTTAAGATCGTCTGCTGTTCTTCATTTAACCCCGGTACCGGAGCCTGTCCTTTAGCAGCTTTTGCCGGTATGGGATTCCTGTACTCTCTTGTGGATTCGATCCTGATAAGCCCCTGCTTCTCAAGAGTCTTCATAACGGCTCCCGAGACATTTAACCTCTCCGTCACCATAGTCTTTGGTATGGCTTCCGCAGAGAGAAGAGCATTTAGCAGTCTGATCCTTGCAGCATATCTGGCCGGATTCAGATTCCCGATCTCTTCAAGGATCTCAGGAACATCCTTATTTCTCCAAACAGTCTCATACACAGCTTCCTTTATCTTTTTTCTTACGGGAAGCACCGTGCGCATCGCATTGATCATGGTGGATCCGTATCTTCTCCGTATCCACGCAGCCAGGGAAAGTACTTTTCCCTGCGCAGTCACTGCCTTCTTATTTATACCGATTATATTTTTAATCTTGGAAACTTCTATTTGCGGAGTATCCGAAAAACCTACCACATACCCCTTCCGTTCGGAATCGCCCTTGCCGAAAGGTATGATCACCTCACTCCCTTCCTCTATCTCATCCGCGATCTCTTCCGGAACCCTGTATTGAAAAGGCCTGTCTAACTTCTCCGTCGAAATGTCTATGATAATGTCAGCATATCTACTGTTCATATATGCACTTAAAATCTAACGGGTATTCCGCGCTCGCTTAATAACTCTCGAACGAGCACTCTTTCATCCATCGGATGTCTCACACCTTTGATCTCCTGATAGTCTTCATGGCCCTTGCCCGCAAGCACTATCACATCACCCTTTTTTGCATGATCAATGGCATAACCTATGGCTTCCTTCCTGTCCGGAACAGTAACATATTCTCCGGAAGTTTTCTTTATACCTTCTTCGATATCAGCGATTATATCCATCGGTTCTTCATTTCTCGGATTATCCGAAGTGATGATCGTAAAATCAGCAAGATTGCCCGATGTCTCTCCCATTTCAAATCTTCTGTCTCTGTCTCTTCCGCCTCCGCAGCCGAAAAGCGCTACTATGCGTCCGGGATCATACTCCTTAAGTGTGGTAAGCAGTGAATTAAGAGCCATGGCATTATGGGCATAATCTATCATAAGCGTATAATCATCCGACACGGGAAGCATCTCGATACGTCCCTTTACACTAACCTTTTCAAGAGCCTCCAGTATGTCCGCTTTATTAACGCCGAAATGCAGACAGATAGCAATGGCAGTAAGAGCATTGTAGACGGAAAAAGATCCGGGCAGGTCTATCATGGCATCAAGCTCCGCCCTTCCGGAAGTCTTAAATGTCATGCATAATGCGCCGCCCCTCTTATCAGGCTTAAGGTCATAAGCTCTGAGGTCAGCCTTCTCTCCTGTACCAAAGGTCTCGACTTCGCATGTGCATCCTTCGGAGATCCTTGAAAAATATTTATCATCGCTGTTAAAAATGCCTGTTCTGCACTGTGAGAAAAGCATCTTTTTGCATCTAAGATAATCATCAAAATCTTTATGCTCATTCTTACCTATGTGATCGGGGCTTAAATTTGTAAAAATGCCGTAATCAAATGTGAATCCTGCGACTCTCGAAAGCATCAGTCCCTGGGAAGAAACTTCCATTACAACCGCATCGCACTTGTTCTCAACCATCTCCGCAAAATATTCCTGAACAAGGTAAGACTCCGGGGTTGTATTCTTGGCCGGTATAACGCGGCTTCCGGTGCAGATCTCTATTGTTCCGATGAGCCCCACCTTAAAACCCGCATTTTCAAGGATATTCTTAACGATATATGTGGATGTGGTCTTCCCTTTGGTTCCGGTAATGCCTATGGTCTTCAGCTTCTTCGCAGGATGACCGAACCATGCGGCTGCCGTGATACCGAGACCTTCTCTGGTATCATCCACCCTGATCACGATAACATCGCTGCCTTCCAGAACTGACTTCTGATCTTCGGGGATGTATTCGACAAGCACTGCAGCAGCTTTTTTCTCAACAGCTTCTGCGATCTTTGAATGACCGTCAAAATTTGCGCCCTTTATGCAGACAAAAAGGCATCCTTCCTCTATCTTTCTGGAATCGTAAACAAGGGCAGTGATATCGCTGTCCTTATAGTCATCGCCCGTTCCCGGCTGCTTTAGTATCTCTGCCTTTGCATATTCCAAAAGCGTTCCAAGCTTTTTATCCATTGATCTCTTCCTCGTGTTTCTCAGAATTTGCGGCATTCTCCTTTTTTTCGGACTCTGCTTCCTTATCTGTTTTTTCTGATACGGCGGCCGATCCTTTCAGCTTTGCCGCAGCTTCTTCAAGTTTCTTCATTAAAGCATCTTCCTCGTCATCCTTTTCGATCGCTGCAAGGACAGATGCCGCACTTCTTTTAATATGTGTTCCTATGATCTCCGAAACATCCGTAATCGTCGTAAAAGCACTGCAATCCATATCTCTTACAAGGTTTCGTACTTCCGCGATCTCTGCACGTGTCACAACACAATAAAGAATATCTTTATTAGTTCCCGATACAAGGCCCTCGCCTCTGATAAAAGTCA
The DNA here is from genome assembly GCA_900102065.1 of Lachnospiraceae bacterium XPB1003. GTDB lineage: Bacteria > Bacillota > Clostridia > Lachnospirales > Lachnospiraceae > NK4A136. Next base: position 163,120 of record FMVK01000004.1, on the reverse strand, counting down.
CAGTCCTTCCCAGCTTCTCATAGATATCTTCAGCGACTTCCTCACCCTGGTCCGTGATTATCATGACAGCCTTAGCCTGCTCGAGTCCCAGTTCGACTATATCTATAACCTTGGATGTGATGAAATACATGAGCATGGAATATAATCCGCTCTCGATACCGAATATGAGTCCGGCGATCAGATATATCACAACATTGATCATGAGCACAACTCTTCCGACAGAAAGAGAAGTCTTACGGCTGACAAATATACCGACTATCTCGGTTCCGTCAAGACAGCCCCCGCCCCTGAGTACAAGACCGACGCCGATCCCCAGTACCACGCCTCCGAAAACAGTAGCAAGGAGTGAATCATCGGTGATCCGCTGCATGGGCTCAAAGAATCCCAAAGTAACGGAAAAAACTGTCATGGCTGTAACTGTTTTGACAATAAACTTCTTACCGAGATGCTTTAAAGCAGCTATCAGAAACGGAATGTTAAGAATGATGACCATAAGACCCAGATTAACGGTCAACTTCGAAGTCAGTATCATGCTGACACCGGTTATACCTCCATCAAAGATCCTGTTGGGGCTTAGAAACTCTTCAATAGAAAATGCTGCGATCGCAGCACCTAATACTATCGTCAGTATTGATAAGATATCGTTTTTGATCCCGGATTTCATAATCCCTCCCAGCGGAAGCACTATATGGCTGCCACCACACTATTATATCATAATAACGAGGCTCCAAGCATCCTTGCCCGGCTTTATCCGTCAAAATTGCAAAAAAATAGAAGACCACTGCGTTGCAGTGGTCTTCCTTATGAGGGGGGAGATAGTAATGTTATTCACTATCTGCTACAGATATTATCTCGAAATTATGTCTAAATTATGAACAAATGTGTATTTTTAATAATACAACCGGCTATTTTTTAGTCATTAGTTCGATAATATTTCTTTCATCAAAGTAATTATTCACACTTCTTTGTGGATTGTGTGGTTAACTTTTACAATTTTCAAATATTCATCCATTAGTTGTATAGAAAACTTACCCGATTCCCTCTCCTGCGTATTCGCTGCCGACACCGCCACAGCCATCTTAAGAGCGTTCTCTCCCATATCTCCTCTGTCGAACGAATAAGCTAATGCCGCCACAGCTGCATCACCACAGCCTACAGTATTTACAGGCTCAAGCTTTATCGCTTCCGCAAAGTGACATCCGTCACTGTCATCAAGGAGCAGCCCCTTTTCCCCAAGAGAAACGCAGACATTTTTCACACCTTCCTGCCTGATCTTTTCCGCTAAACCTTCAACAGCTTCCATACTGTCTGTTTTTTTTCCAAACAGATCCGACAGTTCCTTTATATTCGGCTTTATCAGATCCGGGCATGCTTTTATCCCTTCTCTCAGTGCTTCACCGGAGCAGTCCAGTATGGTTTTGACATTCTTTTTCTTAGCCATGCTGATAAGCCTGCCATAAAAATCCACAGGCACCCCTTGGGGTAAGGATCCGGAAAAAACCGCTATGTCAGCTCTGTCCAAATGCTCTTCATATTTGACAAGGAATCGGGAAATCACTTCTTCCCCTATGAAACTGCCGGGTTCAAGTATCTCTGTTACGCTGCCGTCTGCAGAAATGATATTCAGATTAGTCCTGACAGGCGCTTTGGTCTCTTCAAAAGCACTTTCTGCGCCGCATTCTCTTACTGCTTCTTCAATGAATTTTCCGGTATATCCCCCTGTGAATCCCGTAGCTATCACGTCTGCTCCGAGGATACGCAATACACGGGTGACATTTATGCCCTTTCCCCCCGGATAGTCCTTTACATGTTTTAATCTGTTGACACATCCCGGTTTTAATTCATCCACCTCGGCAGTCCTGTCCACAGCAGGATTGAGAGATACGGTAAGGATCATTTTTTGCCTCCGCAGGATAGATCTGAATTCATCATTTTTTTCTTCATATCACCTGTAAGGAAAGACAATGCAGGTATTCCAAGTATCTTTATCCAGATAAGTTCCGCCGCCGTAAGGACTATCACCAGCGCGGCTTTCGAAGCAAAGGAATTATCCATCAAAGAAAAGACCTCCTCGCCTGCAAGCTTCGCAAGCTGCAGACCTCCCAGATCAAGAAATGTGAGATATATGTAGTGCGCATTTTCTCCGAAATAATTGATCACTCCGACTTTGCCTATCCATACGCAGATACACCATAAGCCCGCCGACATCATAAGCACTCCGGTAAACAGCGCCCAGATATTTAAAAAATATATATTCGGCCAGTAGAAAGGTCCTGCCAACAAAGCGATGACAAAAGCACCTGCCAACACAAGCGGGATCCCCGGAAGGAGCAGTCTTTCCCTGTGAGACTTCACTCTCTCAGTCATCATCACAAACGCTTCACCTGTCAGTATGAAAAATGCAACAAAGACACTTCGTACAAACAGCATGGCTATCCTCACCATCACGCCCCTGGGTGATAAACCGGAATCAACAACCACATTTGTAAATCTTATATTGCCGGTATGATATACCAATGCCACTGTCAGCATGAGACAAGCGATCATGATATACGTATACTTAAAGGATATGCTCTTCTTTAACAGCTGACAAAGTGTAAGCGAAACAAAGAGAACCGGCAATATCCATAATACCGAATGGCCGAAAAAAGTGCCTGTCGAAAACAAAAGTTTCAACAAAAGGGATCTGCAGTATCCGGATGTATCCGCAATGGCCCGAACCGCCGTAACAGCTCCGTCGATCAGAGAAAACCAAAAATATGAGCCCAAAAAACAACGCGCATTACGCTTTATGATTTCTTTCTCCGAAGTGACTTTTCCTTCGTGGAGCAGACTTAATGCACCTACAGCCATAAATAACATGGGCAAAGCACATGCACCGCATATATTCCCGACCTTCCCGTTAAGAAGATCGGTCTGCTCTGCCACCAGTAACAATATTGCCAATCCCAAATACAGAAAAACAGGTTCGGCTTTATATCTCATTACTTTCTTTTTCTTACTCATTACAGAATGTAATCCTCCACTGCCATCTGGATCTTTTTAACACCTCGGAATTCGTTCCACTGCGCGCTGTATGCTGCGGCAAATCTGACTTCTACAGCAACGCTTCTGTTCTCCTCAAGGCTTTTTACCACATCTTCACCGTATTTTTCCGCTATCTGTTTTTCAAAGTCTTCCAGCTTCTTAAATAATACCATCTCTGTTCTGGTATTATCGTCAACAACCCTTAATCTGGCCGAATTTCTCTTCTGCCCCATAACGCTGATCCCGGTAAGAAGGATATTCCTCTTGGCAAATACCGGTCTGCTGTTCCCATTTCCAAAGGGTTCCATCAGCTCAAGTGCCGCAAGCAGATCTTCATTGACATATCCTAACGGGAGCTCCATATCTATCATAAGCTTTCCTCTGAGCTCTTCGGGCGTAAGCTTACAATTGGCATTGAGCCGTTCCCTCATCTCGCAAAGTCTGTCCTCTTCCAGGGAAAAACCCGCAGCCTGAGCATGCCCGCCGAATTTGGTGAACACATCCTTTACTTCGTTCATGGCCTCATACATATTATAACTGTCTACGGAACGTCCGGAGCCCTTAAGTCCCTCTTCGCCTCTCGTTACTATAAATACAGGCTTCCCGTATCTCTCTCTTATACGGCCTGCGGTTATTCCCGCTATACTTTCATGACAGTCGGGCAGAAAGATGACCAGCACATTCATTCCTTCAAATTCACCGGATTCAACCTGCTCAACCGCTTCCTTAACAGCTTCTTCGGTCATTGCCTTGCGGGACTCGTTCATACTCCTTAATTCGCCGGCGATCCTCATGGCATTCTCATGATCATTCTCCGTCAGCAGATCCAGAGCTCTCTGTGCACTGTCAATACGTCCGGTGGCATTGATACAGGGTCCCAATACAAATCCCAGATGATATGCGGATATCTTTGTCCCGGATAATCCCGAGGCCTCGATAAGTTCCTTAATCCCCGGTGCAGGATCCGAATTAATAAGCTCCAATCCCCGCTTAACGATCACTCTGTTCTCATCCCTTAATTCCATGATATCCCCGACAGTCGCGAATGCCGCAAGCTCTGTCAGCTCATCCATAAATTTCGTATCGGAATAAACGTCCGAGAAATCCTCCCCACACATCCTGTTGTTATATAAATATGAGACGAATTTGTAAGCGACCATGCCGCCACAGATTCCCGAAAAAGGATACGAACAATCCTCCTGTTTCGGATCCACAACAGCATCGGCATCGGGAATGATATATTTCCTTACGCCATCAGATTCTTCATATGGTACTTCATGGTGGTCTGTTATCACGAGCGTGATTCCAAGATCTTTTGCAAGTGCCGCTTCCTTTGAAGCAGCTATTCCGTTATCACAGGTAATGATGACCTTAACGCCGTCCAGATAGGCTTTTCGTATCATCTCCGAATTCATTCCGTATCCGTCATGAACCCTGTGCGGTATCACGGCATCCACATCGGCTGACAATCTGCGAAGACCTTTAAGCAGAATTGCCGCCGAGCAGACTCCGTCTATATCGTAATCCCCAATAACTCGTATCTTCTCTTTTGAAACAACAGCATCCGCCATCAGGCGACATGCTGTGTCCATATCTTTAAACAAAGCAGGATCATGAAGGCACTCCATTCCGCCTCTCAGGTAGAGTTCAAAATCTTCATCAGTCACCGCCCCACGGTTTCTTATCAGTCTGGCTGCTGCCGTAGGGATATGATGCTTTCTGCCTATTTCCTGAAAATCTCCGCCCTTGCGGATAAGAAACCATGCCGGCATCCCTGCTCCTTATATCTTTTTTATTCGGTCACATTTGCATTTGTTACCAGATAATCAAGTACCTTAGCCTGAAGTGCACTCTGTGCAACATAAGGGTACCCAAATTCCTTAACCAGACTGTCAAAGCCCGCGTCCATATACCCACGATCAGCCCAGTATGCCTTTACTTCATCCTTGGTATTGGTAAGGCCCGCATCCTTGAATATATAATCAAGTTCAAGTGCGTAAGCAGCCTTCTCCTTAGCCTGCTCGTCAATGAATGCATTATAAGCTTCCTCAGTCTCGTAACCGAACATCTCATACTCTGTTCCGGGATCAAGTCCGTACATCTGGAACTGAGCGGACTGTGAATCATACTGTGCCTTATACTGCTCTGCCAGTGTATCGCGAACATTTTCAACATATCCCTCGGGATAAGCAGTTACTGCACTGTTAGTGGAAAGTGAAGAGGCCACTGCTCTCTTGATGGACTCATCATAATAATGATCGCGAAGGTACTGTTTATATTCCTCAACAGTATTAAGTCCCTCTCTGTTATTGGCAGCAATGAATTCATCAGTTATCTCGGGAAGTTCATAGATTCCCTGTACGGTAACATCGTATTCAGCTGTCTTGCCGGCACGTTCCTCATCATAATAATCCTCTGCATAATTAACCGATACAGTAAAATTATCACCTTTCTTACGTCCGAGGAGCGCCTCATCGAATTCCTCTCCGAGGGTAGCGAATCCTATAGTGAGATTTCTTCCGCCTTCCTCAGCCAATGCCGAATTGGAAGATACACCGTCGAGCGTTGATGTATATGTAACATTAACCTTATCACCGGATACCGTCATCTTGTCGGGATCCTCCGAAAGAGCTTCGTAATTCTTCTGAAGATCTAAAAGGTCCTGCTCTATAACCGACTCGGAAGGCATAAGCTCACTCTTCTTAAATGACATGGAAGCATAATCGACTGTCACATCACCGGCATTTACCCCCTTTACGGTTCCCTGATCTGTCAGAGGCTTTGAATAATAAGGGATATTTGCCGCCCTGAGCATCTGTATAGCAAATATTATGGCTGCAATACAGAATATGATAAGAACGGGCCACACATAACCCATGATCTTCTTTTCTTTCTCAGCCTTTCTTGCCTGTTCCTGCGCAAGTCGCTTCTGCTTTGACTTGCTTATTCCGGTTTCATTGGAAGTACTATCATTATTTGAATTCTTTTTACTCATTTTAAACCTCTCTGCCAAAGCGATCGCTTATTTTCAGTCATCATCATCTTCCGAAGGCGGAAACTTAACTCTTAATACATACCATAAAGCACCCGTCACACATACGGAAGAATATGTACCGCAAGTGATACCGATGATAAGAGGAAGTGCGAACTCTCTGATGGATGATACACCGAGTATATAAAGAATAATAACCATGATAACAGTGGTCAGTGAAGTAAATATACTTCTTGAAAGAGTCTGGCTGATGCTCTTGTTGACCATGCCATCAAGAGTATCTTTCCTGCGCATAGCGCGGAGATTTTCTCTTATTCGGTCGAATATAACGATGGTTGCGTTAATGGAATAACCGACTATCGTAAGCATACATGCGATGAATGTGGAGCTGACTGACAGTCTTACCAGTGCATAGAAAGTAAGTGTTACCATAACGTCATGAACAAGCGCTGCCACAGAACTGATACCGAAACGGATATCGCTGAATCTGAACCAGATGTAAATGAGCATGCATAATACAGCAACACCGACTGCCATAAGTGATTCCTTCTTCATCTCTCCCGAGATGGTTGAACCGATAGTCTCGGCAGTAATACGCTCAGCGCCAATGCCATGACTGTTATCCATGTAATCTATGAAACTCTGACGTTCCTCTGTATTCATTACACGGGTCTTGAAGATAACTTCATTCGTATCATTAACACTCTGGAATGATACGTTCGCATCTCCGGTTATCTTCTCAAGCTCGGGGATGATCTGCGAATCAATGACATCCTGGGAAGGAACAGTATCAAAAACTACAGTAGTAGCAGTACCGCCCTTGAACTCCAGACTGTAGTTAAGTGCATCCTTACCGGTAGCACTGAATATGATCATTGCGGCGATACCTACTCCGATCACACCAAGAGAAATACCGAAGAAGAGATTCTTCTTTGAAAGGAAGGGGATGATCTTTTCTTCCTTTTTCTTCTCCTTATCGGACATCATATATAATGCCGGAGATTTAAGTCCGATGGCATAGAAAGCATTTACAAGAGTCTTGGTAACAAAAAGTGCAGTGAACATTGAAAGTACGATACCGAGAGCAAGTGTGTATCCGAAGCCCTTGATAGTACCGCTTCCCATTGCGATGAGCACAACAGCCGCGATAAGAGTTGTGATATTACCATCGATGATAGCGGAAAGAGCCTTTGAGAATCCGGCCTTGATCGCTTCCTCAACAGTACTTCCTGTTTTAAGCTCTTCTTTGATTCGAGCAAATATGATAACGTTCGCATCAACTGCCATTCCCACGGACAGTATGATACCTGCGATACCCGGAAGTGTAAGTGTAAGTTCAAAGAGATTTATAAGAAGTATTACCAGTATAGAGTACAGTACAAGAGCTATCGAGCTTGCAAAACCGGGCAGTCTGTATATCACGATCATGAATACCACGATTATCACAAGACCGATAAGACCTGCAATGATACTTGTCTTAACCGCATCTGTACCAAGCTGGGCACCTACAACATTTGAACGAAGTTCCTGAAGTTCAAGCTTAAGGCCACCGATCCTGATATTCTGCGCAAGATTTTCAGCTTCCTGAGCATCTGCCATTCCGGAGATCTGTGCGCTTCCGCCCTCTATCCTTCCCTGAACGGTAGGAACAGAAAGCATCTCGCCGTCATAATAAATTCCTATGGTTCCTGCAAGATTGGGTTTTCCGTAAGCTTCTCCCGTAGCATCTGCAAATTTCTGCGCTCCTTCGGGAGTAAATTCAAGACTTACGATATACTGGATCTTGTTGTATTCATCCGTATAAGCCCTCCCCTCTGCAGAAGCCACATCAGTACCTGAAAGAAGAGCATCACCTGCCGCAACGATCTCATCTATGGGCTTTGTCAGTGTGTAAACAGGCTTTGTATGTGCAACATTTTTTACGGTATAAACAACATTCTGTCCGGCCTCATTAACGTACAGGTCGTTGGTTTCCGCATCATAAAGATAATTAACATTATTTACAACAACATACTTTGTATCATCTTCCTGCATAACCGGCAGCTTATCTATAGCAGTTCTGAGCTGCTCATAGTTGAAGCTTCCGTCTGCAGAGCTTACCGCACGCAGGAAATAAAGTGAACCGGGATTACCGAGATCCGCAAGGATTGAATTTGCATCCGTAACACCGGGGATCTCGATGCTGATCCTTCTGTCGCCCTCGGGGTAAACATTGGATTCTGTAGAATACTGATCTACTCTCTTTCTTAACTTGAAGACCGTATCATTAAGATCTTCCTTGGAAGGCGCCTCATCTCCCACTACTTCATAGGTGATGCTGACACCGCCGGCAAGATCAAGGCCGAGCTTTGTGCTCTTCGCGGAAAGATATCCGTCACTTCCCGTTCCGTTAAGCATCACATAGGCTGCGCCCACCAGCGCTGCGATCATCAAAATGATCGCTACTATCCCAGTTGACTTTTTCATAGTTAAATCTCCTTGATATTTATTTCCGGTAAATCCGGTATATCACTTGATCCAAAACTTTCTTACGCTTCCGCACCTATTCTTCTTCGGCAGCTGCCACCTTAAGCATTATCGCGCACTCCACACGTTTGCGCTGAAGTTCACATCCCACTTCATAAGCGCCGTAGATATCGCCGGTAAAATGCTGCGAGTTGGCCATGCATCCGCCGCTGCAGTAGTATCGTGCAAAACACTTGCTGCAATCAGGCTTGGAATATACATTGCAATCATGGAACTTCTTCTGAAGTGCCGTATTCTTTATTCCTTCATATATTGAACCGAGCTTGTAATCATCCTGTCCTACGAACTGATGGCAGGGATAGATATCACCCCAGGGAGTCACGGATACATATTCACATCCGGCACCGCATCCCGATAATCTCTTATATACGCAGGGACCGCCCTCAAGATCGATCATGAAATGGAAGAAATTAAAAGCATTGCCCTCACGTCTTCTCTTTATCATATCGTCCGCAAGGATATCATACTGTTCAAGCAATACGGGGATGTCCTCCGCAGTAAGAGCATAATCCTCCGTTGCCGGAGCGACTACAGGTTCAACCGAGATCTGCTTAAATCCGAGATCCGCAAGATGCATTACATCTTTCGCGAAATCCGTATTGAAATGAGTATATGTACCTCTCACATAGTAATTGGTCTGACCACGTGATTCGGCAGCTTTGATATATTTGGGAACGATCTCGTCGTAGCTTCCCTGGCCTCCGCGGTAAGGGCGCATGCGATCATTAACTTCCTTTCTGCCATCAATGGAAAGGACGAGATTGCTCATTTCCTTATTTGCAAATTCAAGGATATCATCATTAAGAAGTGTTCCGTTGGTGGTAAGAGTAAAGCGGAATTTCTTGTCCTTCTCCTTCTCGATGCTTCTTCCGTATGCAACAAGCTGCTTAACAACATCCCAGTTGAGAAGCGGCTCTCCCCCGAAGAAATCCACTTCAAGATTGTGTCTGCTGCCGGAATGCTCTACCAGATAATCAAGAGCCTGCTTTCCGACCTCATAGCTCATAACGGCACAGGGACCGTTATATTCTCCTTTTCCCGCAAAACAATATTTACAGCCCAGATTACAGGCATGTGCAATATGAAGACACATAGCTTTCACTACGGTCTCACGGTTCATGAACTTATCTATCGAATCTATATATTCATCCTTGGAAAAAAGCATCCCCTGCTCTTTCAGGGTAAGGATCTCCTCGACCGCTTCCTTCCTGTCCGTATCCATGAGTGAACCGCCGTATTTTACAGCGATCTCATCATCACTCATTCCCTCTTCAACGTCTTTTTCTATCTCCGGGATCATGTCATATACAAGATCATCTACAACATGAACGCTTCCGGAATTAACATCCAGGACTATATTATAGCCATGGCTTTTATACTCGTGAATCATAAATAATATACCTGTATACACTAACAGAGCAGCGGCAAACCTACCGCTGCTCCATCATTTCTCTCTTTTGTCAAAATTATTTGGACAGCTGCTCGCAGCTCTGATTTCCTACTGTGCAGGAAGTCTTGCAAGCTGACTGACAAGATGTCTGGCACTCACCGCATCCGCCGGTCTTTAAGCTCTTCTTTAAATCTCTTGTATTAAGTGTCTTAATATGCTTCATCACTGTATCCTCCAAATTGAAATTACAACTCTCGCTATTCTAACACAACTTATTTACTCTGTCAAAATACAGAACTATTCGCTTTTAAAGAAATCCACGGTATCATTTTCCTTCTCTTCGCCGTCTTCATTTACTCCGTTTTCGTCCTCTTTACCGGGTAATTTCTCAGGAAGAACGGCGATCACCGACAGGATACGATTGTTCTCTGCCTTCTCCACCTTAAGCACGGTGCCGTCTTCAAGCGCAACCTCTTCACCTTCCTCCGGCAGCCTGTCGTTTAATTTCTCGATTATGATACCGCTTATGGAATCGTAATCTTCACTTTCAAGCTCCGTTCCCAGCACATCATTGATGTCATCTAACTTCATTGTGCCTTCGATGCGATACATCCTGTCACCAAGGGATTGTATCTTCTCTTCCTCATCCTGATCGTACTCGTCTCTTATCTCTCCGAAGATCTCTTCGATCATATCTTCAAGAGTGATCATACCTTCCGCCGCACCATACTCATTCAGTACTATGGTAACGGATGCATTTCTCCCCCTCATCTCTGTCATGAGTTCGGATATCTTTTTGTACTCGTACGTGTAATAGACATCCCTCATGATACTTTTTATCCTGAATTTCTTTACTTCATCCAAAAAAAGAACATCTTTAACATTTACCATTCCCACGATATTGTCGGGGTTATCTTCGTAGATGGGTATCCTTGTATAGAGATGTTCCTTGAAGAGTTCCATGAGATCTTCAAGGGATGTATGGATATCCGCCATGACCATATTGACTCTGGGCACCATTATGTCTTTTGCTTTGGCATCCGAGAAGTCGAACATGTTATGGATCATTTCTCTCTCTTCGCTCTCGATCACGCCCTGCTTGTGGCTGGTATCGACATAGGAAAGGAGCTCACTTTCGGATATGCTCACGATCTTCCTGTTTGGATCGATCTTAAGAAGTCTAAGTATCCCGTTGGAAAGCTTATCTATTACGAAGACTAAGGGAAAAAGGATTATCATCAAAAGATTGATGACCGGTGCAAAACTGTAAGTCAGCTTTTCATTTTTAAGCATGGCAGTAGTCTTGGGCACTATCTCGCCGAAAAGAAGGACAACGATAGTAAGCACACCTGTAACCACACCTACAGCCCACGATCCGAACACATCCGTCGCCAGAACGGTTGCAAGGGCAGATGCAGATATATTAACAATATTATTTCCCACAAGGATGGTGCTAAGCAGCCTGCTGTATTTCGACAGCAACTTAAGTACCAGCTTTGCCTTGGCCGATCCCTCATCCGCCTGGGTTTTCAGCCTTACTCTGTTAACCGTGGAAAAAGCCGTCTCGGAAGCCGAGAAAAATGCAGAGCAAATGATCAATGCTATCAGAATGATAAGCTGTGTAAGATTGGTATCGTTAAACTCGATACCGTTAAATAAGATGCCGTCACTGACGGCGCCTATATCGGCAGGGTCCATAAGATCCTTTTGTTACCTCCTTAACTGTTCTCCGCTCCGTATTCAGAACGGATCTTGTCCGTAAAACCTTCCCTTATAAGATCTACCATGAGCGGAACAAGTTCCGGATCAAACTGTGTTCCGGAATTACTCTCAAGTTCATTTATGATCTTCTCGTTATCATACGGTTCGCGATAGCTCCTGTGCGAGCTCATTGTATCAAAAGAATCCGCTATGGCGATTATCCTGGCGTTAAGAGGGATAGTCCTTTCGCGCAAACCTTCGGGAAATCCCTTGCCGTCAAATCTCTCGTGATGATAATGAGCTCCGTCCCTTATATTGGGTATCGCAGTAAACTTGGTCAGTATCTCATCACCGATGATCGTGTGAGTCTTAATGGTCTCATACTCTTCTTCCGTAAGCTTGTCCGGCTTTCTGAGTATCGCATCAGGTATGCCGATCTTACCCGCATCATGAAGAAGAGCGGCATAATAAAGATCATTAAGTTCATCGCCCTCAATCCCGTATCTTGCGGCCACCTCTTTGCTGTATATGGCTACTCTCACGGAATGGCCCTTGGTATAAGGATCTCTGGCATCAATAAAGTTGGTGAATGTGGTGATCGCCTGCTTTATGATAAGTCTGTCTCTTTCTCTTTGCCTCTTTAAGCTCTCGACTCTGGCATAGCTGACAAGATGAATGGTAAAGAAGAATAACCAGATTCCGGTAAGACTCGCAAGAATGTAGAAAACAGGCATCCTCTTTACTTCCAAAGGAATATAGCCTCTTATCTCATAATCCATAAGAACCAGATCTTCTTTGGAATATAAGACTGTACCAAAAGTCACTTCGGAAGAATCCTCTACTGTCTGAAGATTATCATCGGGAGTAAAAGATATGGTATTTGAATCAACGATAAATTCGCCGTTCCATGAACTGTCTATCTCTATAGGAACATTGAATACAAGTTTGGCAGTCCAGTTCTTAAAGGGGCCTTTCACATGATTGAAAACAGTGAAGTCATATTCGCCTCCCACCGGGATATCCGGATGATTGGTCGCGTCTCTCCAGTGTTTGTCTAACGGGTTTACCATCTTGATGACGATCCCGCCCTTATCGCTTTTGGTAAAAACCTGTTCTTTATTCGATTCGGCGTTGATATATACAAAAAGAGCTGAAAACGCAATGGCTAAAACCAGTGCCATTACGAGATAAACAAATAAGGCTTTCCCTTTTAAAAGTTCTCTCAAACCGATTTTCCCCTCTCATTTTGCCTTGCGGCATATATATATCATTTACCTATTTGCGTGAATTGATCCTCTGCCTCACTACTTCGTACGCAAGCACGCCTGCCGCTACCGATGCATTAAGTGAATCCAGCGGTCCTTCCATAGGTATTTTAACATGAAAATCGCATTTCTCCGATACCAGTCTGCTGACACCATCCCCTTCCGATCCGATTACAAGTCCGAGTGAGCCGGTAAGATTGCAGTTATACATGATATCTCCCGACATTTCCGCACAGGCGAACCACATGCCTTTTTTCTTAAGTTCCTCTATGGTCTGTGACATATTGGTCACTTTAGCTACCGGTATATAATTGATAGCGCCGGCAGATGTTCTGGCTACAGTAGGTGTAAGTCCGACCGCTCTGTTCTTCGGAATGATCACTCCGTGTGCCCCTGCCTGGCAGGCTGTCCTTATTATCGCACCGAGATTGTGAGGATCTTCTATCCCGTCAAGCAAAAAGATAAAAGGCGGTTCACCCTTGTCTTCTGCAGCCTTGAGGATATCCTCCACTTCTGCATAAGCATAAGCAGCCGCTACAGCGATGACTCCCTGATGGGTTCCGGTCTCGCTCATCTGATCCAGGCGCTCTCTTGTAACAAAATGGATCACTGCATCATGCTTCTTTGCTTCACGTTTTATCGTCTGTATAGGGCCGTCCTGACATCCGTTAAGGATAAAGATCTTATCTATGGTCTTGCCGGCTCTGAATGCCTCGGTAACGGCATTTCTGCCTTCAATGTAATTCTCGTGCATACGGCCGTTTCCGTCTGCCATATTATCATTATTTTTTTGCATCTTATTTTCTTTCATATTCTTCAATACCTTTCCGGATAAGATCCAGCGCTCTCGCGCATTCTCCTCCCAGATAAAGATATCCCATCAGCGCTTCGAATCCCGTAGCTCTCCTGTATTCGGAAGGATCAGCATTCTTAGGGATAGTATGAGACTTTGCATTTCGCCCTCTCTTATAAACCGCAAGTTCCGCTTCCGTAAGCAGACCTTCTTCCTCATAGAACTTTACCATTGCAGCCTGCGCACCGGCTCTTACATATCGTGTCACCGCCTTATGAAGCTTTTCAACCTGGGTATTACCCTGCTCCACCGCCATGGTACGTATCACCATCTCATAGAAGGCATCACCTATGTAGGCAAGGACCAACGGACTGTATTGAACAGCCGGTATCCCCTCTGCTCCTCTCACGGAATTCATCGCTTCATTCAGATCTTGTGCCACTTTACGCCCTCACGTGTATCTTCGATCGCAATACCTTTTTCAAGGAGCTCGGCACGGATGGCATCGGCTTTCTCAAAATCCTTAGCCTTCTTTGCAGCCTTTCTCTCCTCTATCTTTTCGGTAACAAATCTTACAGTCTCTTCATCGACACCCGGATCACCGTTTGAGCCGTCACTGTTCTTAGCGCTTAACTCTTCCGCTCTCTTTAACAGATCAAGCGAGAGCACTTCATCAAAACTTCCGATGAGAGCTTTCTTGGTAGAATCATTGGTATCGGCCTTAAGCACATCATAAACTACCGTTATTCCCATAGATGTATTTACATCATTTGTGACAGCTTCGGTAAATCTCTTTCTGTACTCTTCGAATACCGCATTATCAACAGCCCCATCATCCTTAAGCTGTGCTATCCTCTTGATGAGCTTATCAAAGCTTACAGTCATGTTGTCCATGACTTCATAAGAGAATTCAAGCGGTTTGCGATAGTGTGACTGTAAGCAGAAGAATCTGTAAACTATAGGATCGTAACCTTTTTCCTTTAACAGATCAACTGTAATGAACTCACCCTTGGACTTGCTCATCTTACCGTTCCTGTCAACAAGGTGGTGAACATGGAACCAGTATTTGCACCACTGATGTCCGAGATAAGCTTCACTCTGTGCTATCTCATTGGTGTGGTGCGGGAATATATTATCAACACCGCCGCAGTGGATATCGAGAGTCTCACCAAGATGCTTGATAGCGATGCATGAGCACTCTATATGCCAGCCGGGATAACCGTATCCCCAGGGGCTGTCCCACTTAAGTTCCTGGTCATCAAACTTTGACTTTGTAAACCACAGAACAAAGTCGCTCTTGTTTCTCTTATTTGTATCCTCATCTACATCGTCACGAACACCTACCATAAGGTCTTCTTCACTGACTCCGCCTCCAAGGACATAATAATTATCAAGCTTTGATGTATCGAAATAAACATTCTCTCCCGCCTGATAAGCATATCCCTTTTCAAGAAGGGTCTCTATCATATGGATGAACTCGGGTATGCAATGAGTCGCAGGCTCAACCACATCTGGCATCCCGATATTGAGCTTCGCAAAATCCCCGAAAAATGCCTTGGTATAAAAATCTGCGATCTCAAGCACAGTCTTGTGTTCGCGCTTTGCACCCTTAAGCATCTTGTCTTCACCTGTATCGGCATCGCTGGACAGATGTCCCACATCAGTGATGTTCATTACACGCTTCACATCAAAGCCCGCATATTTTAATGTTTTGATAAGAACATCTTCACAGATGTAACTTCTTAAATTACCTATATGGGCATAATGATAAACGGTAGGTCCGCAGGTATAGATCTTTACCTTTCCCGGAACCTCCGGAACAAATTCTTCTACTCTCTTGCTCTTGGTATTATAAAGTTTCATTGCTATCATCTCCTTGCAGTATAGTCCTCGTGCCGTTTAGACCACTTACAATTCTATCATGTTTTATATGATCTTTTTTACTTTACACATAAAATTGCAGTTTTTCCTTCAAAGTATTATCTTCCCGACATTTTTACCGTTTTTTTTATTTTTATCTTTCTTATCCTTTTTGTCTTTCTTTTCTTTTTTATCCTTCTTATCCTTTTTGTCTTTTTTCTTCTTATCCGATGCGTTGCCTGAATCTTCTTTTTTCTTCTTGAGTTCCATTACCGATCTCATAGCGGGACACATCTCTCCTCCCGCTCCTGCGCAGGGTGATCCCGAGCCGCATCTTCCGGAATTTGCTGATGCTTTTTCCTCATCGTCTGAGGAGATAGACACTCCCCTGTCGGTCACATCAACAGACATCGCTTCGGAAACAGCAGTCAACAGACAGACAGCATCGGCCGCTATACCTTCTTCTCTGCCGGTAAATCCCAGGTGTTCTTCCGTAGTAGCCTTCACATTGACCTGACCGACCGAAAGCTTAAGCGCACTTGCTATATTAAGCCTCATCTCTTCAATATAAGGAGATAACTTAGGCCTCTGCGCACGTATCGTAGAATCGATATTCTCTATGATAAAACCATTCTCCTCTATAAGAGACCGGACCATCTCAAGCATCTTTATGCTTGAAGCACCTTTCCACTTAGGATCAGTATCGGGGAAATGCTTTCCGATATCCCCCAGTGCGGCAGCTCCCAACAGGGCATCCATTATCGCATGAATAAGGACATCCGCATCCGAATGTCCGACAAGCCCTTTCTTGTAAGGTATATCAACACCGCCTATTATCAGTTTTCTGCCTTCACCCATGCGGTGAACGTCATAACCACTGCCTATCCTCATTTATTATCCCTCCGTGAATCATCAGTTTATATCCCGACTTCGCCTTAATATCCTTCCGGTATTAACACCGTCAAGCTTAACTAACCTGCCGGTCTTGTCATAGTATGTAAGGAGCGCATCTCTTGATGCTTCCTTTTCTTTTTGATCCGTTCTTGTTTGCGCTGAATTATTCTTATATGCCCCCTTTAAATCCTTGTCCGGCGCTCCGACATGGATCATTATCTTTCCGTTATGATTGGATATTGTATAACGTTTGCGTTCGATCTCTTCATCGGAATAAGCCGCAAGCTCCTCTTCGGGGTCCTCATCTGAAAGATCATCTTCCTCTTCGATTTCTTTTCCTTCTTCTTCATCTTCAAGAGGTTCGGGATATTCGGAAGTCTCATCATCAATATATGCAGACATCTCTTCCGTGATATCCTCGGCCGAAGCACTTTCCTTCGGTAAATCAAAAAGTCCGGACAGTTCCTGGCTTGCCGCTTCACGATTGTTTTTCTTTACTGCATCTTCATCATCGCCATACCATATCACATTCATGAATCTTCTGAAAAGATTCTTTACTGCCGCAACAGCTTTTGCAACGATGCCTTCCTCAGAAGTATTCCCCGGGGTTTTCTCTGCCTTTTTCTCCGCCTTTTTCCCCGAATGCCCTGCTCCGTTTTTCGAAGATGCTTCGTAAGAATCCCGCTCTGCAGGCTTTTTTCTTCCCTCCGGATCCTTTGATCTTGATCCTTCTCTCTCCCAGATCACTCCGTTTTCATCGTAATCAAGCAAAAAAGCCGGCGTCTCCTCATTTACCTTCCTTGCCCTGTTCCTGTTATCGGAATAAGAGCCCGTGTAAAATTGGTTGTTGTCGACTTTTTTGATCATTATTTTTTTTAATAACCGCAGGCTTAATATTACTGCTGCCCGCCTCCGCTTAACATCGGATTACCGCGGTTTAAACTATCGGTATCATGTGAGAGTCCGTTAGACATTGTCACATTTGAGGTAGGCGGTATCTGTCCGCTGTAAATAGGAGATGCTGCTGCCGTACCGAAAGATTCGGCTGATGCGTATCCCTGAGCAAAATCAACCACACTCTTGGGATGATAAACATTGCCCGGCTGCTGTATCTGCTGTTCATATGATGTCGGCTGATACTGAGGCTGTGTCTCTGCAGGTGCTGCTGCGGGTGCACTTCCATATAAAGGTGAAGGTGCGGGTGCTGCCGCAGGTGCGCTTCCGTATATAGGTGAAGGTGCGGGTGCTGCCGCAGGTGCGCTTCCGTATAAAGGCGAAGGTGCGGGTGCTGCCACAGGTGCGCTTCCGTATATAGGTGAAGGTGCGGGTGCGGGTGCAGGCGCAGGTGCTACAGGTGCTGCAGGTGCCACAGGTGCTGCCTCTCCGTATAAACCTGCTGATGCAGATGTCGACTGATTATACTGAGGTGCAGCAAGCTGCTGTCCCTGTGCTGCTGCATTCTGTGCATTTAACGCAGCACGGATAGCTCTCTGCTCAGCGAGATGCTTACGCTGTTCATCACCGCCGGCACCTATCTTATATTTAAATTTACTTCTGAACATATTGCTGTCGTCCGGATCACCATAATCAAACGACATGTCCCCGATATTTGAAAGAGCTCCGCCGGCGCTTACGCCAACACCGGTCTTGATATTGGTCTCTTCTTTTCTGAGATTGGGAGATTCAAATACAAAACCGTTCTCGATAGCCTTATGTGTTTCTTCTCTTCTGATCTTATCCATGATGCCTGTTCCGCCTGCTCCGGACAGCGCTCCGGCACCGGGCTTAACGCTTGTAAGATTGAGAAGTTCAGATTCAAAGATAGGTCCGCCAGCCTGAGGGTCTGCTGCCTGTAAAAGGCTAAGCGACGGGTCTTCCGGCTGATCCATGAATGATGAGCCAACAGGTGCCGATCCAAGATGCGCAGCGATATGCTGTGTATTTTCTCCTCCGACAACGCCTGATCCGCCACCAAGTCCATTAAAGTGTGCCTGGATCTGCTGACCGCCGCCGGAAGGCTGTGTTCCGAAAATAGCAGCTTCGGGAGCTGCAGGTGCTGCGGGCTGTGTTCCGTAGACAGAAGCCTCGGGTACCGCAGGTGCTGCGGGCTGTGTTCCGTAGACAGAAGCCTCGGGTACCGCAGGTGCTGCGGGCTGTGTTCCGTAGATTGAAGCCTCGGGTACCGCAGGTGCTGCGGGCTGTGTTCCGTAGATTGAAGCCTCGGGTACCGCAGGTGCTGCGGGCTGTGTTCCGTAGATTGAAGCCTCGGGTACCGCAGGTGCTGCGGGCTGTGTTCCGTAGATTGAAGCTTCGGGTACTGCAGGTGCTACGGGCTGTGTTCCGTAGATTGAAGCTTCGGGTACCGCAGGTGCCGGTTCAGTATAAGGAATAGCCGAAGGTGTCGCACCTATGGAAACGGTTTCCTGCGGCTGTGAAACAGACTGTGCTGCCTCTACTTCCTGATGATAATTGGGATTGTAAGCCGGAGCTGCAGGAGCAACATGAGGCTTAAGCATCGGTCTTGTATACTCGGGTGCAGGTGCGGGCTGAGGAGCAAATGAGGATACCACAGGTGCCTCAGGCTGAGGCGCAAATGCTGAAACCACAGGCGTCTCGGGCTGAGACGGCAGGCTTCCGTAAGGCTGAGCGCTTGCATATGAAGGCGCTGCAGGCTGAGAAGGTATCTTTGTTTCTGCCGGAGAAATCTGGGGTTCAGCCGGCTTCTTCTTTAAGAATTCAAGTTCCGGAACTGCTTCCGGTTCCGAGTGGGAATAAACGCTTCCAAGTGATATGGAAGTATTGATATTTCCGCCCTTTTTCTTCATTTCCTTAACATATTTCTTGATATTAAATTTGCATCCGGGACACGATTTTGCTGAATCGTCAACTATCCTGTTACAATTGGGGCAGACGATATTTGCCATGGAATGCTCCTCCTCATATAAATGTTCTTAGAAACTATCTAACATAGTATAAATGACTGAGTTCAAATAATCAATATTCAAATGACCGTCAGATTTAATTATCTGAAAAAATTCATTGACAAGTTCAAGGGCATTAAGTATAATGACATTCGTTCGGTTCAAAGCCGATGTGGCGAGATAGCTCAGTTGGCTAGAGCACGCGGTTCATACCCGCGGTGTCGAGGGTTCGAATCCCCCTCTCGCTATAAAAAAAGAATCCTCACTGAGGATTCTTTTTTTATTCTCTTTTCATCGCTTCAGCGGTTCAGATCTCCACATCGCCGCAAAGCCTGCCGTCATCAGCCGTATAATATGCCTTCCCGTCTTCCGGCTTAACGTAGATCCTGAAATCCTTCATATCTTTGCCGCCGTTATTTTTTGCATCCTTCCTTGCCTTGTCGACGATCTTCTCAAAATCATACTGTTTTCCGTCGAATTCAAGATAAACACCCGTCTTCACCCTGTCACCTCCCCGTTTGTCCGGCGTATGTACCGTTCTTTACATTCTCTCAGGCGATTCAAACCCAAGTAAGCCTATGCAGGTCTCAAATACCGAAAGGACACCTGCGAGCATGGAAACGTAAGACTTCTTCTTATCCTCATCCTCTTCCGCAAGGATCTTAACCTCGTGGTAGAAGGAATTGAAATCATTGGCAAGCTTATAAACAAAGGCGCATACTTTGTGAGGAGCGCGCTCCGCAAAAGCTTCTTCCACCATTTTGGAGAAGCCTGCCACGTCAAGCAGAACCGATTTTCCTGCACCGCACGCTTCCGCACATGCGATCAGATCTCCCTGACCGATCTCGCCGCCCTGCTCTTTGTACTTTGCAAGGATGGAACGGATCCTGACCATGGTATAAAGAAGATAAGGGCCCGTGTCACCTTCCGAAGCGGTAAATCTCTCGGTATCAAAGATATAATCTTTGGATGCCTGATTGGACAGATCACCATACTTAAGTGCAGCCAGCGCTGTGATCTTTGCGGTATTCCTTGCTTCATCTTTCGGAAGATCCTTATTCTCGCTGATCTTAACAAACATCTTATCTTCGATCTCTTTTAAGAGATATTCAAGTCTGAGCACTCCGCCGTCCCTTGTCTTGAAGGGCTTTCCTCCCGGGCCGTTCATTGTACCGAAACCTATGAATTCAAGGCTGGTATCCTGCTTTGCGATACCGCATTTTCTTGATGTACGGAACACCTGTATGAAATGAAGCTCCTGACGCTTATCAACAACATAGAGGATCGCATCCGGATCAAAATTATCCTCACGATATTTTATGGTAGCAAGATCCGTCGTCTCATAATTGGCCGCGCCATCACTCTTGAGGACGATACAGGGAGGAAGCTCCTTCTTATCAGTCTCTTCAGCGATATCAACAACAAGAGCGCCTTCGGAAATATGCGCAAAGCCGTCGCTCTTCATCTTCTCTACCATGGGCGGGATCATATCATCCACATCCGACTCACCCATCCAAAGATCAAAGGAAACATCGAGTTTCTCGTAATTTCTCTTAAGATCCGCAACGGAAACCTTGAGCACCTGCTGCCAAAGAGCACGATATCCCTTTCTTCCGTCCTGTAATTCCTTTGTATTCTGCAGCGCCTTTTTCTTATATTCCTCATCGGTCTTGCACTTACCGCTGGCTACGGGATAGATCTCTTCAAGTTCCGAGATCGTAAAAGGTGCTTCCTCGGGATAATCTCCTTCAAAACTCTCATCGAAATATACGAGTTCGGGTTTTCTCTCCTTAAGTTCGGTGATTATCTGTCCCATGGGCATTCCCCAGTCACCGAGATGCACATCTCCGATAACTTTATGTCCCGCATATCTTGCGATACGCTTTATGCTCTCACCGATTATCGCGGGACGCAGATGGCCGACATGAAGCGGCTTTGCAACATTAGGTCCGCCGTAATCGATAACTATAGTCTGTTTCTTTTCCGGCTCTTCTATACCGAATTTTTCGGATGCAAACATTTCTTTTGCATAATCCGAAATAAACTTCTCCGAGATATTAAGATTTAAGAATCCGGGCTTAACAGCTTCAACACTTGAAAACACCTTCGAACCCGCAAGGAAGCCTGCAACCTCCTCAGCGATCATAAAAGGAGCTTTGTGATAAGCCTTTGCTCCGCTCATTGCACCGTTACACTGATACTCACACAGATCCGGTCTGTTGCTGACACCGACTCTTCCGAGAGCGCGATCATATCCCGCCTTCTCAAAAGCATCCATCATTTCATCATTTAACAGTTCTATAAATTTTTTCATTTTATACCTCCACGAAGATCGATCATAATATGATCTCTCCCGCACTTAATTCCTTCAGGCCATCTGCCACATTCCGTATGATACCTTTATTTTTGATTTCTGTCACCCCGTAAGCTCATATTCATACAGAGCATCCCTGCCTCTCCGCTTTTGAAAAACCGCATCCGCAGTAGTCCTGCCTGTATAACCCGTATTTTTCCGAGAGTTCCACGGATCTATTATAGCCTTCTTTTTTCTTGAAATCCGACGGCAAAAACATCACGCCGAATTCCCTGCCCGCTTCTTCGCCTATATGATTAAGCACAGAAGCATTCTTTAGAGGAGATATGGTAAGCGTGGTTGTGAAGCAGTCGAAGTGTCCCTCGGCGGCAACCCTTGCCGTTTCGTAAAGCCTGAGCCTAAAGCACTTAACACACCGCAATCCACCTTCCGGTTCCGATTCAAAGCCCTTTACCGCATCAAAGAATTCTCTGCTATCGTATCTTCCTTCTTCGAATCCTATCGGAAGGGTCTCATCCTCCGAATTCATCACAGTGATCAGCCTCTTTATCTCATCCGTGCGTTTCCTGTACTCAGCTTCCTCGGTGATATTCGGATTATAATAAAAATCCGTAATATCAAAATACTGCCTGAGATACTCCAGGCAGTAGCTTGAACAAGGTGCACAACAGCTGTGGAGCAAAAGCTTCGGCCTTACCCCTGCAGCCGTATTCTTTTTTATGATATCATCAAGCTTCTTTTGAAAATTATCTTTAGGAAGCTTAAGGATCTCTTCATCCGAAATCATCTTTCTCCTTACAGCTTTGTGATATCTACTACACTCTGAGTCTTGTCGCGTTCTTTTGCTTCCAGACTGGAAAGCAGTGCATTAGCGGTATCAAGACTGGTAAGACAGTGGATACCTGTCTCTATGGATACTCGTCTGATAAGGAAGCCGTCTCTTGATTTATCGCGTCCCTGTGTAGGTGTATCGATAACCAGATCGATCTTATGGCCGAGTATAAGATCCATTACCGTAGGCGACTCCTGATGGATCTTATTAACCTTCCTTGCATGAACGCCTGCATCATTAAGTGCTTTTGCAGTAGATCTGGTGGCATATATGATATAGCCGAGCTTTTCAAATCTTCTGCCTATCTCGATAGCTTCACCCTTATCCGCATCCTTTACGGTAAGTATGATCTGCTTATATTTCGGCAGATCGATACCGGCACCGATAAATGCCTTATACAGCGCTTCGTCAAATGATTCTGCGATTCCGAGGACCTCACCTGTTGACTTCATCTCGGGTCCAAGGCTTATCTCAGCTCCGCGGATCTTTTCAAACGAGAATACAGGCATCTTTACGGCAAAGTATCCTGCGTTCTTCTGAAGTCCCGGCTCATAGCCAAGCTCTTTGATGGTCTTGCCGAGTATCACCTGAGTTGCAAGAACTACGATGGGTATTCCGGTAACCTTGGAAATATAAGGTACTGTTCTTGAGGATCTCGGGTTAACCTCGATGATATATACATCATCTCCAATGGCGATGAACTGGATATTTAAAAGTCCCTTTACGTGAAGAGCCTTGGCAAGTCTTCCCGAATAATCTACGATGGTCTCTCTTACTTTATCAGATATCGTATGCGCGGGATATACGGATATTGAGTCACCGGAATGAACGCCGGTACGCTCAACGTGTTCCATGATACCGGGTATCAGGATATCCGTTCCGTCACATACCGCATCGACTTCCAGTTCCTTACCTTCAAGATACTTATCAACCAATACAGGGTGCTCCTGCGTATAGCGGTTGATGACTGCCATGAATTCTTCTATCTCTTTATCGGAAAGAGCTATCTGCATGCCCTGTCCGCCGAGAACATAGCTTGGACGAACGAGAACCGGATATCCCAGTCTGTTTGCAACTTCCTTCGCTTCCTCTGCGGTAAATACCGTTCCGCCTGCAGCTCTGGGGATACCTGTCTTTTCAAGTATCTCATCGAAAAGCTCTCGGTCTTCCGCAGCATCAACATCCTCAGCTTTGGTGCCGAGTATCTCAACGCCCATCTTCATAAGCGCTTCCGTAAGCTTGATCGCTGTCTGTCCTCCGAACTGAACAACTGCGCCGTCCGGATGCTCGATATCGACTACATTCTCCACATCTTCCGGAGTAAGCGGTTCGAAGTAAAGCTTGTCCGCAATATCGAAGTCGGTCGAAACCGTTTCGGGGTTGTTATTGACGATTATCGTCTCCCAGCCAGCTTTAGCAAAAGCCCAGGTCGCATGAACCGAACAATAGTCAAATTCCACACCCTGAC
Source organism: Lachnospiraceae bacterium XPB1003 (assembly GCA_900102065.1). Lineage (GTDB taxonomy): Bacteria > Bacillota > Clostridia > Lachnospirales > Lachnospiraceae > NK4A136. The sequence goes on along the minus strand of FMVK01000004.1, from coordinate 139,137 downwards.
CGATCCTGATAGGACCCGAACCGAGAACAAGTACTTTCTTCTTCGGGCTTCCGTCGGGATTAAGTTCCTTTGAACTTCCGTCGGATTCGTTAATACCGTCGAAACAGCTGTAGTAATAAGGTGTCTCGGCATCAAATTCTGCCGCGCATGTATCTACGGTCTTAAATGCAGCCGTGATACCGTAAGCGGTTCTGAAACGCCTGATATCGCTTTCCGTTTTTCCTGTGAGTCTCGCAATAACACTGTCGGGGAATTCCATGCGCTTTGCTTCACGCATAAGATCCTCTGTCATGGGCTCATTCTCAAGCCGCTCCTCCATCTCTGTTATGAGCGCTATCTTATCAATAAACCACTCATCTATCATTGTGATCTCATGAATGGTCTTCTGAGCAATGCCTCGTCTTAAAGCCTCGGCCACAGCCCATATACGCTGGTCATCTACTGTAGCCAGTTTTTCAAACAGCTCCTCACCTGACAGTCCCGAAAAATCATAGCTTTTAAGGCAGTCCACATGCTGTTCCAAAGAACGTATAGCCTTCATGAGTGCGCCTTCAAAATTGGTGCAGATACTCATGACTTCACCGGTTGCCTTCATCTGGGTTGTAAGCGTGCGCTTAGCTGTGATGAATTTATCGAAAGGAAGTCTGGGGATCTTAACAACACAATAGTCAAGTGCAGGCTCGAATGATGCGTAGGTCTTGCCTGTAACCGCATTCTTTATCTCATCAAGTGTATATCCGAGAGCTATCTTGGCAGCAACCTTCGCAATGGGATATCCCGTTGCTTTTGATGCCAGTGCAGACGAACGGCTCACACGGGGATTAACTTCTATGACACAATACTCAAAACTTGTAGGATGAAGCGCAAACTGAACATTGCATCCGCCTGTAACACCAAGGGTTGAAATGATCTTTAAAGCTGATGTTCTGAGCATCTGGTACTCTTTGTCGGAAAGAGTCTGCGAAGGAGCAACAACGATGGAGTCACCGGTATGAACTCCCACCGGATCGATATTCTCCATATTGCAGACGGTTATCACATTCCCCGCACCATCACGCATCACTTCATATTCGATCTCTTTCCATCCGGCGATGCAGCGCTCAACAAGCACCTCGCCTACTCTTGAAAGTCTGAGACCGTTTGCAAGAATGTCATCTAACTCCGTCTGATTGTGTGCGATACCGCCGCCGCTTCCTCCAAGTGTATATGCGGGACGAAGCACTACCGGATATCCTATCTTCCTTGCGAATGCTTCACCGTCTTCAACTGTCTTAACTACTTCCGACGGTGCACAGGGCTCACCAATGGATTCCATGGTGTCCTTGAATGCCTGCCTGTCTTCAGCTTTGAAAATGGTCTCTGCACTTGCCCCAAGGAGTTTTACATTATGGGATGCTAAAAATCCGGATTCTTCCAGCTCCATTCCCAAATTGAGACCTGCCTGTCCGCCCATGTTCGGAAGGATACTGTCAGGCTTTTCAACTTCAATGATATGCTCAAGTGTCTTTACGGTCAGCGGTTCTATATAAACGTGATCCGCAATATCGCCGTCTGTCATTATAGTCGCGGGATTGGAGTTGATGAGTACTACTTCAACACCTTCCTCTTTCAGAGATCTGCAGGCCTGTGTTCCGGCATAATCGAACTCAGCCGCCTGACCGATAACGATCGGTCCCGATCCAATAACAAGAACTTTTTTAACATTAGGGTTTTTCGGCATCTCTTTTCCCTCTTTAACCTTCTCGATTTATATAATGATGTCAGGGTCAAAATTCCTTTTGCCCTGACTAAATTTACAGCTTTTTCTATTTTATCAGGCGCTCTGACGCGACTTATCGCCTGATGCTTCAAGCATCATCTCAATGAACCTGTCAAAGAGATATCCCGAATCCTGAGGTCCCGGACAGCACTCCGGATGGAACTGAACCGTGAAGATATTCTTTCCCTTATATATCAGTCCTTCATTGGTACCGTCATTGACATTAACAAATGCGGGTTCTGCCACCTTAGGATCAAGGCTTGCCATGTCAACAACATAGCCGTGATTCTGAGATGAGATATAAACCTTACCCGTCGCAAGATCTTTAACAGGATGATTGCCGCCTCTGTGTCCGTATTTAAGCTTGAATGTATCAGCGCCTGTTGCCAGTGCCATCAACTGATGTCCGAGACAGATGGAGAATACCGGAACATTGCTGTCATAGATCTTCTTTATCTCTTTGATAATATCCTTACATTCCTTTGGATCTCCCGGGCCGTTGGAAAGCATGATACCGTCGGGCTTCTCCGCAAGTATCTCTTCCGCCGAAGTAGTTGCGGGATATACAGTAACAGTAACGCCTCTCATTACAAGACTTCTTACTATATTATTCTTAAGTCCCAGATCAAGAAGCGCAACCTTAAGTCCGCTACCATTTAACTCATATACATATGAAGGACTCTTCTCGTGTGCTCCCGTATATACTGCGGATCCTGCAACAGGTCCGTTATCCTCAAGACTCTGCGCTCCCTGAACAGTATACTTTTCCTTGCATGTCACACGCTCAACCACGTTGCCTGTGGTATAAGCCTTAAGTTTTTCAAGAAGTTCTTCTTTTTCCTTACCGTCATACTCCTTTGTAGTTATGCATCCGTTCATGGTGCCCTTCTCACGGAGTATCTTTGTAAGTGCTCTTGTATCGATACCGGCGATACCGGGAATATCATACTTAAGAAGAAAGTCCTGAATAGTCATGTCCGCCCTGAAATTTGAGGGTTTTCTTGACAATTCACGGACTATAAATCCATCCGGCCAGATCCTGGTCGATTCCATATCTTCAGTTATTATCCCGTAATTTCCGATAATGGGATACGTCATACAGACAGCCTGTCCTGCGTAGGACGGATCAGTCAAGACTTCCGGGTATCCGGCCATTGATGTGTTGAATACTATTTCGCTGATGGTCTCCTTTTTTGCTCCGATATGAGTGCCGGCGAAGACCGTGCCGTCCTCAAGGATCAGATATGCTTTCATAATTCCTCCATTTTTTATCGTAGGGAATTTTAGCACAAGCCACCATGGCATACAAGGCATCCTGAAATATTAAAAGCGTATCGTCCGTTATAGCGCACGTCTGACTCTTATTTTTCTGACCAAACCGCGGCCTGTCCTGTATTCCGCCTCCGTAAAAATATCCGGAGCAAAGGCAGCTTTTTCAAGCAGCTTCATTAAGGTTTCAGTTTCTTCATTATTTATTCCGGGTGCCTTATATCTCACCTCATGTTTACGCTTTTTATTATTCTCATCTTCTTCATCTTTCTCACCTGCAACAGCCGAAAGCTTTCCGGATGCGATCCATGCCTTAATCACACTGCCAACCTCTCTGAGGGTGGGATAACGTGTTTCGATGAGTCCGGCCCTATAGAGCTTAACCGGGATGTTTTTGTAGACCACAAGCAGAGCCTCTGAATACTTCTTATCTCTGATCAGTCTTCTTACATGCATTCTCTTTTTAATAAACTTAAAGAGAGCTGATCCTATCACCGCCAGCGCTATCAGGCCAAGAGTCCATACAAAAGGTCCGGCCAAAAAGTCTATGGATCTAAGGAAGACTTTGAGTTTGCCCACAGCAGGGCCATCCCCATCATTCGCATCCATCATGTCTTCATTGTTTTTTTCCGCTTCCGCCGCATTTCTTGATGTTCTGAACAGCAAGCCGGAGAACAGGTTGTAAAGACTCATCTGAGACGGAGAGATCTCTTCTCCGTCGGAAGGCGGTGTCACTTCATAAGGTATCCAGCCGTATCCGTCGATCCAGATCTCGATCCACGCATGAGCGGCCGCGTCGGGAAGTTCTACTTCAACAACGCCGGCATTCTCATATTCTTCTCCGCCTATCTGCCAGTCATCAACATCTCCCTCTACGCCGTTGCTGTCCTGGACATTGGTAAATGTGATCGCGTAACCTTCCGCATATCTCGCGGGAATCCCCAGATAGCGAAGAAGCAATACCGTCGATGAAGCAAAATGAGCGCAATACCCTCTCTTCTGAACACTAAGGAAATATTCCACAACATCTTTATTCCAGGGAGTAGTTCCCGGTGACATTGTATATTGAAAATCTTTCCTGAACTCTGTTGCTATATCGGTTGCTGTTGCTATACGCGCCATCTGTGACTCGGCAAACAACTCTTCGTCATCAAAATGGAACGTTCCCTCTCCGTATTTCTTCCTGTCAAAAGTTATATCATTTTCGTCACAGAAATCCGATAATACTTCTTCCAGTTCTTCCGGATACTGAAGATAATTTTCATAGACATACTCTTCATATTCCAATGTGATATTGGGATTCATCTCAGTCTGAACCCCAAGCTCATAGGGCTCAAAAAGCACTTCATAATTCTCCCTCATCACCTCGCCGCCTGCAAAGGATCTGAGAGTCTTTTCGTCATCAAGAAGTTCAAAAGCTTCCTTATAGTTCTTTCTGGCATATTTGGTCACTGCTTCGGGTATTCCCTTGCGTTCATCCGGTTTAGCCGTTCCCGTATAAAAGCCGTGATATGGCTTGTAATCATAATAAGTATCCGCATCCGTTATGCCTAACCACATTTTTGCATAATTGTCCGTAGCAGGCATCGCGGGATCGTCCATGGTGGGAACTCCCGGGATAATGGGTGAAAAGGTATTATCACTGTAATATGTTCCTGTGTACCCCTTAAGATAAACTGTGCCGGACGTATAAGGAACGAACCTTGCTATTATATCTGTCTGGAAATCGGGGTTAACATTACCTATACCTCCGAGTTTTCCCTTAGCAAGTCCGCCGGTTGCACGATATCGGTTCAGCAGAGAATTTAAACCACCCTGAACGGCGACTTTTACAAAACTGTCAGTTGTGTCCTTAACTTTGTTGGAAATATATTTCCCATTGATGTCGGAAGAAAAAATCCCTCCCGTAACCAGAAGAAAAACAGTGGAAAGCACTATGCTGTATATTGTGATCAAAAGCATTCCGAAGCTGCTTGCAAGATATACATGCTTATGTCTTACCTTTTTTTGCTTCTTATCACTTCTGCTCCTGTCAAACTCCTCCCCCTTGGGATGACGATAGGGCAGGCCGAAATGTCCGGAATACCTGAGCAGCGCAACTGCGATATAAACCGCAAGGAGCATTATCAGATACTGGATAGGCGGAACTATATCAATATAGAAAGCCGCCTGCAGAGGAAAGAAAGTCAGCATGAATGTTATGGGCAGATTCATATATCCGGATATGGATATGTTCAGCAATATCGAAAAAAACCATCCCATAAAGATCATGGCAACCGTCACCGTCATATATCTGTTCGTGATGGTTTCCGTTGCCTGTCTGATGGATACCATGCCAAAGTAATCCGAATATCTGTTGTAGAGCTCGTTCATAAAGGCCTGATAACCCGAATTGATATACCAGTAACCTCTCACCGAGAATGCAACAAAACCAACGAATACTACGATATATCCCAAATAAAAAGTTATTTTATTGTAGTAAAGAAATGCCGAAAAAAAGGCGAGCGCAAAAAGTGATGCCACCACTATCGGTACTGAGTATCGCATCTCAAAAGAAGATGCCAGCGCTCCCACCATTCCGTAAGTGGCAAGGAATATCAGCACCGCTCTGATAAAGCATAGGAAGAATCTGTTCTGCACCCTGTCGGTGTGGATATCACCTATGGATACTCCGAATCTTTCAAGATCTTTTTCTCTTGCAGTCAGTTCTTTTCTGCGTTCTTTGGTCTGACGTTTGTCAGGCTTTTTTGCATTAATGAGATTTATTTTCATCTTTTAATACTGTTCAATGGTTATGGGAGTGACTATAACGCCCTTTCGTATCCTGATCACCCCGTACATATCCGGATACTGTTTTTCAAACCAGTCATATGTCTTCGAGACCTCTCCACTTTTTAAGCTTCCGTACATGGAATAGATCTTATAGAGAACGGTTAGCAATTCCTCTTCTGCAGTTACCACACAGATCTCTACGCTTCCGTTATCCGGATCTGTCAAAGCCACGCGGAAAGTCTCTTTTTGTCTGATAAGATATTTTCCCAAAGCATAGATATTCTCAAGATCATCCTTGAAGAAATCCCTCTCCATTTCAGGCAATATCAGATAGTACAATTCTTTCGAGCGCTCATATTCTTTGACCAGGATTTCCTCGGCCTTGGCCGACTGTTTCCAATGGATATCCCTCAATCTGTCACCCACTCTGTATTCTCTGATCTGCTTTAAGTCGGTGGTAAGTTCGCCCTCTCCGGACTGTACACTGTCTTCCGTTTCGACAACAGCTTTGGAAAGTCTGAGCAAAGGAAGTTCACGTTCCTCAGGAAGCACCGGTATCTCCGCATAGTCCTTAAAAGGCAGCGTAAACGTACATACATGAAGAAAATCCGTTACCGACAATGTGCTGAACCTGATGCGGATAAGCCCCGCCTGAGAAGTATCAAGAGGCAGCATGATCCCCGTATCCTTCTTTGCTTCCGCCGCGATCGTCAGTTCATTGGTAAAGCTCTCATATAATGAATTACCCAGAGAAAAATTCAATCTGCAGTTAAGCATCGGAAAGATGGATGGATTCGAAAGAATGAGTTTCAGTTCGATCTGTTTTCCCACAGGAAAAGGGCCCTCCGGTCTTACTAATCTGACAGTAAGGCGTTCCGCCGTTCTGGCCGTCATGAATACCGAAAGAGGGATGATCATGAACATGAGAAGTAAAAGCACTACCAGAAGGGATTGTCTGTAAAACAAAGTTCCCAACATGAATAGTGCAAGTATTACAATATAACCGACTATATGTAAAATATGATATTTTCTCTGCATCAGTTAGTTGATCTTGGGAATCTCTACCTGTCCCAGTACACGATTGAGGGCTTCCGTTACGCTTATACCCGATGCCTTGGCCTGACCGCCAAGTCTTACTCTGTGTCCTGCCACTGCATGCCAGATATCATGAATATCTTCGGGAAGCACATATCCTCTGTCCTGTACATAAGCATGAGCCTTGGCCATCTTAAGAAGCGCAATGCTGCCTCTGGGTGAAAGACCAAGCGCAAAATACTGAGGATCCCTCGTCATCTCTGTAAGCTTTACGATATATTCAAATATACTGTCGTCAACAAAGAGAGCCTTAACCTCCGCCTGCATGGAGAGTATCATCCCCGTATCTGCGACAGCTCTGACTGTATTCATATCATTTGCGGAGTCACCCTTAAGGACTGCAACCGCGTTCTCGAAATCCGGATAACCCATGCTGAGGCAGATCATAAATCTGTCCAACTGAGACTCGGGAAGCTTCTGGGTTCCCGATGATCCGAACGGATTCTCTGTAGCAAGTACAAAGAAAGGCTCCGGCATCAGTCTGGTGACACCTTCAACCGTAGCATGTCTCTCTTCCATTGCCTCCAGAAGAGCTGATTGTGTCTTGGGTGAAGTACGATTGATCTCATCGGCAAGAAACAGATTTGTATAGATGCTTCCGGGCTGAAATCTGAACTGCCCGCTTGCCTTATCGTACATATTGAAACCTATGAGATCTCCGGGCATTACGTCCGGTGTAAACTGTACACGTCTGTATGCCAGAGAGAGTGCTCTCGATATACTTACCGCCAGGGTAGTCTTTCCTACTCCCGGTATATCCTCAAGCAGAACATGTCCGCCTGCAAGGATCGCGCATAATGTTAATTTGATAACCTCATCTTTACCATGTATTACTTTTCTGACTTCATTAATAATCAGGTCCGACGTGCTTGCCACTATACTATTCCTTTCCCTCACTATAATTTTAATCTGAGCAGCTTTATCTCCTCAGCCTCTTAATTCTTCCTGGGCGGCTTTATCTCTTTAGCCTCTTCGGGATGAACCGGTTCTCCCACGATGAGCTTTCTTGCATCATCCAGAATAAGCGGTCTTCCCCAAAGGAACCCCTGTATATAATCACATCCGAGATCTTCAAGAAGCTGTCTTTGATATTCCTCCTCGACACCTTCTGATATTACCGCAAAATTCATGATTTGGCTAAGGGAAATTATAGCCGCAATAAATGATTCATCTTTCTTGTCCTTGATAGTATCCACAAATGTCTTATCGATCTTAAGCAGATCAATGGGCAGATCCTTCAGATACCTGAGGGATGAATATCCCGTACCGAAATCATCAAGGGCAATCTGTATGCCGCGTTCCTTGATACTGTCCATGATAACCTTTGCACGTTCAACAGATTCAACAAATACAGTCTCTGTAAGTTCAAGTTCAAGACATGCTGCCGGGAAATTAGTAAGTTTGATAGCTTCGTCAAGATCATTTAAGAACTTGTCATCCAGCAGATGAAGCGCAGAAATGTTGATCGACAGTATCAGATCGGGATTCTTACTGATCAGCGGCAGGAAATCGAACATGGCATGCATCAATACCCATCTGTCTACATCTTTGATCAGAGCCGACTGCTCTGCAATAGGAATAAATTCTGCCGGACTCACGGGTTTTCCCAAATTGTCCCACATACGTATGAGTGTCTCAAATCCTCTGAGCTTCTTATCGGTAGTACGGAACTGAGGCTGATAAAGAAGTGTAAAGGTATTTGCTTCAAGCGCCCCTCTTATTATGGTCTCAAGCTTAACGCTGTTCTCGATGGCATCATTCATGATGCTGTTGAAATATACAAGCTGGTTCCTGCCCTGCTTCTTGGCAACATACATCGCCATATCCGCATATTTAAGGCTCTGACTGGGATCAACCGAGTCACTCGGGAACATAGCCGCACCCATACTTGCACTTATATAATAATCTCTTCCCTTAAGAACAAACTTATCGCTCAATACAGACAGCATCCTGCCTAACATCTTATCCAGCGACTCAAGAGAATCATAATCGGATATTACGACAGCAAATTCATCTCCGCCAAGACGGCCCAGGAAATCATTTGCACGAAGCTCGTTCTTCCATCGCTCTGCCATCTCTCCGAGGGCTTCATCACCGCAATCATGTCCCGCAGTATCATTTATATTCTTGAAATTATCGACGTCGATTATGGCTACCACATAATGCTCGCAATGTTCATCAATAAGAGCCTCCAGATATTCTCTGACCGCACGTCTGTTAGGGAGATCCGTAAGCATATCCTTATGAGCCATCTCTTCAACATGTTCTTCCTGTGTGGAAAGCCTGATTATCAGCTTGTGGATAACATATTGAACGCATATGCCAAGAAGGATCATGGCAAGACTGGGAGCAAGCATCATTTCTCCCGTAAACGCAAGGCGAACAGCTACGATAAGAGTCTCAAGAGAAAAAAGGATAACAGCAAGATAGTAACCGCTTTTTGACAAGGTAACAAGAAAAACCGCAACAAGGATCTGAAGGACCGTCATTACGCCTATGGCATCAACGAACATATTCAACTCGGCATCCATACCGAATCTGGAGATCACATAGCTTTCAAACGCTATCAGAACACAAAGCAGAAATGCCAGAAAATAGAATAACAACCCCTGCTTTCTTTCCTTAAATTCGTCCATGAAATCCCTCCGAATATCCGTTAAAAGAACATAAGATATTTTAACTAAAAAAGAGAGAGAATGCAATCATTTTGCATCTCTCCCTCACCCTGTGATCATGCAGGAAAAGGGACTTGAACCCTCATGAAATTGCTTTCACACGGACCTGAACCGTGCGCGTCTGCCAATTCCGCCATTCCTGCGAACCTCAGTTATATTACCCTACAAATCTTTTTATGTCAAATAAAAACTTTTCATTTCAAATGAAATTTTCTCTTGACATTCTCTCCCCACTCTGATAGTATAGCTTTTGTTCGCGGGAATGCTGGAATTGGCAGACAGGCATGACTAAGGATCATGTGAGGCTACCTCGTGAGGGTTCAAGTCCCTTTTCCCGCACGTAAGAGAGACAGGTTTGATGCCTGTCCTTTTTATTGTCTTATCAAGTTTTCAACCAATAGAAAAAACCCCTGCGGTATTTTCATACCACAGGGGTCATTTTGTTTTTAGATTTCTTAAACTGGTTCAGTAGACTTATTTAGCGTAATCTACAACTCTGGATTCACGGATAACATTTACTTTGATCATTCCGGGGTACTGCATCTCTGCTTCTACCTTCTTGGAAATATCTCTTGCAAGAATGACCATATCATCATCCGATACCTGGTCCGGAACTACCATGACGCGTATCTCACGGCCTGCCTGGATAGCAAATGATTTATCAACTCCCTTGAAGGAATTTGAAATCTCTTCAAGCTGGCTCAGCCTGTTGGTATATGTACCAAGCGTCTCGCGTCTTGCACCGGGTCTTGCAGCCGAAATAGCATCTGCAGCCTGAACAAGGCATGCAACAAGCGATTGAGGCTCAACATCACCATGATGCGCTTCAACAGCATTGATGACAACCTGTGACTCTTTATACTTTCTGCAGAGTTCAACACCAAGCTGAACATGAGAACCATCCATGTCATGATCGACAGCCTTGCCGATATCATGAAGAAGTCCCGCTCTCTTAGCAGTGCGTACATCAAGTCCCAATTCAGAAGCAAGAAGTCCTGCCAGCTGCGACACTTCAATAGAATGCTTAAGTGCATTTTGGCCAAAACTGGTACGATACTTAAGGCGTCCGAGAAGCTTAACCACTTCAGGATTCAGGCCATGAACACCACATTCAAGTACTGCAGCTTCGCCCTCTTCCTTCATGATAACATCGACTTCTTTTCTGGCCTTCTCAACCATTTCCTCGATCCTTGCCGGATGAATACGTCCGTCAACGATCAGGCGCTCGATCGCAATCCTTGCAACTTCACGTCTTACAGGATCAAAGCCCGAAAGAACAACCGCTTCAGGTGTATCATCCACGATAAGTTCAACGCCGGTCATAGTCTCAAGTGTGCGGATATTTCTACCCTCACGTCCTATGATGCGTCCCTTCATCTCATCACTGGGAAGGGGCACAACGGAAACCGTAGTCTCGGAAACATGATCTGCCGCACATCTCTGTATAGCGGTGACAACATATTCCCTTGCCTTCTTATCGGCTTCCTCCTTAGCATATACCTCCGCCTCTTTGATCTTCATGGCGGTCTCATGCTTAACCTCTTCCTCTACAGTCTGAAGGATAAGTTCCTTAGCCTGATCGGACGACAATCCCGAGATCCGTTCCAGTTCCTGTACTCTCTGTGCACTGAGCTTATCAACCTCTTCTTTTCTCTTGTTAAGGTTTTCCTCTCTCTGCGCCAGACTCTGTTCCCTTCGTTCGATTGCCTCAGTCTTCTTATCGATGCTTTCTTCTTTCTGCTGGATCCTGCGCTCGGAACGAGTAATTTCATTTCTGCGTTCCTTCAGTTCTCTGTCAAGGTCATTTTTGGCTTTAATCGTTTCCTCTTTGACCTCGAGCATACTTTCGCGCTTCTTTTCCTCCGCTGTCTTCAAGGCATCATCGATTATCTGCCTTGCCTTCGTATCAGCATTTCCAAGCTTTTCCTCGACTTCTTTTTTATATTTCCCTACCGAAACCTTGGCTGTTACCGGAATTGCTATAACGAGGGTGACTGCTGCTGCAACTAATGCGAAAATCCACTCCATTGTACAGGAGCACCTCCTTATTTAATTTTCATTGTGCACGGATTCTTATAACAATATATTCAGCCTTCTTCAGCACATAAGAAGGCAAGTAAATATACATATCAAATAATCCCACAATCGAGACTTATTATAAGCTTTCACCGGATATTATGTCAAGTAATCCGAGGCCTTCAAGCAGGCTCTTATGTCGTCTATCCTGTAGCCTTTACGGTAAAGATAAGCTATCTGTTTCTCTGTCTCATTACGGTCCGCGCATGTCTTATCAAAACCGCGTTTTGCCAGGATTTTTTTGATCTTTTCTCGCTCTGCATCATGCGAATCTCCGAAAACAGACTTTATGGCATCATTTATCAAGTCGGGATCCACGCCCTTTTGAATCAGATCCGTTCTGATCCGACCGATACTCTTTCGGTCATAATAGCATTCCGTATATCTGATACTGTAGCTTTGATCATTGATAAGTCCGTGTTTCTTGGCCATTTCCACCGCATGATCGGACGCGTATTCAGGATAAAAAGCCCTGCTTAATTTATCTCTGATCTGTCTCTCGGTATAATCACGCTTCTCTATCAGATGACAGACTCTGCTGAATGCACGCTTTGGCAGCAATTCCTCTGTTATCTTCCTGTATACATCCTCGCTGATTTCAGATCCATCGTGCAGATCATAGCTTCTCAGATCAGATCCGTATAGTTCAAAAGCAGGAACTGCTCTGCCGTCTGTATATACTTTATAATGATTTCTACCGATTTTTGTCAGGCCAGTTATCTTCATCTGCCGGGGTCACACTTAATATTACTTGCTTTCTATCCTTTGAACTTCTGCGTTGTTAATCTTCCTTCTTGTCTTCAGCAGTATCCGGCTGTTCCGAAGTTGCTTCTTCAGCCTTCTTCAATCTCTTCATCGGCTTCTTGTCGGCCTTGATATCCATCTCCGAAGGGCTACCGCCGATATTGTAGTGTTCACGTACTTTTTTATCCACAGCAGCGCAGATATCATCATGTTCTTTCAGATAGATCTTTGCATTTTCTCTTCCCTGTCCGATCTTCTCACCGTTATAGGAATACCATGCACCGCTCTTATTGATGATATCGATATCGGAAGCAAGATCTAACAGATCACCTTCATATGAGATACCCTCGCCGAACATGATATCGAATTCAGCCTCTTTAAAGGGAGGCGCCACCTTATTCTTTACGATCTTAACTCTGGTCCTGTTACCTATTGAATCACCGCCAAGTTTGAGCTGTTCAACCTTACGTACTTCCATACGTACGGAAGCGTAGTATTTAAGTGCATTACCACCTGTTGTAACCTGAGGGTTACCGTAGAATACGCCAACCTTCTCACGGAGCTGGTTAATGAATACTACAGAACAATTGGACTTACTGATAGCTCCGGCCAGCTTCCTGAGAGCCTGGCTCATGAGTCTTGCCTGAAGTCCCACATGCGAATCTCCCATATCGCCATCAAGCTCCGCCTTGGGAGTAAGAGCGGCAACAGAGTCGATAACCACGATATCTACCGCACCGGAACGGACCATAGTCTCTGCGATCTCAAGTCCCTGTTCTCCAAAATCAGGCTGGTTGATGTAAAGGTTATCAACATCTACGCCGATGGCTGCTGCATATGCCGGGTCCAGCGCATGCTCAGCATCAATGAATCCTGCTATTCCGCCGCGCTTCTGAACCTCGGCGATCATATGAAGTGTAACTGTGGTCTTACCTGATGATTCAGGTCCGTATATCTCAATAACTCGTCCCTTGGGAATACCACCTATTCCCAAAGCTATATCAAGAGAAAGGGATCCCGTCGGTATAGTCTCAACATTCATCTTATTTGTGGGGTCTCCCAGCTTCATGAGTGCGCCTTTGCCATACTGACGCTCAACCTGCTTCAAAGCCGCATCAAGTGCTTTTAACTTCTCTTCTCTTTCCATTTTTATATATCTCCTTTATAGTCATTTGAAAACATTTGTTCGTATTACATATCAAAGAATAAAACATGTGTTCGTATTTGTCAACCACCGGTTTGATACTTATTCATTTTTCAATGTACGCTTATTAAGTGAAATCTACGGACGAACCTGTCCGCTGTGAAACTGCACTTACCGGCCTCGAACGATGCCGAATGAATCCATAGCTCAATTTATCACAAACTCTTACCGGAATCAACCGATAAATCCTTTACATCTGTCAGGCGCTTTTACCAACAAAAACCGGAAAAATAAGAATTTCTTATCTTTCCGGTCTATCCCTGTCATAACAATCAACTGCCCGCACCACCAGCTCCGATTTCGCTGTCTTTTGATCCACATTATTTCTTCCCGACTAAAGTATAAAATATAAATCTTATATTTGTCGTCATATATCTTAAGAACAATCTGCGGGGATCCGAAAGCAGCCTGTAGAACCACTCGAGTCCGAGCTTTTGCATGATCACCGGCGCACGTTTTACCACACCGCCGTGAAAATCAAACCCCGCGCCGACTCCCATCATAAGTCCCTTAACCCGCTTCTTATGCCGCGCCATCCACTTTTCCTGTTTGGGTGCGCCTAATCCCACCCAAATGATATCGGCTCCGCTTTCGTTAAGCATCCTAATCATTTCTTCATCTTCTTTATCAGATACATTTCCGAAAGGAGGCGAATAATATCCGCGAACATCTAGCCCCGGATATTTTTTTTCAAGATTTTCCTTAAGCCCCGCCAGCGTCTCTTCCGTGGATCCGAAGAAAAAATGCGAAAGACTTCCGTCAGATGTGAGCTCGAACATCTTTTCCATGAAATCCGGCCCCGCCACGCGCCGCGCTCCTTCAAAGCCATGTTTTCTCATATAGGCCGCCACCGGTGCGCCGTCCGGGAAAACAAACGCGGCACTGTTGAGCATCTTTCTGTATACCGGCACATCCGCCGCTATAACAGTGGTATGCACATTGGAGAAACATATATATTCTCCGCCCAGTCTGCGTACATGTTTTTTTATAAACAAAACTGCAGCGTCCGGGGTCGTGGGAACGAATCCCACCCCAAACACGCTGCACTTTTCTTTAAACTCATCAATATTTTTGTTTATCAAATCCATTTCAGATCACTTCATTATCAGATTATATTTTATGATACAGTAGATAGCTCTGGCCGCATCCTTCCAACCGATCTTCTTTCCCTCTTCAAATGTACGGGGATGATAAGATATGGGGATCTCGTATATCCTGCATCTTTTCCTGGCAAGCTTTGCCGTTACTTCAGGTTCAAATCCAAACCTGTTCTCTTCGATCTTAATCCCCTGAATGATCTCACGTCTGAACATCTTATAACATGTTTCCATGTCGGTAAGGGACAGATCAGAAAAAATATTGGAAGCGGCGGTAAGCATCTTGTTTCCAAACTCATGATAAAAGCCGTCAACACGGTATCTGTTTCCCTTAAGATATCTGGAGCCGTATACAACATCCGCATCTCCGCCGTCCAGGAAAGGCTCGATCAGACGGTTAAAATCCTTGGGATCATATTCAAGGTCAGCATCCTGAACAACTACAAGATCTCCGGTGGCAGCCCCAAAACCGTGACGAAGAGCAGCTCCCTTCCCCTGATTTTTCTTGTGGAAGAGGATCTTATCTATCTTATCGTAAAGCTCTCCCTTCATAAGGTCCCTTGAACCATCCGTGGATCCGTCATCCACAACGATTATCTCTGTTGCAAGTCCGCATTCACGAACACGCTCTATAACATTCTCAAGCGTATCAACTTCATTGTAACAGGGGATCACGACAGATATCTTAATATTATCCTTCGTGAGTGTCTTTCGGTTATCGCTCATTTTTCACCTCCGCGACGGGGTATTATTTTATCCCCATAAGTTTAAAGATCTGTACGCGCGTATGAACGCATTGCTTTCGCACCATTCTCCGGTATCACTTATTATAATAGCCGTACATCTCTCTTATGGTATCCTTAAGCTCGATCTCGGTTTTCCATCCTGTATCTTCAAATATCTTGGTGCAGTCGGATTCGAATTTTGGTGTATCGATGGGACGTATCCTGCTGGGATCCACCACGATCTCGGCCTTAACCCCCGATATCTCTTCAAGCATCTCAATCACGCCTCTGATAGAAACGGCATGACCTCTTCCCGCATTATAGATCTCACCCGCACGGCCTTTTTCGGCAAGTACCGCATATGCTTTGACAAGATCTCTCACATCGGTATAGTCTCTCTCTATATTGATATTACCGGCGTGAAGGATGAAGGAATCGCGGCCTTCTTTATGCGCTGCCGCAAACTGACTGCAGAAATCCGCAACCGAAAATCTCCTGCTCATTCCGGGGCCTATCTCATTAAAAGTCCTGACTGTAATGATATCCATCCCATACGCTCTGTGATAGATACCTGCAAGCAAGTCCTGACATACCAGTGTGGAAGCGAAGATATTATTGGGCTTCGGCTGCAATGTCTCCGCCATCGGAAGCTTGTCATAATCCGCTCTTCCGTACTCTTCTCCGGAACCGCCTCTGAGTATCCTGGGCGAGTATCCCTCGATCGATCTGACTGCATCGAAAAGATTTATGCCGCCGATGACATTTATGTCCACCGTTACGGCAGGATCCTTCCATGCACGTCCCACCGAATTCTGTACGGCAAAATCATAGATGATATCAGGTCTGAATTCTTTAAGTGCCTTTATGATACTGTCTTTATCAAGCACATCCATCGCGGTCCATTCGGGAGTTGCTCCCCCGCCTGTGTATTCCGCAATGTCAGTCCTCTCCCGGATCTCCTGTCCGTTCACATATGTGGCAATAACCTCACATCCTTCTTTCATAAGAAGCGGTATCAGATATATGCCGAACAAACTGCTTCCGCCTATGACAAGTATTTTTTTATTCTCACAGGACATATTGTCTCTCCGTATTATAAACTTCAGTCGTTTAACAGTTCATCATGACATCTGTAATGATCCAGCATATCTTTGATGGTCTGTTCAAGCGGTATCGCCGGTGTCCATCCGGTAGCCTTATACATCTTGGTCATATCAGGCTCTATCACGGGAACATCCACAGGCCTTAACTTCGCCTTATCCACTTCCACATCGATCTTTGCCGAACTGAGCTCTATTATCTTATCCAAAAGAGATCTGATCTCGATGGCTTTTCCCGTACCCACATTGTAAGTTTCACCGGGTACACCGAACTGTATGAGCGCGGTATAAGCATTTACCACATCCCTGACATCGGTGAAATCTCTTTTGGAAGAAAGATTTCCAACCCGTATCACAGGATCCTGCAATCCTTTTTCTATCCTTACAGCCTGTCTGCAAAAATCCGATACCACAAATACCGGTGACTGACCGGGTCCCATATGATTAAAGCTCCTGGTCATAACAAGCTGCATATTATATGCCTGCGCATATACCGAAGCCATCATATTCTGCCCTGCTTTTGTTGCAGCATAAATATTCCCCGGGCGCAGGAACTGTTCTTCCTTTATCGGTATCTCATCAGGATCGATATATCCGTATTCCTCACCGGATCCTGCCATAAGCACCTTCGGCTTATATTCAAGCTGCCTTACGGCATCAAGGAGATTAAGAGTTCCTTTAACATTAACATTAACCGTGAGCCCCGGATCTTTCCAGGATCTTGATACCGAACTTTGTGCCGCAAGATGAAATATGTAATACGGATGCTCATCCTGAAGCAGAGGCAGTATCGCGCCCTCATCCATGATATCAAGATCGCGGATCTGAACTCCCGGAATATCGGTTCTGGTCCCCGGTCTCTTGGTAACTACGGTCTCACATTTTAAATTGTTTCTCACAGCTTCTGCCAGATACGGTCCGACAAATCCCGCTGCTCCTATAATCAGTGCCTTCATCCAAAGACTCCGCCTGTCAGTTCATTTTTGAAATAATATATCTCGGTCTGCGTTTTACTTCATCATATACTTTCGAAAGATAGAATCCCAGGATCCCTATTCCGATCATGATTATACTTCCGGTAAAAAGTTGAAGAAGAATGACTGTTGTAAAGCCTTCTGCCGAATTACCGAGGAAGTATCTCACCAGTGTTTCGATTCCCAGAAAAACGGAAACTATAAGCGTGAATACTCCGGCCCACGTTACTATGTGAAGAGGGAATGCGGAATATTCAACGATATTGTTAAGGGCATACTTAATAAGACTTGCCGTTGACCACTTGCTCTCTCCTTCGGTTCTCTCGGCAACATCAAAATCAACCGATGTCTTTTTAAATCCCACAAGAGAAGAAAGTGCTCTGAAAAAAACATGATATTCGGGAAAAGATAAAAGTGCATCAACCGCTTTCCTGTCTAAGAGCTTAAAGTCGGAGGCCCGTGACATATCCATACCCGTTGCTTTCGACATCAGTCGGTAGAAAGTCCCCGCACTGAATCTGTGTGCGCCGGATTCTTCTCCTCTGGAACGCTTGACTCCCTCAACCACTTCGTAACCCTTGCGCCACTCGCCATACATTTCAACCAGTGTTGCGGGAGGGTGCTGGAGATCGCAGTCCATCACGGCAACACATTCTCCCTTAGCGGCTGCAAGTCCCGCAAAGATCGCTGCTTCTTTTCCAAAATTTCTTGAAAAACACACAAAACGGATCTTCGGATCATTATCCGACAGATCTTCTATACGCTGTTGTGTATTGTCGGAAGATCCGTCATTAACAAAGACCAGCTCGTAATCTATGTCAGCACGGGTAAGAACTTTTTTTAAAGTTCCCGCCGTATTCTTTATCAGATTTTCCTCATTGTAAGAAGGTATAACTACTGAAAGCATTCCTGGGCTCAGCCTTCCATGACTACGCGGTTTCTTCCGCTTTCTTTTGCATTATAAAGACGCTTGTCAGCAACAGCTATGTTCTCTTCCGCAGTCATGTTGGGGTTAACAACACAACAACCGAAGCTTACCGTTACCTGAATAGCGGTACCTTCAAATATACATGTTGACTCTTCAATAGCGGCACGGATCTTTTCTGCAGCTCTTGCAGCTCCAAAAATATCTGTCTCATCGAGGAGAACGACAAATTCTTCTCCGCCCCAACGGTATACGGTATCAGTCTTACGGGAAGTCTCCACCAGCATACGTGAAACATGTCTGAGTACTGCGTCACCTGCATTATGTCCGTAAGTATCATTAACAAGTTTGAAGTGATCGATGTCACACATGATCATGGATCCCGGCTTTGCATCATTTCTTCTGTCAACACCGGTTCCGTAACGCATGTTGAAATCGTGATAGAATCCGACTCTGTTTCTGACTTTGGTAAGTCTGTCGCTTTCGGCATCCGCAAGGAACAGCTCGGATTCAAGTGTAAGACTGCAGATAAATGCAGCAAGAGAAAGTCTCTTGCAATCTCTGCGTGAATTGAACTTTCCGTCACCGTCAAGTTTATTGATGACCTGATATGCGCCGATATATTCACCCCTGCTGTTGGTAACAGGCATTACAAGTATTGACTTGGTAACGTATCCTGTACTCTTATCAACATCGGCATTAAAGAAAGGATCATGATATGGATCGTTTGTAACTAAGGTCTTACCCTCGGCAAGAGCCTTACCGACCATTCCGCTTCCTTCCGGGATAACGATCCTTCCTTCATCGGTTGCACTGAGTGTCCATATGGTATGAGCTTCATTATCCACTCTCCATAAGCTGGCACGATCAGCATTCACAAGGCGTCTTCCAAGATCCGTAAGCAGTCTGAAGATACTCATATGATCTTCTTCCACTCCGGTGCTGGGATCACGCATCTGAGCATAGAGTTCATTTGTTATGGAGAATATATTATCAAGGAGGGCTTCGTCTTCCGATAACGAAGCATCATCTGCTCCGTCAGCCGAAATATCACCGGGAACGCCCGATGCATTATCCTGTGAACTGCCGCAAACCTCCGAAGGCTTTTGAGCCGGTCCGGTTCCAAGGAGTGAAGCTCCGGGAACAGGCACAGGTGCCGATCCGAGAAGCCCGAGTCCGTCTTTAATATTGCTTTCGTTTGCCTGATTTCCGCTGTTCTCAGTTGTCATTTTATATCCTCCTCACACATTATCGCAGGTTATCCCCATATAATACACAAATCATTTGTATGATAACACAAACAATCATTGCACTCAATGCCACAAGCCGTGCATAAAAAAAACGGATGTCCTTTTGACATCCGTTTTCGATCAGCTCGAAAAAATCACATTTCCTCGGGAGCCTTGGATATTGGTCTTGAACATATTATGGTCAGATTACCGTTCCTGGTACGGAGCGCATCCACAAATTCCTTCTCCTGTGAAGGGTCTTTAAGGCTTACCAGATAGCTCAGTTCAAATATGCTTCCAAGATCTTCGGTCTTAACTCTTACAAGGTCCACCTTGTTTAAATACTTCTCGAAAATATCATCAAAGACCGTCATATAATCCAGTGTTTCCGGAATAAGGACCTTTAAACTCTTTTCCTTAAGATTGCCATCGCCGAATTTCGAAACCACCAGGAGAAGATAGATCAGCGCCAGCATTATAACGATAGCACCGCTGTAATAAACAAATCCCATTCCGTTTGCAAGGCCCACTGCCATGGCAAAGAAGATAAATGTGATGTCTTTTGAAGTTCCGGGAAGGGATCTGAATCTTATTAGTGAAAAGGCACCCATAACAGATACTGCTGCCCCGAGATTTCCGTTAACAACCGTGATCACGACCTGTACAAGAGCCGGAAGTATAACAAGTCCGATGACAAAGCTCTTGGTATATGATGAACGAAACATATACAGAAATGCTATCACCAGTCCGCAGATCACAGATGCCAAAAGGCACCCTAACGCCCCTGCCGTCGACAGTTCTCCTGCCGCATTAGTAAGAATACTTGAAAACATTTATAAACCCTTTCCCTTTCTGCCTCAGACCAAAGCTTCCGAAACGGTGTCTGCTCTGTTCCTGACAGAATCACTCTCAAGCTGCTGCATGGTATATCTGGTATTCGGAGCATATTCCTCATCTCTCTCTTCCAGATCATTCTTAAGCAGTCTCTCGTAAACTCTTCCGTATTTCGAAAATGATGTTGAATAAATATCCAGTTCCGCAAGAATATCCACAAACCATATAGGCAGCGCTGCAGGAGCCTTGATCTCTAAGAGCTTCATATTCTCCTCGTAAAGAAGATCTCCGTCGCTTCCCTTCCTGAGGTCTATATCTTTCTTCCTGCTCCTTATCCTTTCATCCAGGGTAAACCTGATCTCAGGCATATCCTTCACAACATAGGCTTTCCTGTCATATGCAAGAAATACCTTAGGGATAAGTTCATAGAATCTTATAGCGTAATCGATCTCTTTAAGGATCTGGCAATCATATTCTTTCGGATAAATATGATCATTGAGATACAGCTCCGCAACTTTTATCGGCATCTCAACTCTGCGCTTATATACAACACCGCGCCACTTCTTCTTGAGTTCCAGAAAAACGGTACTGTCATCTCCGGCCTCACCATAGCAGCGAAGTCTGAACTTCTCCTTGAATCTGGGTTTAGCAAGAGATCTGCGTATCAGATCATTTCTTTCCGTATCATAATAAATGTTACAGATAGTATAATCCGAATAAAGATCATTCTCTATGCGGTCACCCAGCCTCTCGATAAGAAGCTCTCCCTGTTTCGGAGTCAGTAGATATTTTTTTTCAACTCTTTTGAAAATACCTGCCATATTAAACCCTGACACTTAAAACATGAAGCTGCGCTTTTATACGCAGCCCCACTTGATTTTGCTATGATCAGTTATCATCCACACTGTAGTTGGGTGCTTCCTTAGTGATCTGAATATCGTGAGGATGACTTTCCTTCAGTGATGCAGCGGATATCTTAATGAACTTGCCTGTTTCCTGAAGTGTCTTTATATCCTTCGCTCCGCAATATCCCATACCTGCCTTAAGTCCGCCCATAAGCTGGAATACTGTATCTTCAACGGTTCCCTTATAAGCAACACGTCCTTCAACGCCTTCCGGAACAAGCTTCTTTGCATTTTCCTGGAAATATCTGTCCTTGGAGCCGTTCTCCATCGCAGATATTGATCCCATTCCGCGATATACCTTATACTTACGTCCCTGATAAAGCTCGAATGTTCCCGGGCTCTCATCACATCCCGCAAAGATGCTACCCATCATACAGATGCTTCCGCCGGCTGCGATAGCCTTTGTAAGATCTCCGGAATACTGGATACCACCATCGGCGATGATGGGGATGTCATATTTCTTTGCCACTGCGTAGCAGTCCATGATCGCGCTGACCTGAGGAACACCGATACCTGCCACGATTCTGGTTGTACAGATGGAACCGGGACCGATACCTACCTTTACGCAATCAGCACCGGCATCGATAAGAGCCTGTGTAGCTTCACCGGTTGCAACATTTCCTGCGATAAGCTGAAGATCGGGATACTTTTCCTTGATCATCTTCACGCTTCTTATAACATTAGCTGAATGACCGTGAGCGGAATCGAGAACGATAACATCTACGCCTACCTTAACAAGAGCTTCCACTCTGTCGAGAACGTTGGCTGTTATACCTACACCTGCGCCGCATAAAAGTCTTCCCTGTGAATCCTTTGCAGCAAGAGGATATTTTATAGCCTTCTCGATATCCTTGATAGTAATGAGTCCCTTTAATGAAAAATCATCATCTACTATAGGGAGCTTCTCTTTTCTTGACTTGGCAAGGATCGCCTTTGCCTCTTCAAGGGTGATGCCCTCTTTTGCGGTAACAAGATTCTCGCTGGTCATGGACTCGCGAATCTTCTTTGAAAAATCTGTTTCGAATTTAAGATCTCTGTTTGTGATTATTCCGACAAGCTTTCTGCCTTCTGTGATAGGCACGCCGCTGATGCGGTACTTTGCCATAAGATTATCGGCATCTGCAAGTGTATGATCTGGTGAAAGTGAGAAAGGATCTGTTATTACACCGTTTTCAGAGCGCTTGACCATATCAACTTCCTCGGCCTGCTCCTCAATAGACATATTCTTATGTATTATGCCTATTCCTCCCTGTCTGGCCATCGCAATAGCCATCCTATGCTCTGTTACCGTGTCCATTCCTGCGCTCATCATCGGAATGTTCAGCTTAATCGTCTTTGTCAGATTAGTCGTAAGATCAACCTCATTCGGTATCACTTCCGAATAACTCGGCTGCAATAGAACGTCATCAAATGTAATGCCTTCGCCAACGATCTTTCCCATCATTTCCTCCTTAATTTTCTCCGACCGGGTTCGTCTTACCGGATCTCTTAATCAGTATATACTTTTCTCGGCGCGTTATTTTGTACTATTTTAACAAATTCGCCATTCAAATCAAGCAGCACTTTTTCTTTGTTATCATATATAAGTGCATATGGAACATGATCATCGCTGTCATCCTCGCTCCAGTAGCTTACTGTCTTCAGATTCTTATAATCCGCAAGCCTGTAGGAATTTGAAGGTGCAAGGAGCTCCATTTTTTCAAGCTGATAAGTTGCTAAATTCTTCCTCTTCTCTTTTCCCATGATCTTGTCGACGGATATCTCTTTGTCACAATATGAGTATTCATACTCTATGTCCGTAAGCGGCAGGATGAAATTGTGATAGATAAGCCACAGTACGACTCCCACAAAAAGACTTACGGGAGCAAGGCCCGGAGCTATAAAGACAGGTACCCCGATGATAACGCAAACGATAAATACATTACAAAGAACCCTTATCATTATCTCTTTGGTACTTGTTTTCTTCTTAACCAGATATTCAACAAAACCATCTTCCAATGCCATGCTTTTGTCTTCTCCTTCCGAATCTGATATTTGACGTCTACTATAACATATTCAGTTGGGATTCTCAAACAACATCCGTCATTTCTTAAACAGCTACCGAGATTTTATACATGCATTCGTAGTATAATGATGTAGATTTCCAATACAGAATTCTTATGCAGGACCAGTAAGCAGATTCAGAATGATGATTTATGGAGAAAGATATAATTCCTAAATATTTTTTAGGCAGCCGGACGGAGGAACGATAATGAAAGAACAGCTTTATACCATACCCTTAAATGATGCCGTGGATCAGGGTGGCGAATGTCCCCTTTGCAATGTTGAACGCTCACTGGAACAGGATACCATGGACTTCGTTCTGGGTTCCTGTGCATCATATATGGAAACCGATGTCAGAGCACTTACCGATGAAAAGGGCTTTTGCAGAGTCCATATGAAGAAGATGTTTGACTACGGCAACACCCTCGGAAACGGCTGGATACTCAAAACCCATTACATGAAACTGAGATCCGAATTTGATAAAGAAACAAAGAATTTCAAGCCCGCCAAGCTCTCCTTCGCCGACAAGCTCAAAGGAAAGAAAGCGGTCAATCCTCTCGTGGACATGGTGAAAAAAAGAGAATGCAAATGTTATGTCTGCGATCATACCAAAGAGATCTACGAAAGATATATAGATACATTCTTCGTTCTTTGGAAAAAAGACGAGGCATTCAGAACAAAGATACAGAATTCCAACGGCTTTTGCATGACCCATTTCGGAGATCTGTGCGAAGCCGCAGACGAGAAGCTCTCAGCGGAAGAACAGGCTCAGTTCTATGAGATCATCATTCCTCTCGTAAAGAAGAATCTGGACAGACTCCAGGAGGATGTTAACTGGCTCATCGAAAAATTCGATTACGAAAACAAAGATGCCGACTGGAAGAATTCCAAGGATGCAATACAGCGGGGAATGCAGAAATTAAAAGGCGGCTTCCCCGCAGATGCTCCCTATCAGATGAAGAAATAAACTGATCCTATTTATCTCTGTCCCACTTATCGGAAAGTGAATTGATCTGATCGGCAAATTTTGCCATATCCTTGTTAGACAGCCCTTCGTTCTTGTAGATGACCGCCATAAGCCTCTGGCCTGCGGCAAGAAGTCTTGCAAAGATATCTGATACACGGCGTGCCTTCTTCTTGACGGGAACAGGCTTTGCCTCCTGGAGTATCTCTCCGGTTATCATATTAAATGATGTACCGCTGTAAGGAGCATAAGCATTATAACCGTATTCTCCCCGGAGCGTCTCCGTAAAGAACTTTGCAGTATCATCATCTCCATGGACAACGAATACCATGTCAGGCTTCTCACCGATATTCTGCAGCCACTCTATCAATCCCTTTTTATCGGCATGACCGCTCATTCCGACAAGTGTCTTTACCTCCGCACGGACTTCGATATCTTCTCCGAAAAGCTTGACCTCTTTCTTACCCTCAACAAGTATGCGTCCCAATGTTCCTTCAGCCTGATAGCCGACAAAAAGGATGGTGCTTTCAGGTCTCCAGAGATTATGTTTGAGATGATGCCTGATTCGGCCCGCATCACACATTCCGGAAGCCGATATGATAACCTTGGGCTCGGAATCAAAGTTGATCATCTTGGATTCGTCACCGGTTATGCTCAGATGCAGATTGGGAAATGTGATGGGATTAATCCCCTGATCAACAAGTGCTCTGGCTTCATCCGAAAAACAGCTGTCTATATTTTTACTGAAGACTTCCGTTGCTTCAACAGCAAGAGGACTGTCCACAAATACGGGAAAATCAGGTATGTTGCTTACGAGCCCCTTTGCCTTGATCTCTCGGATATAATAGAGCATCTCCTGAGTACGTCCGACTGCAAAGGAAGGGATAACCACATTTCCGCCGCGTCCTAAAGTATCGGATATGATCCGCGAAAGCTCTCCGACATAATCCGGCTTTTCCTCGGTATGGAGTCTGGTTCCGTATGTCGATTCCATGATCACATAATCGGCACCTTTAACATACTGGGGTTCTTTAATGAGAGTCCCCTTTTTGTTACCGATATCACCGGAGAATACAAGTTTCTTCGTTACTCCGTTCTCGGTTATCCATAACTCTATGCTGGCAGATCCAAGGAGATGTCCCACATCGGTAAATCTGAACTTAATACCTTCGCACAGATCCTCTATCTCATCATAGGGGAACGGAACCAGCCTTCTTATGGCTCCGTCCGCATCCTCCATTGTATATAAGGGTTCAACCAGCGCATTTTCCGATGAACGCTTAGCCTTACGATTCTTCCACTCAGCCTCCTGCATCTGGATATGAGCCGAATCACGAAGCATTATGCTACAGAGATCAACGGTTGCCTCTGTCGCCATTATCTGGCCTCTGAATCCTCTTGCATAGATAAGCGGAAGCAGTCCCGAATGATCGATATGGGCATGTGACAGAAGAACATAGTCTATAAGTCCTTCTTCAAATGGCAGGTCGGCATTTTCAAAAACATTCGTACCCTGCTCCATTCCACAGTCCAGAAGTATCTTCTTGCCACATGCTTCAAGCACATGACAGCTGCCGGTAACTTCATGATCCGCTCCAATAAACGTTAACCTCATAAGAAATCCTCCTTCCTCATAAGTCTTACCGTAACCCCTTAATAGATCATCTGCACAGCTGCCGGATGAACTTCAAACCTGCAATGCTCTCTCCCCTGCTCATACTCTCCGTCAAGAGACCAGTCCGTGATATCGGAAAAAATCATTTCCGCAGATCTGATCTTCCTAACCTTCACATAGGGAGTGTCATAATTCTGCTCAAGTAATGCTCTTACTATCAGATTAAGCTGAACCAGATCTTTGGGAACGGTGATAAGAAGCAGTTCAAATAATCCGTCTCCCAGATCAACAAAATCCCTGTCAAGGGTCATAACGCCACCCAGCGAAAAAGTATTACAGATAGTTGCAAAGATAAAGTTGCCTTCAAAGGTCTCATCATCAGCGGTTATCTTCATTTCATATGGCTGAAACTGGGTAATGTCCTTCATTCCTTCAAGGATATATGCGAAGTGCCCTAACAGATTCTTGGCACTCTGAGGTGTATCATAAGACGTTCTCGAAAAGATCCCGCATGATGCGGTATAAACAAAGCTTCTTCCGTTAAATTCACCTATATCAAGCTTCTGCGGTGTTCCGGTCATGATGCGTTCAGCAGCTTCCAACAGATCTCCGGGAAGCCCGAGACTGGCAGCAAAATCATTGGTCGAACCAGCCGGGATATATCCCATAGGCTTATCCCAACCAATCTTCTGACAACCGGATATCACTTCATTGAGGGTTCCGTCGCCTCCCATGCAAACGATAAGATCTATGGAATCTCCGGCATGCCCTTCAACGAGCCTGGTACCGTCTCCGTGTTCTTTGGTAAAGCAGACAACAGTCTCGTATCCATGGTCGGAAAAACACATTATTATATCCGCAAGAGGTACTTCCCTACGTCTCACGCCTGCATTTGGATTGATGATAAACAGAAGTCTTTTGTATATATTCATGATATGTATATTATACTCCCAAAACGCTTCAAATGCCATACACAGCGGACAACTCCGCGCCTTCCGTAATATATTCGGGCACACAAGAAACCACCGGAAATATTCCGGTGGTTTCAGTCTTAAATCATCAAATTTATCCGATCCTTATTTAAGGGGATATTTTGCGGTAAGCTCTGCTACGATGGCACGAGCGGCAGGAATACCTGCTTCTTTCTCATTTACGATCTTTGCTATAGCTTCGGCGATCTTATCCATATCCTCTGTCTTCATGCCACGGCTTGTAACCGAAGGTGTTCCTAGACGGATACCGCTTGTAACATTGGGCTTCTGAGGATCGTTGGGAATAGTATTCTTATTGGCTGTAAGATGAGCCTCGTCCATCCATGTCTCAACGTCCTTACCGGTAAGACCCTGAGCGGTGAGATCAACAAGCATAAGGTGATTGTCTGTACCGCCGGAAACTATCTTAACGCCTCTGTTCATGAGACCTGAAGCAAGTGCCTGTGCATTGTCAACGATGCCCTGGCAGTACTCCTTGAATTCAGGTGAAAGAGCTTCCTTGAAGCATACAGCCTTGGAAGCGATAACATGCATGAGCGGTCCGCCCTGGATTCCGGGGAATACGGACTTATTGAACTTGAACTTCTTGGCATTCTCTTCACTTGATAAGATGAGACCGCCTCTGGGTCCGCGAAGTGTCTTATGAGTAGTTGTTGTAACAACATCTGCATAAGGAATGGGGCTCGGATGGAGACCTGCTGCAACAAGTCCCGCAATGTGAGCCATATCTACCATGAGAACTGCTCCGACTTCATCAGCAACCTCACGGAACTTCTTGAAATCGATGGTTCTTGCATATGCGGAAGCACCTGCGATGATCATCTTGGGCTTTGACTCAAGAGCGATCTCGCGAAGCTTATCATAATCGATGAATCC
Source organism: Lachnospiraceae bacterium XPB1003 (assembly GCA_900102065.1). Classification (GTDB taxonomy): domain Bacteria; phylum Bacillota; class Clostridia; order Lachnospirales; family Lachnospiraceae; genus NK4A136. The sequence goes on along the minus strand of FMVK01000004.1, from coordinate 111,264 downwards.
GTCATCATTTACACCGTAAGGAACGATATTGAAATATGTTCCGGAGATATTAACCGGACTTCCGTGTGTAAGATGTCCGCCGTGTGCAAGGTTCATACCCATGATGGTATCACCGGGTTGGCATATTGCGAACTGAACCGCAAGGTTAGCCTGTGCTCCGGAATGGGGCTGAACATTTGCATATGTGCATCCGAAGAGCTTCTTTGCACGTTCGATGGCGATGGTCTCGATAACATCCATGTTCTCGCATCCGCCGTAGTAGCGCTTTCCGGGATATCCTTCAGCATACTTGTTGGTAAGTACGCTTCCCATAGCAGCCATAACAGCATGACTTACCCAGTTTTCCGACGCGATGAGTTCGATGTGATCATTCTGTCTGTCAAACTCTTTCTCGATGGATTCCGCGATCTCAGGATCAACGGCACGAAGTTCCTCGATTGAATACATCTGTGATTCCTCCTGATTTTATTAACTGATTAACGTCCGTATGACGGACACAACGCCGACATTATAACATACGGAGCAGCTTTTTTCCATTCCGCTTATCACTGCTTTACGGCAAAAACCTCCTCGGCATATCTTACAGATCCCATGGCATCCTTGGAATAAAAATCCGCATTTATCATCTTCGCATACTCAGGTGTCATTACCGCGCCGCCTACCATCACAAGCGTATCCGGCTTCTCGGCCCTGAGCAGCTTTATGGTCTCTTCCATGGACGGAACTGTTGTAGTCATAAGAGCACTGAGGCCTACAAGTTTAATATTTTCCTTCTTTGCAGTCTCAACTATGAGTTCCGGTGGCACGTCTTTTCCCAGATCCAGTACCTCATAGCCATAGTTTTCAAGCAGTACCCTGACTATATTCTTGCCTATATCATGGATATCGCCTTTAACTGTTGCAAGGATTATCCGACCTTTTATCTCTCCCGTCTCTCCCGACTTTGAAAGAGTCTCTCTGATCACGCCGAAAGCAGCGGAAGCCGACTCCGCACTCATAAGGAGCTGCGGCAGGAACATGGTCTTCTTTTCAAAGCCGCGTCCAACTATATCAAGTGCGGGAATAAGCGCCTCGTCGATTATCTCGAGAGAGTCCATACCTGCTTCCATAAGGCTTCCCGTAAGGAGTCCGGCGCGATCCTTCATGCCTTTAACTATAGCTTCAACAAGTGGCAGTTTTCTGTCATCCTTTATATCCGCATAGAGATCATTTCTTGGTTTTACAGGTGTTCCGGTTCCTTTGTCCGCACCGTTACCGGAAGTCCCGGCTGCTGCTGCCATTTCAAGACGTGCGGCCTCCTCCGCCTCCTTTTGCGCCTGTAATTCTCCCGCGAAACCGATAAATCCCATGCAGTTCTCATCCTGCATATTCAGGGCGCAGAAAGCATAATATGCCTTCATCATCTCTGTTGATCCGGGATTCATTATCGCTGCCGACAGACCGCATTGCATAGCCTGCGTAAAGAATACAGAATTGACCATCTCTCTTCCGGGGAGTCCGAAAGATATATTCGACACACCAAGGGACGTAAGTCCGCCAAGTTCATCATGGATCCTTCTTATGGCTTCCAACGTGATCAGCGCCGAATCAGGCTCTGCACTGATACTCATGGCAAGAGGATCTATGATTATATCTTTTTTCTTAATGCCGTACTCTTCGGCTCTTGCATATATCTTCTTAGCTATACGCAGTCTTCCCTCAGCGGTCTTCGGTATACCTTCTTCGTCTATGGTAAGAGCCACCACAAGTCCGCCGTACTTTTTTGCAAGAGGGAATATCTGATCCATGACCTCATCTTTACCATTGACGGAATTGATCATGGGCTTTCCGTTATATAGTCTCAGTGCCTGCTCCATTGCCACAGGATCCGTTGTATCGATCTGGAGAGGCAGATCTGTAACTGCCTGCAGTTCCTGAACAACTTCTACCATCATTGCAGGTTCATCGATCTCCGGAAGGCCAACATTTACATCCAAAACATCAGCATGCTTATCCTGTTCATCCAATCCCACCTGAAGAATATGATCTATATCATGATTCCTTAAGGCTTCCTTGAATTTCTTCTTTCCCGTGGGATTAATACGTTCTCCGATAAGAATGGGCTTTTGCCCGAATAAAACCGCATGGGAGTAGGATGTGATCATTGAATAAGGCTTCTCCGTTACAGGAAGAGGCTCCATTTTCCTGACCGCATCTATCATCTCTGCGATATGGGCAGGGGTGGTACCGCAGCATCCGCCCAGAACTCTCGCACCTTTGGCCGCTATCTTTTTCATCGACTCCGTAAAAAGCTCCGGGGTTACATCATAAACCGTATTTCCGTTTTCCGTTCGCGGAAGTCCGGCATTGGGATTAACGACAACAGGGATGGAAGCGTACTTATACAGTTCATCCACAATACCCATCATCTCATCTGGTCCGAGAGAACAGTTAACGCCGACGCAGCTTACTCCCCAGCCCTCCGCTGCTGCAACCACAGTCTTGGGATCCGCGCCTGTAAGCAGCTTATGAGTTTCATCATATGCCGTGGTCAGCACAACAGGCAGTCCGCTTTCCATAGATGCAAGAACAGCTGCCTTAGACTCATAGAGATCCGTCATGGTCTCAACAAGTATAAGATCAACCCCTGCCTTAACACCTGCTGCCACAGTCTTTGCAAAAATATCAAAAGCATCCGTAAACGCCAGATCTCCGAGAGGTTTTAACAGTTTTCCAAGCGGGCCTATATCCAGTGCGATGTAATGACCGCCTGCAGCCTTTACCTTTTCGAAAACTTCAGGTGGAAGATCATTCCCCTGCATATCCTTTCCCGCTTCAACAGCTTTAATGGCATTCCTTGCATGGTTTGTTGCGGATGCGACTATATTATCCAGAGTCTCATCTCCGCTCTCATCGGAGTATTTCAGGATATTCGCACCGAAGGTATTGGTCTTTAAAATATTTACTCCGCCGCAAAGATAGTCGAAGTGCATCTTTTCAATAACTTCACCGTGAGTTAGATTCCATCTCTCCGGAAGTTCGCCCGGCTGAAGCCCCGCAGCCTGGAGTATCGTTCCGCATCCGCCTTCAAAAAAAGCGAAGCCTTTATTGATTCTTTCGTTCAGATCCATTGTCATCATTTTTATTTATCAGTTTCGTATGTTTTTCTTCCCGGCGTATCAGAGATACCGATTATCGCTGTCACCGATTTTTCGGGAGCCATGATCATCGAATCCATAAGTGTTATACCGGTATATTTTGCAGGAGTTAAAAGATCAAAGATACCTTTCTGGTTATCCAGAGAAAGATTCCCGTAACCCGGGGAAAATCTGAGTCTTAAATACTTTCCTTCCGCCGTTGCTTCTTTTTCCAGTTTATCAAATAATGCATCGCAAACAGCTTCAACCGCAGCCGCACCTGTAGCCTGGAGCACAGCCGTCTCCGACATGGACACATGCCTTTTCCGCTGTATCAGTCTGTCAAACCCTGCTCCTATGGTCGCAGCAAATATCCATACTTCGCTGCATCCTGCGATATGTCTTGAGAATACACCGCTTTTAACTTCTCCGTAGGGCAGCTTCACTGTCTCTCCATCAGGATATACTTCTACCGGAAAGCGTGAATAACATGCCTTGGCAGACATAACTCTTTTTACTTCATCTACACATTTATTTATCAGTCTGAGACTTTCGCCCTCCGGTGCCTGTCCGCAATACCAGAGATACTTTGTTATCTCTTTCTCTCTTATCTCGAGAGTTTTCGGATCAGCGATAAAAGTCATTATAGGGTAAGACAATTTGGTTCACCTGTATGCGTCAAATATCCGCACAGCTCCTTAAATCCTGAATTTTGATACTTCACCGTCAAGTTTGGAAACAATACTGGCATTCTCGTTGACGGCATCCATATTCTTCTTCATGTTATCGTTCATATCTCTTGCAGAAGATACCACATCTTCAATGTCCATAACATTTCTCTCGACAAGATCTGTCACCGAATCCACGGATCCTGTCATCTCATGCATCGACTGCTCGATCTGTTTAAATTTTTCCACAGTATCATTCATCAGTTCGGATATCCTCATTGCATCCTCACTGTAATGATCTCCGGTGTCTTTAAGAGTTCTGTAACCGCCTATCGTATTCTCTCTGATGTACTTTATCATCCTCTCGGATTCTTCCACCAGGCCCTGAACGCTGTCGATTACTTTCTGACTGATCTCCTGGATCTCCGTAGCAGTCTGAGCAGATGTCTCCGCAAGCAAGCCTATCTGCCCGGCAACAACAGCAAATCCTCTTCCGGATTCTCCTGCACGGGCTGCCTCTATTGATGCATTAAGCGAAAGAAGGTTGGTCTCTTCGGAAATTGCCAGTATCCGGTCGGTAAGTGTCTTTATGCTGTCAACCTGTCCGGCTTCCTCTATCCTAAGGTTCATGGTCTCAGCCATTCTCTCGGAGGAATCCTCAGCATCCTTAACCGCATCATCGGCATGATCGCTGACTTTTTTTGCTCTCTCATTCATTTCCTCGGCATAATCCGACATCCTGTTAACCGACTTGCTCATTTCGGAAACAAGCGCAAGAACATTCTCTGCCGAGCCCTTTACACCTTCAAGCGTATCTGAAGTAAGCGACATCGAATCACTCATGGATGATATGGTACCGGACACGGACTGTATCTTATCCACGGTATCCGTTGTTATCTTCTGTGAATTATCTATGGAATCCGCAAGAGTTCTGGAGCTTCCCGATATATTGGTGATTATCTGTCTGATAAAACCCAGCAAACCGTTGATGCTCTCGGTAATATCCGATACTTCATCATTTGATGTGATCTCTATCTCTTTGGTCAGATCTCCGTTGCTGTTCACCAGATCGAGGATCTTGCCGTTAACTGTCTTTAATCCTTTTGATATTCCGTTAGCAACTATGACCGCAAGGATGACAACAACCACCATCGCAACGATCAGAGAAACGATGATCCAGAAATACATTTCCTTCTCTGAATCGAGTATAGCCTGTGCGTCATAATCAATCCCTACAGCCGCAACGCTTTCTCCGTTGGTATTATGGACAGAAACATAAACCGTTGTAACATAAACTCCGTCAACCTTATCTAACTTACCTGTAGCATATTCCTCGGAAGCAAGCGCTGTATCAGCCTCATTTTTCCATGCATCCTCAACAGGAGTTCCGATCACGTCATACTCAGGAGAAGCGACATATACCGGTGTTCCCTCTCTGTATCCTACAACATATATCGTTTCGATCTCATCACTGCTTGCCAGAGCATTGTTGAGAGTTTCCATGGTCTTTTTATAATTGGATGTTGCTTCGTCTCCCGGATCCAGTCGTGCTACCACATCTCCGTCCAGTTCACCGGCTATGAGTTTGGCAACTGCGATCGCATCCTGTCCCACAACCGACGAGATCGTAGACTTAACTCTGTGTACCAGCGAAAAGCTTATTATCCCGCTTGTGAAAGCACCAGCCAGTATTACTAAGAGAATGATCTTAGCTTTGATAGAAAAACGTGACTTCCTTTTTTTAGCAATATTATTATCCATATTTATTCCTTTCACTCTATGCCGGCTTAATGATCTTTTTCGCAACTGTCCATTTTACCTGACGCTTGATTATATCATAACATCGGTAAGCTTACTCCCTGAATCTGGCTTTGAGCCTTAAGATACGATATACACTCTCATCTATCCTCTCTTCCGGAAATACTCCGGTCAAAACAGCATTTTCTATCGCCGCTGCAGCTTCCGCCGGATCTGCAGGCAACAGGAGTATATCATTTCCCGCATTAACAGCATATACAGCGATCTCTGAAGTAGAATAATTGTCGGTCAGAGCTTTCATCTCGAGAGAATCTGTGATTATAACTCCGTTATATCCCATCCCCTGTCTGAGTATCCCCGTAACAAACACACTTGAAAGAGAAGCGGGCACAGTATCAACCTTCGGCGCAAGTATATGAGCGATCATAACACAGTCAGCCCCTGCATTGATCCCGGATACAAATGGCTTAAATTCGCCGTTTTGAAGATCTTCCAACGATTTCCAGATAACAGGAAGCTGTTCATGCGAATCCTCATAGGTATCGCCATGTCCGGGGAAATGCTTGAGTGTACATGCCACGCCCCCATCATGAAAGCCTGCTACAGCTGCCGGTATGAGCACCGATGCATTATCAAAATCCTTACTGTATGCCCTGTCTCCTATAACATTATTTTCCGGATTGGACCAGACATCAGCAACAGGAGCCAGATCCATATTAAATCCCAATGCACTCATATCCGAAGCAATAACCTTTGCATTAAGATAAGCCTGCGGTGTTCCAGCACTCTCATAGGAAAGCATTGGCAGAAAACGCGTGGTCCCAACACTGCCCGAAAGTCTTGCAACTCTTCCTCCTTCTTCATCACACATGGTAAGAAGCTCTATATCCGAATGCTCCTGCATATCCGATATGAACTTCGCAACCTGAGCTTTATTCTTAATGTTTGTCTTATCAAGGATCACTCCTCCCACAGGAAGCAGCTCAAGCATCTGTTCCATGGTATCATTCATTTCCGTCACATTCTTTACTCCCGCAAGCTGCGACGGATAGCAGACTATCATCTGACAGACTTTTTCATGAAGACTCATGGAGGCTATCCTTTCCGTGATCTCAGTCTCCACTTCAGGTGAAAGAACATCCTCCGCTATATATCTGCCTGTTTCCGCGGCTTCTCCCTTTACAGCAATACAGCTGTATATACAGAGAGATGCGACCGCCATTCCAAGGAGTCTTAACACCGATATACCCTTTTTTCTCATCTGTACATGTTCCTTTCTACAATGATCATCGGATCCCCATTAACATTATGACATTTATATATATATGTTCACTTGAGTTCATCCCTTACTTTGTCTATCTTAGCAAGAAGTCTGGGATACTTCTCTCTGAGCCTGTTCCTGTGTTCATGTCTCTCTGCACGGTATATCTCATAAGCTTCGGGATCTCTTGTCTTGAATTCAAGTTCTCTCTTCCTTCGCAGCCTGATAAGATCAGCAATAAGACTTTCATCAGACTCCGAAAACCTCTTGTCTATATAAGCATGATACTGTGCGAGCGCCATCTCTATCCGGTCAAGTCTGGAATTAACATCCGCATCATGACTCAGATTCTTAGCATATTCCGCCACACGCATTTCCACTATATCGAGAAACCATTCTTCATCCATGAGTCCCCAGACCGGTATCAGTCTCTTTCTGATCGCTTCTCCCGGCATAGCTTCAGGCTCGATTCCCTCTGAAGACAGCATCATTTCCTTCACGTAATCATCGGCAAGTTCCCTCATCCTGTTCTCGGCATCCTGTCCGAAGGCCCACTCAAACAAAGCCAAAGCAGAGCGTGCGCCATAAGAAGATGTATCGGTCAGCTCGTAAGGCTCATCTTCCTTTCCGTCAAGAGTATAGGGTTCGCATATTCCGCATGCCCGCAAAGCAAGCTCGATCTTAGGAAGCACCGCCCATTCCGAAAGCATCACACCACATCCGTATTCATGAAGCGCATCATTTAATTCACCTGAATGTTCAGTAAGAAAAAACCTTATCCCCTTTTCTTTCATATTTTCATAGATCTTCAGGAGATATTCCGCTGCCGTAACGTCAATACTGCTGATATTACCTGCATCCACGATCACGACTTTTGTTTCATCCGTTACCGCTTCCTCTATATCTTTTTGAAACTCCATAGCATTGGCAAAGAACAGGGGATGTTGAAATCTGTATATCACAACTCCCCTGATCTGTCTGACACCCTTATATCTGCCTATGCTGAAAAAACCTTCCTCACCCGGAATACATCCCAAAAACACTTTTGAAGATCCCGAAATCTTAACTATATAGCTGATAAAAGAAAGTATGACTCCGGCTATAACTCCGAACATTGTTCCGAATAGTAATACCACAAGGGCTACGGACACAAAAATCGCAAACTCGTTCTTTGCGGTATTAAACAGTCGCCTTGCAAGTCCAAACTCGATTATACCCAAAAGAGCCGAAATAACGATACCGGTTAACACCGGGACCGGCATCCATCCGATCAGCGGAGTTGCAAAAAGCAAAATGAGCACCATGGTTGCCGATGCCGTTATGGACATTAGCTGTGACGAGACTTTATACTGATCTGCGATACCTGTTCTTGAAACAGATCCGTTTACCGGACAGCATCCGGATATCGCTGCTGAGAACATTGCAGCTGTATATGCTTCCAGTTCTCTTCTTCCGTTTATCCGGTCTCCTCTTTTCAATGCAAAGCTCCTTGTGGACAGAAGAGTCTCCGAAGTCACGACAAGCGCAATGGTAAAAGCAGCGGTAAAAAACTCATCCGGATAGGATAGGATTTTGGAGATATCCGGGATAACAAGCCCAAACATTCCCGGGGACGGAGCCTCAAGAAGTTTCACTCCCATATCCGTTATCCCCGTAAAAACAGCAAGCACTGCTCCAAGCGCCATCAGAATAACAGTCATCGGAATAAGCGGGGATTTTTTCTTAAAGAACAGGATTATTATTATCGTTGATATCCCCAGAATCAGGGATAAGAGATTGAAGGAATCCGTCTCCCGGATTATTGCGGGAATAAGCACAAACAGCTCACCATGCACGGCATTTCCTCCAAAAAGCTTTGGAACCTGCATTAGGATTATCTCCGCACCGATTCCGCTTATGAATCCGCCCATTACGGGAGAAGATACAAAACGTGTAAGCCTGTCAGCACCGATCAACGTAAATGCCAAGAGGATAAGAGCCGTAAGAAATGTCAGCGAAGGTATGACAGAAAGTGCCTCTTCGGAAAAAGGCTCTACTCCGATCGTCACAAGAAACGCCCCGGTAAGCGCAGCCGGAGCCGCGTCTACTCCGAATACAAAACGCGGGGATGAGCTGATGAGCCCGAAAAACAATATCGGAAGGACCGATCCATAGAGTCCGTAGACCGCAGGAAGCCCTGCGATCATCGCATATCCCATTGAGATGGGGATAGACACGAACGCGATCACGACACCTATGAGAGCATCTTTGATCCTTGCATTTTTTATCATATATCTGTCTCTCAGGATTTCTTGCAGGAAGGAATGATATCCGAAAGATTCTCCTGGATCTTTTGTGCCACATCAGCCTTATTCATAGTATATATGTGTATATGCTCGATACCGTTTGCAAGAAGATCTATTATCTGATCTGTAGCATAAGCTATCGCCGCCTGTTTAAGTGCCTCCGGTTTATCTCCGTATCTGTCGAGTATCGCCACATATCTCCGGGGGATGAAAGCCTGAGATAAAGAGATGATCCTCTCCATCTGCTTGGCACGTGTCACAGGCATTATACCTGCCGTCACAGGAACCGTTATCCCCGCTTCCCTCAGTCGATACATGTAGTTATAAAACAGAGCATTATCAAAAAACATCTGTGTTGTCAGGAATTCACACCCTGCATCAACCTTCTTTCGGATACCTTCTATATCCTCTTTTATATCCTTTGACTCCGGATGCTTTTCGGGATAGCATGCACATCCGACGCAAAAATCCCCGTATTTCTTAATGATCGGGATCAGCTCACTTGCATGCTTGAATACCCAGTCGCTTGTACTCTCTACTCCTGCAGGAAGATCTCCTCGTAATGCAAGTATGTTATGTATTCCATTCTCGCTTAATGACTCAAGCTGCTCTTTTAAAGATTCTTCCGAAGCGTTAACACAGGTAAGATGCGCCAGAGCAGTAACACCGCTCTTTTCTATATTGGAAGCGATGGCAGTCGTATATGTTCTTGTGCTTCCTGCCGCACCGTAGGTTACGCTCATAAAATCAGGTTTGAGAGCCGCAACCTCATTCGTTGCCTTTACAACACTGTCGTACACTTCACTGGTCTTGGGCGGAAAAACCTCAAATGATAATGTGGGATGTCCGTCTTTATATATTTCTGAAATCTTCACTGTATATATTCCTCTCTTTAAATCCGTTTCCGGATCTTAATCACTGCTTCTTTTCAGTTCCTTAATCTGTTCTTTTCAAACTGCTGTCTGGTACTCAAAGTATGTTTTATCATTGCTACGCGCTTATCAACAGTATCATCCGATACTTCCATTCCCATTGAGATCTCCATTGGTGTTAAGATCTCCGGAGTGATCTCATCTTTGATCTCGAATAAGACGCGCAGCTTATCATCGACCTCTTCCGCATCAAGAAATCGCATAAGAGCAGGATTAACCTTACCAGCATCCGGATTTGTTATAGGCTCCGGAGCGATTACCGTTTCGGTTCTTTCTTCGTTTTTACGTATACCCTGCAAATCATTTGTTACATGAGCTTCTTCTGCCGGTGCCGAAGGATCAGCAAAGGGCATGGTCCTTGTGATCAATGCAAATCTCTCTTTTTGCTTTGCGTTGGGATATTTATTCTTATCCACGTCGCTCATAAACTCGGAAAGTTCGCGAACATATATCTGATACGGAGGATACAGCCCCTGATAAACCACCATATCACGATCGTATGATGCATCCTTTGCCAATGCCAGTATCTGGTAATCATGGCCTTTGAAATGATGATATTTTTCAAAAGGTCTGGGATCCTTACGCATTAAAAATCCTCACTTTCATAATTATGTTTCGTACTCATCTTTTCAGCCATATCTCTGTCGGCCCTGTCCATGGTCTCATCAAGACCGGTAAGAGCCGCAAAGGGAGCAAATTGTGCAGATCTGTCTTCCATGGACATCTGCGGATATTTTTTTGATACCGGATGCTCCATCGTCAGCATTTTTTCAAATAATTCATCATCTGTCATATCATGCTCCAAAGCAAAAAAATAAGACTTTAGGTCGGTATTATTATACCATAATCACTCAGCGTTTAGTTCGGTGTTTGGAATTTATATACTTGAGCGTATGTGATAAAATAACCCACGTTATGGCATTTAAAGCAGGAAAAAAAGAATCCGCAGTCAATTGGGTCCCCCTTGATATCAAGAGTGGAGATCTTAAGAATCTGTATATTCTTTACGGCGATGATCCGTACGTAAGGGATACGTATTTTAACATGCTTGAAAAAGCTCTCATGCCTGACAATGCCGAAATGAATCATTCAAGATATGACGGCATTTCCTTAAGTTCGGACGAACTCTTCAAAAAGATCACAGCCTCTGCCGATACAATGCCCTTTTTTGCCGATAAGAGACTTATCACGGTTAAAGGAAGCGGATGGTTTAAAAACGGAAACGAACAGTTTGCAAAATACTTGGCCACACTTCCCTCTACTACTTTCATCATCTTTTCCGAAAATGAGATAGATAAAAGGAAATCCATCTGTAAAGCCGCGGAAGAAAAAGGAAGACTTATTGCCTATAACAAACTCGAAGATAAAGATCTTCAGAATGCTGTTGTAGCGATCATTCTAAAGAACGGTAAAGCCATCCGACAGAAAACCTATGATCTGTTCATAGAAAAGACAGGCAGCGATATGGCAACCGTTACAAATGAACTTGAAAAACTCATCTGCTATACCGGTGACAGAAAAGAGATCACCGAAGATGATGTTAATGCATTGGTAAGTACAAGACTTGAAGATAATGTTTTCCTTCTGGTTAATGCAATGACCGATAAGGATCAGCATGCCGCTTTGGATTCCTACTACGATCTTATCCGTAACAAGGCATCGGTATTCGGAATCCTTTCTCTTCTCTACAAACAGTTCAACGCCATATTGATGGTAAAAGAACTTTTATCTGCAGGATTCAAAACAAACGACATTGCCGACAAGCTCGGATGCAAGCCCTATGCCGCCGAGCAGCGCGCTCGTGCTGCCGCACGCTTCTCCAAATATGACCTTCAGGAATTTCTGAAAGATTGTGCGGAAGTTCAGCAGCAGATCAAATCGGGTTCCATGGATCAAAAGCTTGCCGTAGAGAGACTCATCATCAAGCACACTTCCAGGATCCACTGCGATATCTGAAAGGCTTTATTTCCGGCCACTTCAATATCTCTTCCATCACTCCGATCATACCGGTGAATCTCTGATCAAATTTCGTTTCGAAATAGATTTTCATTTTCTCCCATAAATATGTCATCCTGCATCCGTATATTAAACATACGGAGCGATACAGAAATGACCGAACAGAATCTGACAAACATGTAGATAACATCGTTTCCGCCCAGATCCGGATCTTTTCGAAAAGTAAAAAATAAGATAATAAACTTTAAGGGAGACAGTATGAAAACAAAAGATATGAAAAAGTTGTTATTAGTTACAGCACTTACCGCAACATTCGCAACAGGATGCGGCACTACCCCCTCTGCCACACCGGCAGGTGATCAAAGCGCGGTTGCAACAAGCGAAGCAAGTGAGACTACAGTTCCTACAAGAACTTCTACACCACCGGTTGTTCCTTCAACCCCCATTAGCGGAAATCCAGCTTCTGTAAGAGAAGCATTTCCTGATGCAGACATCATCGAACTCATCGGCGATAACCTTTATGTCGCAGTAGATTACGATTTTAAAAATGACTCAACTGAATTCTTTGTTTACGACAGCGATAAAGAAAACGTAATAAATCATTTATCGGTACCTGACTGCAGTTTTTCTTTCATCCCCGAGGTCTATCCCGGAGAGGGATTCGGAATAGCATCAGGTTTCACATCTCAGGATGTAACAGGTTACTTTTACAGTATTAGCGAAAATGATTACAGCGAATTCAAATTTGACATCGACAAAAAATGGAACTATTGGGGCAATGCCGCCTTCGCTGCCGATGGAAGCGCAATGTATGTGACCATTGATGACAAGTCAATATGTTCCTGCGGATATAATTTCAATCCCGATTTTACGACAAAGATCATGGCAGCCTACTCAGACGGCAGAGAAAGCGAGGTCATCGAAGAATATGATCATCATACTTCTGTCACCCTTGTTGGAACAAATTATGACGGAAGACTGATCGTCGCATATACCGAAGATCCCAATGACTATCCCAAACTTACGCACCAGGAATATGAAAGATTAGAAATGCAAAGCATGATAAGCAATCAGAATGATACATCCGACCCCATAGAAAATGGACTGGCATTTATCGATCCTGACGTTAACGGAGATCATACTCTCGATAAGTTTGCTCAGACTCCCGAAAGATATCGTAATATCACCTATCGCCAGGGAGCTGTCATCTATTCCACCGATAATGGGATCGTCCGCGTAGCCCCTGACAGTAACGGAGTATATAAGGAAGTCAGATATGATATAACCGATGCCGGCTATAAAGGCTATGAAGAGATGTATGTTTCTACGAACGGTGAATATGTTGTATTTTCAACCAGAGAAGATAACAGTACAGATTCTACTCTTTACGTGATACATTTCAACGAAGACGCTGCCGAAACTGTAACTGAAAAAAGCCTGGCAAATAAAAAGATAGTATTTGAGAAATACTACGGTCCTATGATGCTGGATGAGGTATCAGGAGATTTCTATGCAAAATACAATGATACTACCACAGATGAATTCAAGCTGTTTCCTTACCAGCTGAATATCTTTGAGTAAGATATGGTTTTTACACAAACATACAAAACAATCTTAACAATTAGATCAGATCAAAAAGGAGCAAAAAATGAAAATCAGAGATTTTAAAAAGTTATTATTGGTTACAGCACTTACCGCAACATTCGCAACAGGATGCGGCACACAGAATCCTACAGATAACAAGAGTTCTGACGAGGCAGCCATAGTCGCAGAATCAACCGAACAGACGGCTGCGATTGCACCCGAGGACATTATCCCTTCAGCATCCGATAAAAGAATTGATGAAATCATCGACGGATATGATCATACTACTTGTCTTGAGGAACAGCCGGTAAAAAAAAATCAACAAATCCAATATACAAGTGATGGTATACCATTCGTCACAGTATCGTTTAATGATGCAGAACACGTAGACTATCAGGAATTCATTGAAAAGAAATTTGCGACAGATTCCAATCTTAGCACGACCGATGCCTCACAGCATGTCAGATGAGTCCTCAGGCGAATTCTGTGCAAGATATAAAGGGGCTTCAGTCCATATTGGACTGAGGCCCTTATTCGGTATATACTGCTTCATTTTCGTTTATTACTAATACCTCTCTCCCTATTTCTCCCGATATACTGTCAACAAAATGATAGGTTACAGTTTTGCCGATCATTTATCTTTACCGGCTGTCCTTATCCTCACCGATCACAACAGCTCCCATCTCATCCGTTCGTAATATATCACATCCCATTCCTTCCAATCTGTCTAAAACATCCCTGTGAGGATGACCGTAAGGATTATTTTTTCCGCATGAAATGATCACTTTTTTCGGCCTTACAAATTTAAGCCATTCATCCGTAGACGAAGTTGACGACCCATGATGCCCTGCTTTCAATACATCTATTCCATCTGCAGGATTTTTCATCTTTGACCCAAGATCCGTATTCTTTATCTGTTCAAGGATCTTTTTCTCACTTTCCGCGGTTGCATCCCCCGTAAATATCCCTTCAAACTCTCCGCAGCTTATCTCCAATACCTGCGAATATGAATTGATATCGTCAGTATCGTAACCGGCAACCGGATGAAGACACAGAATGTGCATATCATTCTGAGACATACCGACATAAGCCTCGTTACCTGCCGAAAAAAATACCACAGGTATCCCGTGCTTATCCGCAAGAGCTATTATCTCTGCACAGTCTTCTGCCGCCCCCTTGGCGTCCGGCAGCACGATTGAGCTTATCGCTATGCCGCCCATATCATCTGTCATCAGCATTTCAACAAGACCGCTTATATGATCCCCATCCGGATGCGTAACAAACCACATGTCGATCCTTGAAATACCCTCATGTTTTAAGAAGGGGCTTATCCTGTAAGTAAATATATCTTTTTCCGATGAGCTTCCTCCGTCTATCATACAGACAAGTCCGGGTGAATCCAGGCATATACAATCCCCCTGTCCCACATCAAGAACCGTCAATCTGAAATCATGCGGGATCTTGATCAGCAGTATCACAACAGCAACCATAATGACAGCAAACTTAAATATTGTCTTTAGCTTTTTTCCAAGTATTATGATGCTTATGAATAACACATAACATATGGCGATCTGCCATATCTTCGGAGCGCCGCAGATATAATGGGATAAGGGTAACTCCGATGACAAGCTGCAGATATATGAATAAAGAGCCAGAATAATATGACATGGTATCGCGGTGATCATTCCGACATGGACACATACCAAGCCTATCAACATTGAGATCACGCCAAACAAAAGAACTATTATCATCAACGGAATAACGATCAGATTTATCAATACCGAGTAAACAGGTATCTCATAATATGATAAAGCGGTAACGGGCATAGTAAATGCAGTCACACAGATCCCGCTTACGAACGCATCCCGCAATTTTTGTATGATCTTATTTTTCCTTTCATGTCCGCCATCCAAACTTTTATCTGCCCCGTTACTGACCGCTTTCCCGAAAACAGCCACCCCTGTCACGGCAAGATATGACATCCAGAATCCGGACAACATCAGCTCATACGGATTCCCCGTTACCGTCATCAGTGCGGATACGGCAAGAGCCGTAGGAAGATCATAACTGCGCCTGCACATATCCGCCGTCACCATGATCACAAACATTGTAACAGCCCGAATAGTCGACGTTCCCGCACCTGTCATTTGGGCGTAGGCGATCATAAGGCTGCCTGATATAAATGCACTTACGACCACCGGAACGGTAAACCGTCTTAATGATCTATATAATCCGGCTCCTATCATAGATATATGCAATCCGCTTATAGCAAGTATATGAGCTATACCGCTCATTCCGTAAAGACTCTTTATATCCGCCGCCAGTTCACTCTTGTCTCCCAGTATCATTGCTCTAAGCACGCCTGCATCGTCCTCTTCAAGAACCGAAGACAGACTTTCTCCAAGTCTGCATCTTATCTTCCACAGCTGCTCTTTATAAAGATTGACCTGCCCGTCAATTTGGGTCCATGAGCATTGTTTCATTGATGCTCCGTATCCATTGCACAGATAATACTTTTTCAGATCAAACTGCCCCGGATTCGTTGCGGTCCTAAAACCCGCGATCCTTCCTGTGACAATGACAGATGCTCCCATAGGAGGTGAACTCTCCTTAGGCAGATAACATATGATCCCTTTATCAAATTGTATTATTTGAGTTGTTTCTCCGGAGAAACCGGAGCTGTCAGTGATGCTGACATTTTTCAGATAAACTGCTTCCGAATCAGATTTGATCTCTTTCTTTTCCACCGTCCCATATAATGAAATGGTCTCACCTTCATACTCATCATACGGATCATCAGGCGGGCCAGCCATCCTAAGCCCAAGCCATACCATTAAGATAAAAAATATGCAGAAGCAGGCCAATGGCCTCTTCATCTTTTTCTCCTTACTCTTCCAACAGACTCAAGTCCCTTGAAAGCATTCCCGAAATATCAACGCTGTCACGATATGTACCGGCATCTTTACCGTCCACAAGTATCTTAACTTTTCTTATACTTCCGATCTCAGCAAGCGAATTCACAATGGAATAGATCGTAACTTCCGGAGAAACATTAATTTCTCCGCTTAAGAATTCTTTACTGAGATCAAGATAACATACACCATCCGTAACATTGATCGAATTGATCTTTGTACCCTGCGGGATCGTAGGATAGTAGCCCATACTGTCAGGTCCTGCTATCAACCGTCCTACAACCATTCTTTCCTTTGTCTCATTAGCAGAATAATCCACAGTCTGCATAAGGCTTTCCAGCTTCATACCGCTCTCATCCGCAAAATAGAGTCTCACCGCTGTTCTTCCATCACCGTCACCAAGCATTCCCGACTGTGTAAGGAACGAATCCTTTCCAAACACTCCGACAGGATTCCCGAAGCGATCTACCAGTGCAGCTCCTTCTATCGTGATACTGACACCTTCTGCTCCCTCTGCCTGTATAAGTGTCTTAACCACCGAAGCACATACAAGTATCCTGTCCGCCGGATCAAGATAAGAAAATGTCTTGGAAAATGAGACGGTTACAAGTGTCCCCTCAACAGTAACACCAAGTATCTCAACACCCATATCCGCAGGGCTCTTTAAACTGTTATCCTTCGGCCCGCTTATGAGCGCATCGGTCAGTTCCCTGAGTTCCTCCGTACTGTCTGCACCTTTATAATTATATTTTTCCGTAGCGAGTTCCGTCTTATCCGAATTGACAAAATAGATAAGAAAGTTCTTTTCCTCTTTGGCGCCTTCCGTATCCTTCTTTCCGCAGCCGATTGCCAAAAAAGATACCATTGCGACAGTAATGAACAACAGTATGGATCTTATGCCTTTTTTTCCTGTGCGCTCTTTTTTCATGCAATATACCCCACGGGAATCCTTACAGTGAAAACAGTGCCTTCTCCCAAAACACTTTCTGCCTTTATGGAGCCTCTGTGCAAAAGTATGGTTCTTCTTGTTATCGCAAGTCCAAGTCCCGTTCCTCCGATCTCCCTGGAGTGTGACTTGTCTACACGATAGAATCTTTCAAATATATGCGGAAGAGATTCTTCAGGAATACCCATTCCCGAGTCCGATACCGTGACCGTGAAAAATCTGTGATCGGCATCCAGTTTAACTCTGACCCAGCCGGGTTTCTTGTTGTACTTTATACCATTCTCTATGAGATTCATAAATGCCGAAGAAATCTTGGTCTCATCCACATCCGCATCAACCTGTCTTATACTCTCAAATACGATATCAACCTCATTCTTCTTGGCAAGAGGTCCCAGTCTTCTGATGATATTCTCAAGAAGCATATTTATATTCTTATTTTCGATATTAAGTGCACCCACACCCTTATCCATCTTAACCAGAGCCAGAAGATCCGAGATTATATTATTTTCTCTGTCTATCTCTTCGGATATGTCTTTCATGAAATCCCTGTATACTTCAACAGGTGCATCCGACTGCATATTAATGGAATCCGCCAACACCTTTATTGATGCCATGGGAGTCTTTAATTCGTGGGACACGTTTCCTACAAACTCCTGCCTGGACTGATCCAGCGCTTTCATCTGGGTACGCATCTCATTAAATGCTTCAACGATCTCCTCCGTCTCCTTATAATCGGAAACTGCGGGCGTTGAATCATCAAAAGAAGCAGCACTTCTTATAGCCCCGGTAACTTTATCAAAGGGTCTCACAACAACGGAAGCCACCGCAGCCGCAACTCCTGTCAGCAGTACTATGGCAAGGATCTCTATGATCACAGATCTGCGTTCCTTTTCCGCCACATCTCGTAATATCTTCTCCGGAGATGCCGCGGCAACAAGCACGCCTTCTGTGATATCAGCCTTTAGATCCGAATCATAAACCGTCACAGGGATAGCGATCTCTATAAGTCCCGCTTCTTTATCATATCCCGATACAGCGCCGTCTCTGAACGCCTTCACCGCAACATCTGAAATCAGATAATGACCTGTATCATTATCATAAGAATCATAAACTATCTTAAGCTCTGAATCCGCCGCGATGATCCGGCTGTCAAACACGCCTGAAAGCAGCATCAGATCTGCCGCGTAAGTTCCTTCTGTTGTATCCTGCATGAAAATACTGTTTCCGATACGGTCTGCCATGATACGAAGTCTGGTCATCATTTCAGCCTCACGGCTCTCAATGGCCATGTTTACCGCATCCGCAGTGAGCACTCTGCGCATAAAACCCAGAGCACAAAGCCCCGTAAGCAGAATGATAAGAAATATCCGGAGTCTGAAGCTCCGGAGAATTTTATGTTCTTTTATAAATTTAATAAAATGCAATCATTCGTCCCCTGCATCAGCCTCTGTAGAAATAACCTGCTCCCCACTTGGTCTGCACGTATTTCGGCTCACCGGGTGTCTTCTCGATCTTCTCACGAAGTCGTCTGACATGTACATCCACTGTCCTTGCATCACCGGAGAAATTCTCTCCCCACACAAGCCGTAACAGATCATCTCTGCTGTAGATCTTACGAGGATGTGTCACAAGGATCTCAAGGATCTCATATTCCTTGGATGTAAGACTGATCTCCCTTTCAGCTATGGTAAGTCTTCTGTTCTCCGGATCAAAACAGAATTCTCCGTTACGGATAGTCCTGTCCTTCACTTCCGGTACAGCAACCCGTCTGGATCTGCGCATTATGCCTCTGATCCTTGCTCTGACTTCAAGAACATTAAAAGGCTTCGTGATATAATCATCCGCTCCCGCTTCCAGTCCGAGGATCTTCTCCATATCATCTCCTCTGGCTGTCAAAAAGACAATGGGAACCTCCGAAAAAGTCCTTACCTGCCTGCAGACTTCCATTCCGTCAACCTTCGGCAGCATCACGTCCAGCAGGATAATGTCATAATTACCGTTCTGTATCTTATCGAGAGCTTCTTCTCCGTCATAAGCCGCATCAACCGACATGCCGTCGGACTCAAGGCCATACTTTAAGCCCTTGACTATCGCTTTTTCATCATCAACTATCAGTATTTTTCCGGGCATATCCTAACCTCTTATAAACTGATATGATAATCTATCTGACGGTAATTGACTCCCTGAATCCGTTGTAGGTAGCATCTCCGATCCCACGAACATTCTTGAGTTCTTCCGTATCGGAAAATCTGCCGTGTTCTTCTCTGTAAGAAACTATGGCTTCCGCTTTGGTCATCCCTATCCCCGGCAAAGCAGCAAATTCGACTGCCGATGCCTTATTAATATCCAGAAGTCCGTCTGCGGAATAGCTTCCCTCCGTTTCATACTCCGCGCCCTCTCCGACCACGGGTATTCGATATTGCTCGCCATCCTTCACGATCTGTGCCAGATTGCATGCATTGATATCAGCTTCTTCCAAAAGGCCTCCTGCCATATCAACCGCTTCAAACAATCTGCAGTCCGGTTTTACTTCATATACTCCGGGAGTCTCAACAGCTCCGCAGATATAAACATAAATACCGGCGATCTCTTCATTTTCAGAAACACTGCTTTTCCCCGTCGCAGTCCAATCCCCGCTCACAGTAACAGGCTGTGCTGTCACGATCACCCGATCTCTCCCGCATCCTGTTGTCAGAAACAAAGCGGAAAGAAATATCCCCCGGACGATCGGCTTTACGAAAGATTTGATCCTGTCAGATAAATAACCATGTAATTTTTTGTTCACTGTGCTGTCACCTTTTTTCGTTTACTCAAACGGTCAAAAGGCCTTCTCAGACACCACAGATTCATTCTATAACTTTTTTATTTTTTTCACAACCGCACTGCCTCAAATCCACATTTAGCTAGTCGGAAGGCAGCATATCCGCAAGATTTGTGATCTCGGGAGTATCAATTCGATTTTCGCTAACCTCACTACCGATTGCTTCCGAACGCAAACGCTCGGACAGAGCTTTCAATATCTCATTGGGATCTTCTCCATCCCAGACCAGTGTATAAGCAAGTTCAAGACGTAACCAGAAATCGGCAAACTCCGGCACTTTCGGAAGCTCTTCACTTACCGCATACATATCCCGAATCGTATCACTTACAGACTTATTCTCTGCGTCGGTAATACCCGTGCTTAAAACAATGTCTTCAGAACGAGCTGCCGAAGCACACGGCATCTTCCCGGTCCTGTCATATAAAGAGTCTATATCGGAAAAAACCAGATATTCCGCAAATCTGTTGGCAGCCTCTTTATTGCTGCTGTATCCGTTGACCACAACACACTCCGTTGTAGAAAGCCCTGCCGCACTGTGGTCGGCATCGATCCCCGGGAGCGGTGCGACACCGTATTCATATTCAAAGGTACCATCCGCTTTTGCTTCTTCCAAACGTCTTATCGCATCTGTGGTAACAACAGCGAAGAGAGTCCTGCCTTCCATAAAATCATTAAGCACATGTTCGTAACTGCTTTCCTTTGAATCAACGGAAAAGAATTCATTCAGGCTCTGATAGATACACATGCATCTTATGCTTTCTTCATTGTAGACGTCTATACAGGTGGAATCATCTCCACATATACCACCCACATCCATATATGCACCGGCAAAGAAATAATTATAAAACACATCAGAGACATCCCAGGAAAAGAAATTCTCCATCTGTCCGGGTGCATCCGATACCGCGGCAAGCGATAATATATCCACTATAGATCCCGGTATCAATTCCTCTGTCCTGATCTTAATATCACTCTCCGTGATATTCACATCACCATTTTCTTCCGTTCCGTTTTCACTATCACTGCCATCAGCCGGTTCTTCTCCGTCCTCCGGGCTATCCTCGCTCAACGCTCTTTTTATATCATTCTCAGCTATCTCTTCAAGATAATCTCTGTTGTAGATCAAAAAAGCAGTCTCATAATAAAAGGGATATGCTATCATCTGTCCCTTATAAGTTACGGCATTAAAAGAAGCCTGTGTAAAATTATCATGATCAACCACTCCCAGCGGATCACTTATCACAGATGTAAGTCCTGCCATTGATGCTTTTCCGAGCACATCCGATCCTGCAATATAAATATCGGGAGCATCCTTCCTGTTTACGGATGCACACCCAAGCTGCTCTATGAATTCCACTCCCGATACAAGAACCGGTTCTACATGAACACCTTCCGCATCAAGGTATTCGATCGCCGCACTGTCGATATAATTCTTCAGTTCTTCATCCGTATACCACACTCTGACCACTCTGTTTTCGGACACAGTTCCTTCGGAAGTGTTTTTACCCGGAGCTATGAACAGTATCCATACCGAAAATACACAGGCGCAGATAAGCAGTAGAAAAAGGGTGATCTTTATATTGATCGCCCTTCCCTTTACAAATCCGTATTTATTCTTATCGTATTTCTTATAATTTTTTTTACTCAAAGCAGGTATTTAAAATATCAATCATTTCATCAACATCGCTCTTTTCGATGACAAGAGGAGGAAGGAACCTGATGATATTGGTTCCGGCATTAATAAGTACAAGTCCCTTATCAAGAGCCTTATTGATAGTATCGGCAACAGGATGATCGAGCTCAAGCCCCTGTAATAAACCTGCTCCGCGATGATCAACTATATCTGAATGAGCATTCTTTACTTCTTCAAGTTTATCCCAAAGATATGATCCAACTTCCTTTACATGCTCATTTATATTTCCGTTTTCAAACTGTCTGATGACTTCCACAACAGCAGCACCTGCAAGAGGATTTCCGCCATATGTGGTACCATGATCGCCGGCAACGAGGGAGTGTGTTCCGACCTTTTCCGTCATCATGAACGCACCTGCGGGAACACCGCAGGTAAGAGCCTTTGCACTGGTAAGCACATCCGGCTTCACGCCGTATTTCTGCCATGCGAAATACTCTCCGCATCTGCCCATACCGCACTGGATCTCATCCAGCATAAGAAGGATATCCTTTTCATCACAGATCTTTCTGATCTCCTTAAGGAATGCTTCCTCCGCGGGATGAACTCCGCCTTCCCCCTGTACTGTTTCAAAAAGGATAGCGCATGTCTTATCATTGATAAGAGCTTTAACGCTTTCTATATCATTCATCTCGGCAAATCTGATATTACCGATCATAGGCTCAAATGGATCACGATACTTCTTTGTACCGGTAACGGACAAAGCACCCATGGTCCTTCCGTGGAATGAATGATTCATGGCAATGATCTCATGATCTGTCTTTCCGTCCTTTAAGAAAGCATACTTCCTTGCTGTCTTTATAGCTCCTTCGATAGCTTCAGCTCCGCTGTTGGTGAAGAATACTCTGTCCATTCCGGAGATCTTTTTCATGGCTTTTGCAGCTTCAATAGCCGGAACGTTATAGTAATAGTTGGAAGTATGTATTATCTTATCAATCTGAGATTTAAGCGCATCATTATACTCTTTATTTCCATATCCAAGAGCAAATACACCAATACCGCATACGAAATCGAGATAGCTTTTTCCCTCAAGGTCAAAAAGCCTTACGCCTTCGCCGTGATCAAATACGACCTGATACCTGTTATATGTATGGAGAAGATCCTTCTCCGCTTCATCTATATATTCTTTCATTGTATTCATTGTTTTTTTCTCCTGCTAATGATAATCAAATATCTGCATCATCCGGGAAGATCATCGTTCCGATACCTTCCTTGGTAAAGATCTCAAGTAAAAGACTGTGTGCAAGTCTGCCATCCAGGATATGAACCTTCTGAACGCCGTTCTCCATCGCATCTATACAATTACCCAGCTTAGGCAGCATGCCTCCTCCGATGATCCCGCTTTCTATCAGTTCCCTAGCCTGCGAAACACGTATGCGCGAGATAAAGGAAGAAGGATCCTTGATATCTCTGTACAGTCCCTCAATATCCGTAAGGAAAGCAAGCTTTTCGGCGCCGACAGCCTTTGCTACAGCGCAGGCAGCATCATCCGCATTGATATTGTAGGAAGAAAAATCATCATCCATTCCTATAGGGCAGACGATAGGAAGAAAATCCTTTTCAAGCATATCGAAAAGTATCTTGGGATCAACAGCTTTTATCTGTCCGACAAAGCCTATATCCTTTCCGTCGGAAAACTTCTTCTCAACTTTAAGCAGGCCACCGTCCTTGCCGCTTATACCCACAGCACGTACGCCGAGTTCTTCAACCATGGTCACAAGACGCTTGTTAACCTTGTTAAGGACCATCTCTGCCACTTCCATGGTATCCGCATCTGTCACACGCAGACCGTTAACGAATTCCGATTCCTTACCGATCTTGCCTAACCAGCTGCTGATCTCCTTGCCACCGCCGTGAACTATTATAGGCTTAAAGCCAACTAACTTAAGAAGTGTAACATCCTTGATGACATTACGCTGAAGTTCAGGATCAGCCATTGCGGAACCGCCGTACTTAACAACGATTATTCGTCGGTTAAAAGCCTGAATATAAGGAAGTGCTTCTATAAGCACCTCGGCTTTTTTTGCAACCTGTTCCATCTCTTCTTTTTTCATCGATGTTTCTTCTCCTTTGTCTAAGTATTCTTATATATCCGATCCGGTATTATGACCGGTAATCAGCATTGATCTTAACATAATCATATGTCAGATCACATCCCCATGCCGTTGCTTCTTCGCTGCCTTCATGCATATCAACGAAAACGGTGACTTCTTCTTCCTTCATTATCTTAACGGCGGTTTCCTCATCAAAAACTATGGGAGTTCCCTTATCAAAAACCTTAAGGCGTCCTGCCGCGCTTTCGAAATACAGTTCCACATCTTCCTGATCGAAATCCGCTCCGGAATATCCCATTGCGCAAAGGAACCTTCCGAAATTGGCATCGCATCCGAAGATAGCTGCCTTGGAAAGATTTGATCCTACTATAGCACGCGAAAGAGTTCTTGCATCCTCCTTGCTCTTTGCATTTACAACATGTGCTTCAAAAAGCTTGCTTGCGCCTTCTCCGTCACCTGCCATCTTTCTTGCAAGATATCTGCAGATAACGAAAAGTGCTTCGCAGAAAGTATCATAATCCTCATCCTTCTCTGTGATCTTATCGTTTCCCGCAAGACCATTTGCCATGAGAAGAAGAGTATCATTGGTGGATGTATCTCCGTCAACGGTGATCATATTGAATGTATCCTTTACTACCGAAGAAAGAGCTTCCTGCATAAGAGCACGATCGATCGAAAGGTCTGTTGCCAGGAATCCAAGCATGGTGCACATATTTGGATGTATCATTCCCGAGCCCTTGCTCATACCGCCTATCGTTACTTTCTTTCCCTTAACTTCAAAAGTAACCGCAGTTTCCTTATTAATGGTATCTGTTGTCATGATGGCTTTTGAAGCAAGTGTTGCGGCTTCCCTCGAATCATCAAGTGATGTGCACATCTTCTTTACGCCTGCCACAAGTCTGTCAACCGGCAGCTGCATTCCGATGACACCTGTAGATCCGACAGCAACACTTCCTTTATCTACACCAAGACTTTCGTTAACAGCAGCAGCGGTCGCTTCACAAGCGTCCCATCCTTCCTTGCCTGTGCAGGCATTGGCAATGCCTGTATTGACTACAACAGCCTGAAGCTTTGCGCCTGACTCAACGATCTTCTTATCCCACTGAACGCATGCAGCCTTTACCTTATTGCTGGTAAATGTACCTGCACATTCACAGGGAACCTCGGAATAAACCAAAGCCATATCACGTCTGTTCTGATATTTTATACCTGCTTCACAGCTTGCAGCTTTAAACCCTGCTGCCGATGTTATACCGCCTTCTGTCTGAGTTATCTTTCCCATAGCCTAACCTCTCCGTTAACTGTTAAATGCCGTTATATTTGCTTCATTAAGAGTAAAATCATAATAATTCAGATCTTCTCTCTCGGTCCATCCTATGCAATGCCAGAATGCATTTCCTATATCATTCTTGGTAAAAGCAATTAGCGACACCTTATTTATATGCTCCGATTTCAGGGCGTTCATGCAGAAAACAACCATCTCCTTGCCAATACCCTTCATTCTGTATTTTTCATCCACGCATACATGGTAAAGGCATCCTCTTCGTCCGTCATGTCCGCAGAGTATGGCCCCCACGACACGATCATCCTCAATGGCAACAACGCTCATATCGGGATTACGCTTTAAGAACATCTCTATTCCTTCCCTGGAATCGTCCACACTTCTGATACCGAAACCGTGTATCGTCATCCAGAGTGCCTTCACCTGATCATAATCGTCTATCGTCATTGCTCTTATCATTTCTTTACCTCAATTAAAGAGTGATATGCCCTCAAATTTTTATGGGCAATTTTCCACATTAAATAATCGTTAAATTATAGCACATTGCAAAGAAAAAACAATTGTTGTAATATGGGGGCATCATTAACAAACAAACGGAGGTAAACATTATCATGAAAGAAAAAGTTATTCTCGCATATTCAGGCGGGCTTGACACCACAGCCATCATTCCCTGGCTCAAGGAAAACTTTAACTATGAAGTAGTCTGTGTCTGCATAGACTGCGGACAGGAGTCAGAGCTTGACGGACTTGAGGAACGAGCTAAATCCTGCGGTGCAGAAAAGCTCTATATCCTCGATGTTACCGACGAATTCGCCGATAAATACATCATTCCCTGTGTACAGGCTCACGCTATCTATGAGAACAAGTATCTTCTGGGAACATCCATGGCACGTCCTCTCATCGCAAAGAAGCTTGTTGAGATCGCACGTAAGGAAGGCGCTGTAGCCATCTGCCATGGTGCAACAGGTAAGGGAAATGACCAGATCAGATTCGAGCTCGGAATCAAGGCTCTTGCTCCCGATATCAAGATCATCGCTGCATGGAGAAGCGACAAGTGGACACTCCAGAGCAGAGAAGAAGAGATCGCTTACTGCCGCGAAAAGGGCATCACACTTCCCTTCTCCGCTGACAATTCCTACAGCCGTGACCGTAACTTATGGCATATCAGCCACGAGGGTCTTGAGCTTGAGGATCCCGCTAACGAGCCTAACTTTGAACATCTCCTTGTTCTCGGAACAACTCCCGAGAAGGCTCCGGATGAGGGTGAGTACGTAACAATGCATTTTGAAAAGGGTGTTCCCACATCGGTTAACGGCAAAGAAATGAAGGTTTCCGATATCATCCGCACACTCAACAAGCTCGGTGGAAAGCATGGTATCGGCATAATCGATATCGTTGAGAACCGTGTCGTAGGAATGAAGAGCCGCGGCGTATATGAGACACCGGGCGGAACCATCCTTTACGAAGCTCACCAGCAGCTTGAGGAGCTCATTCTCGACAGAGAAACAACCAAGACCAAGCTTGATATGGGCAACCTCTTCGCTCAGATCGTATACGAGGGAAAGTGGTTCACACCTTTACGTGAGGCAGTTCAGGCATTCATCGAATCCACACAGCAGTATGTTACCGGTGATGTTAAGTTCAAACTTTACAAGGGTAACATCATCAAGGCCGGCGAGACCTCTCCCTACTCACTTTACAACGAGAGCATCGCTTCCTTCACAACAGGTGATCTCTATGACCATCATGACGCTGAAGGATTCATCAACCTCTTCGGTCTGTCAAGCAAGGTTCGCGGCATGAAGCATCAGGAACTCGAAGGAAAGAAAAACTAAGCTTAGATGAAAGTTATCATTATAATCATCGCCTATCTGGTCGTAATGAATATCGCAGGCTTCGCATCCATGGGTATCGATAAATGGAAAGCCAAGCGTCACGAATACAGGATATCCGAACCGGCACTATTCCTGTTCGCGATATTCGGAGGATCCATAGGTTCGATAATAGGAATGTACAAATTCCGTCATAAGACAAGGCATTGGTACTTCGTGTACGGACTGCCTGCCATAATGGCCATTCAGATCATAATAGCTGCATGGCTCATCGGATCGCCTATGATCGAGATAATGAAATAAAGAAAACTCCGTGTGATGTACGATACATACACACGGAGTTTTTTTTAACCATATTTTTTAATTAATTAAAATATCGCTTCCATCTCATCATAGAGTCTTCCCAGTCTTTCGTCAGAAAGATCCGCTTCCCTAAGTATCGTATATCTGTCTGCACGGGATGCCGATGCACTCTGCCAGGCCGCTATAAATACGTCCCTACTCAGCTTGTTATCGGATGGTCTTACTGGTATACGATATTGTTTGATCACATTCTTAATCTTCTCATGATTACGTCCCTGGAATATCGCCGCAGGGTAACTGCCCATAGCAACAGCTATACCGTGAGGGATACTTACTTCTTCACTGAAATTTTCTTCCAGTGCGTGACAAAAGAGATGTTCCGAGCCGGAACTCGGTCTGGAGTTACCTGCTATCTCCATTGCAAGCCCGCCCATTACAAGTGCCTGTGTCAGCAGTCTTATAAATGAATTGGTCTTAAGTTCATTCTCCGTCATCTCGGAGTGACCGCCATCAAAGAAACAAATCGAATCAAAAGCCATTCTGGACATCATATATGCAAAATCATCAACTCTTTCCGTATCCTTTTTTGCAGCAAGCTTCCAGTCATACAATGCTGTATATTTTGATACCGTATCTCCTATTCCCGAAAGAAGCTGTCTTACCGGCGCAGACTTTATGACATCAGCATCAACCATGATCGCATGAGGTATCGTGCACTTAAAACTCTTTCTCGCCTTGCCTGTGGAACCGAGAACCGCTACCGGTGAAGCAAGTGAATCATTAGACAAAGTCGTGGGAAGCGATATATAAACAGTCTTGCTTACAAAAGAAGCGAATTTAGCAAGATCCAGTACCGTTCCTCCGCCGAAACCGATCACCAGATCGATATCGTTCATCGTGATATATTTGGCAAGAGCAACCGCACTGTCATAATCGGCTCTTTGAATAAGATATTCTTCGCTCTGATGAAACTGATCGCATATTTTTTTGATCCGATCTTCGAATATTCCCTTTAGATTTTCTTCTGTTACAAAGATCATCTTTTTCTTTTCGATACCCGTAATGGCATCGTCCATCTTCTCCGGGATATGATCAAAAGCCCCAGCTTCAACAATAAGATGGTATGGTAATTTAAACTGATTCAAATATCTACCTCCGATTTTCTTTGCTTCATCCCATTAATTTTTTTATTACGGGAATAAGATTTAAGATCAGCGATATCGCGTAGGAGATGATAAGTATGATCAAAAGAAGAACAGGTATCCCCCACGCATTGGGTAACAGAGTCCCCACCACATTTCCCTTTGACAGAAATACTATAACCAACGGATGGATAATATATACTCCGAAAGCTCCCCTTGATAATCTCTCGTACAGCTCGATTTCTTTTGAATTGTTCCCTGTCTTCTTTTTTTTATCCGCAATGCAGATAAATACAGCAACACACAGCAATACACATCCGGGATTAAATGGAGTCGAGAAATCCGTAAACATCTTTCCTGCATCAAGTGATCTTCCGACCGAATTTATCCAGAATACCGCAAATATAATAACGGCTGCTGCTGTGACAGATAACTTTTTAAACTTACTCCATCCCGTATTCCATTCATACAGGTAATGGCCGAGTATAAAGAAGCCCAGATAACCGGCGTAATAAAGTGGCTCCAGATTAGTCACAAAATCCGACACCGTATATCTGAAAGGATAGTCAAAATATGCGGCCGCAGGCAGTATCACGCTAAGCAGTAAAAAAGGTATCAGATACAATTCACATACCTTTTTTTCTTCACACCCCTTCTTGATAAGCGGTATGAGAAGCAGGATCCAGAATAACATCGCGAGATACCAGAGGTGATAATAACCGCGCTCCCTTATAAGTGAAAGGATTAGAGGCTTTATATCCGATACACCGATCTCACCTGCGATGATCCTGTCGAAGCAAAGATAGAATCCCTTCCAGAAAAAATATAAGAATAAAAAATGAAAAGCCTTTTTTACCGCGCTCTTAACCGTAACTTTTTTTTCGGGAGACAACGTCAAAGCCCCGCTAAGCATGGCAAAAAGACCAACGCCAACAAAGGAAATGATATTGGAGAACTCGGTTAGATATACGAGATCCATATTGCCATATGATATCCACTGCGCCGATGTATGAACCAGCACAACCAGAGTAATGGCAATTATCCTGATCTTATCAAGGCTCTTTACACGCATATCAGAATTTCCTCATGTTCCCCTGATTCATATTAGTCGTATTCATGTTATTGGGATTCATATTCATCCGATTCATGTTCATCTGATCCATATTTCCGGGATTCATATTCATACGGTTCATATTTCCACTGTTTCTATTTCCCTTAAGACTCTCAATCAGTTCACTAACGGATACATTAGGCATACCGTAAACCGTACTTACTCCGCTTACCTCTATCTTTTCATAAAGTCCCCCACTGATCTCAGTCAGGTCAGCGAGCTTTTCCTTTCTTGAATTTCTAAGGATAATAAAGCTCGCAAACATTGAGATGACCAATGCAATGAAAATAAGAGAGATGAACAGGAATATACCGTCCTGCGCCATATCCGCATTCTCACCTACCGAAAGAAGTCCATCAAGCGAAAAATGTATATATGTTATACTTTTCATTTTCATCCTCCCGTTATCTTTTTGCAAACTGAGGCAATGGCCTTGTAGTCATTCGGTTAAGTATAGTAAGGAGCGATAGGAGTGCAAACATTATCCCCGCTGTCATCACCGCCGATATAACGTAATACCATATTGCTTCCGCCGGTTCCATTACATAGATCACTTCCGCTATCAGCGAAGTTATCAGTAAGATGATCGTACTCACGGCGATACCTCCGCTGTGCCTTATCCTGGTAAGACGAGGAAATGTGATCAAAGTCATAAAAAACAGGAACAGGGGTGCCAGTATCCCCGTATTGACCATCAATGCGATCAATGGGATAAGTATCATGGCAAACAGCCATGAAAACAGCGCCACCACCAAAACTATCACCGCTACCACGCCTTTTCTCCGCTTTCTCGCCGCTTCATCCTGCGGATCCTTTCGGTTCAAGCCTTTATCATCCGGACGTTCTTCTTTTTTTATCAAAGTACCGCAGTTAATAAAGAGCATAAACCCGCAGATCATCTCCATAAACTGCATAAATTTCATTACATCTCCACCGTTCATTGACGGAAACATCAATAACAGAAACAGATATACAGGTAGCAAAAGTGCCATTGTAAGCAGGAAGAATTGGCTTTTATCCACCGGCAGATCACAGCTTACTTTCCCCGTCTGTCCGTTGACTACAGCATAAGCAACACGGTCGTTCTTGCGCCAGGCCATAAACCATACCGGAAAATATGCAAGCTTAGCTCTCCTGGGCAATACCACAGGCAGCGTCGGAACATCAGTAAACTGCGGTCTGTCCAATCCCACTACCGCCGGATCTTCCGCTATCTTATCTATCACTCTCTGCTTCGCATAAGTACGGGCATCATCCGCATATATCTCCGAAGGTACATCCGCATAGTCCGCATAGAACCCCGAAAAGAACGCAGGATCGTAATCCTGCATCTTCCTGATACCATAAGGCGCTATTGTTTCGCTCACATTGTCGGCGAAAGCAGATGATGCATCAAAAGATATTCCGGAAAGATCAGCCTCCACATGTCCCGTACATTTATAGACCTGCTTGTAATTGCGGCTACCGTTACGGATCTCCTTGGAAAACGGCACCATGAAATCTCCGTGAGCTGACGCATCATATACCCAGTAAGGCATATAAATCCCTCTGAAATTCTCAGAACTTCCGGATGCCAGATATTCTTTGGGAAGGAATCTTGTCCTCTTTAGCTTATTGAGAAAAGCTTCTTTACACTGTTCTTTAGTCTTTATAAAAGGGATAACACCCTGAGGCTTTGCCATCTTCGTCATCTTGGAAGATAACAGCACCTGGGATCCGCAAAAAGAGCAATAACTTGTAACCGTCTCATCAGCGGAATACAAAACGCCGCCGCACTGCGGACATGTATACTGGATAACATCGATCTGCCCCGATCCGTTATCGGGTATTGAATTGACTTCCGCAGATGTATCATTATCGTTAAGTGTTGCGGGATCGTATGAATTTCCGCAGGAGTCGCAGACAGATCTTTGAAGAGCTATATCAAAACGGAGTTCTCCGCCACAGGAAGGACATTTCATCTTACAGCACCTCCCCCAAATGATCCCGATGACAAAACAGGAGTCTCGATCTGAGTCATATCCACGTAATATCTTGAAGGATCTGTCTTATCAATATAAACCTTTACTCTGCATCCAATGAATCTGTTATCCGGCATATGAAATTCATTACCGTAATATATATTTATAAGTCCGGTAGCATCATCAAAATAACGGCATTCCATCAGATATGGTGCCATTTTATTGATCTTGTTTCCCGGATTTCTCGGAAAACCAACAATAGTGGCAATGACCGTATTGTTCATTTGCTTTAATTCCGCTATCATCAGCTTCTTTCTTCTGGGTTCGATAAACAAAGGGATTATCCCCATGCTTATCATCCACAGCCCTATAAGCGCAAACATCAGGCCATATGCGGGGCTAACTTCCTTCCCTGTATTTGTACCCATCGTATCGGAGTGATTGACAAGAACACCCATGAAAAAAATTGCAAAACCTACAAACAGAATATATATGCTTGAATTTGTCGATCGAACATACGTAACTGTTCTGCCTCTGTTAGACATCTGATTCTTCCTCCCTCGAAAAAATGTCTGTTTCCAATGAACCACTTATATATTTTACCTTTACAACTTAGGCAATTC
This sequence comes from Lachnospiraceae bacterium XPB1003, assembly GCA_900102065.1. GTDB lineage: Bacteria > Bacillota > Clostridia > Lachnospirales > Lachnospiraceae > NK4A136. Next base: position 79,027 of record FMVK01000004.1, on the reverse strand, counting down.
CACCACTTTTTGTTTGCACTTCCGCGCCCGAAAGAAGGTGATGTTTTCACATGCTCAGGATGATTATTATGCTATAATTAATCCCATGAATAAAGAGAGTTTCGAAGACTACTTTGAACATACGAACATGGATTATCCCGTAGGTGTCTATTACATGGATCTCGACGGGATGTATATGCGACGCGTGCGTGCTCACTGGCATCCGGAAATGGAGATAGACCTGGTGCGTGAAGGCAGCGCGGTCTTTTCCATAGGTGGAGAAACTTTTACAGTCAACGCCGGAAATGCGGTATGGATCAACCAGGACCGTCTCCATATGATACATCCTGCAGATCCCGGTGTCTCCACAGTCATACTATCCATACTCTTTCATCCGGCTTATCTCTTCGAGCAAAACGACTCTTTTCTTGCCACCAAGTACTGCGAGCCTCTCAAAAACAACGAAGGACTATCACATCTCATACTATCCCGAGATGACGAATACGGAGTCCGGGCACTGGAAAATATTAATACCATACTTGAGACAAATCTTAAGCTCTCATTTGGTTATGAGCTGGAAACCAAGAGCAGACTCTGCGCGCTTTGGTTACAGCTTCTTGAAAAGAGCAGCCGTATCGATTTTGATACCGACAAAGTCTCACAGGCAACAATTGATGAAACCAGAGTTAAAAAAGCTCTGATCTATATGCATTCGGCATTCAGTTCAAAAGTGACTCTGGATATGATCTCGGACAGCATTCATGTAAGCAAGAGTGAGTGTTGCCGTTGTTTCAAGCGTTCTCTCGGAATGTCGCCGTTCGATCTGCTTCTAGAGCAGAGGATTTACGAAGCCGCCAGAAGACTACAGCGTTCCGAGAAGAAAACGGAAAGTATGCAGGATCTCGCTATGGCAACCGGCTTTCCCAATCCCAGTTATTTCAACCGGATCTTCAAAAAATTTCTCGATTGTACTCCCAGAGAATACAGAGAGTACATAAAAAAAGGCCACAGGGACGCGCTCAATCCCTATGGCATTCCTCTTACGCGATTATGATCTTCTACTTAACTCGCTTAGCCACCACAACAAATCTTCCGTTTGCAGCCTGATATGCGCAGGTTGAAAGAGTAATGAATTCATCTCCGAACTCAGCCGTCACTCCGGTATCATAAGCAGACATTTTCTTGATGTTGTTGTAGAAATAATCAAATTCTTCTTCGTTTTCCGCATTAAAGAAATTGTAGTATTTAAATACCTGATCATCCACGCTGTATACTCTTGTATCAAATGCGGCGATCAGCTCATATTCCCTCTTCTCGTAAAGTGAATCAAAGCAGATCTTAGAATGAGCTTTCCCGTATTCTTCGGATCTGTAATCAACCAGATCACCGAACATGGCGCTTTTAATGAGATGATGACCGTGGATTATAAGATTCGTCGAAGGCGCTATCCCGCCTTCATAGTTATGAGACCGGTTTCCCACACCCACAACCGAATCGGTATCCATGACCAGACAACCGTCCGCATTGTTTCGTCCGTAAAAATCTCTGTGCATGTAATACTGTTCATCATCCGGTGTCTGCATCACGGGATAGTTGATCACGGTTCCTTCTATATACAGCCATCCGCATACATCATGATTCTTCTCATATACGCCACGATATTTGGAAAGAACAGTAAGGCCATCTCCTTCATCTTCGACAGAAGATGCCGCTTCGGCATCCCCTTCATCACCGGAACTCTTACCTGTACCGGCTTTATTACCTGTAAGATCAGGGATTTCTGCAGCAGTAAGTCCCTTCTCTTCATCAGCAGCCACCATAGCCCTTAGCTCTTCCATCTGATCACCGGTCACATGTCCGTCATAGATATGCTTCACGATAATAAGTGCACCGACAAAAAGGCATACTCCGGTTATCACCGTAAGGATATCTCTTACGATATCTATGTGAAACCCTTTACGAAGCTTCTGAACATCTGTAAGATTTTCCGGACCTTTTCTTCCCATTATCTCCCATTATCCGTTTTCATTCATCTTTACAAGCTTTGCTGCCTGATCGGCTGCGATACATGCATCAATGATCTCCTGAACATCTCCGTTCATGATCTTATCAAGCTTGTAGAGTGTCAGACCTATTCTGTGATCCGTAACACGTCCCTGCGGGAAATTATAAGTTCTGATCTTCTCGGATCTGTCTCCCGTTCCTATCTGACTTCTGCGGAGATCTGCCTCTGCCGCATGAGCTTTTTGACATTCAAGGTCGTAGAGCTTTGCACGTAAGAGTGCGAATGCTTTGTCCTTATTCTGCAGCTGTGATTTTTCTGTTTGAGAATATATTACTATACCTGTAGGGTAATGTGTAAGACGAACTGCAGAGTCTGTGGTATTAACACACTGTCCACCGTTTCCGGACGCACGCATAACGTCGATCCTGATATCTTTTTCATCGATCTGAACATCCACATCTTCGGCTTCAGGCATTACTGCAACTGTGGCAGTGGAAGTATGGATCCTTCCGCCGGATTCTGTCTCGGGAACACGCTGAACTCTGTGAACTCCGCTTTCATACTTGAGAACCGAATAAGCTCCGCTTCCGGATACCATGAACTCAGCTTCCTTCATTCCGCCGATTCCCGTTTCATCGGCATTTACAAGTTCCACCTTCCAGTGTCTGCTTTCTGCGTAATGTACATACATACGATACAGCTCGGCAGCAAAAAGAGCAGCCTCATCTCCGCCGGCGCCTGCGCGGATCTCCACAACAACATTCTTCTCATCATTGGGATCCTTTGGAAGAAGCAGGATCTTTAAACGTTCCTCGAGCTCTTCTTTCTTTTTCTTAGCCTCAGCATGCTCTTCTTTGAGCATTGCACGCATATCCGGATCTTTCTCCTCTTCAAGAAGCATTATCGCATCTTCCATATCGCTTCCGCACTTTTTGTATTCCTTATATGCTTCAACGATCGGTGCAATATCACTGCTTTCCTTCATAAGTTTTCTAAATCTATCGGTATCATCTGCCGCACCCGGCTCTGATAACGCATTCATGATCTCTTCTGATCTGCGAAGCAGATCCTCAAGCTTATCAAACATAATCAAATCTCCGCTTTCACGACTCTCGGAAGATCCGAGTAATCCTTTATGGTCGTGATATTTTTAAAATTATTATTTCTTAAGATCTCTTCGACAGCTTCCTGCTCGTCATATCCGATCTCTAAATAAATCTTCCCGTTCCTGTTCAGATGATCCACGGCACCTGCTATTATCTTCCGATAAAAATCCAGGCCGTCTTCTCCGCCGTCCAATGCTATATATGGATCATGATCCCTTACTTCGGGCATCAGTGTGTCTATCACTTCAGTCTTTATATAGGGCGGATTGCTTACGATGATATCAAAGCTGTCGTCGATATTCTCATACAGATCCGACTGTATGAATTCCGCATCAAGTCCGAGCAGACTTCCGTTCTCTTTCGCTACGGCAAGTGCATTTTCCGATATGTCCGCACCCATACCTCTTGCTCCCGAAACATATTTCACGAGACTTAGGATTATACAGCCGGATCCGGTACACATATCCAGTATGGACGCTCCGACCGCTCCATCCTTCATAACTTCTTCCACAAGGATCTCTGTATCGGCTCTCGGAATGAGTACTGCAGGGCTTACTTTAAAATCCATCCCCATAAAATTCTGCACGCCCGTCAGATGTTGAAGCGGGATGCGTTTACATCTTTTATCCAAAAAATCAAGAAAGCGCCCTTCTTCTTCATCTGTAAGGATCCGCCCCGGATTCATGAATCTCTCATTTCTCCCGCATCGACACACATGCATCAAAAACAACTCTGCATCGATCATGGGATCGGGTATCCCGCCATCGGTTAATCTCTTACAACCGTTTTCAAGAGCTTCACGATACGTCATCGTCATCTCCGTCTGCACCCTCTTGCGTCTCTTCGCTGCCTTCGTCCGGGATATCGATAACAGAGATCACCATCGTCTCATCATCGGCCAATTCATCCGGGATATCATTACGAATCTCAGCCTGATCTTCAGTCTCAATATCTTCATTACGAACATCTGACTCCGATGATCTGTCGATCGCAGACTCTCCGTCCTTTTTAACGACGCGACGCTTAAAATGCTTTTTTTCGAACTTTCTCCAGTCAAATACCGCTTCCACAGATGCGATGGCAACTTCTATCATCTCATCATCGGGTTCTTTTGTCGTGATCCTCTGAAGCCAGAGTCCGGGCGCAGATACGATATTTAAGAATATATTATCCTTTCTTCCCGAAGCTCTGAGGAGCTCATATGCGATACCTGCCACTACAGGGATCATAAGCAGTCTGTATAATATTCGGAAGATAATGATATCTGTCCTTATAAAAAAGCAGAGCACTATACCTATGATAACCACAAGGAGCAAAAAGCTGGTCCCACATCTCTTATGAAATCTTGACGTGCGCTTAACATTCCTGACCGTAAGAGGTCTTCCGCTCTCGATACAGTTGATGCACTTATGCTCGGCACCGTGATACTGATACAGCCTCTTTATATCCTTCATAAGAGCAATAGCCGCCACATATATGATAAATACCAGCATTCTCAATATGCCTTCTGTCAAAAGCACCAGACCTTCGCTTACCACATATCTCTTCAATAATTCAGACACACCGTAAGGAAGAAGCATGAAAAGTGCTATGGCCATGATAACGGAACAAAGAATTGTGAATCCCATGACCACATCATCGGCTCTCTTTCCGAATATCTTCTTCAATGCACGGTCAAAACCGGTCTCTTCTTCCTCTTCTTCATAAAACGAAGCTGAGTAAGAGATGATATTCATTCCGAGGGAAAGAGAATCGGCGAATACAATGATACCTCTTATAAAAGGGATCCTTCTGAGAAGACTCTTCGGGTCGTAATTCAGTTCACGGGTATCGACTTCTATCTTACCGTCCGGTTTACGTACGGCAACGGCATACTTGTTTTTATTGCGCATCATTACGCCTTCAAGAACAGCCTGCCCGCCTATACCGCTATATACACATTTCTTGTTTTTTCTGCTCAATATTCTACCTCGCAAATATAAAACAAGGTTGAGACAGTATAAACCTACACTGTCTCAACCTTGCAAACTGTTTAAATATGAACTAGTTATTCTCGCTAATGCCGTACTTCTTATTGAACTTATCAACACGACCGCGAGCACTTGTAGCCTTCTGCTGGCCTGTGTAAAAAGGATGGCACTTGGAGCAGATTTCTACGTGAATATCCTGCTTTGTTGATCCGGTAACAAATGTATTACCGCAGTTGCATGTAACGGTTGCCTGATAATACTCAGGATGGATTCCTTCTCTCATGGTTCTCTTCCTCTCTAAAACTTATCTTAAAAATTAATTATTTTTAACGATTCGGTCCTTTTCTTCAGGACAGCTCGTTTATTGTATCACATACTTTTTTTGAATGCAAGCAACAATTAATAAAATCTGGTTTTGAGTATCTGGCCCACCAGATCTCGGTTATTTGCGGTCTTTGAGAACATATCGATAACCTTATCAACCGTTTCATCGGGATGGATACCGTTGACCGCTCTTCTGATATTGCTGATAGCTTCAAGCTCCTCACCTGTAAGGAGAAGATCCTCTCTTCTGGTGCTGGACTTCGGAATATCGATAGCAGGGAATATCCTTCTCTCGGAAAGCTTTCTGTTGAGAACTATTTCCATATTACCGGTTCCCTTGAATTCCTCATATACCACATCATCCATCTTGCTTCCGGTTTCAACAAGAGCTGTTGCAAGGATAGTAAGACTTCCGCCTTCTCTCATATTTCTTGCCGCACCGAAGAATCTCTTGGGCGGATGAAGAGCCGCAGGATCGAGACCGCCGGAAAGGGTTCTTCCGCTTGGCGGTACCACCTGGTTATAAGCTCTTGTAAGTCTTGTGATGGAATCAAGCAGGATCACCACATCTTTCTTATATTCCACAAGACGTCTGGCTCTCTCGATGACCATCTCGGCAACTCTCTTATGATGATCCGCAGTCTCATCGAAAGTCGAATAGATCACTTCAACACCGGGACCGCCGACTGTTTCTTTCATATCCGTAACTTCTTCCGGGCGTTCGTCGATGAGGAGGATTATCATGTGAACTTCGGGATTATTCCTCTTAATTGACTTTGCCACATCCTTAAGAAGTGTCGTCTTACCTGCCTTAGGCTGGGAAACGATAAGACCTCTCTGTCCCTTTCCGATGGGGCTGATAAGATCCATGATCCTCATGGACACAGGTGCTCCCGGATACTCAAGCTTTATCTTCTCATCAGGGAAGATAGGAGTCATATTCTCAAAATTATATCTTGCAGCCGTTGTTTCGGGTGGAAGATCATTAACCGTCCTTACGAATAAAAGAGCCTGGAACTTCTCGTTCTGCGTCTTTACCCTTGTATTACCCGTAATGATATCGCCTGTCTTTAAAGCAAATCTTCTTATCTGACTGGGAGCAACATAAACATCCGAATCACCCGGCAGATAATTATCGCTCCTTATGAATCCGAAACCGTCCGGCATAACTTCAAGTATTCCATTGACCGTGACGCCGCTGTCCAGTTCTTTCGACGCTTCTTCCGTGATATCCTCTGCAGCAGGCTTTGAAGCCGCCTTACCCACATCATTCTTTCTTGTATCGGCTTTTTTTACGTCATCCTTTTTCGGATCTTCTTTTTGAGAGCCCGACTTTTTGGTATCGTCTTTCGCAGCCTCAGCTTTGGCAGCAGCTGCAGCCGCCTTGGCAGCCTCAACCTCGTTGCGCTCATCTTCTCTGTCTTTGATGAGCATCGCTTCCACGAGATCGGCTTTCTTCATTGAAGAAGCACCTTTGATCTTACGGTTCTTGGCCATTTCACGAAGATCCGTAAGTGCGATAGACTCATACCTGTCTCTCATATTTACCATATAAAATCCTCCTGCCGAAATACTTCCGACTGAAACAAATAATATTCAATTACAAAATGGAAAAAATTTCTTCGATATTCTTCAGTAATAGTTCTTGTAAAATAGTCTTGGGAAATATTTTACGAATTGTGTCATTGAAATCGCTGTTATCCTAACACGTTTTCCGCTATAATGCAAGTGGTCAAAAAGCCCATACAAATACGACGCAATCATATTGCGCTTATTAATTTATAAACGGAGGTTTATCATGACAAACGCTGAAAAAGCACTCAGTCTCCACGAAGAGTGGAAAGGAAAGGTAGAAACAGTTTCCAAAACACCTGTTGATTCCAGAGAGGCTCTTGCCCTCGCCTATACTCCCGGTGTTGCAGAGCCCTGCAAGATAATCGCAGAGAATCCCGAAGCAGCATATAAGTATACCATCAAGTCCAATACCATTCTTGTTGTTTCCGACGGAAGCGCGGTTCTCGGTCTCGGTAATATCGGTCCCAAGGCTGCAATGCCTGTTATGGAAGGAAAGGCTATCCTTTTCAAAGAGTTCGGCGGTGTTAACGCTGTCCCCATCTGTCTCGACACGCAGGATACGGAAGAGATCATCAAAGCCGTTACATGGCTTGCTCCCGGATACGGCGGAGTCAATCTTGAAGACATCAGCGCTCCCCGCTGCTTTGAAATAGAAGAACGTCTCAAGGAGACTCTTGATATTCCCGTATTCCATGATGATCAGCACGGAACAGCCATCGTTGTTCTCGCCGCTCTTATCAATGCAACCAAAGTAGTTTCCAAAGATCCCGCAAACTGCAAGGTTGTAATAAGCGGTGCAGGTTCTGCAGGTATCGCCATCTGCAAGCTCCTGTTAAATTACGGATTCAAAAATATCATACTCTGCAACAGCAAGGGCGTTATCTCCAAGGATGCTCCCCGTCTCAACTGGATGCAGCAGAAAATGGTAAGCATCACCAATCCCGAAAATATAAGCGGTACCATGGCAGATGCATTGAATGGCGCAGATATCTTCATCGGCGTTTCCGCACCCGGTATCGTTACCGAAGAAATGGTACGCAGCATGAACAAAGATGCTATCATCCTTGCTATGGCTAATCCCGTTCCCGAGATCATGCCGGATCTTGCAAAGGCAGCAGGTGCAAGGATCGTAGGAACAGGTCGTTCCGACTTCCCCAACCAGGTTAATAATGTAATAGCATTCCCGGGAATCTTCAGAGGTGCTCTTGAGGGACGAGCTCGCCAGATCACGGAAGAAATGAAGATGGCTGCAGCCAAGGCCATCGCTTCCATCATCCCCGAGAATGAACTCTCGGAGGACAACATCATCCCCGAAGCATTCCATCCTACAGTTGCAGATAAAGTTGCTGAAGCAGTTAAAAGCTGCATCAAGGAAACCAATCGCCAGTGATCATGCCCGAAGATTCAAAAACACATATGTGGGGCGATAAGCCCTATTACTCTCTGAATCATTACTTTCAAACAGTATACGGAGAGAAGATATACAAGATAGCTTTGGACGGCGGAATGACATGCCCGGTGCGGGACGGAAGTCTCGACACCAGGGGATGTATCTTCTGTTCTCAGGGTGGATCCGGAGAATTTGCGGTTCCCGTTTACGGAAGCGGTGATGAAACTCCGGATATAGCCTCGCAGCTTACGGAAGGCAAGGCTTTTATCCGCAGCAAATACAACGGTGGCAGATACCTCGCCTACTTTCAGCCCTATACCAATACTTACGCTCCCTCTGACAGACTCCGCGCTCTTTATACCGCAGCACTTGAGGATACAGAAACTGCCGGTATATCCATAGGAACAAGACCCGACTGTCTTCCGGATGATGTTATTGCTTTATTATCGGAACTGAAAAGATCATATCCCGATAAATTCATATGGATCGAGCTCGGACTTCAGACCATTCACAGAGAAAGCATAAGATATATAAGAAGAGGCTATGACAATTCGGTATTCGAATCTGCTGTCATGAAACTCCATGATGCAGGTATCCCCGTTATCGTTCATGTGATACTTGGGCTTCCCGGCGAAAGCAAGGAACAGATGCTCCAAACCATCGAGTATATCAATACTTTCCCCGTATTCGGAATCAAGCTCCAGCTCCTGCATGTTCTTGCCGGAACCGACCTTGCCGATGATTTCTCTGCAAGGAAGTTCGATGTTCTTTCCAAAACCGAATATATAGATATATTAATATCATGCATAGAACATCTTTCTCCCGATATAGTTATACACAGGCTTACCGGAGACGGTCCACGGGATATACTGATCGCACCGGGATGGAGCACGGACAAAAAAGCTGTACTAAACGGATTATTAAAAGAAATGAAAGCCAGAGGAAGTTACCAGGGCAAAAATATTTAAAAAAAGAAAAGCGCTGTCAGATGACCTGTTATCTGATGGCGCTTTCTTTTATTGCAAGCACGTTGAACATGGCAGGGATAAAGACGATCCGACAGGAGCCCTGGACTTTAAAGAACTGTAAGTCCGAAACTTCAGCGGCCTGACTGTCCACATACTAACACAATATGGGGTGGTAAAATATTTTATGTTAACTTATTGCGTTTTCTGCGTCAGAAACGGGATTGAAATTCCTTTACTTTTCTCCCGCGACTGCCTTTATTTGTTTTTCCGATCTCTTTCATCTTTCCGGAAACACAAAGTTCGCAGCATTTTTTTCTTACGGCCGGAATATACGCTTTGCTAAGCGTTGTTCTGTACCCGTCTTTGAGAATACACTCTCTTCCGCAGATCCTGTAAGTATATGTCAAGTTGATAAATTCGGTTCGGTTCACACGGCTGAAAATATATCCGTATTTTGAGAACACTTCATTCAGATCCTTCAGTGAAGCGTTGAATTCATGACTCGTTCCGTCCTTGAAATAAAAAACAGCCTTTCGGCCGAAGTGCAGAGCCCTGACAATATTGTTAACACTCACAAATGTAAATCCGCCTTTAACAGGCAGGCACATGTTCTTCTCTTCATTATCAAAGCATAAAAAAACAACTTCGCTGACTGACGGTATCTTCCATCTCACGTTGTCTGCACCCACTATCTGCCCGGGCAGATTTTTTCTTACTTCAGGAAGACTCTCAAGCCATTTTGCAAATCCCGAAAGAATGCTATCCTTATCCTCTCCGGGGTCTGTGTATAATTCAACTCTCATGATATTCAAACTCCCACACTCATAATACAAAATTCTTTTTGCGGCATGAAAGCTACAGTAAATCACTCCTCCTTTCCCTGCGGCTTCTCCGCATGGTTCCTAAGTCGTGCAAGGTGGTCACGAACTTTTTTCTCATACCCCTGTTCTGTCGGCTCATAGAATTTTTCGCCGGTCAGCTCATAAGGCAGATATTGCTGTTCAACATAATGCCCGGGATAATCATGTGCATACAAATATCCCTCTCCACGGCCAAGTTTTGCCGCCCCCTTGTAGTGGGCATCCCTTAAGTGATTCGGAACAGGCAGGTCTCCTTTTTCCTCCACACAATTAAGAGCTTTCTCTATCGAATTGTTCGACGCGTTACTCTTGGGCGCCGAAGCCACGTAATTAACTGCTTCCGCGAGTATTATCTGACTCTCCGGCATGCCGATCCTTTCAACTGCAAGTGCGGCAGATGTTGCAACGGTAAGTGCCTGAGGATCCGCAAGTCCGACATCCTCCGCAGCGCATATCATTATCCTGCGGGCGATAAATTTTATATCCTCGCCGGCATAAAGCATCTTTGCAAGATAATAAACCGCCGCATCCGGATCGGAACCTCTCATACTCTTTATAAAAGCAGAAATAGTATCATAATGATTGTCGCCTGTCTTATCAAACTTGACACGGCGCTTCTGAACGCATTCCTGGATCACATCTATTGTCAGATGTATCTTTCCGTCTTCTGAGCGTTCAGTGGTGAGCACGCCCAATTCAACCGCATTAAGCGCACTTCTCGCATCTCCGCCTGCCTGATCCGCAAGAAAAGAAACCGCATCATCATCTATCACGGCGTCATATGCTCCCATGCCCTTTTTCTCATCATATACGGCACGCTTGATCAGGATCTCGAGATCCTCCGCGGAAAGTGAATGAAGTTCAAAGATATTTGAACGTGATATCAGAGCCCCGTTTACCTCAAAGTAAGGATTCTCGGTAGTAGCTCCGATAAGGATTATGGTTCCGTCCTCAACATAAGGAAGGAGAAAATCCTGTTGTGCCTTGTTGAATCTGTGTATCTCGTCAATAAAAAGAATGGTCCTTTTTCCTTTAAGAACCCTCTCCTGCTTTGCCTTTTCAATCACATCCCCCATATCCTTTTTGCCGGAGGTGGTGGCATTGATCTGTTCAAAAACAGCACTGGTAGTATTTGCAATGACTTTTGCGAGAGTGGTCTTTCCCGTTCCGGGAGGACCGTAAAAGATCAAAGAACTGATCCTGTCTGCCTTGACTGCTCTGTAAAGCAGCTTATCCTTTCCTATTATATGCGACTGTCCCACGATCTCATCAAGAGTTTCCGGACGCATCCTGGCTGCAAGAGGTGATTCTTTTTCCGCATCCTTTTCACCAATGGTCTGCATATATGAAAAAATATCTATACTTCCGTCATTCTTGCCTGACATTCTCTTCTTACTCTCAGGTTCTAAGGATCATATTCCCGGGCCGGAACTATCCGAACCGGAATATGAGGCTGTCTATAGATGGATATCGGAGAAATGATCTCTTTATCCTTGTTTACAAATAAAAGCGGAACTGTAAGCCGGGTTCTGTCATAGCGCTTTCGCGCCGAGATGATCATCTGTCTGATCCTGATGTTACCACCAGGCTTTAGCGACCTACCTGAAGACGGACCGGGCCGGCCCATAGTCCTCTGTTTGGTCTTGCTTCGGATGGGGTTTACAATGCGTCTGCCGTTACCGTCAGACCGGTAGTCTCTTACACTGCCTTTTCACCATTACCGTTTGCGCGGCTGTTTGTTTTCTGTTGCACTTTCCCGGGAGTCGCCTCCGCCGGACGTTATCCGGCATCCTGCCCTGTGAAGCCCGGACTTTCCTCACGCTTGCGCATGCGATCATCCGTTCCGCTTCATCACGATTTTAACATACCGATTGTGAAAAGTCTGTCAGAATATTTTGCTTATTGATCACGCATTTTTTAACAAAATGACTAAAGCCTTTGTGATCAGACTTTGAAGCAGCTTCCGCCCACAAACTCACGCACGATCGAATTAAACGGAAGATGTTCTGAGTCTATAGCAAGGAAATAGTCAAGGAACTTAAGCAGTCTCTTTGCTTCATAATACTCCGGCTTGTCAGGAGTTACGGAATAAAGCAACGGCTCTGCTATGGGCTTTAAAGCCGCAAGCTCAAATATTGATGCGGAATTAAATGTTGCATCGACATTTTCCTGGAAAGGGAAGATATTCTCTTCTTCACCGCGTCTGACCGAAGGCCACATTCCTATAGTCCTCTCCGCGCTTGCGCCTCTGGTCCTTGCATCTCTGACTAAACGGCGTAACAGTCTGTTATCCGTCGTCGGTATCCTGTTGTGCTCGTCAATATTGAGTGAAGTAAGCGCACTGATGTAGATCTTGTACTTACTCTCAACGGGAAGTGCATAGCTCATCTTATCATTTAATCCGTGGATACCTTCGATGACAAGGATATCATCGGGGCCAAGCTGCTTGTAATTACCCTTATACTCTCTGCTTCCCGTTACGAAATTGAAACTCGGAAGTTCGACTCTTTCACCCTTTAAGAGCTTTAACATATCCGAATTGAAAAGTTCAACATCGATAGCTTCAAGACACTCGAAATTATAATTACCGTCTTCGTCCTTAGGCGTATCCTGTCTGTTCTTGAAATAATCATCAACTCCGATAGTATGAGGTGACAGACCGAAGCTTGCAAGCTGGATCGAAAGCCTGTGAGAAAATGTGGTCTTACCGGAAGATGAAGGTCCTGCGATCATAACGAACTTAACGCCGCCGCGCTTTACAATATCCGATGCGATCTCAGCTATCCTTCTCTCCTGAAGAGCCTCCTGCACAAGAATGACATCACCCATTCCTCCGGAACAAATACGCTCATTCAGATCTCCCACAGTACTGATGCGGAGCTTCTGTCCCCACTCTTCACCTGTCCACAATGCATTGAAGAGTTTCTCTCTGGGAATGAAAGGTCTGACGATCGTAGGTTCCGAAGCTTCCGGAAGGAGAAGAATAAGCCCCATCTTATAAGGCTTCAGATCAAAGTATTTGATATAGCCTGCATTGGGCATCATGTATCCGTAAAAATAATCTTTATATCCGTCAAGATCATATATATTTACACTTGATCCGCGTCTGAATTTGAAAAGCCTGTCCTTATCATTCATTCCCGCTTCCGCAAATAAAGCGCGGGCTTCCGCTGTGGGCAGAGATGACTTCACGATCGGGAGTTTATCCTCCACCATCTTCATCATTCTCTTTTTTACATTCTCGACAAATTCTTCCGTAATCTCGGTATCAAACAAAGGATTTACGTAGTAGCCGTTTCCTACTACGAATTCCACCTTGAACTGCTTGGACTTATCATTCTTAAGCTCATCATCAAGAGCCTTCATCAGGATAAGAATTGCCGTTCTTACATATGTCTTATGTCCGCTGACATCCTTAAATGTAATGAAGTCGAGCGTGGCATCCTTCTTTATCTTCTTATGAAGCTCCCTGTATGTTCCATTCTCTGTAACCAGCGCTATCTGGCCGTCATATCTGCTCTGATACTCATCCGCGATCTGCTCAAAGCTGGTTCCCGCAGGATACTTTTTCTTTTCACCATCGATAGTCAGTGTGATTTCGCTCATTTCTTTTTACCTCCTCATTTTTCAGATAACCGTAAAGGGTGATGCCTGAGATGCAATACTTACATTTATTCCCGGCATTTCCTTCAGGATAAAATCCCTCATATAAGTACAGAATATCTTTTCTATTCCCCAGTGTCCCGCATCGATGACCGCAAGTCCCGATGCAACGGCATCAATGCCTTCATGATGATCCATATCTCCCGTGATCAGCACATCCGCGGATGCGGCTATCGCATATTTGCTCATCTTCTTTCCGGATCCCGGAGATATGGCCGCACGCTTTACTTTCTTTGCAGGATCACCATAGACTCTGACGCTGTCTACAAGAAAGACATCCTTTACCATTTCCGCACAATCGGCAAGAGTCATCTCCTGTCCAAGATCACCGACTCTTCCGATACCTTCTTTCGACAGAGCATCCTCACTTGTCACCATGAGTACCGATCTTTCTTTCAGATCAAGCCTGTCCGCTGCTTCATCCGCCATTCCAACCACATCGAAATTCGTATGCATCGCATAGCAGGCTATATCCGATGAAATAAGTTTAAGCAGCCTTCTTCCTGTTATATCATTCTCGGAAATATGTGATATGGAAGTAAATATAAGCGGATGATGAGTAAGAAGAAGGTCGGCTCCCGTGAGCACAGCTTCTTCAACAACAGGATCCGTTGCGTCAACAGACAGCAAGATATTCTTTACTTCCTTCCTGTTTCTTCCGCACATCAGTCCGGAATTGTCCCAGCTTTCCGCAAATGAAGGCGGAGATAATTCTTCCAGCTTAGAGATCACTTCTTCAAGAAACATACATATCTCCTTTCGGGATCTTCATTCAATCCATACGCTCAAGCGCAAGCTCTATAAGCCTTATATAATCATTTATTTCCTGTCTTCGCTGCAATATGCGATCCGGCAGCTCGGGCTCACTCATCCCATCCGAATTTTTCCCTTTATCAAGGCCCTTTAATATATCCTCTTTAACTCTCTTCTCATGAATGAGCCATTCTCTAAGGACAGGATCCTTCTTCTCGATCAGTATCCGTCCGAAGTTATCTGCCAATGCCTGTTCACAGTCATCATCGCTTTCATCTACCGGTTCTGCAACAGGGCTCACACGAAACATAAAGTAATATTTTCCGTCATCCTTCACGGCAGCTTCATCAGTGATCGCAAATCCGAGTTCCTTCAGATGTCTGCGTACTTCCTTTATCTCCGACTGGGGCTGAAGAACGAAGTGATCAAGGGATCTGAATTTCTCGGGCTCCCTGTCCATTATCTTACAGATAAGTTCACCGCCCATTCCCGCCACAACGACAGTATCCGCTTCACCTTTATCCAAAGAAGCCAGGCCGTCCGAGATCCTGCAGGCTATCCTTGAAGATAATCCTGCTGCCGCAACATTCACCCTCGCATGTGCAAGAGGACCTTCCCTGAGATCCATGGCTATGGCATTTTCAAAAGATCCGTTCTTTACCAGATTTATACATACATAACCGTGATCGCACCCTGCATCCGCAAGACACTTCCCGCTTCCTGCCAGCCGCATCACCGCATCAAGTCTCTCACCGAGGCTTTTATTCTCCATAGTCATTTCCTGTATTCTTTACTTTTATTTCTTTTAAATTCTTTATCCGTAAAAATGTGATCACTGCCACAGCAAAGGCAGCACCTGCGGAGTCTATAAATACATCCTTTAAATTCCCGTCCCTGCCGGGGGCAAAAAGCTGATGATACTCATCACTGCAGGCATAAAGCACCGCTATGACAAAGGGCAACATCATGTTACTGATACAGCTTCCCTTTTTCCTGTAAGAAGCTGCATAAAGGAGTAATGTAAGTATCATATACTCCGTCGCATGAGCACATTTTCTCAATACAACTTCATATCGAAGTGCAAAAAGTTCAGGATCGGCGATATCAAACAGGTCAGCTATAAAAGCCATGACCAAACCGCTTGTTTCATCCGATTCCACCGCCGGTTCCGCGGAAAATGAATATATCACTATCATCCACAGTATCGAAAGCAGAATAAAAACTATCCTGATAATCAGTTCTGATCTTTTATTTTTCAAATCGTATATTTCTTGGTCTCAAGAACCTGCAGCGTGCGTTTAGCCTTAAGGAGTTTATCCAGCGACTCCATACTGCTTCCAGACTCGGCTGCCAGTTTCTCGATACTGTTTTTTTTGATATTGACTATTACATCATGAAAGGCTTTCGCCTTATCTTCCGGAGAAATTTCTTCGGACTGCATCAGACCTTCCCGCTCGGGCCCGCCTATCTCGGTAAAGAATATCTCACCGACTCTTCTCTGATCTTCCTTATCTTCAAAGCCATCCATAATGGAAACCGGAGTCACTTTACCTGCCACTATCTGATCAAAAAGTTTTCCTGCCACAACTCTATAGAGCGGATCCGTAAAATCTTCTTCTGTGATATCTTCACCTATATGATCAAACAGTTCGGGGCGCTTGGCAAGCCAGTTAAGTAACAGTCGCTGTGCCTTTGCGGCGGCCGCTGCCGCGCCTTCTTCCTTTTTAGCTTTGATCTCTCTGTCGGAATCATCTTTGGTCCTGAGATTCAGTATCTTCTTATTGCCCGCATCTCTTCCGGCAAGCGAGATCACTGCTTTCCGGAGCTGTCCCGCATCTATCCCGTACTGTTCCGATACGGAAGTCAGATAGCTTTCTCGTTCTATCTCTTCTTCGAATCTGCATAACATCGTCGCAACATCCCTGGCAAAAGCAGCCTTGTTGTCGGGATGTTCCGCATCTATCACATATTCCGCACGTCTTTGCCTTACTTCAAACAGGAAGCCGTTTTCAGCATGATCTATACGCTTTTGGAATTCTTCCGCCCCGAGATTTTTGATAAATTCATCAGGATCCTTATACGGACGCATATCTATCACGCGACCGTTAATATCCATTTCACTTAAGATCGCCAGCGCCTTAAGCGCCGCATTTACTCCTGCACCGTCACTGTCATATGCCAAAAGTACATTCTTGGAAAAGCGCTTAAGGAGCATGGCCTGTTCCGGTGTAAACGCAGTTCCGAGAGATGCGACCGCCTGATTGAATCCCGCCTGATGAAGTGCGATAACATCCATATATCCTTCGCAAAGGATGAAATTATCCTTTCTGGAAACTCTGGCATAGTTCAGGCCGTACAGGTTCTTCCTTTTTTCGAATATCTCACTCTCCGGCGAATTAAGATATTTCGGCTTTGCATCACCCATCACTCTTCCGCCGAAACCTATTACCTTATCGTGGATATTCTGTATCGGGAACATAACACGATTGATGAACTTGTCCGTCATTCCTTCGCGTTCATAGAAAATACCCAGTCCGGATTCTCTGATAAGCTCATCATCATATCCCTTGTGTTTAAGATATCTGACAAGATCATTACTGTACTGAAGCGAATAGCCCAGTCCGAAATGCTGCATCGTTTCCTCTGTAAGTGCTCTGTCGGTCAGATATTTTTTCCCCAGTTCTCCGTCTTTGGAACGAAGCTGATGATAAAAATACTTCTCCGCTTCATATACGATCTCCATCAGACGTTCGCGCTTATCGGCTTCCCTTCGCATCTCTTCCGTATACCTGATCTCAGGGAGCTTTATATTTGCACGCTCTGCAAGCATCTGAACAGCTTCGGTAAAAGTATAATTCTCATACTTCATCACGAATGAGACAACATTTCCCGATTCATGACAACCGAAACAGTAAAACATCTGATTGGAAGGGGTTACAGCAAAAGAAGGCGACTTTTCATGATGAAAAGGGCAGAGCCCGAAATAATAGGAGCCTTGTTTTTTGAGTTTGACCCGGCTTCCGATCACATCGAGGATATCATTTTTTTCTCTGATCTCTTCGATCAGTTCCTGCGGATAATATGGCATAGATCAATACCGCCATGATTTAGGTATAAACAATTCTTCGTATTTCTGTATCGCATATCTGTCAGTCATGGATGCGATATAGTCACATGCGACTCTCCATGCGGGATCGCCGTTTCCCATAAGTTGCTGGTATTCTGCGGGCATCTCCGCACTGTGATCACAGAAGTATTCGAGAAGAGTCTCAACAAGTTCCACTGCCTTGTATTCCTCTCCCTTAACTATCGTATTGGAATAAACATGATAGAACATAAACTGTCTCATACTCATCATTGCATGATAAACTTCCGGATCCATACAAATATCATTTTTGCCTATACTTGAACGAATAGTATTATGAATAAGATGATCAAGACGTTCCTTGGTCGTGAAACCAAGCACGCTCCCTATCTCCACCGGTACATCCGTATCAGAAAGAACCCTGGCTCTTATGGCATCATCCATATCATGATGAATATATGCAAATTTATCGGCAAGTCTGACCACCTTACCTTCAAGTGTTGACGGTGTATTCTCGGTCTGATGATTGAGAATACCGTCACGCACTTCCCATGTCAGGTTGAGCCCTCTGCCCTCACGTTCCAGGACCTCAGCAACTCTGACGCCCTGCTCACTGTGGCTGAAATAAAAACTTCTGTCCTTACCGAATCTTCTTTCAAGCACATGATTGAGAGCTCTTTCTCCGGCATGGCCAAAGGGAGTATGCCCCAGATCATGGCCGAGAGCGATAGCTTCGGTCAGGTCCTCATTAAGATGCAGCGCTCTTGCAATAGTCCTTGCTATCTGGCTGACTTCCAAAGTATGAGTAAGTCTGGTCCTGTAATGATCCCCTTCAGGATTCAGGAACACCTGGGTCTTATCCTTAAGGCGTCTGAAAGCCTTGGAATGGATGATCCTGTCCCTGTCTCTCTGGAATACCGGTCTGATGTCACACGGCGGTTCTTCCACTTCCCGCCCCCTGGTATTCACGGAAAGGGTGGCATACTGACTTAAGTTTTCTTTCTCTGCCTCCTCGAGTTCCTCTCTGATGAGCATCGCGTTCCCCCTTCGGGTTTATCTTACTTAAAGTAATTTACACCGGATTCAAAGATCTTAAGATCCTGATCTCCGTAAATATTTATAGCAACATGGTCGCCTCTTCTCTCGGGATGAGCCATCTTACCGAATACTCTTCCGTCGGGAGATGTGATACCTTCGATGGATTCGAATGAACCGTTTAAGTTCCATTCTTCATCCATTGAAACATTACCGTCAGGATCGGAATAAACGGTTGCGATCTGTCCTGCCGCCTTAAGCTTTTCAATCCACTCCTTGGGAGCCACGAAACGACCCTCACCGTGGGAAGCGGGTGAGCAGTATACTTTACCGTTCTCACATCCTGCAAGCCAGGGGCTTAAGTTTGAAACAACCTTTGTATATGCGATCTTTGAAATATGACGGTTGATAGTATTGTAAGTAAGTGTAGGAGAATCCGGCTTCTGGCCAACGATCTCACCGAAAGGAACCAGTCCAAGTTTGATCAGCGCCTGGAATCCGTTACATATACCGAGCGCAAGACCGTCACGCTCATTTAACAATCTCATTACCGCATCCTTTAAACGATCATTCTGGAATGCCGTTGCAAAGAACTTTGCACTTCCGTCCGGCTCATCACCTGCGGAGAATCCTCCGGGGAACATAATGATCTGGGCCTGTGAGATTGCCTTAACATATTCTTCTACGGAATCTCTGATATCCTCTGCAGTCCTGTTGCGGAAAATACCTGTAACAACCTTTGCTCCGGCCATTTCAAAAGCTCTTGCAGTGTCATATTCACAGTTGGTACCGGGCATTACCGGGATAAATACAGTAGGCTTTGCAACACGGTTTCTGCAAACATGTACCTTAGGTGCATTATATACAGGCATATCGATCTTGCGATCATCCTTAACAGCCTTGTAAGGATAAACCTTATCAAGCTTCTTCTTCCAGGAATCAAGTGCTTCATTCTGAGTGATCTTCACATCACCTATCACAAAGTCACCGTCTGTAACTTCACCCACAATGATCACATCAGACTTGAAATCATCTTCAGACGCATTGTCCATTTCAAGAACGATCTCACCGATCCTGTCTGCAAATATCTCATCGGCATCAAACTCATCATATAATTTTGCACCCAGTCCGTTACCGAATCCCATCTTGGAAAGAGCTGCAGGGAGTCCGTAAGCATCAAGCACATATGCTGCCTTTACCTTACCGGAAGCAATTAGCTCAGCTACCTCGTCGTACATCTCCATAACTTCTCTGTAAACTGGAATATCGAATTCATCCTTCGGAACCGTAAATACAACAAGCTTATCGCCGGCCTTCTTGAACTCGGGAGTGATGATATCATCCTGTTTTGCCACATCAACTGCAAATGATACAAGTGTAGGAGGAACATCGATGTTATTGAATGTTCCGGACATAGAATCCTTACCGCCTATGGATGCAAGTCCGAATCCGAGCTGTGCATCATATGCTCCTAACAGTGCTGCGAAAGGCTCACTCCATCTCTCAGGATCTTCACTCATCCTGCGGAAGTATTCCTGGAATGTGAAATGAACTTTCTTATAATCTCCGCCTGCTGCCACTATCTTTGATACAGAAGTGAGCACTGAATAGATTGCACCATGATACGGGCTCCATGATGACAGATAAGGATCAAATCCGTAACTCATAAGAGTAACTGTATCGGATGTACGAAGACCGCTTAAAGGAAGCTTGGCTGCCATGGTCTGTGTCTCTGTAAGCTGATACTTACCACCATAAGGCATATATACGGAAGCGGATCCGATTGATGCATCAAACATCTCAACCAGTCCCTTCTGTGAGCATACATTGAGATCGGATAAAGTATGGAGCCATGCAGCCTTTAAGTCATTCTTATCAAGATCCTCCTTAACTGCAGGGATCGCGATCTTCTCAAGATAATTGTCTTCCTTTGAAGGAATATCAACCTTAACGGATGTCTCCTGATGAGCACCGTTTGTATCAAGGAAAGCACGGGAGAGATCTACTATATCCTTGCCTCTCCAGTTGAGTACCAGTCTGGGTTCTTCGGTAACTACAGCAACCTTTGTAGCTTCCAGATTCTCCTCTGCGGCATATTTCATAAATGCCTCTTCATCCTTAGGATCGATGACTACAGCCATACGCTCCTGGGATTCGGAAATTGCAAGTTCCGTACCGTCAAGGCCCGCATACTTCTTTGTAACCTTATCGAGATCCACCTTAAGTCCCGGTGCAAGCTCGCCGATAGCAACGGACACACCGCCGGCACCGAAGTCATTACACTTTTTGATGATCGAACTTACTTCGGGTCTTCTGAAGAGTCTCTGAAGCTTTCTTTCGGTAGGAGGATTACCCTTCTGGACCTCTGCTCCGCAAACCGAAAGTGATTTCTCTGTATGTGCCTTGGAAGCTCCTGTAGCTCCGCCGCAACCGTCTCTTCCTGTTCTTCCGCCGAGAAGGATGATGATATCTCCCGGATCGGAATTAAGACGCTTAACATCTTTTCTGGGCGCAGCCCCCATTACAGCACCGATCTCCATTCTCTTTGCAACATAATTGGGATGATAAATCTCCTTAACAAGACCTGTAGCAAGACCGATCTGATTACCGTATGAAGAATATCCGCTTGCAGCGCCGCGAACAAGCTTCATCTGAGGAAGCTTACCCTTTAATGTATCTGCAACGGGAACGGTAGGATCTGCCGCACCTGTGATACGCATTGCCTGATAAACATAGGTTCTTCCCGAAAGAGGATCTCTGATGGCACCGCCAAGACAAGTGGCAGCTCCACCGAAAGGCTCGATCTCTGTAGGATGGTTATGAGTCTCATTCTTGAAGTTTATAAGCCACTCTTCGGTATATTTCTCACCGCCATCACCCGGATCGATCTCAACTGGTACGATGATGGAACATGCATTGATCTCATCGGAAACTTCCATATCGGTGAGAACGCCGTCCTTCTTGAGCTTCTTCATTGCCACAAGCGCGAGATCCATGAGGCAGACGAATTTGTCCTTTCTGTCTCCGTAGATATCCTTGCGGGTATCGAGGTAGCTCATATAAGTTGTCTCAAGAGGTGTCCTGTAATATCCTTCTGCGAACTGAACATCCTTAAGCTCGGTAGCAAAAGTAGTATGTCTGCAATGATCTGACCAGTATGTATCAAGTACGCGGATCTCAGTCATGGAAGGATCGCGGTCTTCCTCATCCTTGAAATAATTTCTGATATGAAGGAAATCCTTGAATGTCATTGCAAGACCGAGTGAATCATAAAGAGCCTTAAGCTCATCTTCGGACATAGCTCTGAAACCGTCGAAGATCTTAACATCTGCAGGTTCATCATACTCGCTGATAAGAGTATCCGGTTTATCCATTCCTGTCTCTCTTGAATCAACGGGATTGATGCAGTGAGCCTTTATACGCGCAAACTCTTCATCCGTTATATTTCCGCAGATCACATAAGTCTTCGCGGTCTTAACAACGGGTTCTTCATCCTCCTTAAGGAAACGTATACACTGCTCTGCGGAATCAGCTCTCTGATCGTACTGTCCGGGAAGGTATTCTACTCCGAATACTCTTGCACCTTCGGGTATTTCTATATCTTCCAGGAACAATTCATCAACAGGCGGCTCCGAAAAAACTTTTCTGCAAGCTCTTTCAAATACCTGATCAGAGACATTTTCAACATCATAGCGGCTGTAGATCCGTAACGATTCAACTCCGTTGATACCGAGGTAACCTGTGATCTCCTCTTTTAACTCTGAAGACTTAACCGCATACTCCGGTTTCTTCGCCACATAGATACGCCTTACGTTTCCCACTTTTAAACCCTTTCCGCCGGATGGCCGGCATTAAACATATGAAAAATATTTTTGAATTTCTTTTTTAAAAACAATGCACTCTATTATAGCATAATCAGTCGGTGCTCGACATCCCTGTCTCGCTATTCCCTCCTGATTACGCCAAAACATCCGTGTTATAGCATAATCAGTCGGTGCTCGACATCCCTGTCTCGCTATTCCCTCCTGATTACGCCAAAACATCCCTGTTATAGCATAATCAAGAGGCGTTCGGCATCCGTTTTATAGCATAATTCACTTTCCCTGTCCGAAGGGCATGGTCCAGAATTCGATGAGTTCCTTCATCTTGGATATCACGGCATAATATACTCCGTTATTCACTCCCTCAGGCCATACAACGCCCTTTGTCCTGCCTCTTACTATGTAAGATGAAAGTATATCCGCCAGAGTTTTCATATCAGTAATCTGAGCGTTCTCAATAAATCTGAGTTCATCTGCCACCGTCAGAATACGGTATTTTTTGTATGTATAGACATAATTCCTGTCTATAAGTCCTGTTTTCTCCGCCGATCTTACGAAATTCATCAATGTTCCGTCGTAAACAGGAAAAGTGATGGTCTCTCCCCTGCCGTCGGCAGGATCATAGGAACTGGAAAGCGATTCCGATCTCTTGCTTTCAAGCCATCCCAGATATCTGGTCATCTCAGTCACATCCGCCCTGTATTTCTCGATGATCTCACGGATGCCTTCCTTATTGCCGATATTATCCATACTTAATCCGCCCTCCTTTACATCATAAGATTCAGCATTTCTGATGCCTCATCATAATCAAAACTTCCTATAGCTTTCCTGACTTCCTGCAGCTGTTGCCTGATACCGTCTTCAAGCGGATATGTCAGAAGATTGTCTACCTTTCTAGCAGCCTCTGACTGTTCCAGCATATCCAGGCTTCCCTGAAGGGAGTGAAGCTGTCCCAGGAATTCTTCCCACGAAAGGGGTTCTTTCTTAAGTTCCGCCTTTTCCTCCTGCAGCAGTCCCGCACCGCCGAGAACCTTATCGATCACCGCCAGCAATTCCTCATACTGATCTGCCAAAAGCCTTCCTTCATTTGCGATCTCTTCTTTTCTGCCTTCTCTGCCTGCCGTCTCCTGAAGCTTCGCAAATTCTGCCAGCTGCTTGGCACCGATGCCTGCCATGAGACCTTTAAGTGCGTGAACTTCAAATACGTACTGTTTATAATTTTTATCTTCTATGCATGTACGTATACGTTCCACATGCGCCGCCCCATCATCAAGGATAAATCTCAATATCTGCAGATATCTTGACGAATCGTTTCCGTAATTACGCAGTCCGATCTCAGTATCGATACCGGGAAGCGAAATGTCCAGATTGCCGTATCCGTTATCTTTAACATCCACATCCACATAGTGTATTATCTCCGGCGGCAGGAACTTCTTCAGAACATCCTCCATTGCCGATAAAGCTATTGGCTTGGAGATGTATTCCTGAAAACCGTTTTGTAAGAACATCTCTCTCGTACCGCTTATTGCATTGGCGGTAAGGGCAATGACATGCATGTTTCGAACTCTGGAATCCGGATCGTTCCTTATCATCCTTGTTGTCTCAATACCGTCCATCTCAGGCATCATCTGGTCCATAAGGATCATGTGATAATTGTTTCTGGCAACCTTTTCCAGACATTCCTTGCCAGAAAGAGCCGTATCGACTCTCACCTGATACATCGCAAGTATTCCCTGGGCCACTTTGATATTGGTGATATTGTCATCCACCACAAGTATGCGTGCAAGGGGTGCGATGAAAGATTTCTTTTCATGTTCCTTATCCACCGGCAACTCGATATAATCATAATTTCCGAGAGGTGTTTCATCAGATATCTTTTGCATATAGTCAAAGGAAAAAACACTTCCTATACCGTAGGTACTCCTTACTCCGATTTCTCCGCCCATGGATTCCACAAGCCTCTTGCAGATAGCAAGTCCCAGTCCGGTGCCCTCCACAGTCCTGTTCTTTATCATATCTGCACGCTGGAAACTTTCGAACAGTGTCGGTATGCTTTCCTGTCTTATACCGCATCCCGTATCTTCAATGGAAACCATAACATGCGCCTCATTCTCCAGCTTTTCCCAGGAAACATTTAATCTGATATAGCCGCGTTTGGTATATTTAACGGCATTGGAAAGGATATTGGTATATATCTGTCTGATATGAGTCTCATCTCCAAGGAATGTCACCGGGATCGTCTCGTCCACATGAACGATAAGTTCCACGTTTTTATCCACGAGTTTGAGACCTGTCATATTGCATATCTCTTTAAGGACCAGTCCCAGGTTATATTCTGATTCGGTACTTTCCATCTTCCCCGTCTCGATCTTGGAGAAGTCAAGGATACCGTTTATCAGTGAAAGGAGCGTATTCGCTGCATTTCTTATATTGTTTGCATTTTCTTCGACTTTGCTGTTGATATTGTCATTTAATATAAGCTCTGTCATTCCGATGATGGCATTCATGGGAGTTCGGATCTCGTGACTCATATTTGCAAGAAATACTGACTTTGCCTTATTTGCCTTCTGAGCTTCATCCCTGAGATCGATAAGACGCTGTGTGAATTCATGTTCTTCGGTCTTATCATTGATCCAAATGGTCGTTCCCTTGAAAGTCTTGATATCATAAAAAGGAACAAGTGATATCTGATATATCCTGCCTTCCTTTTCCAGTTCTTTCTTATCATTGTTCTTCAGACGCTTGATCACCTCTTCCTGAGTCGCCTCATAATTAAGCTGAGGGAAAATCTCTCCCGCCTTCTCATTCCTGAAGAGTATCCTGTCGTTGGCATCAATGACGATGAATCCGTCCTCTATCGTCTCAATGATGTCATCCCTTGCCATCTTCATGGAATCAAACATCCTGTAACGGTAGACTATGATGAACATCACTGCCCAGCAAAAGATGATGACGACAGGCATCACTTCGTATCCCAGGTTTATGGGAAGGATAGCCGGTATGCTGCCGAACACCGGTAGCAGATTGATCCAGGCCATCATACCGCTTCCGGGATTGGTATCAGTAAGGGAATTCCTGTAATTTAAAAATGTGATATAAAATCCCAGAAAACTAATGAGTATGAAAAAACAAAGATCGATATAGTAGAAAACGCTTAATTCCGTTCTGTAACCGAAGAAGGAATTGGAAGGGATCGCCGTAATGAAATGCATCCCGAAAACTTCCGGAAGATATACTCCCACGCAGTGAAGGATCATATACATGATCAAAGGGATTGAAAAAGCCCGCGGGATATTAACACCGCAGGATCTGATAGAGAAAAAAGCCAGTGTCACAACGAAGAAAGAAGCTCCAATGCTTTCCATCAAAACAACAGACTGCATCGCTCCGCTTCCTTTTGTCAGACTGCCGGATACAGCCGCAAGCAGCACCACCGCCGCAGAAGCCCCAACAAAATTCATTCCTCTTATCATTTCCGACGATTCGGAAGTATTTATCTTTATCATCGAAAATATGAGGAATAAAGCAAATATCAGAAGAATTATCGAATAAATCGCACTCATGGATGCACTGCCTCCGAAAAGCTCTTAAACATTAATATTTTATCAGATAATGGAGACCGAGAGAACTGTAGCATAAGACTGTAGCATAAGTGCATGTTCCATCTTGACAACTAAGAGATTTTACAATATTATACAACGGTGCTGATTTTTAGGGGCATAGTTAAACGGTTTAACGACGGTCTCCAAAACCGCTAAAGAGGGTTCGACTCCTTCTGCCCCTGTTATAAGCAAACATAAACCCGCAAGCTGATCCGGCATGCGGGTTTTCTTTTGCTAAACTTTCTTTTGCTAAACTTTCTTTTGTTAAACTCTCTTTTCTCTCTGTTAACTGCACCGGCAGGCGCTGTCATCAGCCAATTCCTGACTTTATTTGATCGACAAGCTGCTCCAATCCTTCTCCGGTCTTAGCGCTCACAAAAACAGTTTTTTGCTCCGCACCCGTTTCGGTACATCTGGCTGTATCAATCTCCGTCCTGTCGCATTTGTTCATCACCGTGATCACCGGAACGGCTCCCGCGCCGATATCCGTCAGAGTCTGCTTCGTAACTTCTATATGCATGTCATGATATTCGTCGGATGCATCCACCACATTGATGATCAGATCCGCAAGTGCTGCCTCCTCCAGAGTGGATCTGAAGGCCTTGATCAGATCATGGGGAATATCATTTATAAATCCTACAGTATCGGAGATCAATACTTCCGTGCCTTTTGCCGGATCATCCTTATCCGGAAAACGCAGATTCCTTACCGTGGTATCAAGGGTGGCGAAGAGTTTGTCTTCGGCATAAACCTTGTCTCCGTTACCATAGCGTGTTATCAGAGCATTGAGGAGCGTAGACTTTCCGGCATTTGTATATCCCACTAAAGCCACGGTTTTTATCCCGTTCTTTGCTCTTCTTCCCCTCATCACATAACGGTTCTTCTCAACTTCCGTCAGGCGTTTTTTTAACACGGCCATTCGCTTACCGATAAGTCTCTTATCCAGCTCGATCTGCTTTTCGCCCACACCCTTGTTGGACATGGATCCGCCTGCTCCGCCCTGTCTTGAAAGATTTTTTCTCATACCTTCAAGTCTGGGCAGCATATATTGCAATCTGGCATATTCAACCTGCATCCTGGATTCAGAGGTTCTCGCTCTTCTGCCGAAGATCTCCAGTATGATACCGGTCCTGTCTAACACTTCGCAGCCAAGCACATCCGAAAGCCTTGATATCTGCAGCGGAGAAAGCGAGTTGTTGAATATCACTGTTCCGATCCCGTTTTCACCTATATACCCGGCGATCTCTTCGACCTTGCCGGATCCTATAAAAGTAGCGGGATTCGGCTTTGCGATCCGCTGTATAAAAACAGCAACCGTCTCATGATCACAGGCGGCTGCAAGTCCTTCAAGTTCCTGCATTCCGTTTTGAAATGCATAGGATGCCACATTATCTCCGGCACCCACAAGAACACATCTCATTTGTTTTTCGGGATTATTGTCAGATCTTTCTCTCATTTATCCCTCAGATCACGGTAGGATCTTTTTTTCTTCCCATATCCGCTCCGCATACAAATACAAGTCCGTAAGTGATCCATGCCGGCAGGCGCCATATCGTACTTATTACAGTTGTCATCCATGAATTAGCCGCCAAAGCCTCAGCGCCTTCCCTGCTCCATGTCCACGTCCCCATCATCGTCAGTACCCATGACATAACGGGGATGACTCCCAAAACCAGTACAACGGATATGATATCGGCAACCGTTCCGTCCGAATCACCGCTTGCATCTTCCATTACCGGATGATCATACTGTGATGAGATCACTTTTCTTTCTTTGGATATACCGTTGATCGCCAGGATAGCGGCAACTATGCTCAATGCCGCAATTAAGAAAGCGTCATAAGGGACCTGGATCGCTTCGATGTTTATATTATTATGTCCTGTTAATGCTCCGGGGCCCGTCACGATCTTCGGACTAAATCCAACGATCAATTCCAGTATAAGTCCGATAACATCAACTGCAAGAACCGCTATCGCATATCCTTTAAGTTTTGACTGCATAACTCTGCCTCCCTTTATCAGCTCAGATTCTCAAGCTCTCCCGATAATCTTTCCCACTCACTCATGAGATCTTCATCATTTTTATCCAGATCATCTATGGCTTTTTGTATCTCTCCGAGTTTCACATAATCACTGGAGATCGAAGGATCTGCAAGCTTTAATGTCAGTTCTTCTCTCACAGTATCATTTTCCGCAAGAAGAGATTCAATCTTTGCGATCCGTCGCTCCATCCGGCTCTTTTCTTTTCCTATGTTGATCGCAGGCTTTTGCTGCTCCCCGTTTTCTTTTGCAGCCTCCGTTTTTTTCTCTGAAGTATTCCTGTCGATATTCCATATATCTTTTGCCGCATCCTGCTTTTCTTTTCCGAAGCTCCGCTCATATTCTTCATAATTCCACGGAAACCACTTTATGCCATCCCCGGAAAAAACAATAAGTGCATCTGCCACTTCCCGCACCAGATATCTGTCATGAGTAACAAAGATAAGCGTCCCTTCGTAATCCTTGAGCATCTGCTCAAGCGCTTCCTTGCCGACTATATCCATATGATTTGTGGGCTCATCCAAAAGCAGGAGATTCGGCCTTGTCTCAAATATCTTTGCAAGAGCAAGCCTCACCTTCTCTCCGCCCGATAAAAGTGATACTTCCTTAAAAACATCATCACCGGTAAAAAGGAACCCACCCAGTATATTTCTGACTTCCGTTTCCGTCAGATATGGATATATATCCCAGAAATCATTGAGAACATTCTTGTCGCTAACATACTGCGCCATCTGCTGATCAAAATATCCGGGTTCCACTCCGTGCCCGAATTTAAACTTCCCGGATTTTAGCGGCAGTTTCCCTGCAAGTGTTTTTAAGAACGTAGACTTGCCAAGGCCGTTTCCGCCTATGATGCCCACTTTTTGTCCCTTCTTAACCGAACACGTGAGTCTGCCTATGATACTGTCATAACCGAATCCCAGATTATCCGTATCAAGTACATCAAATCCGCTTTCCTTCGAAGGAACCGTCAGTGCATGGAAAGCCTTCAGCTCGTATTCTTCCGGAGCCTCTATGATATCCATGTGCTCAATGGCTTTTAACTTGCTCTTTGCCATCGTAGCCTTGGTGGCTTTATGTATAAAGCGGTCAGCCACAGCCTGGAGTCTTGCTATCTCTTTTTGCTGAGCCTCATATGCCTTCTTCTGCTGATCGTAGATGTCTTTTTTGCGCTTTACGAAATCTGAATAATTGCCCACATACCGCGTCATCTTCTCATGTTCTATCTCGTAGACCACGTCGGCTACTCTGTCAAGGAACAGTCTGTCATGGGATACTACGATGACGGCACGGGGATATTCTCTTATATAGCCTTCCAGCCATCCTATGGTAGAGATATCAAGGTGGTTGGTGGGTTCGTCCAAAATAAGTATATCCGGCTTGGAGAGGAGGAGTTTTATGAAAGCGATCTTGGTCCGCTGTCCTCCCGAGAATTCCGAAAGTGGGCGAGCTTCATCTTCTCTTGCAAATCCAAAGCGTTCAAAAACAAGCTCATAATCCTTCTCATAACGGTATCCGCCCAGATAATTAAACCGTTCTTCAAGAGTAGCGTATTCCTGCGCCTTTTTCTCATCCGGAGCCTTATCCAGTTCGGCCAGGAGTGCATCCAGTTTTGTCTTGAGCTCTAAAACAGGCAAAAAAACTTTACGGATCTCATCGCCAAGACAGGCGCTGTCATCCGTAAAGGTCATCTGTGAAAGCCATCCGATATTGAGTCCCGGTGCCTTCGCTATATTCGGTTGGTCATTTCCGTCTCTTTTATCCGGAAGTATCTCTCCGGATAAGAGTTTCAGAAATGTGGTCTTCCCGCATCCGTTTCTTCCGACGATCGCTATTTTCTCTGTATTCCTGACTTCAAAAGAAATATCTCTGATGAGAGTGCGCTCGCCGTATGAAACATCTGCATTACTTACCTGTAGTAACATAAGTGATCATTTATTCTGCATCTTCTGTGTACATGAAAGTAACAGGAGGTGTCTGTATATTAAGTCCCACAACGGTGGATGCAATGCGGATCTTCTCATTAACAGCCATCATTATCTGAGGAAAATACTTCTTCTTTATAACATCATCAAGATTATCGACAAATGTGCTAACGGAAACGGGAGTAACAGTTTCAAGCTCCATTGCCATGATCTTCTTCTCTTCATCGCTCGTCTCAAACTTCACAAGTACCATTGCTGTTGTAGGTGCCTCGGGATTAAGACGTACAGCCATCTGAGTCTTAACAGCCATCTTGAGAGGATCCCCCTGCTTTGCAGCAAATGAATTCTCATACTTGAATGTCTTGATATTTGTTGCGCCGATAGTAACTTTAGCTTCTTTCATAGTTTCCTCCTGATAAAACAGATTCCTGAATTCTTAAATTATTATTTTAATATCTCTTCCGTTAAAGCATCGAACTTATCTTCTATATCCTGAACCTTAAGTTTATGAGCCTCGCCCTTGTCACAGAGAGCTGACATTTCCGGATCAATGGGAAGTCTGACGGTTACGGGAATACCGAAATCCGCCGCCACCGAATCCACACTGCTCTTTCCGAATATCTCATGGATCTTGCCGCAATCCGGGCATTTGAAATAAGAAAGATTTTCAACGATACCGAGAACCGGGATATTCATCATCTCAGCCATCTTAACGGCCTTAGAAACGATCATGCCCACAAGTTCCTGCGGTGATGTGACGATAACTATACCTTCAACCGGAAGGGACTGCATAACTGTAAGTGCGACATCTCCCGTTCCCGGAGGCATATCAACAAACATACAGTCCACATCTCCCCATGCCACATCAGTCCAAAACTGTTTTACGGCACCGGAGATAAGACTTCCTCTCCACAAAACCGGGTCTGTAGCATTATCCAGCAGGAGATTGATACTCATTGTGCTGATCCCGTTTGAAGTTTTAACAGGAACAACATTCTTGCCGTCGTAGCCGGCACGCTCCTCGATACCGAACATTCTCGGGATCGAAGGCCCCGTGATATCCGCATCAAGAATTGCAGTTTTTAATCCTCTGGCGTTTGCGGAATCTGCGAGAAGTCCCGTCACCATTGACTTTCCTACTCCGCCCTTTCCGCTTATGACTGCGATGACATGCTTAATATCCGAAGCGTCATTCGGCTTAGCCTTCTGTATTCCCGGCCCCTTTCTGTCGGAGCATCCCGAAGAACCACATTCTTCGCAGTTTCCATTGCAATTCTCTGCCATTTAATTTAGTCCTCATTTCTTTATAAAATACCGGGATCATATTCCCCCGGTTTGATATCAAAAAGGACTCTTTCCGTCATTATTCTGCTTCTTGACGATAAAGAGATCCGCTATAGCCTTAGCCAGTCTGAAAGGATAGAGCTGTATCATCTGAGTCGTGATAAGCTGTCCCATTTTAACATCAAATACGATCTGTACGAAGCGGTCGTCATTCTGAAATGCTTCGGTGATAAACTCTCCGGCTTGCATAAAAACCGTGTTGGGTGTAGAGATATCAACTATCTTATTGATCATCATACCCATGGCGGTTGCCGCAGACCCCATCATCTGGTTCATGGATTCCGATACAGCGCTCATATGAAGCTCCGAAATCTC
This sequence comes from Lachnospiraceae bacterium XPB1003, assembly GCA_900102065.1. GTDB lineage: Bacteria > Bacillota > Clostridia > Lachnospirales > Lachnospiraceae > NK4A136. The sequence goes on along the minus strand of FMVK01000004.1, from coordinate 47,268 downwards.
CTGTTGGTAGAACATACCATGCCCGTCGCTTCCCATCATAAGGTCCGTCATGACTTTAACATCATCTTCACCCAGGAATAAAACACTGAACCCGTCCAGACCTTTTACATAATCCACTCTTGTTATGATTGCCTTTTCTTTAAGCTGTTCAACAGCCTCACCCTTATTCTTGATGAATACTCTGGGTGTGGAAATGTCAATATCGCCGTGAATAAGCACGGAAAGTGCCGTCATGGCATTTCCCAGTGTTATGTTTGCGACTTCCCCGATCGCAGACATTTCCATATCATTAAATCCGGCTTTACCGGCTTTTTCAATAGCCGCTTTCGCAGCAACAGCAGCGTTGTCCATCCGGTTATCTCCCCTTCAGCTCTTTATCCGGAGTCTTTCGACTCCGGACCCCGATTTGTAAAATTATAACAGAGCAGGCTTTTTATTGCAAAATCCTCAGACTTCCGCCTTCCAAAAGCCATGAAGATTACAGTATTCATATACAGCGACTGCCTTGTCACCGTCTTCAACCGTAAAATCAGCCACTGGCTTCTCTCCCGGAACGAGATTCCTTACCTGATATCCTTTCTCCGTTTCAAGAAGGATAAACATAATATAGTGATTCTCAAGCATGGGATGCTCAACACTTCCGACCTCGGCATGAACCTTGTTTCCGTTTACGCTCACTGCCGGAACATGCTTCTCAACCGCCCCGTCTGTTTCACCCGGTACCAGTTCAACCATGTTCTCCCCACAGCAGACCATTCCGCTGGGAGTGTCATTCTGAACAATAACAACCTTGCCGCAAACCTTGCATTTCATTACCTTCATTTCTTAACCCTCCATAAGTTTTTGTCTGTGTTTTCGAATATCCCACATTCTTTAAAATTATACCATATTCCCGCTTTATTTATGTTATCTATTTTGTCTTGATAAAAGTATCCCTAAGTGATAGTATAAGCAATGCGGCATACAATATCTTGTGGTCGCATTTTTGAAGGAGTACATAATATTGTTTCATCAGGAGACCAATCTGTCATGAATATCATTAAAAGAAGCGGTAAAGAAGTTAAATTCGACATATCCAAGATCATCAATGCCATACACAAGGCTAATCTTGAGGTATCGGAAGACAAGAGACTGAGCGATGATCAGATCTCGACCATCGCCACCAAGGTTTCGAACGACTGCAAAAACCTTACCCGCGCAGCCAGCGTCGAAGAGATACAGGATATGGTAGAGAACGGTATCATGAATTCCGGTCATAACGAAGTGGCCAAGAAATACATCATCTACCGCTATCAGCATGCTCTCGTGCGTCAGTCCAATACCACAGACCAGCAGATAATGAGTCTCATCGAATGCAGCAACGAAGAAGTCAAGCAGGAGAATTCCAATAAGAATCCTACTGTTAACAGTGTTCAGCGTGACTATATGGCAGGCGAAGTGTCAAAAGATATCACCAGAAGATTTCTCCTGCCTCCCGATATCGTGGAAGCACACGAGGACGGCATAATCCATTTTCACGATGCCGACTATTTTGCGCAGCATATGCATAACTGTTGCCTTGTTAATCTTGAAGATATGCTCCAGAACGGCACAGTTATCAGCGAGACCATGATCGAAAAGCCCAAGAGCTTTTCCACCGCATGTAATATCGCCACACAGTCCATCGCCCAAATAGCAAGCTCACAGTACGGCGGGCAGAGCATAACACTCTCTCATCTTGTGCCTTTTGTTGATATAAGCAGACAGAAGTTCCGCAAAGAAGTCCGCAAGGAATTTGAAGACGCAGGTGTCGCAGCTTCAGATGATCAGATAAACGAGATTGCCGAAATGCGCGTAAAATCCGAGATAGAGCGCGGTGTACAGGTCATCCAGTATCAGGTCATCACACTTATGACCACTAACGGTCAGGCGCCTTTCATAACAGTCTTCATGCATCTTGATGAAGTTCCCGAAGGAAGACTGCGTGACGACCTTGCAATGGTAATCGAAGAGATGCTCAAGCAGCGTATACTCGGAGTAAAGAACGAAAAGGGGGTTTATATCACTCCCGCATTCCCGAAGCTTATCTATGTGCTTGATGAAGATAATATCCGTGAGGGTACACCCTACTGGTATCTTACAAAACTTGCGGCCAAATGTACCGCAAAGCGAATGGTTCCGGATTATATCTCCGCAAAGAAGATGCGTGAATATAAAAACGGCGATGTTTATCCCTGCATGGGATGCCGCAGCTTCCTGACTCCGGATACAGAGGGGCTTGGCGAAGACGGAAAGCATAAGTATTACGGCCGTTTCAATCAGGGTGTCGTAACACTCAATCTCGTGGATGTCGCATGCTCTTCCGGCAAGGATGAAGATAAATTCTGGCAGATCATGGAAGAACGCACGGAGCTTTGCAAGCGCGCTCTCATGTGCAGGCACAACCGTCTCCTCGGAACACCTTCGGACGTTGCGCCCATATTGTGGCAGTTCGGAGCCCTCGCCCGTCTTAAAAAAGGCGAAGTCATCGACAAGCTGCTCTTCAACAATTATTCCACCATATCCCTCGGTTATGCGGGACTGTGTGAATGCACAAAATATATGAAGGGCGTAAGTCACACGGATCCGGACGGCAAGGATTTCGCGCTTAAGGTTATGCACTTCTTAAATGACAAGTGCCAGAAGTGGCGTGCAGAGACCAACATCTCTTTCTCGCTCTACGGTACACCGCTTGAATCCACTACTTACAAATTTGCAAAATGCCTGCAAAAGAGATTCGGTATCATAGAAGGAGTCACCGATAAGAATTACATCACAAACAGCTATCATGTGCATGTCACCGAGCAGATCGATGCATTCACAAAGCTCAAGTTTGAATCCGAATTCCAGGCACTGTCCCCCGGTGGCGCCATCAGCTATGTTGAGGTTCCCAATATGATGGACAATATAGATGCAGTGCTTTCCGTAATGCAGTACATCTATGAAAATATCATGTATGCGGAACTTAATACCAAGTCCGACTTCTGTCAGAAATGCGGATACGACGGTGAGATAAAGATCGTAAAGGATTCCGACGGAAAGCTTGTCTGGGAATGTCCCAACTGCGGTAACCGCGATCAGGATAAAATGAATGTTGCAAGACGCACCTGCGGATATATCGGAACACAGTTCTGGAATCAAGGACGCACACAGGAGATCAAAGAGAGAGTACTTCATCTGTAATGAATTATGCCGAGATAAAATACAACGACATAGCCAACGGTATCGGGGTTCGTACAAGCCTCTTTGTAAGCGGATGTACCCATCACTGCAAGGAGTGCTTTAATCCCATGACCTGGGACTTTGCTTACGGAAAAGTCTTCAACAAAGAAGTTGAAGATGCCATCATAGAATCCCTTAAACCCGCATATATAAGTGGGCTCACTATGCTCGGCGGTGAGCCTATGGAGCCATTTAATCAGGAAGCTTTACTGCCCTTTTATAAACGGGTCAGATCCGAGTGTCCCGGAAAGACTATATGGATCTACTCCGGTTATACATGGGAGCAGTTAAACGATCCGACATTTACCAGAGCTTATACCCCCTTTACATCCGAGATCCTAAGCCTTGCGGATATCCTTGTGGACGGAGAGTTCGTATTGGAGAAAAAAAGTCTCGGACTTCGTTTTCGCGGCAGTTCCAATCAGCGGATAATCGATGTTCCCGCAACACTTGCCGCGGGAGAGATTGTATTATCCGAATACAGCAATCGCTGAATCATCCCTGTTTATGATATACTTTTCTTATAAGCACTATGCAGACCCTTTTTTAGGGCTTATAAGCGTGTTTCGTATGTTGGAGGATCCGCTATGAATAAAACCGTAAAAAGAATCATCGGGATCGGAGTAGTAGTCTTTATAGTCGGAGGTCTCACTCTCCTCAGGATCCTTGGCGGAAGAGAAAAGAAAGTTCCTTTGAACGAAGCAGGGACTGTGGGCAATACCGCCGGCAACCTCTACAACGGCGGATCATTCTGTGAAAAAAACGGATATATCTATTTTTCAAATCCATATGATTCCGGCAGGCTCTATTGCATGGATAAGGCCTCAGGTGAAGTCACAAAGCTAGCCAACGGCAATGCGTCATTCATAAATGCCGCAGGTAATTACGTTTATTTTTATTCGGATGCCGCATCCGACCAGGCAGGTCTCGGTTATGTGCGCAGAGGCCGCGGTATCTACAGACTGGACGTCAGCAGCAAAAAACATGACAATATCATGATCGCAGAAACTACATGTGACGGTATGGTCCTGGCTGATAACAATATCCTCTACACTTCCTTCGGTGCCACAGAAAAAAACGACGGCAATGCCCTTGTAACTCTTAATACAGTTTCCATCGCCGGCGGAGATCCCACCGTTTTATTCGAAGGCCACCCCAATGTAGGATGCGTAAAGGGCGGTAACCTCTACTTCAGCGAAATGCAAAAAGAAGGAACCCTTAAGATGATCGACCCCGTAAGCGGTGACGGATCCGATGTTTCTTCGGAGCGTATGTTTCTTCCCATCGCTGACGGAAGTAAGATCTATTATCTGGATTCAAATGATGATTATCATATAAAAGTATATGATACTTCGGATGATTCCATTCGCGAGATATCATCCAAGCGCTGCGATACATATAATGTTTACGAAGATTGGATTTATTTCCAGACTGTGGATACCTCGGATAACGAAGGATATGCGCTCATGAGGATACGTACCGACGGAAGCGATGAAGAAGTGGTGCGTTACGGAGTCCACAGAAACATATGCATCACCGACGACTATGTTTATTTCAGAGAATTCAACAATGATGTACCGGTATACAGGACGCCCACAAACGGCGGCGTCAATGTGACCACCTTCGATGCCGCGGAAAACGTCGTTATGAACGCAAAATAAAAAGCTGCTTAATGCAGCTTTTTTTGTGTTATTTACTGAGGCGGTATAAGACCTTTTATCTGAGCTATCAGATCAAGATCTGAAGCCGTCAGTCTGAGATTGGTCTCAAGCTTCTTTCCGTCAGGTTGTGTCACAGCCAGCTCGATAACAGAGCCTTCCTGCAACGCCCCCTGGGAGACAGCTCTGATAAAGGGCAAAAACTTCGGATGATTCTGAGAGAATGTAGACCACGCCTGTGCCATTCTCATAGCGTCCATTGGATTCATGATATTCCTCCTGATTTTCAATAAACATGAGCACAGTGATCTGTGCAGATGAAAAGTATATCACAATCCAAAGACATTCGGCATCCTTGCCCCGCTTTCATCTTCACCTTCACTTTTATTGTTAATTTTTTACCTTTACAAAAAATATATGCAGCGTTAAAATACAGAACAAATCTGAAGTTAAATCTGTGAAGAGACGAGTAAGCTTTAAGAAATACTCAGAGAGGCCTGCAGCAAGTGCTGAAAGCAGGCTGTAGGATCTAAAGCCGAAGACCAGCTCCGAGAGGCTCCAATCAAGCCCGGCAGGCACCGTTACCGCCAGAATGAAGAGGCCGTATTTTTTCTACGGCAACCGGGGTGGAACCGCGCAAAGAAGATGCGTCCCCTGTATTGCTTTAATGCAATACAGGGGCTTTTTATTTTTACAAACGAAAGGAGCAGTATTATGGAAAAAGAAGAATTAATGGAGGTTTACCGACATTCTCTTGCACACATCCTTGCAAAGGCTGTGATTGAGATCTTCGGTAAAGAAAATGTTCAGTATGCCATAGGTCCTCAGATCGCTGACGGATTCTACTATGACTTTACTCTTCCCCGCACAGTCACAAACGAGGATTTCAAGACCATCGAAGATAAGATGCGCGAGATAATCAAGAGACGCGAGGATTGGGCAAGAAAAGAGATAAGCAGAGCTGATGCTCTTGAGCTTTTTAAAGATCAGAAATTTAAGCTTGAACTTATCAATGATCTTCCTGAAGACGAGCTCCTTACTGTATATTACACAGGCGAGGATTTTGTAGACCTTTGCAGAGGACCTCACGTAGACAATTCCCAGCTCCTTATGAATGCCGCATTCCAGATCAAGTCCGTATCCGGATCCTACTGGAGAGGCGATGAGAAGAGAGATCAGCTTCAGCGTATATATGTATATGCATTCCCCGACAAGAAGGCTCTCAAGGAGCATATCGCCATGATCAAAGAAGCTATGGAACGTGACCACAAGAAGATCGGTCCCCAGCTTGATCTCTTCATGTTTGATGAGACTGCTCCCGGTATGCCCTACTGGCTGCCCCGCGGATGGAAGCTCTACAATGCACTTATCGACTATTGGCGCGAAGTTCATGAAAGACATAATTATACAGAGATCTCCGCTCCTATCCTCAACAACAAATCCCTTTGGGAGACATCAGGTCACTGGGATCATTACAGAAAGAATATGTTCATCGTTCCTCCCGCAAGAGATAATGCAGACGGAAACGGTACAGTAGAACAGATCGTTGATGTAACTGATGAAGATCGTATGTTTGCTGCAAAGCCCATGAACTGCCCCAATGCTATCAAAGTTTATCAGAACAAGCAGCGCAGCTATAAAGATCTCCCCCTTCGCTTTAACGAGATCGATGTGATCCACAGAAGAGAGAAATCAGGTGAGTTAAACGGTCTCCTCCGTGTTCAGGAATTCAGACAGGATGACTCACACAACCTGATCATGCAAGAACAGATCGAGAGCGAGATCGATGATATCATGCAGATCGCAGGTGAGATTTATTCCACATTCGGTCTCTCATACATCGCAGAGCTCTCTACACGCCCCGAAGATTTCATGGGCGATATCAATGACTGGAACGAGGCCGAAAAGGCTCTGAAGGGCATTCTTGACAAGCACTACGGTGAAGGCGGATATGAGATCAACGAAGGCGACGGTGCATTCTACGGTCCCAAGATAGACCTTAAGATGAAGGACTGCATCGGACGTGAATGGCAGATGGGTACTATCCAGCTCGACTTCCAGCTGCCTCTTAATTTCGATCTGAAATATGTTGCGGCTGACGGATCCATGAAGAGACCCGTTATGGTACACCGTGCGATATTCGGTTCCTTCGAGCGTTTCATCGGTATCATCATCGAGAACTTCAAGGGTTCCTTCCCCTTCTGGATGAGCCCTATGCAGGTAGGTATCGTTCCTATCAGAGTAGAGAATAACGAGTATGCAGCTGAAGTCGCAGAAATCTGCAGAAAGAACCGCATCCGTTTTGAAGTTGATTACAGCGATAAGAATATGAAGGATAAGATCAAGAATTACAGAAATGCTCATGATCCTTATGTTCTTGTACTTGGTAATGCAGAAGCAGAGAACCGCACTGTTTCCATCAATATCCGCGGTGGCAAGCAGATGCGTGATGTGCCTTTGGAGAAGTTCGTTGAAATCTGTGTTCAGATGAATTCTTCACATTCACTTGAACTGATCGAGAGTCTTGAACAGTAAATAGGATCTGTATCAGATCTTATTTCTGTTTCCTGTATATCCTGTGAAGCTGCGGTCTGAGAACCATCTCCGGTATCACTACCCCGTCAGGCCGCTCCAGGATATATCTTACAGCCTCTGCCACTTCCGCAGGTTCAAGATAAGCTCCTTCTGTTTCCTCCACATAAAAATCCGCATTCCTGTAAAGCTCTGTTTTTGTCATATCCGGCATAATGGTGCTGACTCTTACACCGTGCTTTCTGGCTTCTTCGAATATGCTGGAAGAAAAACTCCGAAGTCCCGCTTTCAATGCCCCATATGCTGCACCATGAGGATTGGCCTGAGACAGCGCCGTTACGGACGAGATATTGATTATGGTTCCTTTATTCTTCTTCAGATCTCTGAGGAGCATCTGAGTAAGTATCATCGGTACTTCAAGATTCGTACGTACCATCTCCTTTATCTTTGATACATCCAGTTCTTCATGCAATCCGTAATATGCGCATCCCGCATTATTGATAAGGACATCAATCTCACCTTCTCTTTTGATATCCTTAACTGTCTTTATCAGTGCATCCGTATCCAGCAGATCACAGCTTATCGGTCTGAAATCACCGGTTACGGCTGTTTTTGATTCCTTTTCGGTATTTTTTTCAAAATCCCTTCCGATCCCGAAAACCTGAAAGCCCATATCCGAAAGCATTTCCGCCAAAACAGCGCCTATCCCCGAGGATGCTCCTGTAAGAAGGACTCTTTTTTTTATTCTATTTGTATCAGACATAAATAAACCTCCGTTAAAGAGAATAATACAGTAATTAATTATTACGGTCTGAATATCTCAGCCTTTGGCACAGCCATCCTTATCAGCTCCGACATGTAATCCTCCATTTCTTCTTCAAGAGCTTTAGGATATTGATAATAGCCGTTGATCAATTCAAAGGGGAAATTTACGATCTCCGAATCAGGCATCATCCTGCGCATATTCTTTAAATATCCTGAGGATATCCTAAAACTTCCTACGCTGAAATCCTTTATATGATCTGCATCAATGTTCTGCGTCACTTCTTTGAACATCCCTGCGTAAACCTCTTTCCAGCCCTTGATATATATCATGGGATCAAAGCAAAGCCTGACAGGATGATCATGTTCCATAGCACTCTTTACGGCATTTAATCTCATCTTAAGCGAAGGAGTACCCTTTTCATACTTTGAGATGATCTCCTGCGGAGATACGGTATATGCAAATATCACTCTCTCGCAAGGACTCAGGATATCCCACAGATCCGTTCTTGCACACTTCGTCCTTATCTCTATGGTCAGATCTTTTCTGGATGCGGTAAATTCACACCATCTTTTCACATAACCCGTCAGATCCTCAAAAGCCATGAGATCCGTATCATATGACACACATAGATATACCGGATGCTCCTGCAACAGGCCCTCCAATTCGCTGAATATATCATCCAGATTGATAAATACAGTCGGATTGGCAGAAGGATACATTCCTCTCAGATAGCAGTATTCACAGTCATATAAGCAATTCATAACACATGAAGTGTAATAGAAATGCTTATTCCCGAAATCCTGACATACAGGCGCCCCCTCATATATCAGTCTGCCGTGCTTTCTTGCGATGATCAGATTCGGCGAAGCTTTTTGTCCCGTAAAGCTCTGCCTGGGTCTGTTAAAAACATCTTTATAATGTTTGATCCTGATGATCTCCGCATCCGGGAAATGTTCGGTTATCTTAAGTGCGCTGCTTTCGATATCCTCTTCAATATAAATATGTTTAAAGGGCGCTTCCGCAGATCCTTCTTTGCAACTCTCCAAGAGACTTCTTTCCTTCCTTCTTATCTGCAACAGGCAATAATCCTTCACTGCCCATTTTCTCCAGTATATCTTCAACAGGAATATCCGCTATCAAAGCATAACGTACCAGTTCCCTGATCTGTCTCATCATAGACTCGGACGCATGCAGTTCCTCAGCTGCAGTTTCCGTGATCTCTGATATTTTCTTTTCTTTGATCAGTTCTTTCGTTTTATTATTTCTGTCAGCTTCTTCTGCCTTTATCACACGTTCAATATATCCGGCCACATCTGCTTTAAGTGTATCCGTATACTCACCTGTCACTTCCAGGATATGTATCCTGTGAGGCGGGAGAACTGCCGATGCTATAATGTATATCTCTTTAACCCGCTCTTCATCTGTAGCTTTCTCCGGCATATCGCTCTTCAATAACAGGTCCGGATAATATCTGTCTGCGATCCTGTTTATCCTGTATACTCCGTCATTATATCCCGCACGGTTTTCTGTTCCATTATACAGATAAATAAAAGAAGACATCTCACCATCTTCAGATATACTGTCATCAGATGAGATGTCTTCACCAAAAACAAGCACTTCCCTGCCTGTTCCTTCAGTCTCAAAATATTCTTTTATCGATCCTTCAAAAACTTTATCCTGAAATATTATTCTGATCACTGTTGTAATTCTTTCCCGGCTATTTTGGTAAAGATCGGTCCGGCCAGTACCGAAAGCACTATTCCCGCTGTTCCCTGTAATAAATTAAAGGGCACTTCAGCAGCACTGGCAGCTATAGCTGCAGATAATCCCGCAGCGGTAACATTTCCCTCCGTGATCGATACTACTATGACATTAAAGATAAGATAACCGACCACAACGACCGCTTCCGATGCAATTCCCGCAAAGATGACCCTTGAAGGAGCGTACTTTTTCTCCTTATAGAAATTCTTTAATCCCTTGTACAATAAGGAAGCTGAAAGCGCCGCAAGGAACTTGATCATAAAAGTTCCGGGCACCCATATTACATATCCTGCCAAAAGATCAGCAAGCGCAGATCCCAAGCCTGCCGCAAGCGCTCCGATAAACGGAGGAAGACAGATCCCCGAAAGGATCACGAAAGTATCTCCTATATGGATATATCCCATTGTAGGTGTGGGAATATGAATGATAAATGTTGCTACGAAAGTAAGAGCGGCAAATACAGCTGCTATAGCTAACCTCTTTATCTTTCCGTCGTTTGTACTGTTAGTTTTTGTTACGTTTTCTCCTGCCATTTCTTGATCCTCCATTAAGTAAAAAAATTAAGTCATATGCCTGCCTACTCCATAAATCCGAGTATCACGTGATCTGCAAGGTCAAATCCTTTAGGCGTCAGTATAGCACTTCCTTTTTTCAATTCAAGGAGACCTTCCTTTTCAAATTTTTTAAAAAGAGAATCATATTTTTCTAACGGGTCTACTCCAAACTTTTCCGCAAAGCCTTGTAAATCAACGCCTTCAGCCAATCTGAGTCCAAGCATGAATGTTTCAAACATCTGATCTTCGACGGAAAGCTCTTCTTTTTGTGCCCCGAAACCCACTGTTTTCGGGCATATATATGTTTCAAATATATCGGTATTACTCCATCTTATATCCGATAAGCAGGATGACGCCCCAAGCCCCAAACCGATGTAATCTCCGCGATGCCAGTAAACCAGATTATGCCTGCATTCACGCCCTGTCTTTGCATAATTCGAGATCTCATATCTGTGATATCCGTATCTTTCAAGAACGCTCGCTGTCTTGTGATACATCTCTCTGTCATCATCTTCGGAAGGCAGCAAAGCTTTGGTCTTTTTACTGTCACCGTACATTTCCCCGAAAGGAGTTCCGTCCTCAATGATCAGACTATATGCAGAGATATGTTCCGGATCAAGTAAAGATACCGTATTCAGCGTATCCGTAAAAGAGCCCACTGTCTGTCCGGGAAGGCCGCTCATAAGATCTATATTGATATTATCAAATCCGCTCTCTCTGGCCGTTCCGTAAGATTCCAGAAAATCATCATACGTATGGATCCTTCCGAGACGTTTTAACTCATCATCATGAACCGACTGCAGTCCAAAGCTTATCCGGTTTATCCCGCACTCTTTATAGATCCTGAACTTATCAGGAGTTACTGTCCCCGGATTTGCTTCCAATGTGACCTCGGCATCGCTTCTAAAGTTCCACACCATTTTTAACGCATCACATATATCCGCGATATCATCTGCGTTTACAACAGAAGGCGTTCCCCCACCAAAGAAAACACTTACTATTTCAAATCCGGGCAGTTTCTCGGCATAATAACTTATCTCTCTTTTGAGTGCCTTAAAATATTCTTTCTTTTTTTCATTCGCCTCAGGCTTTTCCGAGCTTCCCACAGCGAAAGACAGAAAGTCACAATAGAGACACTTTCTTACGCAAAACGGAATATGTATATATATCGCCAGAGGTTTCATTTCCGATCAATCTCACTCATTCACAAAAAGGTATTTTTCAAGTTCCGCAGCAGATGCAGCGATTTTCTGAACGCCAAGGGCTTCTAATTCACCAACAGGAGCAAATCCGTAAGATACTCCTATGAAATCCGTTCCCACTTCATTCGCTCCCAGGGTATCAAATTTTCTGTCTCCGATCATGACCACATCATTAAATGAACTCATATCTTCCTTCCCAAGCATGGAAAGCGCCCGCTTTATAAGTCCGCTCTTTCCACTGTCTGGTTCACTCATATCCGCCCCGGAAACCGCGTCAAAAAAACGTCCCACATCAAAGTGTTCCAGTATCATCTCTGTATATTTTTGCGGCTTTGAAGTTGCAAGCGCAACTCTCGCCCCGGCTTCCCTGAGTTTATTAAGCAGTTCAGGTATGCCTTCGTATATATAAGCTTCCTTCCATCCGATGGAGCCGTATCTTTCTCTGTATATGCGCATCCCCTCCTCTGCTTCCTCATCGCTCATGCCATAGAATTCCTTAAATGATACCGATAAGGGCGGTCCGATAAAACGCTTCAGTTTTTCATGATCCTGTTCGTTTATCCCCATTTTTTCAAGAGCATATGCAACGCTTTTGGTTATCCCCTCTTCCGAATCCTGTATGGTTCCGTCCAGATCAAACAAAACATATCGATATTTCAGGTTTTCCGTGGTCATAAGTCTCCTCCTTGGTACGCTTTTGTGTTATCATCCTATCAAGTCTTGGAAAGTATAACACAACACACAGATAAGCCCAAATTGTGTTACATTTATGATTGACAAGAGCCCCTTCATTGCTTAAAATACACCTTGTATGTACATCGGACTGTCCGTGTCCGGCTCCGATAAGCATAAATGATAAAAGACGGGATCAGCCCGCAATAAAAAGATAAACTGAAAACGAGTTGGAGGTAAAGGAACTTGGCTAACATTAAATCCGCTAAGAAGAGAATCTTAGTAACAAAGACAAAAGAAGAGCAGAATAAGAGAATCCGTTCTTCCGTTAAGACAGCTGTAAAGAAAGTTTACGTTGCTATCGACGAGAAAAATGCTGATGCTGCTAAGGAAGCTCTCCTTGCTGCAACAAGCGCTATCGATAAGGCTACACGTAAGGGCGTATATCACAAGAATTACGCTTCAAGAAAGGTTTCCCGTTTAAACCTTGCTGTTAACAAGATGAGCCGCTAATAGCAAACCTTTATTTTGATCATTCACCCGCCCGGGAGCCGTCATTCCCGGGCGGGTTTGTATATACAGACGAGGAGAATATACGCTATGAGAAAACGTATGCTTGCTTATCTCAAATACATAGATCAGATACTGTCCTATGATCTGGATGTTACCGCATCATTTTCCGATGACGGTGAATTCGGAGAACGCCTGGTTAAGGATACCGTCCCCACCAGAAAAGATTATGAGAAACTGCTTCAATACCACCTGGATCATATAAGTTTCTTCCAGCACGAACGTCTTATACACCTTCTTGTCACCATACTCTTCGCCATACTTACTTTTGCCGTATTCTTCGTTATGCTGTTTACAATGCTTTCCGGAGAGTCATTGAGCATCGGGCTTTTTGTTCTCTTCATCGCATTGATGATATTACTGATACCTTATATAAGACACTACTACCTGCTTGAAAACGGCGTTCAGAAAATGTATAAGCAATATGATGAGATATTAAAAAGGATCCGGATTTAATCCGGATCCTTTTCATTATAACCGTCTATTATCTTTTCGATCATCAGTTTCTTAATATATACATCAAAACTCAACATACATATGAATGCAAATGTCTGAAGGAAATCTTCATCACCGTCATTATCCTTGAATGCCGCCTGCGCCTTCTCATATTTCTCTCTGACATCCTCTTTCAGGCTTTCCTGCTGTGCCATTCCCATTTCGGTCACTTCTTTGTAGATATCCTCTATGGTCAGATCTCCGTTCTTACCGAAGTACTTCTCCGTGAGAGGATTCAGCATGGATTTTATATCATCCATCGACATGATATTCTTAAAATAATAAATGAATATCAGGATGAGCATATGCTCTCTGCTATACTTCTTGCGCACCGGTGGCGGCAACAGATCATTCTTGGCATAATTGTTTATCATTGTCTTGGTAAGCAATCTGTCTTTCCCCTGATGTCTAGCCGAATTCTTAAGCCTTTTGTCGATAAAGCCTGTTACCTGATCCATATACAGATCTATATTCGGGATATCATCCGGCGCAACAAAATTGATCCTGTCCAAGCTGGACATTATGCTGTTTATAAGATCATCATAATCAAGAGTCATATCATTTCACCTGTCGCTTTAGATGTATTAATAAACACCGACTGTTATTATAATGCATGTAGAGAAAATTTGCCACAAACGAAAAGAGTCGGGATAAACCCGACTCTCTTGTTAATCGTATTAAAGTGTTACTATATATATAATATAGGTACCAATTCCGATTAAAGCTTAACTACATTGCTGGCCTGAGGTCCCTTAGCACCTTCAACGATATCAAACTCTACAGCCTGACCTTCGTTTAATGTCTTATAGCCCTCTTCATTCTGGATAGCTGAGAAATGTACGAATACATCCTTGCCTTCCTGAGTGGAGATGAAACCATAACCCTTCTGTGCGTTGAACCACTTAACTGTACCCTGCATGACCTTCTGTTACCTCCAAAAAAATAAATTGCTACGTCAAAAATGACATTAAAAATATAACATAAACGGTTTATAAAGTAAAGGAATAATTGTAAAAAATGTCAAAAATATATAGCTAAAATAAAAAAATTTCGTTCAATTATTCAGTCACTTTTTCCAACACTTTTTTAAAGGACATGCTGCCTCCAAAGATGTCCAGAGACGATCCGATAGTCACATCAACAAGACCGTTTCCTATATCCCTGAGCACTCCTATATCTTCAAAAGAGTGAACTCCGCCTGCATATGTAACAGGTATACTATTTGAATGATTTTCATTTAATCTGTATTGTGCAAGGATCTTCACAACGTCCTTATCAATACCGGACTGCCTGCCCTCGACATCTACCGCGTGAATAAGATACTCGCAGGAATACTCTTCAAGTTTTTTCAAAAGAGATGCATCAAGAACCGTATCCGTAAACTTCTGCCATCTGTCCGTAACAATATAATATGCGTCATCTCTTCGTCTGCAGCTGAGATCCAGTATGATATGTTCCCTTCCCACAGTATTTCTCAGAGCATCCAGTCTTTCGTAATCAATGATCCCGTCACGAAAAACATAAGACGTCACTATTACAGCATAGGCGCCGGCATCAAGGAACTCTCTCGCGTTCTCCGTTGTTATTCCGCCGCCCACGCTAAGTCCTGATCTATAGGCTCCGAGTGCTTTAAAGGCTTCCGCTTTAGTAGCTTCGTATTCAGGAGTCCCGGCCTTATTAAGCAAAATAACATGACCTCCGAAAAGATCATGTTCCTTGTACAATGTTGCGAAATGATCAGCGCCGTGTTCCGACACAAAATTTTCGCTGGCAGTAGATACAGAATCAGAGCCTCCTGTACCGTCCTTCAGGGAACCGCCCACGATCTGTTTTACTTTTCCGTTATGTATATCTATACAGGGTCTGAATCTCATGGCATCAGTTTCCCTTCTCTATCAGCATACCATCACGATATGCGTCTAACAGTTCTTCCAGATCTGTGATGTTATCCTTGATCTCACGACCAATATCCGTATCCGCCACAAAATGCCTTCTGCTGTACTGTTCCACCAAGATCGACTCTGATACTATATCAGTCTCATTCCTGATGGCAGCCTCTCTGGATTCAAAAGGTTCATGAGCGATCAGCCACATTCCGTGAGAATTGGCAATGAGTGTATATCCTGCTATACCGGTCTTACTCTGATATGCTTTTGCAAATCCACCGTCGATGATAAGCAGCTTTCCACCGCATTTAAGGGGTGTATCGCCCTTCTTCACTTCTACGGGGACATGACCGTTTATGATATGCGCAGAAGCAGGATCCAGGCCGAATTCTTTGATGATAGAATCAACTATATCCTCATTCTCATACAGATCATAATAGCTGTTCTTTATTTCCTCCGCCGCTGTCTTATCGGCTATAAAGTAAGACTCAAAAGTAGCCATCTTACGCTTGCCGAACACAGGAGAACCGGGTCCCGCCCAGATATAATACATGATATCCTGTCCCTTTTTCTTTTCCACAGGATCATCAGTCGAATAATATGCCTTTCTGGCATAGCTCTCCAGCACGTCATAGAGCTTTCTGCCGGAATACTCCTGTCCGCAAACATTCACTTTCATGAAGCTTCCGTCAGGATTGAGGGGTACGCATCCATGATAAATAAGATTGCCGTTGTGCACCCTGTAGAGGCTGCCCTTAGCAAAAAGAAATCTTACATGCTTCTGAAGTTTATCGCTGTGACGGAAAGCATGTCTGAGCTTTGTAACTACAGTCTGCTCTTCTTCTGTCAGCTCATAAGGATCATCAGGATCCACTGTAGGAAGATCAGTATCTATCAGATCATAAGTCTTACCGTCTATGGTGATAGTCTTATTCTCGTGATCGATCTTATCCAAGAGCAGTCTGCTCTCCATATGAAAATCAGGATTACGCTTAATAAGCTGTCCCTCAAGCTTGAGCATGATGATCGTTATCGCCTTATGCATCATCATGTCAAGATCAAGATCCGTTGTATCATATTCCTTGTTATATCTGATCTTGAATGCCGAGCAATCCACATCCTTGTATGTTTCCATTGCAAAGGTTGCAAGCGGCACCAGATTGATACCGTAGCCCTCTTCAAGTGTATCAAGGCTGCCGTATCTTACAGCAAATCTTATAACACTTGCAATGCAGGCTGCCGATCCTGCAGCCGCTCCCATCCATACAATGTCATGGTTTCCCCACTCGATGTCAACCGAATGGTAGTTCATCAGCGTATCCATTATGATATGCGGTCCCGGTCCCCTGTCGAAGATATCTCCCACAAGGTGCAGGTGATCCACTACCAGTCGTTGAATGAGTTTTGAAAGAGCGATGATAAAATCCTGAGCTCTTCCGATACGGATTATAGTAGCAATGATCTCATTGTAGTAGAGTTCCTTATCTTCGAGTTCTTCCTTCTCGGTGATAAGTTCTTCAATAACATATGCAAAATCCGCCGGCAGCGCTTTACGAACCTTTGATCTGGTATACTTGCTGGCCACTCTCTTTGTAACCTGCACAAGTCTGTGCAACGTGATCCTGTACCAGTCATCCAGATTATCTTCATCCTCCTGGATAAGCGTCAGCTTTTCTTCAGGATAATAGATCAAAGATGCCAGCATCTTTTTTTCTTTTGAAAGGATCGTATTGCCGAATTCTTCGTCTATCTTCCTGCGTATCGCACCCGATCCGTTACGTATAACATGATTGAACTGCTCGTATTCACCATGAACATCGGATATAAAATGTTCCGTACCTGTAGGCAGGTTAAGTATCGACTGGAGATTGATTATCTCTGTCGAAGCAGCAGCTATGGTAGGATACTGTTTGGAAAGAAGTTTCAGGATCTTAATCTTTTTCTCGTCCATCCGAATTACCCTATCACATCGCTCATGTCATAAAGTCCCGCAGGCTTTCCAGCAAGGAACTTAGCGGCCTCCATGGCACCCTTTCCGAAAACAGCTCTGGAGTATGCTCTGTGACTGAATGTGATAACTTCATCGCCATATGCAAATATCACATCATGGTCTCCGGGTATATTACCTGCACGAACAGCAGAGATGCCGATCTCCTTCGCATCCCTCTTCTGTCTTCTGCCACTCCTGTCATAGACATATTCATACTGATTGTTCATCTCTTCATTGATCGCATCGGCAAGTGCAAGTGCCGTTCCGGAAGGAGCATCCATCTTCTGATTATGATGCTTCTCAACGATCTCAATATCGTATCCTATAGGCGCAAATGTAGCAGCAGCTTCTTTTAAGATCTTCATCAGCACATTTATTCCCACAGACATATTCGCAGATTTAAGTATTGCGATCTTTTTCGTAGATTCTTCTTTTACTCGCTTATTCTGTTCATCGGAGAGTCCCGTCGTACAAAGCACCACCGGAAGCCCCTTTTCCTCACACTGATCCAGCATCGCGTCGATACCCGCCGCAGAAGAAAAATCGATCACCACATCTGCCTGAACATCACATTCGGCAACAGACTTGAACACAGGATAAGAATTCTTCCCCTCATCAAAAATATCTACACCCGCAACTATCTCTGCATCCGGATCTTTTGCGGCCAGATCTGAAATAACCTGTCCCATACGTCCGTTGCATCCATTCATTATTATCTTAGTCATTATCAGCCTCCCTTTACAGAACTCCGAAATTCTTTAATTCTTTCTCAAGAACCGCAGCATGCTCCGGCTCCATCTCTGTAAGCGGTCTGCGAAGAGGACCTGCAGCCTGTCCCTGAAGAGCCATCGCTTTCTTTACAGGGATAGGATTAACTTCGCAGAAGAGAGCATTGATGAGCGGAAGCGCATCAAGCTGGATCTTCATTGCTCCGTTAACATCACCGTTAAAGAATTTCTCACACATATCATGTGTCTGTTTGGGAGCTACATTCGAAAGAACCGAGATAACACCTTTTCCGCCCAGTGACAGAAGAGGTACTACCTGATCGTCGTTACCTGAGTAAACATCCACTTCTCCTTTTGCAAGACTCATAAGCTTAGCAAGCTGTGAGAAGTTGCCTGTAGCATCCTTAACACCGACGATATTTTCATTCTCTTTGCAGAGAGCAACCATTGTCTCAGGAAGGATATTTACGCCGCCGGTACGACCGGGGATGTTGTAAAGGATAAGCGGGATGTTGACCGCCTTTGCTACTTCAGTGAAATGCTCTTTGAGACCTTTCTGTGTAGCTTTATTGTAATAGGGTGTTACAACAAGTGCAGCATCTACGCCTGCTTTTTCAGCTTCTTTGGTAAGATATACAGCTGTTCTTGTACAGTTGGAACCCGTGCCTGCGATAACAGGTACTCTGTGATCTACAACCTTTACGCAGTATCTGATGACATCGAGATGTTCCTCTTCTGTCATGGTTGCTGCCTCACCTGTTGTTCCGCATACGATAATGGCATCGGTACCATTTGCGATCTGATACTCGATATTTTTCGCAAACCCTTCGTAATCAACAGACTCATCTGCATTAAAGGGTGTTACGATCGCTACTCCTGCTCCTGTGAATACTGACATGATATTAACCTCTGCTTTCTGCGCTTTCCGCGCCTGTGTCGGTAGATCGTTATCAATTTCCGTGCCACAAAAATACGCCGACACGGAAATGCCGGCGTAATCGCTCATCATGATCTGTGATAGCGCCCCATCGGATTTCCGATGACAGTGATACGGATATTCTCCGTACCCCCAGGTAAGACACTGCGAATGTCTTCCTTCGGCGGAAAAACCTTTCCGCTGTCCTCATCTGCGTCCGCCGCATCAGACAACGTACTAATCGTTCCCGCAACCTCTACCTTGATTTAATTGTTATACTTTAATATAACACCCGTGTGATACGGTGTCAACACGGTATCACACCTTAACTTCTCCCCTTGCTCCAAGAAGATCTTTTCTGGCTTCAAGCACGGGATTAACGAAATCCTTCAGATATACTTCAACCTGACGGGGTGAACGTCCCACATAATCCGCAGGCTTCATCTTGGCAAGGAGCTCGTCTTTGGTAAGTCCGAACATCTCATCTTCCGCGATAAGATCGAGGAGGTCGTTATCCAGGCCTTCCTGCTTAACATGCTTTCCGGCTTCCATGGAAAGCTTTCTGATCTCTTCGTGAAGTTCCTGTCTGTCACCACCGGCATTAACGCAATCCATCATGATATTTTCCGTAGCCATGAAGGGAAGCTCGCTCATCAAATGCTTTGTGATGACCTTGTCATTTACTACAAGGCCGTCGACTACATTGAGCACCAGCTCAAGAATACCGTCTGTTGCCAGGAATCCCTCTGCAATGGAGATACGCTTGTTGGCAGAGTCATCAAGCGTTCTCTCAAACCACTGGGTCGCAGATGTGATGGCAGGATTGAGTGCATCGATGATTACATATCTTGAAAGAGATGCTATACGCTCTGATCTCATAGGATTTCTCTTGTAAGCCATTGCGGAAGAACCTATCTGCTTCTTCTCAAAAGGCTCCTCAACTTCCTTGAGATGCTGGAGAAGTCTGATGTCATTGCTCATCTTGTGTGCGCTGGCAGCAATACCTGCAAGTACATTGCATACTCTGGTATCTACCTTTCTTGAGTATGTCTGGCCGGATACGGGATAGCAGCTTTCAAATCCCATCTTCTTAGCGATCATTGGATCGATCTTATCGATAGTCTCATGATCACCATGGAAAAGCTCAAGGAAACTTGCCTGTGTTCCGGTGGTTCCCTTTGATCCGAGAAGCTTAAGCGTTCCCTGGAGATATTCAAGATCCTCCAGATCCATCATGAATTCATTGATCCATAAAGTTGCACGCTTACCAACAGTAGTAGGCTGTGCGGGTTGGAAATGCGTAAATGCAAGTGTGGGAAGGTCCTTATACTTGTCGGCAAATTTTGCCAATTCATCTATGGCGCTTACAAGCTTTCTCCTGATGACCTTGAGAGCTTCCGCCATAACAATGATATCGGTATTATCACCAACGTAGCAGCTTGTTGCACCGAGATGGATGATTCCCTTTGCCTTCGGGCACTGAACACCGTAAGCGTAAACATGACTCATTACATCATGCCTTACTTCTTTCTCGCGCTCCCTTGCCACATCATAATTGATATCATCCTTATTAGCCTTGAGCTCATCTATCATCTCATCCGTGATAGCTTCAAGTCCGAGTTCTTTCTCAGTCTCCGCAAGTGCGATCCAGAGTCTGCGCCATGTTCTGAATTTCATGTCCTGAGAGAACACGTACTGCATCTCCTTGCTTGCATACCTTTCCGATAAAGGGCTTGAATATGAATCTGTTGCCATGTTGTTCCTCCTGAAAAACTTTTATATATTAATTATCTTTTTCCTTTGTCATCATAGCGTTCAACTATGTCCGCTATCTCTGCGGAATACTGCGGGAAATTCTTTGCAAGATCCTTGATCTTCTTTTGAGCCTTCTCCGCGATCTCTTTATTATATACCAACTGTTCCCTGAGCTGTCCGCGTCTGGCGATAAGCGCATGTCTTACTTCCACCATTTCTCTCTGATCGAGAAGAGCTTCCGTCTGGCGTATCCATATCTCCGGATCTTTTATCCCGTTGGTCCTGAGCGTCTCCGTCAGCCTGTCATAATAATAATTCAACTCCTGCTTGAGCTCGTTATCCTTTGCCCTTGCCGCCACTTCGGAAGTATACAGCTCCCATTCTTCCTCCAGATCATCCGAAGATTCCGTGCCGTACTTCATATAGAGATATGACAGCAGCTTTGTATTATTAACATATCTGATCTTAACCGTGTTATGAAGCGCGATAAGACGGTTGCGTATCTTCTCAAGCCGTTTCAGATCCCTTATGGCATCCGAATGTTTTACAAACAGAGCCGTAAGTGTAACTGCACCGGCGGCACAGATCAGCAGATATCCCCAGATAACTTCCAGTTCAAATACGAACTGAAGAATCATCAGCAATATTATGCAGCAGATCATAGCCGTAGCACAGATGACCGCGATGCCTTTGGAATTAGCAAGAGTGATCTGCGCCTCTCTCATCTGAAAACGATAGGAATTCCTCTCAGCGTCAAGCCTCTTCAGATCACGGAGCACAAGATTCCTGTACTTCTCCGCTTCACGCATTTTCCCTATACCGGAAGGTATGTCATCCTCCAGTCTCTCCAGCTGCTGAATGCGCTTTTCCTTCATCTTGCCGCCGTTTAAGAAGATCTGACGTCTAGCCTTCTCGATCTGCTCTATCTTGCCGGCATCATCGATTATAACGGACTTGATATCATTAGGGAGCTTTTCTATCGCGTCCATATCCATAAGGAGCGCCGTTACAGCTTCATATTCATCCCTGCTCTGCTCCGATTTATCCGCAGCCTCAGACATCTGTCCCAGCGATTCCAGGATATATACGGTACGTGAATCCGCATCGTTAAAGAACCGTTCCGAATGTTCGGGTTCTTCATCCTCCCATTCTTCCTCCGGTTCATCAGCTTCGCCGTAATACCAGGCTTCCCATTTTTTCTTTAATGCAGAAAAGAATTTCAATTTATATTCCTCATTCCGTCATAAAGCTTCTGAACTCATCCTTGAGATACTCTTCACGTCTGGGATCCGCCGACGCTGATCTTACTTCATTCGTTTCAATAGAAGCCATAGTCTTTTCAACTCGCCCTGCTTCCATATACTCATCCGACAGGGAACCTGCGAACTTAAGATATTCCATTTCTCCCAGGCTTAATCTCATTGCAGCAAGATATGAGAACTGTGCCTCCCTGTCCCCTGACATGTCATATGCGATCTTAAACTGCTCTGCCGCTTCCTTAAAGAAGAAAAGCTTCGCATATATAACGCCAAGATTAAAATGTACCTTGGTCATAAGATTAACATTCTCTGTATTTGCCGGATCACCAAGCAGCTGCTCACAGGTCTTAAAAGCCAGCGCATAACGGCCGCTCTTGATAAAATAATCCGCCCTTATCTCTTCACGCCTGGTGATATCGAAGCTGTGTCCCGCCTTTATTACACGGGCAGTCTCCTTTATCTCATTTTCATCTGCATAATGGCAATACGAAAGGATCACCTCCGCAAACGCTTCGGATCTGATACTCTGTTTCAACACGAGCTTAAGCTTATTTGCAAGCTCCGGCAGACAGCATTCGTCCGTGATCCACTCTATCAGTTCTTTCGTGGCAAAATCTTCATCAATAAGCTCTGCATTATGACAGATATAAAAACAAAGCTCCTCAATGCTGTAAAGTCTGATATATGTATTTTTTACGATGAACGGAGTTCCTGCGTACCGTCCCACGCACTGATATATCTTACCCACTTTTTCTCCCGATCAGGCTATTGAAAATTCACTTTCCCATACAAGTCCGGAGGAAGGATATAACTCTCCGAAACCAAGATCAGCAATACAAACCTTCACCATATCCTCTGACGTCATCCTGATATCAAGATGGATCCTTGTAGTACGCGGCGGCCGCACGGGGCACCCGCTCAGCAGTATCCTTACATTACGTATATTCTTGCCGTTCAGAGGAGTGACAACTATTTCAACCGGATCATCATTCTCAAGTATCAGATCGCATTCTTTTCCGCTGTCATACCAGTTCTTGCCGGCATCAAGCAGTGCCATATAGGCATTCTCGCCTTCACGCACTATGTTCATTCCGAGATTGGCTTTAAGTTTATTCTTGCCAAGGAAGACAAATCCCTTCTCTTCGTTGGTCTCCTCTATCCTCTCTCTGGCACCGTAACATGCGCCTTTGCTGTAGAGGTTGTTTCCCATAAATACGCGGGACCGTCTGCAAAGATTCTTTAATGTCTCCGGAAACCATGCGCCGCCAAAGCCCTCTCCCAAAAGATATACAACAGACACATTGCGGTCACCCATCACATTTCCTGTGATATCGAAGAATGCCTTATCTTTGACTTCCTTCTTCTTTATATCTGACCTCTCATCGGTAAAATCTTCGGGAAGAAATTCCGGATGATCCTTTTCTCCGGCTATCACTACCACCGGATATGTGCGTATATTCTTAGCCATGAGCATGGTATGCAGCCCTTTGGGTCTGAGATCACAGATAAGCATATCGCCGTTCCTTAAGGCTTTATCCTGATGGAGCATATAGTGATATGCGCTCTCAGCATGGCTTAAGAAAAAGACCTGTTCTCTCTTGATCCTCAGTACATCCACAGCGGCATCCAGCGCTTCTATGGCAGAAGTATCCGGATCATCTACGGTAACGGTAACGGAGATCACTCTCTCTAAGGGCGTTACCTCCGAAAGTCTTGATAAACATTTTTTTATGAAGAGTGCAAGAAGATCGATTGGATCATAGTCCAGCATCTCCACTTCCACAGGCGCTTTCGCTCTGGCTCTGGCAAGCAGTCTGTCGATGAGCACCGCATCACCCGCCTCATACGCTTCATATGCTTCCTCTCCGAAGAGCCAGATATTCTCTCCGTGCTTCTTAGCCAAAAGCGTGGGGATACAAAGTTTCTCCTCTTCCGCCGAAAGGCTCAGGGTTTCAAGTTCGCCCGTCAGCCCTCCATAGCTCACCTGGGAAAATTCATCGGTAAGATCGATACCGACAACTGTCTTCTCAGTCGATTTTTTTTCAAATGCTCTTCTTAAAACGTCCGCCATTTTATTTTCCCTGTCCATACGGTACAAACAGTGCATCCGTCATGGCACACATCTTTTCATAATCAGCCAAAGCCTTATGAAATGTCTTTCCGTCGTTAAGCGCCCTGCTGATGGCAATATTATTGATCATGGAGAATCTGCTGCCAGGCATGTCCTTATCCGTCTCTGTAGCTTCAAGAACACTTGCCTGTGTAAGCTTCTCCTGTCTTCCGTTTTCCTCGGTGATGTAATAATTGATCTTCTCACCGTAGAAAATGATAAATGCCTTTATATATATACCACCGTAAACATGCTGCATCTCTTCCTTGCGATATTCATCCCTGCAGCCTTCCTTGCTTGCCGCATAATGAAGTACAACATGGCTTTCCGGTTTTCCCATATATTCAATGAAATGCTGTCCGGAGAGAACTTTAAATCTCGGCTCGTACTTTCCGAACTCCAGGAAGCAGGGGAGAAAAATCCCCTCATCCCACATTTTTCCGATGTAATACAACGCGGCATCCTTAAGCTGCGCGTCAAGCCTGTCGGCCTGTTCCAGCATTGATGTATGTTTCAGGAATGCCAGTATGGAATAATGCGTAAGCTCTTCCGAATTGCGATAAAGATAAGCCACTCTTTCAAATACCGCATTGTCCACATTTTCTTTTTTAAACATGTAATCATAAGAAAGCCTTGTGATAAACGCTTTCTCCAATGCGGTATCGGTTGTGCCCTTGATATACTGGAGGAAGATGTCGTTCTTCTCCTTCATATCCGTTCCGGTATAAAGTATCTGGAGAATCATCTTCCCCATCAACTCCTGGATATTCATGCCGAAGGAATCCGCCGCACGCCACAGATCCTTGAGTTCTCTCAAAGTTCCGTTTGCATAACGCAGAAGATAATCCAGAGTCTCCTCATCATACTTGCCTTCTCTGATGATCCAGCTACACAGATCAAGAAGTCTCTGATCAAACGCATAATCATTATGTACAAGGAGTCTGTCACAGAGTCTCAGTAGTATCTTGTAATCGATACCTTCGGTACCGCAGCCGCATACCCATGAAAAGGCCTCATCATACAATCCCCTTGCCACCATTATCCTCAGACAGATCTCTCTTTCCTGAGGAGATAACCATATGGGGTCAAAACGCTCCATCAGTGAATCCAGAGGAGCTATGATATCGGAATCAAAATAATACTCCGCAAGCCCAAGCATGATACGTCTCGAATACTCCGGAGTCACCACATCCTGTGCGGAAAGCCAGGAAAGCAGAGACTCGTTTTCAGCGGCTATCTTGACCTGATCATCTCCAAGCTCCGAAGAATACAATACGCTTCCGAGCTCAGGTATCTCGATCTTATCCAGATATTCAGGTTTGAATCTGGCATTCAGGATCTTCTTTCTCTCTATATGATCATCTGCCACATATCTGCAGCCTTCCGAATCTTCAAGCCATACCGTCACATTGCTCCCGAATACAGGGATCAGTGCCTCTCCCATGAAAAGCGGATAAATGAACTCTTCCTTAAGATGGTCGTAGACAAGAACCACACTCTCAGTATCAGGTCTGGTCACTGTAAAGCGTTCCATAAACAGAAGCTCCGTATATGCAGCCGCATATTCGTCTCCCATCTCATAAGGTTTTAAAAGCTTTCCGTAAAGATAAGCCAGATTCTCATCTATCGCCCGGTTTTTCAACTGCTCTTCCGCAAATTCTTTTATTGCAGGTTCGAACTGTTCATAAACATCATCATATTCATCTTTGTGCCTGCAGACATTCGCATAAAGATACGCGCTTGTGGGTGTATCCAGCCCCGAACGGTATGCAAAATACATAAGGACTATCCTCGGAAGCCTTATATCCTCGTTTCTGTCCGCTGACATCATATAGTACTCATACAGTCTCGCCATCCTGATCTCTTCTTCAACGGCCGCCGAGTACCATTTGAAGAACTGAGTACCTATGCAATTGCCTCTCATCAAATGTGTGACTATGGACGTGAGTATCTCTCTGTTCGCTCCCAGTTCATAACACTGGGTCAGCATTGCAAAGATCATATCATTAAAGATATGTACATCATCACAAAGAAACGCAAATCTCTCTCTGATGGCAGATGTGGTTATATTCCATCTGAGAGCAAAACGCATCAAAGTAAGCTCGTAGTCTCCCAACTCATTCATGCGCTTCGGATCTTTGATCAGTAAATGAACACCCTCAAGCAAAAGAAGCGGGCTTCTGCATCCCATATCAAACTGCTCTCTGATCAGTTCGTCGCGCTTTCTCTCACTTTCTCTGTATTCATCACGCATGAAGAGACATATCCATGCCAGTCTCCAGTTTTCCCTGTTGCGCCTGAAAAGATTCTTCACTTCATCCGAAAGTGCTTCTTCCAAAATGGGGTCGGAAGCATATAAGCTCTTGAGATACAGGAAATAAGCCCTTATCTCCGGCAGGATATCCTCTCTGTCCATCATAAAGCTCATGGTCTCAATGAGCCTTCCGGCTTCCTCATTACGCTTTTCCAATATAAGGACATGAAGCTGGTAGAGTCTCAGATCTTCTCTCTCCGGATCATCCTTAAGCCCGTCTGAAATAAGGGGCGTGCACTGTCTGCAAAAATCTGCACGAGACAGCCTACCCGTCCTGTATTCCATATAAAGCTCCATAAGTCGTACGTTCAGTCTGCGATCCGACTCATCCGGTTTAAATCTGTCCGCATTTACTATTACGGGTATATCCAGTCGTCCGCCTTCCCACGAAAGTATAATGATTGCCTCATTCTTTCCTCTGTGAAGCATATCCCGTTCGATGGTATAACCCAGTTTAAGTTCTCCGTCTTTGAGATCAGCCGTCGACAGCCTGTCAGTATCAACGGAAAGGAATTCTCCCTCTGCTCTGACTTTGACCGAAACATATCCCCAGCCGTTCATCTTAATTACTATCTCGCCATGTTCGTCTGCCTCGGGAAGATCTGTCTCTATCCTGTCCACATCGGTGCTGTAAGAAGGCGCAGTCTTCTTCCTCGCAACCTGCAGAAACTGTTCCATGTTCTGCTCGCTTCCGCTGTATGCGGAAAGCGCCCTGTATGCAGTCATAAACTGTGCATCGGAATCTTCAAGTATATTTACGAATGAATGTGAATAAAATAACGATACCGCTTCGTTCCACTCTTCTTTAGCAAGATTGGCAAAATGAAACAGGTTTCGTATCTCACCCATGGAACTCATGGGCATCTCGCTTTGAACTGTTATCTCGAAGGGAAGCTCATACTCTCCCCTGTTGGAAATGATACTTATGAATCCCGCTCTCTTATCACCCGGCTTTAATCCATAGGATGAAACCTTATAAGGGATCTCGGTACTGGAGCCTTCAAAAGAATCCGCATCGGTCTCAAATCTGAGATCCGAGACATAGATCCTGCCTTGCGCGCCGAAGTCTCCCAGTATGTAAAATGCCCCATACTGTTCGCACCCCGCCTGCATTTCGCAGCGGATCACATCGCACGAAAAAGAAAGAGGCTTAACCTCTTTCCCGAAGTCATATTCCTCATCAAGTATTCTTTCGACAGTCTCTTTCATACCCTACAGATTATAGCATATATGGGGATCAATTAGTATATCGGCCGTCAAAAGCGCACATTTTTTGCACTGCGAAATATACATTTTTAACGATTGTACGCGCTATACTCCGATGATAGAATTAAAGTGTATATACAGGTCACGGGCAAGGATGCCCTTTCAGATTTCAAAGGAGTGATGAATATGTCAATAAATGTTTCGGGTTCTTCCAACATATCAACATTATTTTCATCATTAAATAATTCCGATAATAAATCATCCGCCAATGATCTTTCCGTTTTTTTCGGTGGCTCGGGTAATAATTCCGGGACTTCTTCAGTCGGTTTTGATCTTAGTACTTACAGTGCTCTGAAGAACGGCTCGTACCGCAAGGTAATGAATAAGTATTTCAATACCAAGCCTCAGGCTTCCGAAGAAGAGATCAAGAAGGCTACAGCCAAGATAGAACGTACGGCGGATGCCGCAGGAGATGTGGTGGGTGCGTTCAATAAAATGTCGGATCTGTCCTTCGCGGAAGCAGACAGAGAAAAGAGTGCAGAGAAGGTCGAAGACTTCATTAATAAATACAATGACCTTGTAGAGCGCGGTGAAGATTCTATCTACGATAATGTCGCCCAGAAAACAAAATGGATGGAGAATATCACGGATGAAAGTACAAATCTCCTTACATCCGTTGGTATTTCAACCGGTTCCGACGGTAAGCTTACGTTGGATAAGGATAAATTCATGAAGGCTGATGAAGATACGTTAAACGACCTGTTTAAGGGGTCATCATCCTGGGCCGGCAAAGTTGAATACAAAGCCGAGCAGATCTACTCTCTTGCTCTTACAGGCGATACATCCGCAAATTCATATACCAATGCGGCTACATACGGAAAAGTTCAGGGATCTTCCTATAATACTACAGTTTAAAACAAATAAATTATCCGGACTTTCCACATAGACCGCTTACCTGTCGTCCGGGTCATCCATCAGTCAGTTTTATGCAGTATGTGAATAAAAAAGCAAAGAAGTCCGTTCAGACTTCTTTGCCTTTTATTTATCCTAAGTATTTCTTACCGGCTTATATTACTTTGCAAGGATCGAATTAGCGATGTTAGCCATATCATCAAGTGTGAAATTCTCGGAACCGTCCATGCTGTCCAGTGAGATCTGAAGGAATGTATCCTCATCCCATGTATCATCATGGTAAGCAATAAGGATTGCCTTGTAGGATGAATCTGTCTTGTCTCCGTCACTCCATACATATGTATAGCTTGCATCTACAACATAGACCTTATTTCCATCAATTGCAAGTCCATCAACTGCTTCATAGTCACATACAAAATCTTCATAGCTGTCGTTGACCTGTGAATTACCCTCAAGGATATACTTCTCGATAGCATAATCGCAGTAATCCTGAACATAGTAATAATTATAGTCATCATCGTAGAAGTAAGCGCTGTAACCGTCTGACATGGTCTTATCAAGTTCATAATCTCCGTAAGGGAAAACGGTAACGTAATCATTGCCGTCATTGTACGGGAATGTGAATGAACCGTCTGAATTTAATCCGTCGTAATTGGAAAGATCATCAGGATCTGAAGGTTCATCAGGATCTACAGCCACATCAGGGTCATCAGGATCTACAGCCACATCGGGGTCATCGGGATCTGCAGGTACTGCAACCGCACCGCCGCCGAAACCACGCTCTACTGCCTCATCGATAACATCATCGGGAATCTCAACTTCTGTATTGTTGATATCCTTTGAAGTAATGCTGAAAGAAAATGCTGTGAATTTAAGATCTTCAAGCTCGAAAGGAAGATCATCCAGATCCTCTCCGCTCATCTTAAGAGCCTCAGATACAAGAGCTCCAAGATCTGTCTCGGAAGCATCAACATCGCAACGTACGCACTGTCCTGTCTTCTTTGAAGCATACATTGTGATATCAAGCTTTACGTACTCCATGAGCTCGTAAAGATCATCTCTGCTCATGTCTGCTTCATCAAGGATATCATCGATAGACTCATCGGTTTCCTCTTCCATGGCATCAAATACGATGTCATAAAGCTCGGAGAACTTATCACCTGTTGTCTCAAGCTTAAGTACATAGCACTTATCGCCATCAACATCCTCAAGCTTCTTCTGGAGCTCTGCTTCATAGAGAACCTTCTTGTAAGCCTTGATAATATCTTCCTTTTTATCATCATCTATAACAGAATCTTCAACTTCCTGAGTAGTCTTGATCCATGTATCGCCATCATCTGTGCTTGCATAAACGACTGTCTCGTCATCGGAAGTTTCTCCGTAGATCTCTGCAGAAACGGAATCCGAATCTAAAAATGAAGATACCATCTCAGGAACGTTGAGCTTGGCATCCATGATCATGTGAAGAACAACATCATCACCATCCTTAGCAAACTCGTACTCACCGTCACCGCTGAGACCGAATTCCATTGACATTCCGTCGCTGTCAAGCTTTACACCCAGATCATATTCAACCTCGTTAGCCGATGACTCGACCTCTTCATCAAACATCTTGTCGACGATAGACTCTGTTGTTGCTCCGCATCCGCCAAGAATAGCAGCCGATGCACCTGCTGCCAGAACAAGAGCAAATGCTCTGCCTGACTTCGTAGAACAATTTTTTTTCATTTATTCCTCCCTTTTCCGGCCCTCATATTATACGCTTACATGCAGCCGCAACCTGTTTGCGCAGCGTCTTCTACCGGTTGAAAACGCAGACTTCTGCCATGTAAAACAATAAATATGATGTCACAACCGATTCTAAAAGTCAATCAACATCTGTTAAATCGGCATATGGCTAACGTTTTATAGTACTCGCACCTCTTTTATGTCAGTTTTTACCAATAAAAAAGGAAAATATACCGTCTTACATGCAAAAATCCCGTCCGCTAAGTACGGACGGGATCAAAATGGTCGAATTGCGGTTTAAGCAAGCAGACTTAAAAGCTTATTGGTTCTGGCCACAAATTTGGTCATGGCCTCGGGATCGAGAGGCTCATTTTGGATCCTTGCCAGATCGTAGAGCTGTTCAAACAGCAGATCCGCATTCTCGCTCTCCTTATCCTCAAGGATCTTCTGAACAAGCTTATTGTTTGTATTAAGGATAAGAGTCTGTCCCTGCTTAGGCATGCTGCCCATATCAAGGCCGCGTGTTGCATACATCTTCATCATATCCTGCATACGTCTTGCCTCTTCGGATATGGTAAGCATTGAAGAGATATCCTTATTCTTAAGCTTCTCTGCCTTAACTGTGACATTGTCCTTCTTGATGACTTTCTTGAAGATCTTCTCAAGTACCTTGGTCTGTTCACCAAGTTCCTCTTCAACCTTCTTGCTGTTCTTTGCCTTCAGATCATCTGTAAGCTCCGAGTCGATACGTAAGAAGTGGATTCCTTCATTCTTGGTCTCAAGCTGCTGTAAGAAGGGCTGGTCGATGGTATCTTTGAGAACAACCGCTATCTTTCCGGCCTTACGGAACATATTGATGTACTGGCTCTGCTGCTGCTCATCGGTCACATAGTAGATCTTCTTGTCTTTTTTCTCTTCTTCTGTGTTATCCGATGTCTCTTCCTTTTCAACAACCTCAGCCTCTACCTTATTACCGTCTGCGTCAGTTGCGCTCTCACCTTCCTCATCGCCTGTATCGATA
Source organism: Lachnospiraceae bacterium XPB1003 (assembly GCA_900102065.1). GTDB lineage: Bacteria > Bacillota > Clostridia > Lachnospirales > Lachnospiraceae > NK4A136. The sequence goes on along the minus strand of FMVK01000004.1, from coordinate 15,993 downwards.
GGCTTGACTTCCAGACATTCGGGAAGTGACATATACTTTCCGTCGATATCCTTAAAGAGGATATAATCCGTCATCTTCTCACAGAACTTATCATCCTTAAGGCATCCGTACTTGATGAACGGGCTGATGTCATCCCAGTATTTGTCATACTCATCACGCTCTGTCTTGCACATTCCGGCAAGCTTGTCCGCCACCTTCTTGGAGATATAATCGGATATCTTCTTTACAAATCCGTCATTTTGAAGCGCGGATCTCGAAACATTGAGCGGCAGATCCGGGCAGTCTATCACGCCCTTAAGGAGCATCAGATATTCAGGGATTACTTCCTTGATATTATCCGCAATGAACACCTGATTGTTGTAAAGCTTTATCACACCTTCGATAGACTCGAATTCCATGTTGATCTTGGGGAAGTACAGGATACCCTTTAAGTTAAAAGGATAATCCATATTCAGGTGGATCCAGAAAAGAGGCTCTTTGTAATCATGGAATACCTTACGGTAGAACTCAAGATACTCATCCTTTGTACATTCATTGGGATGCTTTGCCCAAAGCGGTGTTGTATCATTTAAAGCCACGGGACGCTTCTTTATCTTAAGCTTGTCTTCCGACTTTTCCTTGCTTGTATCTTCCTTGCCGTCCTTATCCTTGGGATATTCTCCGGGGATCTCCTCAAGAACCACATCCGTATCAAGCTTCTCGGAAACCTTTATAGTCTCTGTAAGCTCCTCGCCCTCTTTGGAGATAAAGATCTCATAAGGCATAAAGGAACAGTATTTGCGAAGAACATCCTCTGCCTCATATTTATTGCAATACTTCTCACAATCGGAAGAAACATGGAGTATTATCTCGGTACCGATCTCGGTCCTGTTTCCATCCTCCATCTCATAATCTGTTCCGCCGTCGCAGGTCCAGTGAACCGCTTTAGCACCTTCTTTATATGAAAGAGTATTGATCTCTACCTGATCGGCGATCATGAAAGCGGAATAAAATCCCAGACCGAAGTGACCGATTATCTGATCCTCATTGGCCTTGTCCTTATATTTCTCGATGAAATCGGTAGCTCCGGAAAAAGCGATCTGATTGATATATTCCGAAACCTCATCCTCTGTCATTCCGAGACCGTTATCGATAACTTTGATGGTCTTATTTTCAGGGCTTACAATGACTTCAATCTTCCCTTTATAGCCTTCCGGAAGGGAATACTCGCCCATCATATCCAACTTCTTTAACTTGGTGATAGCATCCGAACCGTTACTCACAAGCTCTCTGAAGAAAATATCCTGATCCGAATACATCCACTTCTTGATGATAGGGAAAATATTTTCGCTGCTGATAGATAAACTGCCCTTGTTTGCCATTTTTACACACATCCTTTCCAAAAACTGATAAAACGGGAGCAGATCCGTAAGTGCATAGATAAATGCACTGCGAAACTGTGCCTTCCCGTGAATAAATTCAGTTTAAAACGCTAAAATGGAAATGTCAATAGAAAATTAGCACTCATTTTTATTGAGTGCTAACAAGATTTATTGAGATACCAGAAATGTGGTCTCATATACATCGAAGAAATCGGAGGTATCCACTTCTCCTCCGCCTACAAAATCAATACTGTCCAGCAGCTCCTGATTAAGATAGCAGCGCTTCCCCTGTCTGAACGTATCATATGCATCATTAAATTTCACATCCTTCTTCTCCTGAAGAAGCTCTCGCCTTCTCTTATCGGTCTCGATCCTGTCCTTTGTATTGATACAGCGGAAAATGTAGTAATTACCGTCGGATGCCGCAACTACATCGCTGACTTCATTCTCTCCAAGGTCAAAGCATACAGATTCGACGCTTTCATCTCTTTCACCTCTGCAAAAAGTATCAATAGCCTCATATCCGTTATTCTCAGCCATCATCAGCTCATCAAACCCGGTTCCTTCATTTATCTGATCGAGCATGGCTTCCGCTTTGGATCTGCTGTCACTTCTGATATATTCAACGACTATGGTCCTGGCCGCATCATCACTGATCTCTGATTCCCTGACATCCGACGTGAGACTGTTATAAACGTCTTCAGCTATGGCATAATCCAGATACATATCCCTGATATCTTCCTGTGTTATACCGTCAAAAGCTGCTATCTCTTCTTCGGAAAGAGAGCTGAAATAATTCTGTGCAGCCTTATCAGCAAGTAACTCTTCATTCTTGGTAGCGGTTATTCCCTTCTCTGTTGCCATAAGATTCATCATCTTGATCTTGGCAAGTCTGGCAAGAGCGGTACGTTTTACACAATCCTTTAGAGAGCCTTCGCCGGTCTGGGTCTGCCATATCTCTTCACCGAAAGCCAGCTCATACTGATTCTGCATATTGGTAAGATAGACCAGATACTCTCTCTTGTAGCAGGATATCCCTTCAAGCCAAAATAACTCTCCCTCTTCAAAACCTGTTGTGAGGATTATCCTTTCCTCACCGCAGGCAGCAAGAGACAACATACAGCATAAAGAACTTGCTGTAATCACGAATAAACTTTTTATCCTGTTGATCATCCCGCTTCTTTTCATAAAATTCGTCTCATTTTTTGTCTCGTTATTACGGTCTTATTCAGATAATTTATTGATCTGTCTTAAGATTCCTGTTTAAAATCCGCATCTTCGGGCGAAAGTTTTATATACTCTCCGGGCTTCAGATCATCCGGAAGTATGAGACTTCCCATTCTTATCCGCCTCAGCCCCACGACTTCATTTCCGATCGCCGAAAACATTCTTTTGACCTGATGGTACTTACCTTCGGTTATTATCACATGCGCAAGCTTCGGATCCGTATCGGAGATCATCAGCTTCGCCGGTTGCGATCTGAATGCATCATTCCCCTTATCGGATTCCGGTATGTCCAATCCTTCGGCAAAGCTCCTTATCAAAGCCTCATGATCCACCGGAAAGGGATCCCTTACGACCACTTCATATTCCTTCTCTACATGCTTATCCGGAGCAAGCAGTCTGTGGGATAGAGCTCCGTCATTGGTAAGCAGTATCAGTCCTTCGGTATCCAGATCCAGTCTGCCCACGGGAGAGATATCATCTCTTATGCCATATCCGCGGCATATATCCGTCACCGTTTCATGAATCGGATCCGTCACCGCACTTACTATACCCTGAGGTTTATTCAACAAAAAATACTGATATTCTTCATATATTATGTGCAAAGATCCCGATCCTTCCTTACGGATCACAAGTTCCGTATCCTCTGAGATCTTTGTCGAAGGATCCTTGCAGCACTTGTCTCCATCCGTGGTGTGCATACAAACCTTTCCCGAACGGATAAGCTTTTTTAACTCCGTTCTGGTACCGCACCCCATATCCGATAGATATTTATCGATTCTGATCATAGAGTTATATTATATCGCGATAACGAGAAAACATCCATCTTTCCCAATTTTCGCAATGAAGAGAGTGATTCATCCAAAAAAGACGGCTGCGATCAAGCCGCAGCCGCCATGGAGAAAAGGAGTATAATCACAGAATTCTATCAGCCATGTTTTCTAAGTTCCTCGCCATCACACGTATTAAGATCCTGCCCCAGAAGGGTAAAGGGGATTATATTATTATCGCTCTTTGAGCGGTCACCTTTTCCGTCATATTCTTCAGCATCGAACAATCCGTCATGTGAGGACATTATCACAACCAATATCATCCATATTATACAAGCGATAAGAACTTTCATACGAACACCTCCGTTTTCCTGCCTTCTTAATACAACAACGCAGGATTTGGAGATATTATTGCAATTATTTTAAAAATTATTTTTTTATTGCCTCAAGCCCTTCCCCGTTCAGTCTGATAAGTATGCTGTCACCCTGAGAAATATCCGAAGCAAGGATGAGTTTTGCCGATAGCGTCTCAACTGTCTTTTGGATATAACGCTTTAAGGGTCTTGCTCCGTAAACCGGATCATAACCGTTCTCAACGATATATTCCCTCGCCTCCGGCGTAAGCTCCACCGATATCTCCCTGTCTGCAAGTCTGGCATTCAGAGAATCCATGATAAGGCTTACTATTCCGTCTATATTATCCCTGCTCAGCGGCTTGAACATGATGATCTCATCGAGTCTGTTCAGGAATTCAGGTCTGAAATGAGCTTTTAACTGATCCTCAGCCGCATCCTGCGCCACTTCCGTGATATTGCCGTCATCATCTATGCCGGAAAGAAGTATCTGGGCACCGATATTGGATGTCATGATGATGATGGTATTCTTAAAATCAACCGTTCTTCCCTGTGAATCGGTTATCCGTCCGTCATCCAGAACCTGGAGCAGTATATTGAATACATCCGGATGAGCCTTTTCTATCTCATCAAAAAGTACCACAGAATAAGGCTTTCTCCTAACCGCTTCCGTAAGCTGGCCGCCCTCATCATATCCCACATATCCGGGAGGCGCTCCAACCAGTCTGGATACAGAGTGCTTTTCCATATATTCACTCATATCGATACGGACCATATTCTTCTCGTCATCAAAAAGAGTATCGGCAAGGGTCTTGGCAAGCTCGGTCTTTCCCACACCGGTAGGTCCGAGGAAAAGGAATGAACCTATTGGTTTTCCGGGATCCTTGATACCGGCTTTGGATCTGATGATTGCTTCCGATACTTTGCGTACCGCATCATCCTGTCCGATCACTCGCTTATGGAGCTGTTCATCAAGATGAAGGGTCTTGCTTCTTTCCGATTCGTTAAGCTTACTTACAGGTATTCCCGTCCATCTTGAAATTATGCGTCCTATCTCATCTTCCGATACATTCTCATGAACGAGTCTGGCTTCTCTCTTTCCTGCCAGCTCCTCTTCCTGTTCCAGCTCTTTTTTCAGTGCCGGCAGTGTTCCGTAAGAAAGCTCCGCCGCCTTCTCGAGATTTCCTTCTCGCTGCGCTATCAGGATATCATTATTAACGGATTCTATCTGTTCACGGATCTTTGAAAGCTTATCGACAGCACTCTTCTCATTTTCCCATTGTGCTTTTTTAACGGCAAAGGATTCCTTGGTCTCAGCCAGCTCCCTTGAGAGATCCTCCAAACGCTCTTTGCTAAGATTATCATCTTCCTTCTTAAGAGCGGCAACCTCTATCTCCATCTGGATGATCCTTCGCTGCTCCTCGTCCAGCTCTGTGGGCAAAGTATCAAGCTCTGTCTTGATCATGGCGCAGGCTTCATCCACAAGGTCTATTGCCTTATCCGGAAGGAACCTGTCTGTAATATATCTGTCCGAAAGAGTAGCTGCCGCCACCAGTGCATTATCCAGTATCTTTACTCCGTGATAGACTTCATACCTCTCCTTGAGTCCTCTGAGAATGGATATCGTATCCTCTACTGTCGGCTCATCCACCAGTACCGGCTGAAAACGTCTCTCCAGCGCAGGATCCTTTTCAATATATTTCCTGTATTCATCTAGTGTTGTTGCTCCGATACAGTGAAGCTCGCCTCTTGCAAGCATGGGCTTTAGCATATTTCCCGCATCCATGGCTCCGTCTGTCTTGCCGGCTCCCACTATGGTATGAAGCTCATCTATGAACAGTATTATCTGTCCTTCCGATTTCTTTACTTCCTCAAGAACCGCTTTAAGTCTCTCTTCGAACTCTCCTCTGTACTTTGCACCTGCAACAAGGGCCCCCATATCGAGAGAGAAAAGCTTCTTATCTTTAAGTCCGCCGGGGACATCCCCCTGCACTATCCTCTGTGCCAGTCCTTCGACCACGGCAGTCTTTCCCACACCGGGCTCACCGATGAGTACCGGATTGTTCTTTGTCTTTCTTGACAGGATACGTATCACATTTCTGATCTCCGCATCTCTTCCGATAACGGGATCCAGCTTCTGATTCCTTGCTTTTTCCACCAGGTCCTGGCCGTATTTTTCAAGAGTATCATAGGTAGCTTCGGGATTATCACTGGTCACTCTCTGATTGCCCCTTACGGTTGCAAGCACTCCCAGGAAACGGTCTCTGGTTATACCATACTCCGTAAAGATTGCTTTTATCTCTTTATTAGGATGCTTTATCATGGCAAGGAAAAGATGTTCCACGGATACGTAATCATCCCCCATGGCTTTCGCTTCATCTTCCGCACCGTTTAATGCCATATTGATATCACGGCCAAAATAAACCTGGCCTCCCTGAACCTTAACTCTCTTCTCCAGTCCCTGCTTAACTCTGTCGATGAAGTGCTCCTTATTGATCTCCATCTTTTCGATCAGTTTGAGTATCAGACTGTCTTCCAGTTCCAACAGCGCATATAAGAGATGTTCTTCCTCTATCTCCTGATTGCCGTATTCGTACGCAAGCTTCTCTGTATTCTGAAGTGCCGTTACCGAATTCTGTGTAAATCTCTGTATATTCATAACGCCTCCCCTGCAGCATTAATGCAGCTGCCGCAATGTTAAAGGACTACTGATGTTCTAATCTCTATATCACACTTTAGTACGAATTGTTAGCACTGTCAAGAGGTGAGTGCTAATATTTAGAACCGAACTGTATACAAAAAATACCTTCCTTACCGACACCCCGATAAGGAAGATATTTGGGATTTATTATTCAGACCGAGTACTTAATCAGTTTAATTTGAAATTCTTCAGATCATCACTGATAGTTGCCGAATAACCGTTGAGCTTTTCAGAAACGCTTGCCAGGCTTCCCGTATCTTCGGATATCTTCTCACTGTCTCTGACAATTGTACCTGACAGTTCGAGGATCTGATTAACTGTTGCAGCCTGCTCTTCGGTTGCGGCAGCATTGTTGGAAGCTACATCATTGATCCTTCCTATTCCGTCAGCTATATCCGTAATGGCATTGGTAGCTTTGGTAATATCGGAATAGATAAAATCAAAGGATTCATTAGAACGACTCACACCCGCAAGACACTTATCCATATCCTTGATACAATCGTCTGCTTTCCTGCTGATATTGGCAATATTGTCTGTTATGGTCTCAACCAGCTGATCGATATGGGCCGCAGCATCGGAAGACTGGTTGGCAAGTGCTCCTACTTCTCCCGCAACAACAGCAAAACCTCTGCCTGCTTCACCTGCTCTTGCAGCCTCTATGGAAGCATTAAGGGATAACAGATTGGTCTGAGACGATATGTCGCCAATCGTAAGCGTGATACCCTTTATCTCATCCACAGTATCTGCTGTCATCCGGATTATGGCAGTGAGCTCACCGATGGTATCATTTAATATCGTTACGGACTGAGTCATATCCTTCATTTCATTTCTACCGCTCTCGGAAGCCTTAACTGTCTCCTCGCACATGAGCCTGACTTCGTCGGAATTTGACGCAAGCTGGCTGGATACGGTTGCAAGCTCTGTGGCTGCAGCTGCCACATCCTCTATAGACTGATTAAGACCGCTCAGGTACTCATTAAGACTTTCTATGGACTCTCCCTGTGATGTATTAGATCTGCTGAGTCCTCCGGATATCTCCGCACACTGTCCCGCACTGTCCTTCATATCTCCGGTTATATCTGTCAGATGAGTGAGCATGTCCTTCATTCTTTCAATATAATCATTGAGCTGCTCACTTAAAGTCGTGATCTCATTATTGCCCTCGGGTACTATATCTGTAGTGAAATCTCCGCTTGTGAGATCTCCTATCTTACCCGTAACTGTGGATACGGGATTAAGATATTTGCTGATGACGAAATAAAGGAATGCAGCAAGAACAGCCAGACAGATAAGTGTTATCACAAGACTCATATTGAGTGAAGGGATAAGCTTACCCATAACAAAGCTGTTGGGAGTTGCGCTTACAACCACCCATGAAGTTCCTTCAACAGCGGTAGCAGCATAGAGCATCTTACCTTTTCCCGTCTTGGCATCTTTGACCTTGTTATCGGTAAAGGAATTGCCAAGATCAAGATCCGAGAAAACAGTTGAAAGACCTTTGATCACATCATCCTGTGAATCGGAAATACTTGTACCGACAACATCTTCATTGGTACTTAAAAGGATATCGCCCGAATCCTTATTGATAATATATATCGATACATCCGGAGAACTGGACTGAAAAGCCTTCATCCTGTCTGCCATCTGATCAAATGTGATATCACTGCTGAGAACCTTGTCCTCAGATAAAAGTATGGAACATGCAAGACATGTTTTTCCCGTAGATGCATCCACGTAAGGATCGGATGTATAGATAGCGCCACCGGCTTTGATTGCCCCCTGATACCAGGCTCTGTCGGTGAAAACAAAAGTGTCATCAGGGACCCATCCGGAACCGTCGAGGAAGCTGTTATCCTTGCCGTTAGCTACATAGATATCCTGTGAATCGGGATCGGCAGCAGTCAGGGATAAAAGGAGTTCATGTGCTTCAGTATTGGTCATATACGGCGAATTCTTCCAGACATCCGCCGTCTGCATTACTCTCGTCTCAATAGTATTCCACCAGTTATAGATCTCACTGGAATAAGTAACAGACTCTCTGGCCAGCACATCCCTGGTGAGATTTTGAACCTCAGTGGATTGTCTGCTCATGTTGAACTCTGTGATTATCACGATGATGATAAAAACAGAGATCATGATCCTGCTGAGAAGAAGTTTTTTCAGTGACTTTCTTTTAGACCCCATAATGCGTAACCTCCCTATTATTAATTAACCCTCATTTAATACTTCATTCAAATGCCGATGCATCTCCGCTGACATCACTCAGCACCCCCTGAAGAGCCACTTTATCGTTTATAAACGAACGTCTTGCGGCATCCTTCTCGGCGATAAGATTATTCAGCTGAGTCTGAACCGAATTCAATTCGGCCTCAGATTGTTTACCGTTATTGTATCCCAGATAAATGCACACACCGCCTCCGATGAGTGCGATAATGCCTACTCCTATGGCAAGAGTTATGATACCGGTAATGGCAAGTATTATTCCCAATGTCATCAGACTATTCGAATTGCCGGCCTTGATATCATTTATGCGCTTCTTAAGTGCATTAACCTGCGCAAGCCTCTGCTGATCCACGGGAAGAGCTTCCACAGAATATCTGTTTCCGTCATTCGACAGATAGAAAATGTAATCCTTTCCACCATACTCGATAACGATCTCATAGATCGCAAGCAGGATCTTTTTCACATCTCCGTTCATGACCATGGTGCCGGTCATACTGAGATTCCTGACGTCATTCTGCCCAAGTGACTGTACGGCTTTTTGCTTTAAATGTTCATCCATTGCAGGTTTAACGAGTCTGTTGAATATATCGGAATCCTGAATATCGTAGTCTTCCATTGTGGCCCCGTCATTTACTTCAGCCCTTGCAATGTCGATTATCTCGGGTTTATTGTGCATGCCGTACAAGACACTGATGACTTTTTCAAATTTACGGTTTCCTGCCATCAGAAAACTGCATGTATCATTGACCGACATACTCATAGGAAACCATTCCGTGCGATGCTTCTCAACAGAATGCATATTCTCACCGCTGCCCTGTATCTCGCTGTACTGGCGATCCATTCCTTTTTCGTACTGGGCTGTGCCCATACCTGAAATATTAGTAAACCAGTATGCCGGGATCATGCGCCTGTTGACGCTTTTTACAGTCGAATTCTTATATATATCGAGTGGCGGAGTTTCAGGCATTCCCAAAACATCAACTATACACTTGTGCAGTCTCGGTTTATTGAGCTTGAACTCTGTCCCGCCGGTAATATTCTGCTCTTCGAATATAGATCGCCCATTTCCGGAATTGCGTATTATATTGACCGTATCACAATAAGGACACTTTATTTTTGTGGGATTTCCCTGAGGTTCAAGGGCAGCACCGCACCCCGAACATGTTAAACCCGTAATGACCATCGAACGACTCCCTCCAAGATTAACTTCAGTTAAATAACCTCCGTTAAAGACCTGCTAAATAATTAGCCATGATTATGAAAATCATATATATAATTTTACCATCAATGCACCGAAAAACAAGTAAAACCATACGTTTCAACCACTTTGGATCGCTATAAAAAAACACCCCTGTCATTCAGACAGAGGTGTCTTTAATTTGATCAGATCATTTCCGCGGAGATAGAAGGCATCACCTGCTCCGTTTGCCTTCTTGAAGGCTCGAACTGAAGCCATGGGGATATTTAGTATCTTGATATCTCCGATATTTTCGAAGATAAGCAGATTACCGGAATCCCTGAGTGCAGATAATATCTGACCGGAGCCATAGGAAGAACCCATCTTGTTTTCGGCATTGGCGATCAGAATACATACCCTGCACTTTGCATATTCTCTGACTATACTGCTAAACTGCGTTGCGGTCTCATCTGTTGATACCAAAACATCTGCTGACATTTTGGAATTAAGCAGCAAGATCACCAACGGCTCGTCGTCTAATGCTGTCGAGTCGTTCTTCCACTTCTCATAACGACTCTCTGCAATACCATGAACCTTCTCAAGCATATCGACTATATCACTAACGCTCGATGAATACTCTTTGGTAATATCCAACGATTCCGAGAACCGAAGCGCAGCATCCGGATCATCGGCAATATACAGCCGCACAGGCGAATTATCACTATTGGCAGCATACTCGTTTATCAGATATCTGATATAACCGATCCTTCCCATCTCGTCACTTCCGCAGATTCCCATCAGCGGATTCTCAGCCATATTTACAAATACAGGTTTTGTATCCTTGTAGCCCACACCCACAAGAAGTCTGTTATCATAGAGCGGTTTCTCATCAAATACAGACATGATAAACTCATCTGTTATCTTATCGGGAACTGATGCGATGGCACTGATCTTTTTCCCCCTGTATCTTGATCTTTTCGATAAAATCCTTAATGGCAGAATTACGTTCAACCTCTTTACCCATAGAAAAAGCAATATAGGACTGGAATTCTCTGAGATTATTATCCAGCGAGATAATACCTCTTCCGGGATGATCATCAGGCTGTAAGGAAGGTGAATCGAACAGTCCCGAGTATTGAGTCTTCTCATTACAGTGAAGCGCGATGCGAACAGCAAAGTTTGTCAGCAGACGATAGCCGGTTCCTGCCATCTGCTGATTGGTAGCAACAATGGAGAGTCCCACTGCAACGCCATCACGACATATATTTATGAATTCATCTTCATGCTCCTGAAAAGCCGTCCTGAATGCCGTAAGGTTGTCAAGGAAAAGAACTATCTGCGGAAGTTCCTTATAACCTGCTTCACGATATGCGCTGTAAGAACTCAATCCGATCTTAGCAAGTATCTGTCTTCTCTCTTCTATCATCTTGCTGAAGAACTGAAGCATGTTCTTTAATTTATCATCTTCATTTATCGTCACAACGGCACCGACATGTCCCAGTCCCTCGAACGATCTGAGTATCATGGATGCAAAATCCATAATGTAAATATTCACATCTTCCGGCGAATACTTTGATACCAGGCCATAGATCATGCTCTGGATCAGATAGGTTTTTCCGCTCAGTGATGATCCAAGTATAAATACATGATTCTGAGAGAAATTAACCGACAATTCCTTCTGTTCCTGATGTGAGGGATCATCATATATACCGATAGGAACAATGATGTCTGTCCCTTCCGTCTCCATGCGCTCAGGATAAGGGATCAATTCCTCAAGGGGCGGCAGACAGATTCCGGGCAGTTTCTTAATATTCTTTTTCTCGCAATATCCATTAATATAATTAACTATCGCATCAAGCTCTGTCTCATCGCCTTCAGCTTTCTCAGGCTTCTGCTTGTAGACAGGCATTCTCATTCCTGATAATGATACTGCATCAATCTCGAAAGCTCTCTTACTCTCTGTATCACCGACATGTGTAGGTGCACCGCTGTATGCCGACTGAAATAATTCGAATATCTCATTATTGCCCACCTGCAGATAAGCGCGGCCCGGCTCTTTGATCTCGGCAGCAAGCGGAGACTTCAGTACCTCCTTACTGTCATTCTGATCCTGCACCTTAAGGCAAAGCTTAAATCTCGAATTACTCCAGATCTGATCATTGACCACACCGGCAGGTTTTTGAGTCGCAAGTATAAGATGTACGCCGAGGGATCGTCCGATTCTCGCAGCGGAGATCAGTTCCTTCATGAATTCCGGCTGATCGCTCTTAAGCTCTGCAAACTCATCAACAATAAGGATAAGATGAGGCAAAGGAATATCCGTCTTTCCTTCCCTGAAGAGTTTGATATAGTCGTCGATCCTGTTGACGTCATACTTTGCAAAAAGCTCCTGTCTCCTAAGGAGCTCCGCCTTTATAGATATAAGGGATCTGTCTATCTGCTTACCGTCGATATTGGTGATAGCAGCATTAAGGTGCGGAAGATCCCTGAACTGATTTGCCATTCCGCCGCCCTTGAAGTCTATGATTATAAAGCTGACCTCATAGGGGTGAAAAAGAGTTGCCATAGACAGCACATAGGACTGGAGCAGTTCCGATTTACCGGAGCCTGTAGTTCCCGCAACCAAACCATGCGGGCCATGATATCTTTCATGAAGATCGAGACTCAATATGCTTCCGTCACTCTTAACACCTATTGGTGCGGCCATACTCTCGTAAACCTTCGACTGTTTCCATCTGGAGGCCAGATCGAGATCATAGGCATTCATTATTCCAAGCAGCTTGTACAGAGTGATGTTCTTGGTAAGAGTACTCTCCAGACTTATCTCATCCACATATACACATCCGAGGCGAAGCGCACACATCTCTGCTGTCTTTCTGTCCACATGAGAATATACAAAGCTCTGAACAGTTCTGCCATCCTTAGCTTTCTGAATATAGCCTCTGTTATCCTGAGGTTCAAGGTAGATCTTAATATCACAATCTTTATTAAGCATCTCCTCATATTCTTCGAAGAATATAAATGAGAAATGCAGCTTTTCTGCCTTTGCCACATACTTCATCACAGGATGATTCATGATCTTATCTGTTCTGTATAAAAATACTACATAATAAGGCAGGCTTCTTAATGTCGTTTCATCCATACTGTCACGGGTTGAGAGTTCTTCGTAGAGAAATCCAAGCCCGCTCTTTCTGCTCTGATCATCATAGATCAGATTTCTCATCCTGCTGTTTTCCGAAGTCAGATGTCTAAACCACCTTATCCATGAAAAGTCGGGTGCATCAATCTCATCCATAACCATGAATACTTTAACATCATTCCAAAAATATCCGCTGCAAACAGATATCAGCAGGTTTTTGGCCATCTGATACAACTTACTGCGTACACCTATTACTCCGGCAGCGTTGATTCCTGCCAGATGAAGTACGACAGGCATATCATCAATAAAGCGGTACTTATCGTGAACTTTCTCCGGATATTCCATCATAGGATCATCAAGAGATACAAATTCCTGCGCATTGTATTTTATCGGACATACCGACTCTACTCTGCCCCGTCCGATATACACATCGAGAAAGTCTTTATCGGCAGTTGATTTATCAAATAATCTGGAATCAAATCTTTCAATAAATGTTATCTCTTCTTCAACCGAGTAGTATCTTCTGCGGAAAATATTCTTCTCGTTATCACGAGCTTCCATGATCTCATTTTCCTTATCATCAAGATACTTATTATACTTCTCAACACGTTCAACCATCTGCTTACGATATTCCTTCTTACCGCTGAAATACGTAATAACAGATGTAACTATTCCGATCCCCATTGTAATAGCAAAATACAGGCCATAGAGCATGCTTCTCCCGCCCATCATTCCTCTCAAGAGGATCATGGCAAAAAGCATTGTCAAAGACGGGATAAGGCTAAGGAGCAGATTTTTCTTAGGCTTGGCCGGAGCGGTCTGAGGCGGAAGCACATTAATGTTATCATCCGGATCCTCATACTGCTGACGTACACTCCTGATGAATTTCGGATACTTAAGATGATTTTCGGATAGTTCTATAAGAGAGGACGAAAGAGTGGTCGTCACTTTTCCGGAATCTGTGGTATAGACCTTACCTTTCTCAAGATAGAAGAAGTACCCGTTTATACAGATAAAGTCACTGTCCTTCAGTGCGACTTCAGCTTCCTTATGAAGAAAACCATTCACCATTACGCCAAAAGAAAGTGTCCCCGTATCAAGCAGCCATCCCGAATCTCTTCGAGACAACAGTGCTGTCTTCCCGGATAAATTGCTGTCATTGATGAAAATATCACTTCCGCTTGCACCACCTACCGATACGTTACGTCCTTCGGGGATAAGTATCGAAAGATTGTAGTTATCCTGAATAACTCCAAAATCGATCATGAAGTCAATAAAAATAACATCCTCATCCGAATCCAAATATCTGACAACTATACTGTCTCCGGGCTCAAATTCATGAATATCCTCATGGGCATCTTCCTTCCCTCTTATATATACTTCTTTATCACAGGATATACTAAAGGTATCTTTAGACCGGTTCACAAGAAGCTTGAAATCTGTCTTATAGTCTCCCTGAACAAGAGCAACCTGACACTCTTCTCCGGTTCCTATACTCAATTCCCTAAAGCTCTCCGAATCTATGATCACTTCCTTATAAATCCGGGAGTTGTAGATCGTTATCCTGTAATTCATAAATCCTCCCGCTTATCATCATCAAAAAAAACGGTACTACCGTTTCTTAATCCTATCTCCTCAAGTGTAGCTTCTCCGCGGATCAGCGCTATCGGATCCTTAGACTTCATATAGCACTCTTTTGGATCCTCCATATCGATACCAAGAGAAAGCCCCTTATTAAGGCCATTTATAAATTCGTTTGCAGACAGGTTTGCAGGCACCTCCAGATCGACACTGCTTCCTGTCTTCATATTCTTAAACATTATGATTATCTTATCATCCATAGAAATTAACCGGTGTTCCTCCCCAAATCTAAATGACTTATTTAAGCTCTTCCAATTTTTCTCTTATATAAGCTTTCCGCTCATTTTCATCCATTGTGACAGTTCCTTTACTATAGAAGTCTCTGGTGAAAAATCCTTTTTCTTTATCTCCGTAACTTACCACACATATTATATTGACGGGCCAACTACCCTTAGAGGCTGCCAGTGCTCCATCATATATTTTAGAGACCTGATCTTCAACGACCTCTGCCTTATCTATATCTGTTAGTTCAAACTCATATCTTGACCACTTATAAATCTCATTTTCATATTCCACTCTATGATCTCCGAGGTCATACTGTTCATCAATGTCATCCATGATCTTTTCGATATAATCAAAATGCATGGCAGCATAATCGGCAACTTGGAAGTACATCCGTTCTTCCGTTTTATTATTAATATCATAAATAGTATATGTATTATCAGTATCTTTACATTTGATCTCTAATTCCCAAACAATCTTTTCCTGTCCTTCCACTTTAGTATTGTATATTTTCCGGGATACTATTGAGTAATCTAACTCCGGATAAACACACTCTATACTGTCACGCACATCATGTTCGACTTTCCAATTGCCTGCTGTGTATGAGTTTAGTTTCCACAGCACAAAAAGTCCCCCTGCAAATAGGGCGATAAACGCTACAGCAAGCACTATTAAACATATTTCCAGAACATTTTTAGTTTTCATCCTACCGAAATTGCAACTATCAACTATTGATTAATTATTAAACTAACTTTAATTCTCATTTGTTTTAGTGAACAACATAATGCTGGAATCCGCCAAAGTAAATGAAATTTGATCACCCCGTATTATTCCAGCAGACTTAACTGTACCATCTATTACCAGTGAGATTTTATCTTCATCTACAGAGTAAGTCCCCTCCCCATTCCATTTTTCCTGTTGCTTACTGTTCTTTGATTGTTCAAAGGATGAATCAAATCCCTTCTTCCATCCACTTGTAAAGCTCTCCTTGTAGTCCTCGTAAGTGCAATTTTGTGTTTTAGCCAAAGCATTAGCCAATTCTATCGTTTCTACGCCAAGAGCCTTTAGTACGAATTCGTCCTCATTGGTATAATACCAATTCACAATACTATCCTTCGTCTGATCATAATCTGTTTCCATAACAAATGTTCCGTCATCATTCAGCGTAAGGATCATTACTCT
>FMVK01000028.1 GCA_900102065.1 Lachnospiraceae bacterium XPB1003 | reverse complement strand
TATTATAGGTTCAAAAAAGATCGATCTCCTGATGCGGAGATCGATCTCGGATACTGGTTATGCAGAGGACGAATTTCTTAACTTAACGGCATTGGGACGGTTCTAACTGACTCCGAGGGAGCCGATGAGAACCGTCCCCGTTGACTACATGATTGGAAAAATATAAAGACAATCAATCCAGTTATAGATTGAACTCATTGTAACCGCCCAGGAACTGAAAGCGTAGCAGAGCGAAAAGACCAGTGCAGATTTCCTATCCTGCTTAAGCACTCTGGTGGAGTATAGTGAAAAAGCTGCAGCAGAAAGACCAGCCTTGATCACGGATATGATGTGAGACACTGTGATAATGGAAAGCCCTGGTATTAGGTATAAAACATTGAAAGGATTGAAAGCGTATACAAGATATGCAAGAATAGTGCCTGATCCCGCATACAGTGAAAATGAGTACCAAAAATCCTGCTCGCCCTTGAGTGAACGGAGTAAAGAAAATGAAAATGACCAGAACTGATCAAAATTGTCTCCGCTCAATATGCTTCCACCACCGGGAATGAGGAATCCGTTTATAGCAAGAAGGATAGTGAATAAAAAAGAACCAAGAATGAAGGCAATAAATGGAGTAGGAAGACATTGAATCCTAATTCTTTCAGGTAATCGTGGTATTATTTTATCTGTGGTTATATTATCAGTCTTGTTCATCTTTGAGATCAGTTGGAAAATGTTTACATGTTGAATCCGTAGCTGCTTTCATTCGTCAATTGATTGTAGCATATGAAATAATGAGTCACAAGGAATGGTTTTGAGGTGTTGAGTGGTCCCCGAACTACCGGCGATGGCTATTATGAGAGCTGCATAGTCGGTTTTGGGGGACGTTAAAGTGTGAAGGAGAAAGATGAAATAATGCATTTGGTTAGGGATATATTGATGAAAGCTTTTCGCAGTCGTAAAGCCTCTATATTGGTGACAACCGTGGCTTTTCTTGTTGTTATTTGTCTTAGTGGGTGCGGTACATTAAAACACGAGACAGTGGAGAATACAGAACTTTCAGAGGATAATATCCGGACAGTAAGTGATGAGCAGACAAATATAGAGACTGATCCCGAACTTCCTTCCGAAGAAGAGACGAAAGATATTCAGGATGATCAGATCATTATGGAAGGCGAACCCGATGTTTTGGATGCAATAGAATACGAGGGAACGTTTGCATCCTATCAGGAAGCATATAAGGAAATAGCAGATAATGTGCCTGAAGATAAAAAGAATATAACAGATTTTTATTTGATTTACTTTAATGATGATGATATTCCGGATCTGATCGTAGATAAGAATATGTATATATTTAAGGATGGAATAGTTTATTGCCTGGAATTCGGTTTTCCCATATTTCATACCGGATATTTGGAGAAACAGGGCATAATGGGATATTGGGATTATCATGATAAGATTGATGAGTATACATTCTTTAAGTTAAATGAAGATTTTGGACTTCAAAAAGTAGGTGGTTATTCAAAAAGTGTATCCGATGATAAATGTGAATATTGGGATTACACAGGAAAACAATTACAGATAACAGAGATAAAAAATATAGTAGATGATTACTTAAATGAAAATAAACGATCAGATAGTTATGATATAGGTTATTCTGAATTGTTGTTTTATTTGGGGTTATACGAGAATCATGAAGACTTGAATGCTAAATATATGATCGTTGATTCCTCCCATAATATAGATCATCAAATATTTGTTGAGCAGTATGATCAGAGTGTAGATCTTTATGAGAAATTCAGGAATAATACAGTAAAACTGTATTTTGATAATTCTTCAAGTGTTACTCCATATGGTCCGGCATTTTGTATGTCTGATGGATACACGCTTTCAGAATTAGAAGAGATTATATATTTGCATTACAATCTGGAATGGCGAGATGATGCAACACAGATAGATTTTAATTATCTGGATTGTGGCATGGATGGCATACCGGAAATGGCGATAGAATTTAAGGGTGTAGGGATATATTCAATTGAAGACGATAGTACCTTGGTCTTAGTGATCAAGGAGGAGAATGGACAATTGCAATGTAGGTACAGGTATGAAACCTGGGCACGGAGTGCAACTGTTTTAAATCGTGCCGGAGTTGTGGCTTCCTTTGGAACCAGTGGTGCTGCTTATCATTCCGGTGAAGTCGGAATATTGGATGCAGATGTAAAGCTTAAATGGATTTATTCCTTGAGTGAAACGTATTATTCTCCTGAATATGAAAGTGATCTTGCTGCCATTAGTGGAACAGATATGTATCAGTGTTATATTACGATGGATGGAGAAGAATATCTGTGTTATATATCAGATGATCCGAATACTTCTAATGATAAACTATATCAAATTATGTGTGAGGATGAGAACTTGAAAGCGCTGAATATGACCAGAGATGATATCTGTCATCCGGAAGAAATAACACAATTAAGAGAAAAAGTCCTTGAAAAATACGGTTGCACAAAGAGTTGCCTGGAAGCAGATCAGGTATTTGCAGCTGACTATGGTGGTTACAATATTATCGATGAGGTATTTGAAAATTGGAATTGACTAATAAGGGACGGGGTTCATGGCTCAAAATGGGGACAATCGTGATAGTTCTCTTTTTGCTTTTAATGATTCCTCTTACTCAGCAATTCTTTATTCCCATGATCAAAAAGCAGATGTCACTTGCGATGATCAAGAATCATTCGTTAAGCGAAGGTGATGTGATCATGTTCGGAGATAATGCGTGGGAGTCAATGGGGACGGTTCCAATGCCGTTAAGTTAAGAAATTCGTCCTCTGCATAACCAGTATCCGAGATCGATCTCCGCATCAGGAG
>FMVK01000008.1 GCA_900102065.1 Lachnospiraceae bacterium XPB1003 | reverse complement strand
AAGTGTAAGCGTAGTGATACGTTCAGCGGAAGGTTACTAATAGGTCGAAGGCTTGTCCTGAAGGTTTGAGATCTTGAGTTTAAGAAGAAGGAACTCGAAAGAGTCTGTGTTCAGTTTTGAATGTGCTCGACACCTTGAAAACTAAAGAGAGAAGAAACAAAGAAGGATTAACCGGGGGAAAAGTACCCGGATAAATCTGTTTATTCCTCGATAGCTCAATGGTAGAGCACACGGCTGTTAACCGTGGGGTTGTTGGTTCGAGCCCAACTCGGGGAGCTTAGCGAGGCAGTATGCGAAGCACAGCCAAGCTTAAAGAATCCGTAGCCGGATTCGTAACCCGTATACGGCTCCGTGGTCAAGCGGTTAAGACATCGCCCTTTCACGGCGGTAACACGGGTTCAATTCCCGTCGGAGTCATTATTATTTTGAAGTTTTTATTCAAAATAATAAAAATTAGATGTTGCAAAATGGTAAGAAATTTGTTATCATTTTACAGCTACAGTTGAATAAAGTTTTACGTATTTATTCCTTAGTTAAATACGCCGATGTGGCTCAATTGGCAGAGCAGCTGATTTGTAATCAGCAGGTTATCGGTTCGAGTCCGATCATCGGCTTATTTTTTTTCATAATTAGATTGTTCTGGACCTTTAGCTCAGTTGGTTAGAGCAACCGGCTCATAACCGGTCGGTCCTGGGTTCGAGTCCCCGAAGGTCCATTTCCTGAACGATATCGGATTAGGATTATTTGAATAATGACTTAAGGCCTAGTGGCTCAGTTGGTTAGAGCGCCGCCCTGTCACGGCGGAGGTCGTCGGTTCGAGTCCGATCTGGGTCGCGAGATTCGCAAGTTGAATCTAATGTAATATTGAAAACTGGATAGCCCAGTAGTAACAAACGGAAGTTTAGCTCAGCTGGGAGAGCATCTGCCTTACAAGCAGAGGGTCACAGGTTCGAGCCCTGTAACTTCCATCTTTATGCCGGCGTGGCGGAACTGGCAGACGCGCGGGACTTAAAATCCCGTGGTAGCAATATCGTACCGGTTCGATTCCGGTCGCCGGCAGTCAGTGAGTGCTATATTCTTCTGTTATCAGGAGTTGAGGCATTCTTTTTTTTTCCGGTATAGTTGCGGTTAGAATCAAAACAGACAGCGTTGTGTGATCGTTATCCATAACGCATTACTTTGGTTAAATTTTATATTGACAGCTATTATAGGTATATATATAATCAGAGCTAATGACTGTTAGCCTGCAAGGTGACTGGTTCAGCCGCCGGCCTATACAGCCGAAAGCCGAATACGTCGGTGTGATTTTTTCAACAGGTATTTGGGCGGTGTCGGGGAGTGTCGGCGGCCGATTCAGCCTCCAACTTATACAGTCATCTGATAACAAAAAGAGATTTTTACAGAGGAAAGGATTTTTTTGAATGAAGCTGGGAATATGTGCTATTGCTCTTGTTGTTTGTATCATATGGTCTATATGGATGATCGTTAATCCTCAGTCATACAGAGATTTTATTGACGCTCATCCTAATATGGATCCCAAGGGAACATGGAGTGATGCTTCGGATGCTAAGATCCGTATTTCGGGTGTTGTCGTTATTTTAGCGGCGATGGTAGCTATGTTTCTCATCCTGTATCTGTTGGGTATAGTTTAATCATCGGCATGAAGGATATTTTTTGTAAAATGGACCGTCCCGCTGACAGGGGCGGTTTTCAATTTTTGACAGCAAACGGAACGACAGGAAGCAGCGTTTGAGATTTAAAAGTTGTTTTGAATTTTGAACATTTGTAAAGCTGTTTTATGAAAGTTGATGTTTTATGAACATCAAAGTTTGGTGAAAATGTTTAATTAAATTTGCACTCTTTCGAGTTGTGTGATAAAATACCATATTCGTAGGGTTCTATTTTTTAGGGGGCAATAATATGACAGAACGTTTTGTTATCATTGACATGGTAAGCGGAGAATATCTCGCAGAGAGATTTCTCAGAGGATATTTTCTTACTCCGGATATTTCACAGGCTATACAGGCTAAGACAGAGGATGATGCGAAGGAGAAGATCGCCAAGCAGACCATCAAGAGCGGCGATGCTTTTAAGATCGAATCCATCATGATATCCTGAGACGGATGTATTATTTAATAACCGGCACACCGATCTTTTTGCGGTGTGCTTTTTTATTGTAAACAGTCATCAATTAATATAAAATATTGGAGTGCTGAAAAAACTGCATTTGGTTATGCAGAGTTAATACGGAGGAATATTTTATGGCTAGTGAGATCAGGGATATAAACCTTGCGCCCTCAGGCGCGATGAAGATCGAGTGGGTTAAGAATCATTGCGACCTTTTACGTACACTTGAAGAAGAATTCGCAAAGACAAAACCTTTTGCCGGAAAAAAGGTTGCGCTTTCGGTTCATCTGGAAGCGAAAACGGCATATCTGTGCAAGGTTCTGAAGGCAGGCGGGGCTGAGATGTTTGTCACCGGATCCAATCCGCTTTCCACTCAGGATGATGTGGCAGCTGCGCTTGTTGCAGATGGACTTGAGGTTCATGCATGGCACGGAAGTACTCCGGAAGAGTATGATGCCCATATTCGTGCGGTCCTTAAAATAGGTCCCAACATCATAATCGATGACGGTGGAGACCTGGTACATATGATGCATACCGAATTCAAGGATCTCATCCCTCAGGTTATCGGCGGATGCGAGGAGACGACAACAGGTATCCTCAGACTTGAAGCCATGAATCGTGACGGAAAGCTTGAGTTCCCTATGGTACGCGTTAATAACGCGCAGTGCAAGCACTTCTTTGACAATCGTTACGGAACCGGACAGTCCGTATGGGATGGAATAAACCGTACTACAAATCTTATTGTTGCCGGCAAGACCGTTGTTGTTGCAGGATACGGATGGTGCGGCAAGGGGGTATCCATGAGAGCCAAGGGGCTCGGCGCAAAAGTCATCGTTACCGAGATCGATCCGGTTAAGGCTATTGAAGCTGTAATGGACGGCTTCGAAGTAATGCCTATGAAGAAGGCTGCTGCTCTCGGAGACTTCTTTGTTACGGTTACAGGCTGCGATAAGGTTATCGAAGAAGAAGATTTCATGGAGATGAAAGACGGCGCTATCCTGTGCAATGCCGGACACTTTGACTGTGAGATAGATATGGCGGGTCTTCGCAAGATGGCAGTAGAGTCTCACGAACTCAGAAATAATATAATCGGTTACAAGCTCTCCAACGGAAATACGCTTGCGGTACTTGGTGAAGGAAGACTTGTCAATCTCGCATGCGGAGACGGACATCCTGCGGAGATCATGGATATGAGTTTTGCTATACAGGCTCTTTCCGCAAAGTATCTTGTGGAGCACGGTGCAGAGCTTAAGGAAAAGCTCATAGATGTGCCTGCGGATGTAGATAGGGAAGTGGCTGTTAAGAAGCTTGCGTTCCTTGGAAAAGAGATTGATGTGCTTACTCCGGAGCAGGAAAAATATCTCAATTCGTCGGCAGTTTAAACTATTCGCGCAAACTTGTTTTTTAGGCGTGATTGTGATATGATACTCAAAGACGGAAAAAAGTACCAAATAACAGATAGACAAAAAGCTATATTTTGTTTATAATAACAGAGAACCCCCTTAACGGAATGAGAGGGGAAGTTGAAACTTTGTGAGGAGTGTTCAAATGGCGAAGATACTGGTTGTAGACGATGCTGCTTTTATGCGCATGATGATAAAGGATATCCTTACTAAGAATGGATATGAAGTTGCGGGCGAAGCAGAAAATGGAAATGTTGCAGTCAGCAAGTACGCTGAAGTTAAACCCGATCTTGTACTTATGGACATCACGATGCCCGAGAAGGACGGCATTCAGGCATTAAAGGAGATCAAAGCAGGCGATTCCAATGCTAAGGTTATCATGTGTTCGGCTATGGGACAGCAGGCAATGGTTATTGAGGCTATTCAGTCGGGAGCCAGAGATTTCATCGTTAAGCCTTTCCAGGCAGATCGAGTAATCGAAGCAGTTAAGAAAGTAGTCGGCTGATCTGAACCGGCATAGTGCTTTTGTTCCGCGGCCGGAATTGTAATGACTTATGGACATCTTCCGTAGAAAGCGGCGGATGTCTTTTTTTATCGGCGATTTCTTAATAAGCGGGGGCGAACATCAATCAAATCATCAGGCGGCAGGAGGTTACGACATGAAAGAAAATCAGTTGATCACCATCGGAAGAGAACTTGGGAGCGGTGGAAGAGAGATAGGAATGAAGCTCTCCAAGGAGCTTGGTATTCCTTTCTATGACAGAGAGATACTGGAAGAGTCCGCCAAGAAGAGCGGTTATGCACAGGAAATCTTCGAGAAGAATGATGAACGTCCTACCAACAGCTTCCTGTACGCTATTGCAATGGGTGTAAACAGTTATGGCACCGGTTTTCAGAAACCTCTGACACTGGAGCTTTATCTTGCACAGTTCAATACCATGAGAAAACTTGCCTCGGAAGGCCCCGGCATTTTCATCGGAAGATGTGCCGATTACGTGCTTTCGGAGATGTCACCGATACTGAACGTGTTTGTTCATGCTGATATGGAAACCAGGATAAAGAATACTGCCGCAAAGCATAATATTTCCGAAAAGGCTGCAGAGGCAATGTGTATCAGAAGTGATAAGGACAGAGCAAATTATTATAATTATTACTCCAATCATGAGTGGGGCGACAGCAGGTATTACGATCTGATCATCAATACCGGAAAGCTTGGAGTGGATAAGGCTGTAGAGATCATCAAAACAAGTCTTGACTGAAAATATGTCCCACACTGTCTGAGTTTTGTGCAGTGTGGGATTTTTAATGTTTAAGATTCTTTTAAGTTTTTTAATTTTTTTGAAATAAATACTCCGGTAGCTGCATTATCATAATACCGGAAGGAGACCGACTATGCTGTTTTTACTGATGACCGCAGAGACTGGCGATGAGCTGTCGGACGATCTGAAGGAAAGAAATAAAATACTGGATAAAGACTTGCGTAAGCTTGCCAGAGGTAAGTCACAGGCTCTTGATGAAGTTTATGAGCTGACCAAGGGTGCTGTCTACGGATTCATTCTCTCTATCCTCAAGAACGAAGAAGACTCTGAGGATGTAATGCAGGATACATACTTAAAGGTATGCCTCAATGCAGATCAATACCGTACACAGGGCAAACCCATGGCATGGATAATGACCATCGCAAGGAATCTGGCATTGATGAAACTTCGAAGTCAGAAGCGATATGCGGACATCCCGGATTATGAGTGGGATGCCATAGCGGACGACAATGCCGAATTCGGAAGCGAAGACAGGATGGTATTGAAGGCTGCACTTACCAATCTTAACAGTGAAGAATCACAGATCGTGCTTCTTCATGCGGTATCAGGGCTTAAGCACAGAGAAATTGCCGAGATGCTGGATATGCCGCTTGCAACGGTTCTTTCTAAATACAACCGTTCCATAAAGAAGCTCCAAAAGATGTTTGAAGCATAAAGTCAGGAAGGATCCGATGAACAGAAGAGAAACCGAGGAAAAACTAAAAAAAGCCTGCTACCATGCGGCACCGGATGTGCTTAAAGGGGTAAAGGAAAGGCTTGAGAATGCTTCAGATGAGGATGCGATAGTTCCCATGAATCTCAAGCAGAGACGACGCACACGTTACAGTGTGTTTGTTCCTGCAGTTCTTTCGGGAGCTGCGGCTTTTCTGCTTGTCTGCAATGTGGCACTTTTGATAGCCGGAAAGAATAATGAGAGCAAGGCAGTCAGAACTGTTGCGCTTGAACTTAATCCGGGTGTGGAGCTGGGAGTTAATTCGGACGGCCGCGTTGTAAATGTTAAGACTCTGGATAAGACATCGGAGGAAATGATCTCAAAAATGGATCTTAACGGTACCGATGCTGATGTTGCCGTAAATGCGATACTCGGTGCAATGTATCAGAGTGGAAGCCTGGGTGATAATCAGGAGTCGATCGCCACTGTTGAAGTCACACAGGGGACCGAACCTGCAGTGCAGCAGGACGGAGATGAGGCAATGGGCTCCGGTTATGATGATAAGGCGCAGTCTGGAACAGAGGCTGCAAGTAATAAAGACAGTGACGATAAGCCTGTCGCTGTATCGGAGAACAGAGCGGATGAGAATCCGTCGGTTTCTTCCAATGCGGCAGAAAAGTTGGATATGAGCACTTTGAAAAAGCATGACGAAGCAGGAGCGGATACCGCGTACCATATTGCTCTGAAAGATGCAGGCATATCTGCGGATCAGGTGACAGAGCATCATTCGTCATGGCAGTTGGAGGAAGAAGATCCCGAATTCGATGATGTTCCGACTCCTAAGACCGAAGCTAAGGCAAGTGAAGGCTCAGAGGAAAAAGCAACAGAAGCAACAGCAACACCTTCCGCAAAGGCAAGTGCGGAAGCAACAGCAACGACTTCCGTGAAGACAACAGCGGAGGCGACGACAACCCCTTCAGTGAAGGCATCAGCGGAAGCAACAGCAACACCTTCCGTGAAGGCAACAGCGGAGGCGACGACAACGACTTCGGTGAAGGCAACAACAGAAGCAACGGCAACGACTTCAGTGAAGGCAACAACAGAAGCAACGGCAACACCTTCCGTAAAAGCTGCAACTAAGGCTTCCGAGGGAACGAAAAAAGCTGCCGAAGGTTTTTACCTTGTCACTTTCAAGACCGCACGATATACTTACATATATATGATAGGTGAAGACGGTGAGATTCTTTCGGTAAGCCGTTCTGTCATCTGATAAGATAAAATCATTTCCCGGAGGTACTTAATAATGGCTTATCCTACACCGCATATTAATGCGACACCTGAAGATTTTGCAAAGACAGTTCTGATGCCGGGTGATCCGCTTCGTTCTAAATTTATTGCCGAGAATTTCATCACAGATGCGAAACTTATAAATGATATAAGAGGGGTTCAGGGCTATACCGGAACATACAAGGGAAAGCGCGTGACTGTTATGGCCAGCGGAATGGGAATGCCTTCCATCGGTATATACAGTTACGAGCTTTTTAATTTTTTTGATGTGGATAATATCATAAGGATTGGTTCCGCAGGAGCCTACAAGAAAGAGATCGCTCTCAAGGATCTTGTTATTGCCATGAGCGCATCAACGGATTCAAATTATGCAAGACAGTTTGAACTTCCCGGTACTTACGCTCCTACAGCAGATTTTACACTGCTTTCCGCTGCTGTGGAAAATGCGAAGAAACTGGGGGTTAGGTATAACGTGGGCAATGTTTTATCCACAGATGTGTTCTATGATGCTCAACCGGATGCAAATGCAAAATGGATTGAGATGGGTGTGCTCTGTGTCGAGATGGAGACGGCAGCCCTTTATATGAACGCTGCAAAGGCCGGAAAGAGGGCACTGGGAATGTTCTCAATATCCGATCATCTCATTACGGGAGAGGCTCTTGGAGCCGACGAAAGAAGGACAAGCTTTACAAATATGATGGAGGTTGCTCTTGAGACTGCCATACAGTTCGAGTGAGCAGAGGTATACTCAAGCTATAGTAGCAGTGAAAGAAGAATTTCGGAAATCATTTATGATAATAAAAATAAGAAGATAATGATGTTGTAATCTGCAGGCATTTTCGATATACTTGATTTTGGAGTATTCTGAGAATGCCTGTTATTTCATCTATATCTTGGGGGTAATAAAATGAAAGAACTCATGATAATGTATCATCCCGTTAAGAAGGAGATCAGATTCTTCGGACGGTTTAAAGGTGATTTTGTTGAGATTCCTTACGAGGACTGTCCGCATCTGGTAAAGTACAGTCCGGGTTCGGGTGAATTCCTTTTGCAGAATCAGGGTTCAAATTTCTTTGACGATATCTGGGAGCAGTTTTCCAGGGAAAATGTCAATCTTACCTTCAAGGGAACCAAGATAGATTACGAAGATTTCCGCAAGAAGGTAGCGGATTATAACGAAGAGAAAGAAAAAGAGATATTCAAGATCGCTGATTATATCGAATTGCCCAATGTTTCCGAGATCTATGAGGCTATCAGCGATTTCTGCGGCGAAGCTCTTGAATCCTTTGATTCTCAGTTGAAGAATCAGGAGACGAAGCAGATGTTCCGTCTGCGCAAGAAGCTTTTCGATGAGCGCAAAGCTGTGCTTGATCAGGATGAGGTCAATCTCTGTCTGGTGGGTACATATTCTGCCGGTAAATCAACTTTTATCAATGCAATAATCGGTAAGCGTATCCTTCCCGAGAGTATCAATTCCGAAACTGCGAAGATGTACAAGATACGTAACGAGTACAATCCCCGCGTTAGTTTCGTTCTTAATACCACAAGAGAAGAGAAGCCCGATAATATACAGATAATCTGGAATGCTGCCATCAATCAGTTTGAAGTGACCAAGTCACAGAACTATGTAGAGGATGGCGTAAGGAAGTCTCTGGAAGCTGAGACGGCAACCGTTGCTGAACTGGGACTTAAGCAGCATGAGCAGCTTTGCAGGATACTCAAGAAGTTAAATGATATCCCCAACAAGGAACAGAAAGACGGCTCCGGCTATATCAACGGTGTCATCGAAGTGGGATATCCCATCCCTCTTTGCAGAGATATCAACTTCACATTCTTTGATACACCGGGTACGGACTCCAATTCGTCAGAGCATCTGCTCATCCTCAAGGAGGCTCTGCAGCATCAGACGAATTCGATCCTTATCGTTATGTATGAGCCTACCAAGATGGAAGGTACCGGTAACTCGGTTCTTTACAAGCTGATCAACGGATTCCGTGACAGCAAGAAGAACGAGCAGGGCGTGTCCATAGATCTGGACAGATCCTTCCATGTCATTAACCAGGCTGATACCAAGACCAGCAAGGACTTAAAGCTTCTTCGCAATAAGAAGGTTGTTGTTTCCCTCAAGGAGGAAGACAAGATCTGTGACGAGGAAGATATGGAGTTGGATCTTTCGGAAGCAAGGCTCTTCTTTGTTTCATCGAAAGCAGCTTATATCAGTAAGGCTATTCAGGGCGGTATCGATCTTGATGACGAGCGTTCCTGGCTGGCTAACCATAAGAATGAGATCAATAACGAGCCGGCAGTGGATCCTTTCACAGAGAACCCTGCAAATATCAAGGCTGACAGCGGTCTCTTCTATCGTTACGATAAGCTGGCTAATGCGGATTTTGAGACTAAGCAGCTTATTGCGGATTCCGAGAAGGCAGCTAAGGAATGCGGCGGTACTCTCGACGGAGTTATCCGCAGGATATATATCAATTCAGGTATGTATGCCATCGAGCAGGAGATCATCAAGTACGCTCAGAAGTACGCCCTGGCTGTTAAGGCTAAGGGACTGTATGACAGCATAGAGAATCTCATCAATTTCGTACGTGTTGACTACGAGGCTATCGAGAATCAGGCAAGACTTTCCAAGGAGCATATCGAGAAGAATATCGAGATCATGAAGACGAGCATGGTCAAGGATATCGAGAATGCCCATGATGAATTCGTTGCCCGTATCACAGATGATTCACTTGAGACTCAGGTTGCAGAGATCAAGGAACTGGTTCACGAGATCGAGAAGAGGCAGGAAGCAGCAAGCCGTCAGGCCGATAAGATGCAGTGGATCGCACTGAAGCCCGAGATCTTCGAGAAGAAGAACGAGATCATCATCAGTGAGCTTAACCGCTATCTGCAGGAGATCGATGATGTCTACAAGAGAATCAGAGGAAATATCCTTGCAGCTCAGGTTCAGGAGCTTAAGATCATCATCATCAAGAAGATAAAGGAATACAAGGGAATCGACGAAGGCCTTATCAGACGTATCGCCAATATCTCTGAGACAGAGATCCCGCCTTCAGAGCTTACAGCCCTTAAGATGAACGACTATATCAATGAGCAGAAAGCTATCCTCATCTTCAATACGATGGATAAGAAGGCTTACAAGCGCGATCTCGAGAGAGCGTTCAATGCGCAGACTGTAGAGCAGTTCGTAGCATATAAGGATGAGGTCATCCGCGTGGCACGTCAGCGTACAGCTGAGATGGTTGACGAGTTTAAGAACAACATCGACACCATTTCCGGTTCACTGGAACTCCTTGTTAAGGATGAGAACCGCGCTATCGAAGAGCAGAAGAAAGCAAAGGCTGTTCTTGATATGATCGGTGCCAAGGATGCCGAACTCAACCGCAAGATTTGGGGCGAGAAGGCGTAAATAGGGAAAAATAAAGATAAAAATTTATCTTGCATTTTTCTGAGCATACGCGTATACTACAACTAATTTCATAAAGAACCGAAACCGATGACCGGAAATAGTACATAGGGTACACTTATTCTGACAGAGAGCCGCGGTGGTGAGATGCGGCAGAACAAGGCTTATGGAATGGCTCCGGGAGGGCAGAGGCAAAAGGTATCGATCAGATTTTGGAGGATACGGATTAGCTTTTGACGGAGAACCCGCCGTTACTTAGGGGAAGCACATGATGGTGTGTGAGCAGAGAGGGGCTGATTTATAACAGATCAATTCAGGTGGTACCGCAGGTGAAGAATTTGAGCCTGTCCTGACATTAACCAATGTCGGGGCAGGCTTTTCTGATTGCCCGACATTAACAACACAGCGCATTTACAGGAGGACTAAAAGATGATCAAAGAAGCAATCATGAAGATCGTAAACAAGCAGGACCTTTCATATGATGAGGCCTATGCGGTAATGAATGAGATAATGAGCGGCGAGACCAGCCAGACCCAGAATGCGGCTTTTCTTGCGGCTCTTTCGACAAAGAGTGCAAGAGCGGAGACTGTAGATGAGATCCTGGGATGTGCAACAGCCATGAGAGAGCATGCTGTACAGGTCGATCACGGAATGGATGTACTCGAGATCGTGGGAACAGGCGGAGACCACTCCAACAGCTTTAACATCTCCACGACATCGGCTTTCGTAATAGCAGCATCCGGCGTTAAGGTTGCAAAGCACGGCAATCGCGCCGCTTCTTCCAAGTCCGGTACTGCAGACTGCCTCGAAGCACTTGGAGTGAATATCGATCAGAGCCCGGAGCTTTGTAAGAAGCTTCTCGCAGATCCCGGAATGTGCTTCTTCTTCGCACAGAAGTATCATACTTCGATGAAATATGTAGGAGCCATAAGAAAGGAGCTTGGAGTACGTACTGTATTCAATATCCTCGGACCTCTTACAAATCCCGGAAAGCCCAAATACATGATACTTGGTGTATATGACGGATATCTTGCAGAGCCTCTTGCCAGCGTAGTATCGGGCTTGGGTGTAGAGAGAGGAATGATAGTTTACGGAGAAGACAAGCTTGATGAGATCAGCATGAGCGCACCTACGAAGGTATGCGAGCTTAAGGACGGATGGTATAAGAGCTACGAGATATGCCCCGAAGATTTTGGGTTCAAGAGATGTTCAAAGGATGAACTCCTTGGAGGAACTCCCGAGGAAAATGCACAGATCACTAGAGACATACTTGGCGGCAAGATCACAGGTCCCAAGCGTGAGACAGTACTTTTAAATGCAGGCGCAGCCATCTATGTCGGCGGCAAGGCAGACAGCATGGCAGAAGGCGTTAAGAAGGCTGCAGAGCTTATTGATAACGGTGAAGCATTAAAGAGACTGGAAGCTTTTGCAAAGGCGTCAAACGAGTAAGGAGGAGCAGATGGCTTTAAAGTTATTTCCTTCCATCGAGGAATGTAAAAAATACAGCGGTGAATACAAATATGTCCCCGTATCATCTTCCATACTTGCAGATGAACGTACACCCATAGAGGTGCTCAGAGCACTGCGTGCTTCCGGAAAAAGATGCTTTATCCTTGAGAGTGCGGAACATGGCAAATGGGGAAGATACACATTCATAGGATGTGATCCCAGCTTAGAGCTCACCTGCAGAGACGGTGAACTGAAGATAAGAGATGTGATAGCCGACAGGATAGTTGACGAGCATCATACAGACCATCCCGCCACAGAGATAAGGGCTCTCCTTAAGGAATACAAGAGTCCCTCGGTAGAAGGAATGCCTTCCTTTACAGGCGGTCTCATGGGATATTTCGCATATGATTATCAGAAATACAACGAGAAGACTCTGGACATTGATGTGGATGACAAGGAAGGCTTTGCGGATGTTGATCTGATGCTTTTCGATAAGCTGATAGCATTTGATCATTTCAGACAGCAGATATTCTTTATCGTGAACTTAAAGCTTGCGGATATTGAAGCCGAGTACGGGAAAGCACCTGAGCTGATAGAGAGAATGATAAAAGATGCTCTGGGTAAGGGAAATGATACAGGAAAGTCCGGTTCTGCCGAGTTCTCGGGAAAGAGGCTGGGACCGGTCACACCCAGATTTAACGAGAAGCAGTTTAGCGCCATGGTTGAGAAAGCTAAGGAATATATTTACGAAGGTGATATCTTCCAGGTAGTTCTTTCCAACTGCATGACAGCGGAATACGAAGGATCGCTTCTTAATGTGTACAGGCAGCTCAGATCCCTCAATCCTTCGCCTTATATGTTCTACTTTGGAAGTGATACTTTGGAGGTTGCCGGTGCATCACCGGAAACACTGGTGAAGCTTGAAAACGGGGTGCTCCGTACTTTCCCGCTTGCAGGAACCAGCAAGCGAGGCGCGACGGAAGAAGAGGATGCTCTCTTCGAAAAACAGCTTATCTCCGATGAGAAAGAGAGAGCGGAACACAACATGCTCGTAGACCTGGGAAGAAACGATCTGGGACGCGTGAGCAAGTTTGGATCCGTTGAAGTTGAGAAATATATGACGGTTGAGAAGTATTCTCACGTAATGCATATCGCTTCAACCGTTCGCGGAAGCTTAAGAGACGATATGGACGCACTTGATGCCATTAATTCGGTGCTGCCTGCGGGAACTCTCTCCGGAGCTCCCAAGATCAGAGCCTGCAGCATTATCGCTGAGCTTGAGCAGGATAAGAGAGGTATATACGGTGGTGCGGTAGGATATCTTGATTTCACGGGAAATATGGATATGTGTATCGCCATCAGACTTGCCTATAAGAAGAACGGAAAAGTCTATATCAGGAGTGGCGCGGGAATCGTTGCGGATTCTGTTCCCGAGAAGGAATATTTGGAATCGGTAAATAAAGCAAAAGCCGTGGTCACTGCCATGGAAGAAGCGGAGGGAATGAATGATCCTTTTGATAGATAATTATGACAGTTTCTCTTATAATCTGTACCAGATGATCGGGACTCTTGATCCGGATATCAGGGTTATAAGAAATGATGCGATGACATGTGAGAAAATGGAAAGCCTCGCACCTTCAAGACTTATAATATCTCCGGGACCGGGATGGCCCAAGGATGCAGGCAGATCTGAAGAAGCGGTTCAGTATTTCAAGGGAAAGATCCCTATCCTGGGAATATGTCTCGGACATCAGGGCATCTGCGAAAGCTTCGGGGCCAAGATGGTACATGCAAAGGAGCTGATGCACGGAAAGCAGTCCGAGATAAAGCTTGATAAGAGCGAAAGATTGTTCTGCGGGCTTTCGGATCATGTAAAGGTTGCAAGGTATCACTCTCTTGCAGTATCCAATGAGGATTTTCCCGAGTGCCTGAAGGTTATCGCCAAGACAGATGATGATGAGATCATGGCTGTAAGACACAGGGATTACGAGATATATGGACTTCAGTTCCATCCTGAGTCGGTGCTTACACCGGAGGGAAGCAAGATCCTAAAGAACTTTCTTGAGATCTGACAGATAAGCTCATATGAAGTAAGATCCGGGCTGCAGATCATAGTATTAAGTCATGAATGCAGACCGGAATTCCCGGAGGTATAAATTGAGTAAGAACATATTGGAAGAGATCGCTGCATATACGAAGAAAAGGATCGATATCCAAAAGGAAGCGCACAGCGTAAAGGAAGTACTGAAAGCTGCGGAAGCAGCACTTGAAGAGAGAGAAAAGAGCGGCCGCATCGGTGTGAAAGCTTTTGAAGAGGCTCTGAAGAAAGAAAAGCTCTCCTTTATCTGTGAAGTAAAGAAAGCGTCACCTTCAAAAGGCCAGATGGTGTCCGATTCTGATTTTGATCCTCTTAGGATAGCATCGGATTACAGGGCAGCAGGTGCGGATGCATTTTCGGTGCTTACGGAACCGGAGTATTTCAAAGGCAGTGATAAATATCTGAGATCCATTACAGATAATATTACCGATATACCGGCGCTCAGGAAAGATTTTACCGTGGATGAGTATATGATCTACGAAGCCGAGACACTGGGAGCTTCGGCGATCCTTCTGATCGTTGCGATCCTTTCTCAGGAGGAATTGGAAAGATATCTTTCGGTGGCGAGAGAGCTTAAGCTTGCGGCCATAGTTGAGACACATTCAGCCGAAGAGATAGACAGAGCATTGTCTGCAGGAGCGGATATCGTAGGTATCAACAACAGGGATCTCAGGACCTTCAAGACGGACATTCAAAACAGTATCGATCTGAGGCATCTGATACCGTCGGATAAAATTTTTATCTCTGAATCCGGTATACACACTCCGGGTGATATAATACGGCTCAGGGAATGCGGGGCCGATGCCGTTCTCATAGGAGAGGCTATGGTCACCAGCAATGACAAGGGAGCTATGTTAAAGGCTCTCAGAGGATAAGAGGAATACAGGAAGGAGTAATACAATGGGAGAAAAGAAAGGCCGTTACGGAGATTTCGGCGGACAGTATGTGCCGGAAACTTTGATGCCTGCAATACATGAGCTTGAGGAGGCTTATAACAAGTACAGTAATGATCCGGAGTTTAAGAAGGAACTTACGACTCTGTTAAATGAATATGCAGGCCGTCCCTCGTTATTATATTATGCGGAAAAGATGACAAAGGATCTTGGCGGCGCAAAGATATATTTAAAGCGTGAAGATCTTAACCATACCGGCTCACACAAGATCAACAACGTGCTTGGCCAGGTTCTGCTTGCCAAGAAGATGGGGAAGAAAAGGGTCATCGCCGAGACAGGCGCAGGCCAGCATGGTGTAGCGACAGCTACGGCAGCAGCTCTTATGGATATGGAATGCGAGATCTTCATGGGCAAGACCGATACCGAGCGTCAGGCCCTCAATGTTTATCGTATGGAGCTTTTAGGCGCCAAGGTTCATCCCGTTTCAACAGGCACCATGACACTTAAGGATGCCGTAAATGAAGCGATGCGTGAATGGGCGGGAAGAATGGATGATACTCTCTATGTCCTTGGATCCGTAATGGGTCCACATCCTTTCCCTATGATCGTACGCGACTTCCAGAAGATAATCGGCGAAGAGATAAAGGCGCAGCTCATGGAGCGCGAAGGCAGACTCCCTGATGTGGTAATGGCATGTGTAGGCGGCGGAAGCAATGCCATGGGCACATTCTATGATTTTATTAAGGATGAGTCGGTTAAACTCATCGGATGCGAGGCAGCAGGTGAGGGCGTTGATACTCCGAGAAATGCGGCGACCATTGCAAACGGCAAGCTTGGAGTATTCCATGGTATGAAGTCACTCTTCTGCCAGAATGAATACGGACAGATCGATGAAGTTTATTCTATTTCGGCAGGCTTGGATTATCCCGGTATCGGACCTGAGCATGCCATGCTCAATGAAACGGGACGTGCGCAGTACGTATCAATTACGGATGAAGAAGCCGTAAGTGCCTTTGAGTATCTTTCAAGAGTGGAGGGAATAATCCCTGCCATAGAAAGCTCTCACGCCGTTGCTTATGCAAGAAAGCTTGCACCTACTATGAGCAAGGATCAGATCATGGTTGTAACGGTATCCGGCAGAGGCGACAAAGATGTGGCTGCGATCGCAAGATATCGCGGTGTAAAGATCTTTGATTGAAGGAGGAAACTATGAGCAGAATACATAAAGCATTTGAGAATGGGAAAGCTTTTATCCCCTTTTTAACGGGAGGAGACCCGGATATAGCAACTACTGAAAAATTGATACTGGCAATGGCTGAGAACGGTGCAGATCTTATTGAGATCGGAATCCCTTTTTCAGACCCAATAGCTGAGGGACCTGTGATCCAGGAAGCCGATGAGCGTGCACTTAAGAACGGCTGCACAACGGATGATCTGTTCGAGCTGGTAAAAAGGGTTCGCACAAAGACAGAGGTGCCTCTTATCTTCATGACATATTACAATCCCGTTTTCTCATACGGAAATGAGAGATTCTTTAAGAATGCATCGGAGGCCGGTATAGACGGCATAATTGTCCCTGATGTTCCTTTCGAAGAGAGCGAGGAGATCCGTTCCGTAAGTAAAAAGTACGGAGTTGATCTCATCAATATGATCGCGCCCACTTCTGATGAACGTATTGAGAAGATTGCGAAGGCTGCAGAAGGTTTCCTTTACTGTGTATCCTCTCTCGGAGTAACGGGAGTTCGTGAAAAGATCACGACCAATGTTGGAGAGATGATCGAAAAAGTTCGTAAAGTAAGCGATATCCCCTGTGCCATCGGATTCGGTATTTCCAACCCCGAGCAGGCGCATACTATGGCTCAGGTATCCGACGGTGTCATAGTAGGATCCGCTATCGTGCGTTTGATCTCAGAAAGCGGAAACGAGGCAGTAGAGAAGGTTTCTTCCTACGTAAAAGAGATGAAGGCGGCTGCAAACAGATGAGATCCATATTGATAAAAGATACCACAAGAGAAGAACGTGAACAGATAGTTAACGAATCCATAGGAAATGTCTCCGGAAGCTGTGACGGCTGTGCCGTGGGAATACTGGATATGTATGATGACTACATTGAGGGACGCAGGGAACTCCGTGATATAAATGCGTCTTTCAGAGCAAATTATCAGAGCGGCTACGGTGAAGATGAGTCCCGCAGCAGTTGCGGATTTATAAAATACTAAAACTTCTCACATCGCATAGGCGCGCATGACGATTTCACCGTTATGTGAGCTATGCGGTGTGGGAAGTTTTAGTATTAAAAAATGAGTAATAGCGCTAAATGGAATAAAAAAACCCTGTATCATTCGATACAGGGTTTTTTGGTAGATACTTAAGCTGTTTTCCGAATCTTATTAGTCGGGCTCGTTGAAAGGAACACCGTCCGGAAGGAATGCGTTCTTTGTTGTGAACTTGATAACGTCGAAGGTAGGTACGTGAGGTATCTCGATAGGCGGGATAGGTACAACCTTGTAGTTAGCGAAGTCAGGATAAGAATCGATATCCGCCATATATGTGATGAAAGGATATTCACGTCCGTGGAGGATGAGAACCTCGCCCTTCTGCTTATTGAATCTCTGTAATTCGGAGATGGAGATGAGAGGACGTTTTTCAGGTCCTGCAGGTCCCCATGCATGGATCTCACCGCACAGGAAGCTCATCTCAGAGAGAAGGTCGCGCTCACGGGATGTAAGGAAGATCCAGTTATCACAGTTACCCTTGATAGTATCGGCATCTTCACCGTAACGACCCTTCAACTGGTGGATAGACTGAACGATGAGATAGAATCTCATGTTACGGCTTCGACCGGCGGAGATCATGGACGGCATATCCGGAACCTTCGGGATGTTACAGAACTCATCAAGCACGAAGTTAACACGGATAGGAAGTGAAAGTGTCGGCTGTCTCTGAGCTTCACCGATGAGGATTTCGTATACCTGCTTTATGAACATGGTTACGAGGAAGTGACATGTTGTTTTTTCATCGGGAACGATGATGTAAACAGCGGTCTTCTCGTGACCGAACATTCTCATATCAAATGTGTTGTGGCAGAGCATATCGGTAAGTCTCTTGTTCAGGTTGAAGATTGAAACCATTCCGTAGAGAACCGACATGATGGAGCCGACTGTCTTCTCGTTTTCACCAAGGAGAGTACCCTTGAAGAGCATACCGATGGTGTTCTGTGAGCTCATCTTACCGGCCAGGGTCTTTAATGACTCGAGAGCAGACTGTGAGCAGAGAGCCGTAAGGCTTCGCATATTAACCGCGCCTTCCTGTGCAGCTGCCTCGAAGAGCAGGTACATATTAGCGGTAAGAAGTGTCTCAGCCATCAGAGGATAGAGCAGATCGGTTGAGTTTTCCTTCTGTCTTGCAGCAAGTGTAGCAGCAAGGTCGTTGATGAGGTTGTTAGCCTCGTCCTTTCTGCCGGTGGTGTAGTACTCGAAAGGAAGAGCAAGAGGATCCCACATGTCGCCGTATCCGATATCACGGAAGTTAAGAACGACAAGCTTGTATCCGCGCTCTTTTGCAAAGCCTGCCGTACGAACGTAGAGCTCGGCCTTGGGGTCGGTAACGATGAAGGACTCGCCTGCACGGATCATCATGTTGATGGTAGGCATACAGAATGTACGGGTCTTCTTGGAACCTGTAGCACCGAAGATAAGTGTATGTGTATCTGTACCGTCAAGGTAAGCGGTATTACCGTCTGACATTACGGGGATACCTGCTGTGGGATAAGATGCAGCATGAAGGTCTACTTTTGTAGCCGAGCGCTTGATCTCTTCCTCGGTAGCCCAACGGGTCTGACCGGTGGTTGCTTTATATCTTGTATTTTTTATCTGATTACTAGCCATTTGGTTTACAGCCTCCTTTTAGTAATTGAACTGCGACGTAAATATACGCGCGTTGTTCTGGATCATCTCACTGACATATATTCCGTCCGGTGCAAAAGCATTGATCATACCTTTGCTGATCACTCCGTCAAAGGGCGGTGTGGAGGTGTAGATAGAATAAGCTATGTCGCTTGCCAGCTTATCAAGAAGAGTATATCCGGCGAAGTACTGGTCTTCCTTAAGACGGGCTACGGATGCATTGATCATCTTCTCGGCTTCTTCATCAAGTGTAAGACCGTACTCTCCGATAGCTTTCTTAACATACTCGCTGAGAGCATTGATATCGGGAAGCTTCATCTCGAGAGGCTGGATATGGAAGAAAAGTGCAAGGATGTGAGTAAGCTGCTCAACAGCCTGCGGATTGTATGAAGGGATATTGAATACGTAAATGATATCAGAATCAAGACTCTGAAGGTATTTCATCATATTGATGAAGTTCTCTTCGTTAAAATGTCCGATCCACTCATTAACATCGATGAATAAAAGGCCGTGGAATTCTGAACGGAAACCTGCGCCGATACGGATCTTTTCTTCGATCTTGGAGATTTCCTGGAAGGAATTCTTATCAGGTGCATATTCCATATAATAGTCAGCTCTTGTATGCTGGCCGTAGAAAGTGAGCAGATTTTCCTCATCATAGACAAACCCGGTCAGCAGATCCATGAGGTAATCTGTGTCGATACCCGAATCGGTGGCCCAAAGGAGGTTGGGAACCACAGGTGCTTTTCTGACTTTAAGCTTCTTCATGTTCTCGCTGAGACGATGCCACTGTTCAACAACGTCTTTGAAATCATTGAGCCCTTCGAGGGCCATGATCTCCTTGTAGTAACGGTTTTCTGCCATTTTGTTGCCCGCCTTTCTTAAATTACACTTTTTAAAAATTTATGAATGAGTGCGGAATAAATTTTTGTTGGAAATTAGAGACAGTTTCCCCTCAATCATAAAAGAGATTATATCAGAATCCCTTAATTTTGACTATAGGAAAGTGGTTTCGAGGAAATGGAATTGGTAAAAATCACACAAAGTCAAAAAGCGTTTTAAGGAATTATTTCGAAGGTCTGGCGGGGATATCCTTTTTCTATGTCGTCAGAGGATCCTTCGGAGTAGTAGAATTTGATCCCGTTGGAAGAATAATTGCCGTACTGGACCGCATTGTTGTAGATATCGTGGCCGAGGCCGTCGTAATCCGAGCTGTCGACATAGGCGAGTATGGAACGGATCACGCTTTTTACGAATTCCTGGGAATTGTCGGCAGAGTAGGTGTCGATGGTAAGTTTATCCTTTTTGCCGTTATTTGAGGCGGTGGTAAAGACCACTCCCGTATCTTTGTCTCCGGAATAAAGCTTATATGTACGCGATTTGCCCTTATCTTCCTTAAGTACCAGGGAGTCAGCCTGGAGGGTCCTGTTCAGGGAGGCCACGAGGCTGTCATCTGATGAGGATGATGAACCGGGATCGGATCCAGATGATCCTGAGTCTGAGGAAGAGTCGGATCCCGAGCCGGAAGCTGATGAAGATGATCCCGAACCCGAGTCGGATGAAGCACCGGAACCTGAGGCGGCTCCGGAAGATCCGGAGGAAGATGAGCCGGAAGAAGCGCTTGAAGATCCGGTATCGGAATCGGAGGGATCAGACTCCGACGAGAGGCCGTAAGAAGATGTATCAGCTCCTGACTCATGAGTATCGTGATCATCGGTTACATCGATCTGACCGAGAGATGTGTCGATATCAAAGGACGTAAGGCCTGTAGTATCGGATGATCCCACCGAAGGTGTTGCTGCCTGAGCTGTACTGTTTTTATCTACGGGACGGAGAGGGGAACCTTCGGGATATTCAAGTTCACCCTTCTCATAAAGTTCCGCATACTTTCTGGCAACATTGCTTGAAACCGCACTTGCGGTATTATTTAAGCAGTCTGAGCAGATATTTCTCTTGACGCCTGCTATATCGAATTCACGGCAGATCTTTTTCTCGCCGCAAAAATCACAGGTCTTTTCACCGCAAGCACATAAGCACAGGGTAAGGACCATGATGAACAGAATAAGTTTGATCTTTTTAAGGCTGAGTGTTGTCTTCATTTTAAAATCATAAATGTAATAAATCCTGACAACGGATATTATGATTATATCACTTTTTTGACAGCTCATAAAAAAGGGCAGGCATTCCTGTGGGAGGAATTGAAAGTCGGAGAAAGTCGCAGCTTACTGCAGGATGCATCGGGAGTCTGAAAAAGCTAAGGAATCCTGCGGAATGTATCGAAAGCAGGAGAGCACCATGCTGCTCCGTAAGATTTTTGAAATAAAAAACCGGCCTCGAATGAGACCGGCATATATATGTGCGTGACAGGATTCGAACCCACGACCTTCTGGTCCGTAGCCAGACGCTCTATCCAGCTGAGCTACACGCACATCACGCATTAAGCGTACGTTGACTACAATAGCATAAGAAGATTTAAAAGTCAACGAGTTTTTGCGTAGGACATTTTGGCGTGCTTGACATGCCGAAAGGGAACTAATTATAATAATCCGGACAGAAATTCACGGGAGTGGTGTTATGAACAGGTCAAAGATCCAACCGGAAAGGTGCTTTATAAGCTCGATAGATGCTGCTGCGCAGTATGTCGACTATAATGAATACAAGCTCGATCCGGATGGCGAGATTTATGAATACATAATGCAGCTGATAGCTTATAACTACGATAATATATCAGCTAAAAAGGCTCGTTTTAAGGATGATTCCTTTCTTGCCACTATTGTTCCCGATTCGCCGGAATCTTTTGATGCGTTCGTGGATGTGGTAACGGATGAGATGCACGATCTGTTAAAAGAGGCTTACGGACTGAGCGCGGGAAGCGGACTGTTCGTATATGCTACTGTGGACGAGCAACCGGTAATAGCATTTTTCAAACTCAATTACCAGACACGCCTTGCCTGCGGAAAGGACGATGCGGGTGAGCTGGTGCTTAAGAAGGATGCAAGGCTCCTCCCTTCACATACTCAGAAGGAATATGATTATTTCTTTATTAATATATTGGAACAGCGTGTATGGATGTCGGATTCGAAATGCCTGATAGGCGATGAGAATGTCAATTACATGGCGAGCCGTATACTTCATCTGGATCTGAAAAAATCCGAGAAGGAAGCGGTCAAGATAATCCAGGATGTGGTTACCGACACCATCAGGGAGTGCTACGAAGACGATGCTCCCAAGAAGATATTTGAATACCGTAAAGCTGTTGCGGATACTGCCAAGGAAGAGGGAGAGATCAATCCGAAGCGTATAAGGGAGCAGGTTTTTTCCGATAACAGGAAAGCTCTGGAAATCTGTGAACAGAAATCCGAAGAGATGGAAGTAAAGGACACACCGGTATATGTGAGCCCCAAAACCCGCAGATCTTTGGCAAAAAAGCAGAAGATAACCACAGGAAGCGGCATAGAGCTGCTTGTTCCGGTGGAACTGCTGGAAGATAAGAATACATTTGATTTCCGTCAGGAAAACGGAATGATCACCATAACCATCAGCGACGTGAGCGGTGAGGTGAAGTAAGGAGGAAGAAATGCAATTAGAACAGTTGCAGAAAGATATGATAGCGGCAATGAAGGACCATGATAAGCCCAGAAAGGATGCAATCTCATCGGTTATATCCGCAGTTAAGAAAACGGCCATCGACGAGGGACACAGAGAAGACATAGCTGAGGATCTTGTGGATCGCGTGATACTCAAGGAGCTCAAGACCGTTCAGGAACAGATCGATGGATGCCCCGCAGAGCGCATGGAGTTGATGGCAGAGTATAAATTCCGTTATGATGTGATAAGTGCTTATGCACCGAAGCTTATGAGTGCGGAAGAGGTTGAAGCTATCCTTAAGGAAAAATATGCGGACCTGATCGCCACTAAGAATAAGGGA
Organism: Lachnospiraceae bacterium XPB1003; assembly: GCA_900102065.1. Classification (GTDB taxonomy): domain Bacteria; phylum Bacillota; class Clostridia; order Lachnospirales; family Lachnospiraceae; genus NK4A136. The sequence continues at coordinate 112,446 of FMVK01000008.1, read as the reverse complement.
ATGATCATGAAGACGGTAATGGCTGAGCTTAAGGGCAAAGCTGACGGCAAAGTTATCAATCAGACAGTTGCAAAGCTCTGTCTGTGATGTATTAAAGAAAAGGAGACTTAACAAATGGCACTTCTTGATGAATGGCGCAAAAAAGCATACGACACACAGAACTACAGCAAAGATTCTTTAAAGCGTATGTGGGATGATTATTTCAAGGAAGAGAAGCGTGTTTATGCAGAGCTTCTTGAGAACCCTGACGAAGAAGTAAAGGGAACCGTTAAGGAACTCGCTGAGAAATACAACCTTACAGTAATGTATATGACAGCATTTCTTGATGGTATCCAGGAAAGCTTAAAGGCACCCAACCCTATCGAGACCATGGAAGAAGATACAGAAGTATCTCTTGCTTTCGATAAGGAGATGCTTTTTAAGAACATGGTTGATGCAAGAGCTGATTGGCTTTACAAGCTTCCTCAGTGGAATGCTATCTTCGATGCTGACAGACAGGCATCCCTTATCCGTGAGGCACGTGAGATGGGAACCGTTAAGAAGCCCAAGAAGATATATCCCAACGACCCTTGTCCCTGCGGAAGCGGAAAGAAATACAAGAAGTGCTGCGGTAAGGCAGTTTAAGGATAAAATGATAAGAGGGGGCGTCACACATGGAAAATGTGAGATGCCTTCTTTTTTCACTGTGCTTGACAGCAAGAGTAAAATACAATTGAACGTAAAGAGTTATTGATGATTTCTGTAGATATTATGGAAAGGAAGTATAGGATAATGACAAAGATCGATGTAATCTCAGGATTTTTGGGAGCAGGCAAGACTACTCTGATCAAAAAGCTGTTAAAGGAAGCATGGAACGGAGAACAGGTTGTTCTTATCGAGAATGAATTCGGTGAGATCGGTATAGACGGCGGATTTCTTCAGGATTCCGGGGTACAGATAACCGAGATGAATTCAGGCTGTATCTGCTGCTCTCTTGTGGGAGACTTCGGAACGGCGCTGAAGGAAGTAATGGAAAAATTTCATCCGGAGCGTATTGTTATCGAGCCTTCAGGCGTAGGTAAGCTTTCGGATGTTGTACGTGCGGTAGAGCTTGCGGATCTCGGAGAAGATGCAAAGCTTAATTCTGCCATAACGGTTGTTGATGCCAACAAGGCTAAGCTTTACGTAAAGAACTTCGGAGAATTCTTCTCCAATCAGGTTGAAAATGCGGGAACCATCATCTTAAGCCGTACGGGAGATATCTCTGATGAGAAACTTCAGAAGACTCTTGAGATCTTAAAAGAGCATAATTCCAAGGCAACCATCATCACTACTCCCTGGGATCAGCTCAAGGGAAGCGACATAAAGGATACCATGGAGGGTGTTGATCTCATGGATACCCTTCTCGGAGAAGTTATAGAGAAGTACGGACATGATGAGGAAGATCATGAGTGCTGCCATCATCACCACCATGACGATGATGATCATGAATGCTGTCACCATCACCATGACGACGATGACGATGATCATGAGTGTCATCACCATCACCACCATGACGATGATGATCATGAATGCTGTCACCATCACCACCATGATGACGATGAGGAGTGTGAATGTCATCATGATCACGATCATGAGCATCATCATCACCACCATCATGCCGATGAAGTCTTCGGAAGCTGGGGAATGGAGACTGCTTCCAAGTATACAAAGGAAGAGATAGAAGCCGCTCTTGCGAAGCTTGTGGATGCGGTTACATACGGAACGGTTCTTCGTGCCAAGGGCATGGTTCCTTCCCAGGACGGAACATGGATATATTTTGATTATGTTCCCGGAGAGAGCAGTGTGCGCGAAGGTATACCCCAGCCTACAGGCAAGTTTTGCGTGATCGGATCAAAGCTCAATGAAGATGAGCTCGCAGAGCTTTTTGGTAAATGACAGATCGGAAAGGGATCAGGAATATGAAACCGGTATACGTAATCAACGGATTTCTTGAAAGCGGGAAGACGCAGTTTATTAAATTTACGCTGGCACAGCCTTATTTCCAGATAAAGGGAAAGACTCTCCTCATACTCTGTGAAGAGGGTGAAGAGGAATATGACAGCAGAGTCCTGAAGGCCTCTAATACAGTGGTTAAGACCATCGAGGATGAAGAGGACTTTACCAATGAAAAACTGATAGCGCTTGAGAAGGAAGTGGATCCCGAGCGTATCATCATTGAATATAACGGCATGTGGAATATGAAAAATTTCACAATGCCTTTCCACTGGAATCTGGAACAGCAGATCACCTGTATCGATGCCTCAACATTCTCTACGTACTATGGAAATATGAAGTCCTTAGTCGCCGAGATGATAAAGAAGTCCGAGCTCATCATATTCAACAGATGTGATAATGTAAGGGACAGCCTTGCGTCATTCAGACGCAATATTAAGGCGGTGAACGGTTCGGCTGATGTCATATTTGAAGATGCAAAGGGCGAGATAAATGAGATATTTGAAGAGGATCTTCCCTATGATCTGAAAGCGGATAAGATCTTTCTCGATGAAAAGACATACGGAATATGGTATATCGATACAATGGAACATGCGGAGAGATATAAGGATACTATCCTTGAATTCGATGCGATCGTTCTTAAGCCCGATAAGTTCGAAAAGGGATACTTTGTTCCGGGACGTATGGCCATGACATGCTGCGCGGATGATATGCAGTTTTTGGGATATGCATGCAAGTATGATGGCGTGGATAAGTTAAACGAAAGAGACTGGGTCAGAGTTAAGGCGAAGCTTGTTAAGGAGTATTTCTCTGATTATAAGGGAGTGGGCCCTGTGCTGCATGCCATAAGTGTTGAGAAATCAACAAAACCTGTCAATGATGTTATAGGTTTCGGTTGAGGAAATTTTGATCATAATGCCCTGTTTTTTATTGAAAGACAGGGCACCGTATGATAATATAGGTTGAAGTGACAGGAGTATTTTGACAGGAGATGATGATGCACGGATATATGCATTACAACAGCATGATGAAAACACGAAATACACAGTGTCATTTATACTTTTTTATCAGTTGATACCAAGGGAGAAACAGTTTTGTTTCTCCCTTTTTCTTGAAGCAGCAAACATATAAGACTACTAAGGATGAGGGAGGTACTCATGGAACAGCAACAGAAAACAGGAAAAAACGGAAAGATTCTGAGACACCTTATGACACCGTTGGACTTCTCGGTTGATGAGCTGAATAAGCTCTTTGATCTGGCAGAAGATATTAAGAATAATCCGGATAAGTATGCCGAGGTATGTAAAAGAAAGAAGCTGGCAACCTGCTTCTACGAGCCCAGTACCAGAACAAGGCTTTCATTTGAAACGGCGATGCTCAATCTGGGCGGACAGGTCATCGGATTCTCTGATGCAAAATCATCATCCGCATCAAAGGGTGAGAGTGTATCGGATACCATAAGAGTAATATCCTGTTTCGCTGATATATGCGCAATGCGTCATCCGAAGGAAGGCGCACCAATGGTTGCGGCTGAGAGATCCCGTATCCCCGTGATCAATGCAGGTGACGGCGGACATCAGCATCCTACGCAGACACTTACTGATATGATGACTATCAGATCGCTTAAGGGTAAGCTTTCCGGATTTACCATAGGAATATGCGGCGATCTTAAATTCGGACGTACGGTGCATTCTCTTGTAAATGCAATGCTTAGATATCCGGATAATAAATATATATTTATATCACCGGAGGAGCTGAGGATCCCCAGTTATCTCCGTGAGAAGTTGAACGAGATGCATGTGGAGTTCGAAGAAGTGGAGAGACTTGAAGAGAGTCTGCCCAAGCTGGATCTCCTCTATATGACCAGGGTTCAGAGAGAAAGATTCTTCAACGAAGAAGATTACGTGAGATTGAAGGATTTCTACGTGCTGAACAAAGAAAAGATGGCTCTCGCGGGACCGGATATGCTGGTGCTCCATCCCCTGCCCCGTGTAAATGAGATCTCGGTTGATGTGGATGATGATCCGAGAGCGGTTTACTTCGAACAGGTGCAGTTTGGTGTATATGTACGTATGGCGTTAATAATGACATTGCTGGGACTTGCAGAATAAAGAAAGGATAAGATCATGCTGAATGTTGGAAAGATAGAAGAAGGTTTTGTACTTGATCATATTCCCGCAGGAAAGGGAATGTCGATCTATTATCATCTGGGACTCGACAAGCTTGACTGTATGGTGGCTATCATCAAGAATGCCCGAAGCGGAAAGCTTGGCAAGAAAGATATCATCAAGGTTGAATGTGATATAAACATGCTCAATCTCGATGTCCTTGCAGTCATTGACCATACCATTACGGTAAATGTGGTCAAAGACGGTGAGATCTTAGAGAAGCGTCCCCTTGTATTGCCCAAGGAACTCAAGGATGTAATGCATTGCAGGAATCCCCGCTGCATCACATCGATAGAGCAGGAACTGCCTCATATTTTCTATCTGGCAGATCAGGAAAAAGAAGTATACAGATGTAAATATTGCGATGAGAAGAATTCGGAAAAAATGTGATCGCAATATAAATTCATAGATAACGGAAAGAAAAGTAATGGAACTGACGGAAATAAGAAAGAATCTCGACAGAGTAGATAAACAGATAGTGGATCTTTACAGAGAACGTATGCACCTGGCCGAGCTTGTAGCCGAGAGTAAGCGTGAGAGTGGCCGCAATGTATATGACAAGAAGCGTGAAGATGAGAAATTAAGGACTGTCTCGGGAATGGTTGAGGAACCGGAATACAGACAGGGAGTGCAGGAACTCTTTTCACAGCTGATGAGTACCAGCAGAAAGCTTCAGTATGCCAGACTTGCTAAGGATGCTCACGGAAGCCTTCCTTTTATGCCGGTGGATTCTCTTAATAAAAAAGCACGAGTCGTATATCAGGGGGCTGAAGGATCCTATTCGGAACAGGCCGCACATGTTTTTTTCGATGAAAATGCGGATTTTTTTCATATCGATTCTTTCAGAGCCGCCATGCTTGCTCTGGATGAGGGAAGTGCCGAATATGCGGTGCTTCCGATCGAGAATTCAACTGCAGGTATAGTCAGTGAGATCTATGATCTCCTTGCGGAATTCGAACATTATATCGTCGGAGAGCAGATGATAAAGATAGAACATTGTCTGCTGGTACCGAAGGGGGCTACGGCAGAAAGTATTAAGACGGTTTATTCCCATCCCCAGTCTCTTATGCAGTCGGAGCGTTTTCTCAGAGAACATCCGGAATGGGATCAGGTATCCATGAAGAATAATGCCTTTGCGGCCAGAAAGGTTGCGGAGGATAAGGATATCACTCAGGCTGCTATCGCCGGAGAGCATGCGGCATCGGTGTATGGCCTTGAAATACTCAAGAAGGGCATTAATATGTCCTCAACAAATACCACGCGTTTTATCATTATCAGTAATCGCAAGATATTTGTACGGGATGCGAAAAAGATAAGTCTTTGTTTTGAAGTGCCCGATGAAAGCGGAACCCTTTATCACATGCTTTCGCATTTCATATATAATGATCTTAATATGACCAAGATCGAAAGCAGACCTATAGAGGGTCGTAATTGGGAATACAGATTCTTCCTTGATTTTGAGGGAAACCTCAATGATCAAAGCGTTAAAAATGCACTTTGCGGACTCAGGGAAGAAGCAAGAAATATGAGAATACTGGGAAATTATTGAACAAGCAATAATCAGTTTTTTTAGAGATCAGGGAACGGATACAAATGAGCAGAATGATATTCTACAGACATACAAGAGAAGGCAGGCTTGCGGAAAAGCTTTACGATATGACAGTAAAGCAGGAAAGAGCGTCGGAGAATAAGGATGAACTTATTGAGGCTGCATCTGAACTGTTTGAGCTTGCCGTTCATGAGGGATATGTGGGTAATCTCTGGCACAGACTCCTTACGGAAGCGCTTGTATATGATGAGAATCCATTCACCATTTCTGCCGAAAGGAGAGGCAGGGTCGACGGCTCCATTCGCGATGCGGTGATGACGGATCTCAGGCTTTTTTATGAGATGTTCTCTGCGGATATTTTTTCATCACCTTCTGTTGAAAACGTATTCGGAGACAAAGAGCAATATCTTGATTACAGACCTACCAGGGGAAGCGGGATGAAGTACAATCCCATCATCCGCGCTGAGATCAATGAGCTTTGTGTTAAGCTGTCTAAGGCTGCATCGGCTGAAGAAATGAGAGAATTGCTTGAAGGGTTCTATGAAAAGCGCGGAGTGGGGGTATTTGGACTGCACAAAGCATTTCGTGTAGGAAACAAGACCGATAACGGGATCCCCGCAGCTAACGGCAACGGCCGTATGGAGGCGTTGGAAGTATATCCTATCTACAATATCGCGGTAACCTGTTTGAACGATCTGGTGGGATATGAGTCTCAGAAGGAACAGCTTCGTGAGAATACGGAAGCTTTTCTGGAAGGCAGGAAAGCAAACAACTGTCTGCTCTACGGAGAGGCCGGAACCGGCAAATCTTCGAGTATTCGAGCCATTCTCAACGAGTACTATGACAGAGGGCTCAGGATGATCGAAGTCTATAAGCATCAGTACAGCGAGATCAACATGCTCATAGACAGATTAAAGAACAGAAATTATCGTTTTATCATATATATGGACGATCTGTCTTTTGAAGAATTTGAAGTAGAATATAAGTATCTGAAGGCTGTGCTCGAAGGAGGACTCGAGAGCAGGCCAGATAATGTGCTCATATATGCCACATCCAACAGACGTCATCTCGTGAGAGAGAATTTCAGTGACAGGGAAGAGCGGGATGATGACAAGCATGCAAATGAAACTGTTCAGGAGAAGATATCTCTGTGTGCACGTTTCGGTCTCAGTATCTATTACGGATCTCCGGCGCAGGAAGAGTTCTTTAAGATAGTTGAAGAACTGGCAGACAGATACGGTATCGAGATGGACAGAGAGACTCTCAGGCTCGAAGCCAACCGGTGGGAGATCACACATAACGGCTTCTCGGGAAGGACAGCGACACAGTTCATCGATCACTTGAGAGGAAAATCAGGAACGATCTGATCAGACAGGGGATAAGGGGGATACAATGGCAGAAAAATCCAAGAAGACCCGTATGTTTGCCGCTATAGATGTGGGAAGCTATGAGATGAGTCTTAAGATCTTTGAGATCTCTCCCAAGAACGGCATCAGAAAAGTCGATTCTTTAAAGCATCGCATTGCTCTCGGCAATGACAGCTATTTCACCCGAAGGATAAGTTTAAAAAAGATGGAGGAAGTATTCCGCATACTTGAGGAATTCAGGGCAGTGTGCAGGAGTTATAAAGTCACGGCTTATAAAGCCTATGGCACCAGTGCTTTGCGCGAGACTGAGAATACTTCCATGATCCTGGGACAGATAAAAAGCCGCACCGGCATAGATGTGGAGGTGCTAAGCAACTCGGAGCAGAGGTTTTTGGATTATAAAGCCATTGCTGCCAAGGGGCGCATGTTCGATAAGGTTATCGAAAAGGGAACAGCCATCATTGATATCGGCGGAGGGAGCATACAGCTGTCCTTGTTCGACAAGGATTCACTTGTCATTACCCAGTCTCTCAAGCTGGGGGTTCTCAGACTCAATGAACGTATAGCCGAGATAAGACCCAGATCTACACAGCTTGAGGATCTGTTGGATGAAATGATCGGCGGACAGCTTCATACATTTCATAAGATGTTTTTGAAAGAAAGAGAGATCCCCAATCTCATCATAATGGATGAATATCTGTCACCGAGATTTAATAAAGCACTGCCGGCCAGTAAGGATGATACAGCATCGGCAGAAAGTTTTCTTGCCTTTGCCGACGGCCTCTTAAAAAAGCGTGATGAAGAAACGGCAGATCTCCTGGAGATGCCTGAAGAAAATGTAGGGCTCTTAAAGATGTCCGTGGCTGTGATAAAACGTGTTATCAGAGATTTTAAGGCAGAATCAGTCTGGGCACCGGGCGCGGAGCTTTGTGACGGTATAGCTTACGAATATGCGGAAGCAAAGCATCTTACCAAGATAGCTCATGATTTTGAAGCAGATATCCTTCAGGGAGCCGCTATGATAAGCAGAAGATATCAGGGCTCCGGCAGACATGCTGCGGCAGTTGAGAAGGCGGGTATCGCCATATTCGACGGCATGAAGTCACTGCATGGAATGGGACCCAGAGAAAAACTTCTGCTCAGACTTGCTTCAACACTGCAGGATTGCGGAAAATACATCAATATGATGAATGTGGGCGTATGCTCGTATTCGATCATAGAGAATACGGAGATCATAGGTATATCTCACAGAGAGCGTATGATGGTGGCTTCGATAGTCAAGTATATTCATGAGCCTTTTGAATACTATCGTGAGATGACGGAACATGTGGATATAGATAAGGAGTCTTATCTTAAGATTGCAAAGCTTACTGCGATACTTCAGCTGGCCAATGCTTTAGATAAGGGCAAGAAGGAGAAGATAAAGAAGATAAGTGCCACTCTTGTCGACGGTGAGTTAAAGATCAATATCGATTCAAGGCAGGACTTTCTGTTTGAACAGGAGAGATTTAAGAACAAGGCACTTTTCTTTGAGGAGATATACGGTATACGTCCTGTGATAGTAAGGACATGATCTGTGGAGGTGACTGTCTATGGATTATTCAAATACTAAATTTTATATAAACCGTGAATTATCATGGCTGCGTTTTAATGAACGCTGTCTGTCGGAAGCCGGCGATCCTGAGATCCCTTTGTTTGAAAGGCTTAAATTCTTAAGCATAACAGCATCCAATTTGGATGAGTTTCTCATGGTGCGTGTGGCATCGCTTAAAGACATGGTTCATGCAGACTACAGAAAGGCTGATATCGCAGGTCTTAAGCCTGAAGCACAGTTAAAGCTGATCTACCCCGCTCTTCATGACTTCGTAGCCAAACAGTACAGTACATACGGAGAGCTTGCTCCCTTATGCAGAGAGCATGGACTGCTCATGATAGAGCATCATGAGGATATGACGGAGAGTATGGCAGAGTTCGCGGACAGATATTTTACCGAGCGTATCTATCCTGTGCTTACTCCTATGGCTGTGGATTCATCCAGACCCTTTCCCCTCATAAAAAACAAGTCTCTCAATATCGGCGCACTGCTTAAGAGAAAAAAGGGCGGAGGTCTTGAGGCTTACGGAAGAAAGCGGGCAGAGAAGGATAAGAAAGCCAAGACTGAACATGATATAGACTTTGCAGTCGTTCAGGTACCGGGCGGTATCCCCAGACTGGTGGAATTTCCGGAAAATGTAACGCCGGATAAAAAGACCAGAACCGTGATACGTCTTGAGGAGATCATAGAGCGCAATATCGCAAGACTATTCCTGAATTATGATGTCATCGCGGCATCTCCCTTCCGTGTCATGAGAAATGCCGATCTGGATATCGAAGAGGAAGAAGCGGAAGACCTGCTCATCGAGATAGAGAAGCAGTTAAAGAAGAGACAGTGGGGCGAGGCTATCAGGCTGGAGACCGAGAAAGGCATAGATAAAAGACTCTTAGAGATCTTAAAGGAAGAGCTGAGAGTCACGGATGATGATATTTACGAGATACCGGGGCCTCTTGATCTGACATTCCTTATGAAAGTATATGGAATAAAGGGATTCGAGGAATATAAGAAAAAAGAAGTTCCGCCAAGAGAGGTTCCGGAGATACCGCCCGGGTCGGATATATTCGAAGATATCAGGAATGGGGATATATTGCTCCATCATCCGTATCAGTCTTTTGAGCCTGTGGTCAGATTTGTATCAAAGGCAGCAGAGGATCCGGCGGTACTTGCGATAAAGCAGACGCTTTATCGTGTGAGCGGTAATTCACCTATAGTGCTCGCTCTTGCAAGAGCTGCCGAGAACGGCAAGCAGGTGACGGTTCTGGTGGAGCTCAAGGCCAGATTTGATGAAGAAAACAATATAGGCTGGGCAAGGATGCTTGAAAAGGCAGGTTGTCATGTAATTTACGGTCTGGTGGGACTGAAAACACATTGCAAGATATGTCTCGTGGTCAGAAAAGAAGAAGACGGTATCAGACGGTATGTTCATCTTTCCACAGGAAATTATAATGATTCAACTGCCAAGCTGTATACGGACTTCGGAATGTTCACCTGTGCGGAGCCGGTCGGAGAAGATGCTACGGCCGTCTTCAATATGCTTTCCGGTTATTCGGAACCTCTTGGATGGAACAGACTCTCTCTTGCTCCTCTCTGGCTCAAGAAGAAGCTGTTAAAGCTCATAAAGAGAGAGACTGAGCACGCTGCGGCCGGACGAAGTGCCGGGATAAAGGCCAAGATGAATTCTCTTTGTGACCCGGATGTGATAGCTGCACTTTATGAAGCATCTTCGGCGGGGGTAAAGATAGATCTGCTGGTAAGAGGCATATGCTGCCTTAAGACAGGTATTCCCTCTGTCAGCGAGAATATACATGTATATTCCATAGTAGGTGATTATCTGGAGCACGGCAGACTCTTTATATTTGACAACGACTGCGAACCTGAAGTATTCTTATCCAGTGCCGACTGGATGCCGAGAAACCTGGAGAGGCGCGTGGAGATAATGTTCCCAGTGGATGATCCGAAGCTTAAGGAAAGACTTACGGGGATACTGGATATGCAGTTCTCGGATAATGTGAAAAAACACGAGCTGATGCCGGATGGCACATATCATAAGAAGAAGGAAAAGGGCTCGAAGCGTTATTGCTGTCAGGAAGATTTCTGTAAGAGAGCAGAGAAGGCAGCAGATGCGGTGAGCAGGAAGACGAAGGAAAGCAGGCTCTTTATTCCGCTTGAAAGTGTTTGATATCAAATACCGGGGCGACAGAGTTGAAAAATCCCGGACAGTAAATAAAGATCAGTAATTGAGATTAACCTACCGGAGTATCGGGAAAAATCAGGAATAAGAAAATAAGAAAGGGAAAGAGATCATGGAATTTGACAAAGCAGTAACGGACATATTTTTAAAAGAGCAGGGAAAACTCTATCCGGAACCCGTGGCAGAGACCACGGAGGAAGCACAGGCTTTTCTTGAAGAGAATTTCGCGGTTGTCGCAGACAGCATAGAAGAGGTGATGGATTATCTCGATGACTCGGGAATGGATATCACAGAGATGAGCAAAGAAGAAGTGGAAGCTGCAGACGAAGTATTTACAATAGGTGACGGAAGATATCTTGTAGTAGGGATCTGATGATCTCCGGGTACCGCGGCTTGCAGGGACAAAATTGGATACCGATCCGAGAATTAATTGATATAAAAAACCCCGAGAGCTTAAAGCTTTCGGGGTTTTTATCTGCTAAATCAATATTGTTTCAAAGTGTGATCATTGTGATCAGAATAAAGCTCCGGAGTAGATGTACCACTTGCCGTTGACCTTGAGAACTGTCATGGTGTGCTTATCTGTATCATCGTCATCCTTGCCCTTGATGGTAAGCTTCAGATCAACCTTGTAACCATCCTGAACCTTAGCCTTTTCAAGACCGTCGATGTGGCTCTTGCAGATATCGCAGAGCTTCTTCTCGCCGTTCTTACCAAGGTCGGCATCGAAAGTATCCTCGAGGTATTCAACATAGTCATCATAGTAATCGGCATCTTCGTAATCATCAACGCCGTACCATTCAAGAGAGCTCTCTTCGGACTTTGCACTGTTGTTGATGGAATCTTCGTAATCTTCAAGATCATGCTTCTTGAGTTTCTTGGCTTTTGTGATCTTGTAGGATACCTTCCAGTTCTTACCGTAATCATCCTCGAATTCATCATACATATCCTCGAGAGTCTCGGATGCGTCATCAAGTACGTCATCGTAATCAGAACCCTTGAGAAGTGCATTGTAATCCTGAAGATATTTATACTCAACGGGGTTATCCATAACTTCGTAGTACTTCATCATATCGGTGCTTCTGGAATTCATGAGACCGACCATAGTCTTGATGGGCTTCTTGTAAGCACCGCCTAAGCTGACTACAAGGGCGATAACAAGGATCAGGACAACCACGGCACCGGCTGCGCATCCGATGATGATAGGAAGCATGTTTTTCTTCGCGGGAGCAGCAGTGTTCTGAGTAGGCGCTGCATTAAAGCTTCCTGCAGTGTTCTGAGTGGGAGCTGCGTTAAAAGTCCCTGTTGTATTCTGAGCAGGAGCTGCATCAGAAGATCCTGCATTATTCTGAGCAGGAGCACTGTTGGTTGTGTCAGCAGCTGCTTCTTTCTTATCTGCATCAGCAGGAGCTGAAGCAGGAGCAGGAGCTTCTTCGAGCTTGGTTCCACATTCGTTGCAGAATAAAGCGTCGTCGCCAAGTTCTGCGTTACATTTCGGACATTTCTTCATTTTGGGTGTTCCTCCTCAAAAACTAATTATCTTGATTACCTGCTTGATATGCAGAGTACAAACAACATTATATCAATTCATGTCATGCATTTGCAATAATGATATCCGCCAGTCCGTCGTGGTTATTATCGTATTCGGTTATCATATCGGCAGCCTTTTTCACCTCGGGATCCCCGTTTATCATTGCGATACCGCAGCCTGCTTCTTCCAGCATGGAGATATCGTTGGGAGCATCTCCTGCTGCAAAGGTATCTTTGATATCGACACCGAGGGTTGCTGCGAGTTCTTTCAGCGCAGTGCCCTTTCCTGCGGACGAGGGGAAGATCTCCAGCAGATGGGGATTGGACATCAGACAGGTGACGCGGCCGTCGCATGCTTCATATACTTTATCTCCGAGAAGAGGGAGCGTTTCGGTTTCAGCGATCCTTACGCCTAACAGCTTGCAGGGAGGATACTCAATACCTTCCGGAAAATCAGAAAGTACCCTGAAGGGGAGTTTTACAGTTCTTGTATAGAAATGTATCTCTTCATCATCTGCACAGGATAAAATGCTGTCATCCGAGTATGCATGGATATGTGTATGGTTTTCTTTTAATATCTTTGCAGCGATGGCGCAGTCGGAAAGGGATACGGTTTTTTTTATGATATCCTGTCCCGTATGCAGATCCTTAACCTGAGCGCCGTCAAAAGCAATGGCATAGGTATTAAAATCATCCAGGCGGTGTTCTTTTATTGTTGCGATGACACTGGCCATAGGACGTCCGGAATTGATAGCTATGATATTGCCTTTACTGTCCCAGACTTTCAGCGCTTCATAGGTCTTGGGAGAAAGCTTCTTATCTGTTGTAAGAAGGGTTTCATCCAGATCAAAGAAAAATATCTTTTTTCCCATTTTTTAGTTCTCGTCTTCCTCTATCTGAGCCTGATATACAGTACGTTTTCTTGCCATCTCGTCGTTAGCGAGGTATTCGTCATAGGTTGTGATCTTATCGATCATGGTTCCGTCGGGAAGTATCTCTATGATGCGGTTTGCAGAGGTCTGTGTGAACTGGTGGTCTCTGCAGGCAAAGAGCACGACTCCGGGGAATTTGATAACACCTTCGTTAAGGGAACTGATGGATTCCATATCAAGATGGTTAGTGGGTTCATCGAATATAAGGCAGTTCGCACCGCTTATCATCATCTTGGAAAGAAGGCAGCGGACCTTCTCACCACCGGATAAAACTTTAACCTTCTTAACGCCGTCTTCACCGGGGAAGAGCATACGTCCGAGGAAGCCTCTTACATAAGTAACATCCTTAACGGGTGAATAGCCCATGAGCCATTCGGTGATAGTGTAGTCATTGTCGAATTCCTTGGTATTATCCTTGGGGAAGTATGACTGGGATGTGGTAACGCCCCACTTGTAGGTACCGGAATCCGGTTTGATCTCGCCCATGAGGATCTTGAAGAGCGCTGTCTTTGCCTGTTCGTTGGCACCGACGAAAGCGATCTTGTCTTCGTGACCCATGGTAAATGAGATGTGGTCGAGGAGCATGTTTCCGTCCTCACCCTTAAGGCAGATATCTTCAACCATAAGGACTTCGTTGCCGATCTCTCTGTCAGGTCTGAAATCGATGTAGGGATACTTACGGCTTGAAGGCTTGATAGTATCAAGCTGGATCTTTTCGAGTGCACGCTTTCTGGAAGTAGCCTGCTTTGACTTGGAAGCGTTGGCGGAGAACCTGGAAATGAATTCCTGGAGTTCCTTGATCTTCTCTTCCTTTTTCTTGTTAGCTTCTTTCATCTGTCTGATGAGGAGCTGGCTGGACTCGTACCAGAAATCGTAGTTGCCGGCATAGAGCTGGATCTTGCCGTAGTCGATATCAGCCGTCTGGGTGCAGACTTTATTAAGGAAGTATCTGTCGTGGCTGACAACGATGACAGTATTTTCAAAGTTGATGAGGAATTCCTCAAGCCATTCGATGGCATCGATATCCAGATGGTTGGTAGGCTCGTCGAGAAGCAGGATATCGGGGTTACCGAAGAGTGCGCGGGCAAGAAGGACCTTGACCTTCTCGCTTCCGTTTAAGTCTTTCATAAGAGATGTGTGAAGTTCGGTAGGGATACCGAGACCGTTTAAAAGTGTAGCGGCATCGGATTCTGCTTCCCATCCGTTCATCTCTGCAAATTCGCCTTCGAGCTCGGAAGCACGGATACCGTCTTCGTCTGAGAAGTCAGGCTTAGCATAGATCGCATCCTTTTCTTTCATTACTTCAAAAAGGCGGGCATTGCCTGCGATAACGGTATCGGTTACCGTATTTTCATCATATTTGAAATGGTCCTGTTCGAGGACTGAGATACGCTGGCCGGGAGTGATGATTATCTCACCGTTAGTGGTATCAAGCTCGCCGGAGAGGATCTTAAGAAATGTGGATTTACCGGCACCGTTTGCGCCGATGAGGCCGTAACAGTTGCCTTCCGTAAATTTGATATTAACCTCTTCGAAAAGAGCTTTCTTTCCTACGCGGTAAGTGACATTATTTGCTTCTATCATTTTCTACCTCCATGAAGAGAAATCACGCATGTGATTTCTCTGAATTGGGAAATTGATGCGTGCGCGGAGCGCGTTAAATTCGCATCAATTTCTATTTGAAAGAAAAGCGCATCGGCGTTTTCTTTCAAATAACTACCTCCATGAAGAGAAATCACGCATATTCATGTATTGCACGAACTTCACTAGTTTCGCACAAAAATCCACATTTTTCAACTGTAACAGGGATTATTTCTTTTTGATGACAAAGTCTGCGGGAAGATCGGTGACCACCTGATTCTTTCCGTGCTTTTTTCCGTAATAGAGTTTATCGTCAGCCTGCTGGATGAGATGTTCGATGCGGAATCCGGGGATGGATTCTGCCGCACCGAAGGTCATGCTGACATGAATATCCTGTCCTTCATGGGATACGATATTCTCATCGATACGCTTGCGGATGCGATCCGTGGTAAGGGTTGCTGCCTCAAGGGGGTCGCTCAGTAAGATGAGGATCTCTTCACCGCCCCATCTGCTGACAAGATCGGAAGGGCCCACGTTTCTGCTTATGATCTCACTGACAGCTACCAGTACCATATCACCGGCTTCGTGACCGTAGGTGTCGTTGACGCTCTTGAAATTGTCTATGTCACCCAGGACGATGGTGAAGCGTTTGCCGGTTTTCTTGAGATTATCCATATGAGTCTCAATAAGCTCGTTCATGCTGCGTCTGTTCAGAAGATGAGTAAGGGGGTCCTTGTGTGCAAGCTCATCAAGCTGATCGTTTTGCTGTTGAAGTATACGCTGCTTGCTCATAAGCTCCCATACGAACAGGAATGAGAAAGCGACCATAAGAGCCATGCTTAGAAGTGTATTGAATATAAAGAAGAATATGGTCCACGATCTGCTCAAGGGCGTGATGGGGATCAGAATACTGGTAAGAAGGTAACAAACGAAATAACATAACAGTATAAGTATGCAGAAGCAAAGCGAAAGCATATTACGCTTTTCCGTCTTAACAACAAGGGGAAAGTAAAATGATGCCGTGATGCATGCAAACAGGAGATTCGAAAATCCCGTATCCCATCCGACGAAAATGGTGGTGATCACAGACATTACCGATATCTCAAGGAGTACTATCATGATGACGCTCAGATGGTGGCCTTTTTTGATCCTGCCGTGAGCGACTGTAATGAGAAGTACACATGTCAGACCGTACACGATCATCATATAGAGGGAATTTGCCATTAAAAACAGAAGCGCCTTAACGGCGTCTATGAAGGCAAAAACAAGCACTGATTTGGAAAAGATGATCTCAGCAGAAAAAAAACTGTTTCCTTTCTGCAGTTCGTTGACATAGTGTTTGAAGTTATCCGTAGATCTGCGTTTGTCTTTCATAATAGTAAATATATAGTAACACTAAAGGTCGCAAATTTAAATAAAAAAGGGGGATTGCGAAGAGCTCGTTTTGTATTTTTCAAAGAACTGACATTATTACCAACGAAATCAAGGGGCATTTGTGCAAACTGCCCATTGAAAATGAAAATAGAAAAAATTATATTATTTCTTGTAGTTAGCACTCGGAGCAAGCGAGTGCTGATAGATGAAAAGGAAAGATCAGAATAGATCGTTAATCTATGACTAAGGAGGCAAAGATCATGAAGTTAGTACCTTTAGGCGACAGAGTTGTTCTTGAGCAGCTCGAGGCAGAAGAGACAACAAAGTCCGGTATCGTTCTTCCGGAGAAGAGCCAGGAGAAGCCCCAGCAGGCTAAGGTAGTTGCTGTAGGACCCGGTACCGAGGAAGTTAAGATGGAAGTAAAGAAGGGGGACGAGGTCATCTATTCAAAATATTCCGGAACAAATGTAAAGCTTGAAGGCAAGGAGTACGTTATCGTAAAGCAGAGCGACATTCTTGCAATCGTTAAATAAGGTTAATCCAGGAGGATATTAAAATGGCTAAGAATATCAAATACGGAGCAGAAGCTCGTGAAGCGCTTCAGAACGGCGTTGACAAGCTTGCAAATACAGTAAGGGTGACCATCGGACCCAAGGGAAGAAATGTTGTTCTTGATAAGAGCTACGGCACACCCCTCATCACAAACGACGGTGTTACCATCGCTAAAGAGATCGAGCTTGAAGATGAGTTCGAGAACATGGGCGCGCAGCTCGTTAAGGAAGTTGCTACAAAGACAAATGATGTAGCAGGTGACGGTACAACAACAGCTACAGTTCTTGCACAGGCAATGATCCATGAAGGTATCAAGAACCTTGCAGCAGGTGCTAACCCCATCATCCTCAGAAAAGGTATGAAGCAGGCAACAGATTGCGCTGTTGAAGCCATCAAGAAGATGAGCACAAAGGTTAAGGGCAAGGAGCAGATCGCAAGAGTTGCTGCTATCTCTGCAGGTGATGATCAGGTTGGAACAATGGTAGCAGATGCTATGGAGAAGGTTTCCAAGAACGGCGTTATCACTATCGAAGAGAGCAAGACAATGCAGACAGAGATCGATCTTGTAGACGGTATGCAGTTCGATCGCGGATACATCTCAGCTTACATGTGCACAGATATGGAGAAGATGGAAGCTACACTTGATGATCCTTATGTACTTATCACAGATAAGAAGATCTCCAATATCCAGGATCTCCTTCCTCTTCTTGAGCAGATCGTTCAGAGCGGTGCAAGACTTCTTATCATCGCTGAGGATATCGAGGGCGAGGCTCTTACAACACTTATCGTTAACAAGCTTCGCGGTACATTCAATGTAGTAGCTGTTAAGGCTCCCGGATACGGCGACAGAAGAAAAGAGATGCTTCAGGATATCGCGATCCTTACAGGCGGACAGGTTATCAGCGATGAACTTGGTCTTGACCTCAAGGAAGTTAAGATGGAGCAGCTCGGCCGTGCAAAGAGCATCAAGGTTACAAAGGAAAATACAACAATCGTTGATGGTGCAGGTTCTCAGAAGAAGATCAAAGAGCGTATCGGACAGATCCAGACTCAGATCGAGACAACAACATCCGATTTCGATAAGGAAAAGCTTCAGGAGCGTCTTGCAAAGCTTTCCGGTGGCGTAGGCGTTATCCGCGTAGGTGCTGCTACAGAAGCAGAGATGAAGGAAGCAAAGCTTCGTATGGAAGATGCCCTCAATGCAACAAGAGCTGCAGTAGAAGAAGGCGTTATCGGCGGTGGCGGATCAGCTTACATCCATGCTGCAAAGGCTGTTGCAAAGCTTGTTGAGACACTTGAAGGCGACACAAAGACCGGTGCACAGATCGTTGCCAAGGCTCTCGAGGCACCTCTCTTCTACATCGCTGAGAATGCAGGTGAAGACGGTTCCGTTATCGTTAACAAGGTTAAGGAGTCCAAGGCAGGCGTTGGTTACGATGCTCTTAACGGAGAGTATGTAGATATGGTATCTGCAGGTATCCTCGATCCTTCCAAGGTTACAAGATCCGCACTTCAGAATGCTACATCTGTTGCAAGCACACTTCTTACAACAGAGTCAGCTGTTGCAAATATCAAGGAGCCCGCTCCCGCGGCTCCCGCACCCGGAGCAGGAATGGGATATTGATCCTGCAACAAGGTTGTAAAATAATAAGGCTCCGGCTTTCGCCGGAGCTTTTTTACTTTGTTTTTTTAGTAACCGAGTCGGAAACTGTCTCTGGCACCATGCTGCATGAGATAGCGCCTGATGGCTTTAACTTTTTCTTTGTTGTGAACGAAAGGAGTACCGTCTATGCCACAAAGCGAAGATGATACATGGACAAACATGATCGAAATGGGAGTTACCCGGTTCATGCCGGCAACACAGTTGACATCACTGCCGTGTTCAACACAGTAAACCACGTAATCCATCTGTTCGTTGAATGTGGCATTATGCAGGATGGTAACACCGTTCATGCCTCTGAAGTGCATCAGTCGGTTTATCTCATTGGTAACTTCTCTGTTCGGTCCCTGATTGGCTTCGAGTCGGCGAAGGACATCAAGAGTCTGAAAGAGTGATCTGTTATCATCGGTAAGGAGATCGATCTGTACTCTGAGCGAATATATCCTGTAATCATCTGTTCCGCTTAAGATCGATGCCATTATCAGTTCGTTGGCCTTGTCATACTGTTTCATGGTGATGGCATACTGGGCTGATGAGATGATACTGTCGGTGTCCGTTTTTGCTGAAAAAGTAACGCCCTGAACATTGATATTTGTTTTTATCTGCTCATCTTCTATAACATTCTTGCATCCGCAATATTTACAGAAGATATATGCACGGTTCATCTCTACGTCTAATGCGGCATTACATGCCGAACAACGTATGATCTTAGCTGCACTCATTTTACACCTCCGCAAGGAATCATCCGAAAGAAGAAAGTGAATTATGTTCTTTCAAATGAGATCATGTTGAATTTAAGAATGACGAAGCGATTATACCATATATAAATACCATGAGAAAAGGTGGGAGTTGTCGCGGAAGTAACGGCTTACGGAACGGCTGTAAAGTTTGACGGAGAAATCTGTCGGGTTTTTTTAATT
This sequence comes from Lachnospiraceae bacterium XPB1003, assembly GCA_900102065.1. Taxonomy (GTDB): domain Bacteria; phylum Bacillota; class Clostridia; order Lachnospirales; family Lachnospiraceae; genus NK4A136. Next base: position 93,054 of record FMVK01000008.1, on the reverse strand, counting down.
ATACCTTGCACATCCCCGGGGAGAATATGTTATAATGAATTCCGTGTTTTTTGCAGGGGCGGTTAGCGTTAAAAGAATACGGAAAGCAGCATAAGCAGCAGAAAGGATGCGGTATCCATGAGCGGGATATTCGGTGTAGCTTCAAAAGACAATGCATCAATAGACCTCTTTTTCGGTATTGATTATCATTCTCATCTCGGAACAAGAAGAGGCGGAATGGTAGTATACGGAAGAGAAGGTTTTTCAAGAGCCATTCATAATATAGAGAACACTCCCTTCAGGACGAAGTTCGAAGATGATATGGAATCGATGAAGGGCCATCTGGGCATAGGATGTATATCCGATTATGAGCCGCAGCCCATTCTTGTACAGTCACATCTCGGCACATTTGCCGTTGCCACAGTCAGCAAGATCAACAACATGGACGAGCTGATCAAAGAGGCATATAAATCAGGTCATTCACAGTTTCAGGTAATGAGTTCCGAGGAAGTCAATGCTACGGAACTTGTAGCATCCCTGATAAATCAGCAGGATACCATCGCAGACGGTATCAGATATGCGCAGGAGAAGATAGACGGTTCGCTGACACTCCTTGTATTAACGAAGGAAGGTGTATATGCAGCCCGTGATCCTCTCGGAAGGACACCGCTTCGCATAGGACACAAGGAAGGTGCATACTGTGCATCTTTCGAGAGCTTCGCTTATGTGAATCTCGGATATAAGGATTATAAGGAGCTGGGCCCCGGAGAGATAGTATTCATGACTCCGGACGGTATCGAGCAGATCAGAGAGCCCGGTACGGAAATGAGGATATGTGCGTTTCTCTGGGTTTACTACGGCTATCCCAACTCTGTATACGAGGGAATAAGTGTTGAGAAGATGCGCTACAACAACGGTGCATCCATAGCGAGACGCGATGAGACTACAGCGTCCGAGATAGACTGCGTTGCGGGAGTCCCGGATTCCGGTACTGCCCATGCTATAGGTTATGCAAATGAGTCAAAGGTTCCTTTTTCAAGGCCTTTCATCAAATATACGCCGACATGGCCCAGATCGTTCATGCCGACGAATCAGAGTGTTCGTGAGATGATCGCGAGAATGAAGCTTGTACCCGTTGATGATTTGATCCGCAATAACCGGATCGCATTGATCGATGATTCGATCGTAAGAGGTACACAGCTGCGTGACACGATCAAGTATTTATATAACAGCGGTGCCGAAAAAGTGCATGTACGCGTTGCTTCACCGCCGATCACTTTTGCATGTAAGTATCTTAATTTCTCACGCTCAAGATCCGTGATGGATCTTATCGCCAGACGTGTAATCCACGAATGGGAAGGCGACAAAGATGTGGAGAAACTTGAGGACTACAGCAATCCTGACCATGTTTGTTACAAGCGAATGGTTGCAGAGATCTGCAAGAGGCAGGGATTCGATACCCTGCAGTATCAGAGGCTTGACGATATGATCAGTTCGATCGGTCTGCCGCAGTGCAAGGTATGCACATACTGCTGGAACGGTAAGGAATAAGATTCCCTCACGAAAGTTGTCAGAACAAGGAAGGATAGTTACAGACCATGGATGACAAGACAAAGAAGCAGTTTGAAGAGGAACTTGATAAATTTATCAAGAGTTCCAAGAAGAAGGGCGTAACCGCATATCAGGATGTTATCGATATGTTCTCCAAGTATGAACTGTCGGAAGAAGAATTCGACATCATATGGAATGCGCTTGATAAGAACGGAATAGTTTTAAGTTCCATGTCAGAGGATGACGAGACAGCAGGTACGGATCTTGATGATGCTACTGCCGAGGAACTTGATGAGATCGACGAGGAAAGCGAGAAGATCGAGAAAGAGATCGAGGATCTCGACAAGGATCTTGATAAGGACCTCGGAGATGACAGTGTCGGAATGGCCGATTCCGTGCATATGTACTTAAAGGAGATCGGTAGTGTTGACCTCCTTAGCATGGATGAGGAGATCGAGCTTGCAAAGCGCATAGAGCTCGGTAAGGCTGCGGAAGCAGAAAACGAGAAGCTTGAGGCCAGACTTGCGGAGCTTAAGAATCCCACTAAGAAGGCCAAGAACGCTAAGGAGAAGGAAAAAGAAGCTAAGGAGAAGAATGCTATCCAGAAGAAGCTTCGTAGTAATAAGAAAGCTATCTCCGATGCAAAGGATGCTGTTGATCATCTCACCAGCGCAAACCTTCGTCTCGTAGTCAGCAATGCCAAGCACTATCTTGGAAGAGGTATGTCTTTCCTTGATGTTATCCAGGAAGGTAACCTCGGACTCATGCGTGCTGTAGATAAGTTCGATTACCATAAGGGATATAAGTTCTCCACATATGCAACATGGTGGATACGTCAGGCTATAACAAGATCCATTGCTGACCAGGCAAGGACCATCAGACTTCCGGTACATATGGTTGAGAACATCAACCGTATAGTTCGTATCAGAAGAACACTTACCAGTGAGCTCGGTCGTGAACCGACCACCAAGGAAGTGGCTGAGCGTGCCGATATGGATGAGGCAAAGGTACAGGAGATCACCAGGATCTCCGCAGAGCCTATCTCTCTTGAGACCCCTGTGGGTGAAGAAGAGGATACCACCATCGGAGATATGGTTGATGACAAGGCTACCATCGCACCCGAGGAGGCAGCTGCCAAGATGATGCTGCGTCAGCAGATCATGGAGCAGATGCAGGCTCTTGATGACCGTGAGAGAGAAGTTCTCATCCTCAGATACGGTCTTCGTGACGGCCAGCCTCAGACTCTCGAAGAAGTGGGCAAGAAGTTCTCGGTTACAAGAGAACGTATCAGACAGATCGAAGCCCGCGCCATCAAGAAGCTTAAGCTTCCTTCGAGACTTAAGAAGTTAGATGGTTTCATTTGATTTTAGGGACTAGGGATGATCAGGGTTTTTCTGGTTGAAGATGAAAGCACTATCCGCGAGACACTTAAAAGTTCGGTGCCTTGGGAAGCGTGCGGTTATACATTTGCAGGGGAAGCGTCAGACGGGGAGATGGCGCTTCCCCTTATTCGCACTGCCAGGCCGGATGTGCTTATCACTGACATCCGTATGCCTTTCATGGACGGTCTCTCTCTGAGTAAATTAGTCTTAAAAGAATTTCCGGATATCAGGATAATAATAATCTCTGGATATGATGATTTTGAATATGCCCGTCAGGCTGTGGAGATAGGTGCCGAACAGTATCTGCTCAAGCCTATTACCAAGGCTGCGCTTGTTAAGGTTCTTGATGAGACAAGGGAGAAGATAGAGCAGGAACAGGCAGAAAGCGGTGACCAGGATGCATATCGTCAGGATTCTCAGGAATACGAACAGTTTGCCAGACGTCGTTTTATCGAAAAGGTTGTGGCAGGCAGACTTTCCGTGCAGCAGATCTACGAGGAAGCGGCGAAGCTGGAGCTGGATATGAGCGCATCGGGATACGCCATCGCTTTCTTCTCGGCATTGGAGGAAAAATATACCGATGCGGATGCAAGGATAAGCGAAAACATACTGGGCTTCTTCATGAAGAGAAGAGAGTATGTACTCATCAGATGGAATATAAATACATATATGGTCCTTATCAAAGGTGATGCGGATCATATGGACAGCTATATACAGGAATGTATTGCGGCGGTAGAGAGCGGATATGCCGGGGCAGACAGACACGGCGCATGGTATGTTGCTGTGGCAGGACCTGTGGAAAGACTGAGCTCGTTGCCGGGATGTTTCGAGGAAGTATCAAGACTGTGGGCCTACAGATATATACAGCAGGAGACGCATATACTGACGGAAAGAACTGTCGGGAGCGGAAGTGTCAGCTCCGCAAGCGGAATAGATGATGTGGATGCCGCAAAGTTTAATCCGAATATACTCATCAAGGTTATGAGTACGGCTGCGCCCGAAGAGATACCGAATTTTGTAAGTGAATTTCTCATAGATATAAAGAGTGCTCTCAATTCTCATATGTTCTGTCAGTATCTGATGCTGAGCGCACGTTTTACGGCTACGGAATATGTGGGCAATCTGGGTGTAACCAAGGAAAAATTCCTTGAGGGGCTGGACTGTCTCGATATGATAGAAAAGCCCGTTACGGAAAAAGAACTGAAATATTATCTGACTGAGATACTGATACATGCGGTTAAGCTCAGGATGAAGAGTACCGCTAATCAGTACCGTGATGTGATGGGACAGGCTATAGCTTATATCGACAGACATTACACGGATGAGGATCTGTCGCTGAATCAGGTGGCTAAGGAAGTTAATATAAGCCCGAATTATTTTTCTGCGGTATTCAGTCAGGAAATGAAATGTACCTTCGTGGAATATGTGACTTCCAGACGTATGGATAAAGCCAAGATGCTGCTTCGTACCACAGATAGAAAGTCCGGTGATATCGCTCTTGAAGTAGGATACAAGGACCCGCATTACTTCAGTTTCCTTTTCAAGAAGACTCAGGATTGTACACCCAGGGATTACCGTACGGGAGGCAAGCGGGAATAGATGAAGAAAAAATCTTCAATCTCCGGACAGATAGGCCGGCTTCTCAAAGCTACAGTTGTTCTTACTCTTGCAGTATTGATAGTCTCTGCTGCAACGATCTTTTCATTTCAGGCACGATACAGAGATCTGCTTCACAACATAACAACGATATCGGATTTCAATAAGAACTTTAAGGAAGATATGGATCTCAAAATGTATTATTACGTTATTGAGAGCAGATATTCCGAGGGGCTTCCGCTGGATGAAGTTCATAAAGCCCAGGATATGGCAGAGAGCCTTATAGGGAGTACGACGGATCATGATTCTCTGGAAGCTATCAAAAGTGTACTTGAGCTTTGCAATAATCTTGAAGAGCGGATAATCGAGATCGAAAATACCGACAGCTATGACGAGCGTCAGATGCAGTTGGAAAATAATATCTACGTACTTACATCACTCATAAAAGAATATATGTATGATTACCTCTATTGCGAGGCGGTACAGGTAAGCGATCTTCAGGATGAACTTATGAGGCGTCTGCTCATAGAGAGCCTCGTGATCTTTGTGGTGGCATTCCTCGTATTTCTGGTAATGACGAGATACTCCGTAAAGTTGGGACGCTCTGTTGCGGAGCCTGTGGAGCAGCTCAATAAACGAATGGAGGAGATAGGAAGCGGAGATCTGACGGTGCATGAACCGGTTACTTCTGCTGTTAACGAGATCGATTCTCTGAGTGCAGGCGTGGAACAGATGGTGGGAAGAATGGGAGCGCTCATCAGGGAGAGTACGGATAAGCAGGAAAGCTTAAGACGTGCCGAACTTGCGCTTCTTCAGGCTCAGATCAATCCTCATTTTCTATACAATACACTTGATACCATCATCTGGCTTGTGGAAGCGGGAGAAAATGACAAAGCCGTTGAAATGGTATCGAATCTTTCGGATTTCTTCAGACATTCACTAAGTAACGGTGAAGATATCATCACACTTGCAGAGGAAAGATGGCAGATCACAAGCTATCTGCAGATACAGCAGGCAAGATATAAAGATATATTAAACTATACCATAGAGATAGATGAGGATATCTTAGACAGAAAGGTTCCGAAGCTCACATTGCAGCCGTTAGTTGAAAATGCTCTTTATCACGGAGTGAAAGAAAAGCGTGGCCAGGGACATATCGCAATCAAAGGCTATCTTAAAGGAGAGGATATCATCCTTACCGTAAGTGATGACGGTGCGGGTATGAGCAGTGAGAGACTTGAGCAGCTTAAACGATCCATGGACAGAGGAGAGAGAGTCGGATTCGGACTCACTACCGTGCATGAGAGACTGAGGCTTTTCTTCGGAGACGAGTACGGGCTGCATGTTGAGAGTACCGAGGGCAAGGGAACCGTAATAACCGCAAGGATCCCTTCAAAGATGCCGGAAGCGGTGATAAAGGGAAATGACGTATTTAAAAATGATGAGAATGATTAAAAGACTATTTCTGATGCTCATAGCATCCATGCTTTTTTTATGCGCCTGTGGAGAAACAGAAAGAAAGGTGGCTGAGGACAACCTCGTTGTGATCGGAATGTCACAGGTGGGAGCGGAGTCAGACTGGAGAGTGGCGAACTCTGAATCCATGAAGGAAGCATTTTCAGAAAAGAACGGATACCGCCTCCTTTTTGATGATGCCAGACAGAAGCAGGAAAATCAGTTTACTTCTATCCGCAGATTCATCCAGCAGAGGGTGGATTATATAGTTGTAATGCCCATAAGCGAGGATGGATGGGAATCTGTTCTTGAAGAAGCAAGGGACGCAGGCATTCCGGTCATCGTTGTGGACAGAAGAGTGAATGTAGGAGACGGGAGCCTCGTAACGGCTCATGTGGGGGCCGACTTCTATGCGGAAGGTACCAGCGCTGTTAAATGGATAGAGAAGAATTATGCCAACAGAGACCGTGTAAATATCGTTCATATAAGAGGAACCATGGGATCTACCGCACAGATCGGAAGGACAGGTGCGTTAACCGCAGCTTTCAGAAATCATACCAACTGGAATCTGATCAAAGAGATGGACGGAGATTTCACACAGGCGAAGACCTATGAAGTTATGAGGGATTATCTTGAATCGAGTTCGGTAAAACCGGTTATAGATGTGGTCTACTGCGAAAATGATAATGAGGCTTTCGGAGCTATAGATGCGTTGGAAGAAGCGGGCTATAAATGCGGAGACGGAGGTGTGGCTGTGATATCGTTTGATGCGACTCACGACGGACTTGTGGCATGCAGGGACGGTAAGATAGCGCTGGAAGTGGAATGTAATCCGCTGTTGGGGCCTCTTGCGGAGTCTGTTGTAAGGACAATGGAAGAGGGCGGTGTACCGGAGAAGAATCAGAACGTTGAAGAAAGCATCTTCCTTCCGGAAGATATTACGGATGAACTGTTGGAGTCGAGGGGGTACTGAGAGATTTGAGCGCAGGTAAAAAGACGGCCGTTACGATTATCATTGTTTTGCTGGCAGCAGGCTTTTTGTACTTTTTCTGGGATCGCGTACTCAACATGAACGATAATTCATATAATGAGCGGCTTGAAGATATATTATCCGATGAGAAAGAGATCGAAAAAAAGTGGCTCATCGATAAAGAAAAGATCCCCTATGACCTGAGCGCGAAAGACGTCAGGACGTTTGAGATAGAACAGACTTATATCTGCTTTGATCCCGAGATGAGAGTCAGGAGATACAATGGAGGAGAGTTCTACGAATATACCGTTAAGACCAATATGACTCAGGATGGTATGGTCAGAGATGAAGTAAATATCGATATTAATGAGACCCAGTACAATAATCTGGTGATCAAAAAAGAAGGCAATACGATACACAAGACCAGATATCAGCTTTATTCGGAAGGACAGTTGATAGCGATAGATATCTTCCACGGAGAGCTGGATGGCCTGGCATATATGGAAATAGAATTTCCGACATTGGAAGAGAGCCTGGCTTTTGATACTCCGGATTGGGTCATAAAAGATGTGACGGATGATATTGATTATAAAAACGGACATCTCGCACGCTTCGGTATTCCGCAAAAATAAGAACGAGCATGCGCTGATGGAAGATCTGAAAAGGGGCCTGCTTATTTTGAGCTCCTGCGTGTGACAAGTTCCCAAGGCAGTCTTACCGACTGGACATTTCCTCCGTGCATAAGCTTAAGGAGCATGCGTGCGGCAGTGATGCCTGTGCGTCCGGTGCTGTGTCTTAAGGAAGTGACGGGAACAGGGCTGATGTCGCACAGATAACTGTTATCAAAGCTTGCAACAGCCATATCTTCGGGAATATTCTTTCCCATGGATCTCAGCGTAAGTATAAGTCTGTATGCTATCTCATCGTTATAACAGATAACAGCGCTTACATGTCGGAGCCTGTTCTTGCAAAAGGAGAGCAGAAGCTCATTGTCGGGGCTGCCCAGGAGTTCCTGTCTGTCTTCCGAATCGAACCAACAGATGCTTTTATCCGGAAGAGGGATACCGGCATCTCTCATGGCGGCCGCCATTCCGCTGTAGCGCTCGGGCCCCTGAAGATCATCACTTTTAAAGATCCCGCCTATATCACGATATCCGCTGTTTAAAAGGTGCTTCGTAAGGAGCATACCGCCGGCGTAATTATCATCGGTAACGGAGGGAATATGGGAAAGAGCGTTGTATCTTCCGTTGTAAAAAACTAAAGGAACACCCTGGGATGCAAGCTCCTGATACAGATCTGTATTGGGATTGGGAAGTGCGGTCTTAACGCCTTCGGCAATGATCCCGCCGGGAGGTGAAGCGATCAGTTCTTTTAAAACGGATCGTTCATCGGATATGCGGTTGAAGGTTGTATAAACCTGAAGCGTATATCCGCTTTTTTTGATCACGCTTTCAATATCGGCGATGAGACCGGGAAAGATATATTCATCAGCAAAAGTAACGATAAGGGCGATGCGCATCGCATTACCGGGATTATTGCCCGAGAAGTAGGATCCGCTTCCCTGCAGACGGTTGATCAGACCTTCTTCTTCCAGTATTTCAAGCGCGTGGCGGACAGTATGACGGCTGAGGCCGTATCGTTCCGACAGGCTTCGCTCAGTGGGAAGCTTGTAATTCCTGTCATTTCCGTGAAGCGCGATCTCTTCGCGCAATATCCTTGCAAGTAACTGATATTTCATCGGATATCCCCTCTGTTTTTTGGTTGATATATTTAATATCCGTATTACGAATACGGAAGAAAAGTAAATTTGAGTCGTTTTTTTGAAAAAAATTTTCAGAAGATAATCAACGATCTCTGAAAAAATTATAAAGAAATTGGTATGGTTTTTCAAATTAAAAAACAGATTTGTTCCGAAAAATACGGTGCGAATGAGATCAAAATTTTGGAATATCATAGGAAAACAAACAAAAAATAATAAAAAAACAAAAAAACAGGGCTGATTTTCCGAAAATGGTATGGTTCAGAACTTTTAAAACTCTATTGGTGCCTTTTTGAATGGTGGCAAAGGTACCAAACGTTGACCGTGCAGAGCCTCTTGGTGATAATGAAATCACAGAGAGGGATTCTGTATCCCGAAAGGGATGTAAACATTAAACAACAAAATGAAAGTGAGGAAAAATCTATGAAGAAAAGAGTTATCTCAACAGTTCTTGCACTTGCAATGACATTAGGTCTTGCAGCATGCGGCGAGCAGCCCACACAGCCCACACAGCCTACGCAGCCCGAAGGCGATACCGGTGCGGTAGCTACAGAAGCAGGCGATGCAGGTTCTGCAGAAGTTACAGAGCAGACACCCGATGCAGGTGCGGCAAGCGGAGAACTCATCAAAGTCGGAATCATCAACAATGATCCTAACGAGTCAGGTTATCGTACAGCTAATGATGCTGATATGCAGAAGACTTTCACAGAAGCTAACGGCTATGATGCTTCATACGCATACAGCTTAAAGAACGACGAGCAGATCGCAGCTGCTCAGAAGTTCATCCAGGACGAAGTTGATTACCTCCTCATCTCTGCAGCAGGAACATCCGGATGGGATACAGTTCTTACAGATGCTCAGACACAGGGAATCAAGGTTATCCTTTTCGACCGTACCATCGATGCTGATCCCAGCCTTTACGAAGCTTCGATCGTATCTGATATGGCTAAGGAAGGTCAGACAGCAGTAGACTGGCTTTCATCACAGGGACTTGATTCATACAAGATCGTTCATATCCAGGGTGTTATGGGTTCCGCAGCTCAGATCGGACGTACAGCAGCTATGGATAAGATGGTAGCTGATAACGACAACTGGGAGATGGTTTCACAGCAGACAGCTGAGTGGAATGCAGAGACAGCACAGCAGATCGTTCAGTCAGTTATCGATTCAGGTAAGGACTTCAACGTAATCTATGCTGAGAACGATGATATGGCTAAGGGTGCTGTAGCAGCTCTCGATAAGGCAAACATCTCTCACGGTGTTGGCGGCGATGTTATCGTAATGGGTTATGACTGCAACAAGTGGGCTCTTCAGGAACTCCTTGCAGGTAACTGGAACTACGACGGACAGTGCAATCCTTTCCAGGCTTCTTACATCGATGAGATCATCAAGGGTCTTGAGAGCGGAAATGCACCTGCAGAGAAGACAATCATCATGGATGAGAAGGGCTTCGATGCTACAACTATCACAGAAGATGATGTAAACACATACGGTATCTGATGAAATAAAACAGCTGCCGATCAATAACGGTTAGGCCCCACGCGGTACGGAGTATATGGACGGATGATCCGTATAACCGCACCGCGTGTTACTTGAGAGAGGAACATAAATATGGAGAAAGAACCCATACTTACACTGAGGGGAATATGCAAGTATTTTCCGGGTGTCCGTGCTCTTCAGGATGTGGACTTCACATTAAGACGAGGTGAGATCCACGCACTTATGGGAGAAAACGGTGCCGGTAAATCGACATTGATAAAAGTTCTTACCGGAGTATATGTAAAAGACGCCGGTGAGGTTCATATAGAGGGACATGAGGGAACGGTTAATATCCACTCTCCCCAGGATGCGCAGAATCTCGGCATCAGTACGGTTTATCAGGAGATAAGTCTGTGCCCGAATCTTACGGTTGCCGAGAATATGTTCATAGGACGCGAAAAGAGTCCTGTGACGAACTGGGCAAAGATGAATAAGCGTGCGGGAGAGATGCTTAAAGCTCTCGACATCCCTGCATCACCTACAATGCAGCTTGGAAGCTGTTCCATCGCTATACAGCAGATGGTAGCCATAGCCAGAGCAGTAGATATGGATTGTAAGGTGCTCATTCTTGATGAGCCCACATCATCTCTTGATGAGCAGGAAGTTGAAAAGCTCTTCAAGCTTATGAGAGACCTGAGAGAAAAGGGTGTAGGTATCATATTTGTAACTCATTTCCTGGATCAGGTTTATGAAGTATGCGACAGGATAACGGTTCTCCGTGACGGCGGACTGGTTGGAGAATATGTCATAGAAGATCTTCCCAGAGTCGAGCTCGTTTCCAAGATGCTTGGTAAAGAGCTGGATGATATGGCCGAGATCAAGAGCAAGGAAAGTGATGAAGAGGAAGAAGCAAAGGGAGATATTGTTTTAGAAGCAAAGGGACTTTCCAGTTCGGAAGGCATCAAGCCCTTTGATTTCAATATCAGAGCCGGTGAAGTCAATGGATTTACGGGACTACTCGGATCCGGACGAAGCGAATGTGTACGTGCGATATTCGGTGCGGACCGTGTGACAAGTGGCACCGTATCGGTAGATGGCAAGCCGGTTAAGATCAAGAAGCCTATTGACGCGATGAAAGCCGGTATCGGATACCTTCCTGAAGACAGAAAACGCGATGGTATAGTTTCGGACCTTTCGGTAAGGGAGAATATCATCCTTGCGCTTCAGGTTATGAAAGGTTTCTTCAAGCCTTTCTCAAGAGCAAAAGCGGAAGCATTTGCGGATGAGTATATCAAGCTTCTCGAGATCAAGACTGCTTCATCCGACACACCTATCGGACAGCTTTCCGGTGGTAACCAGCAGAAGGTAATACTTGCAAGATGGCTTCTTACCAATCCTAAATATCTGATACTTGATGAGCCTACAAGAGGTATCGATATAGGAACCAAGATTGAGATCCAGAAGATGGCCCTTGAACTTGCCAAAGAAGGTAAGAGCGTGACCTTTATCTCTTCGGAGATCGATGAAATGTTAAGAACCTGTTCCAGACTGATCGTTATGAGAGACAGAAAAGTCGTAGGTGAGCTGACAGGCTCAGACCTGACTCAGGGCAAGATCATGTCTACCATTGCCGGAGGTGACAATAAATGAAACACAAATTAAATTCGCTCATACATAAGCAGATATTTATACCGATAGCGGCACTGCTTGTTCTTACACTGTTCAATCTGATAATGGATCCCAGCTTTTTCGCTATCACACTGGGAACCAACAATGTCGGAAAAGCGGTACTTACCGGAAATCTGATAACAATACTTGATAATGCTTCGGAGCTTGTTATCCTTGCCATCGGAATGACGCTTGTAACGTCGGCATCCGGCGGACAGGACATCAGCGTGGGTGCAGGTATCGCCATCGCAGGAAGTGTAATGCTCAGGATCCTTTGCGGTCCCGAGGGTACAGCGGATGTGGTAAAGGCACCTGTTATCGTTGCATTTCTTGCATGTTGTGTCGTTTCAATGCTCTTCGGTGCATTCAACGGTATACTGGTTGCTTACTTCAAGATACAGCCCATGGTAGCTACACTGATCCTCTTTACGGCAGGTCGTTCCATTGCAGCATGGATCAATGAAAACAGACTTCCTGTAATAAACGATCCGACTTTTGCATATTATGGAAATTACATTCCGGGTGTAATACTTCCCACACCGGTATTTATCGCTCTTATCTGTGTTGCGGTAATATTCCTCATCCTGAAGTTTACAAATCTGGGACTTTATTCACAGGCTGTAGGTATCAACCCTCATTCATCAAGATTAAACGGTATCAATCCCGCTGTGATCAAACTCATAACATACGTTCTTCTTGGCGCATGTGTTGCAGTTGCCGGTTTCATAAAAGTAAGCCGTATCTCCAGTATCAATTACTCTGTTGTTGCTAAGGATATAGAGATGGATGCCATCCTTGCGGTTGCACTTGGAGGTAATCCTCTCGGAGGCGGTAAGTTCAATATGGCTGCATCCATACTTGGAGCATATGTTATACAGTTCCTGACAACTACATTATTCAAGTACAACGTCGATTCAACAGCTCTTCCCGCATACAAGGCTGTAGTCGTTATCATACTCGTTGTGCTCAGTGCACCTGTAGTTCGTGAGAAGATCAACAGATTTGCAAGAAATATAAAAGTTAAAAAAGCGGTTAAGGAGGCATGAGCATGAGTAAAGGACAGATAAAAAAAGGCGGATTGTCTGATACCAATCTGCTGCTGCTTATTACCATAGTTGTATTCTTCCTTATGTATGCCCTTGCGGTTGTATTCCTTGGACAGGGATTCTTAAAGCCTCAGACATTCTTCAATATACTCAATGAGAATGCTGCGCTTATAATACTCTCCTGTGGAATGAGCCTTGTAATGATAACGGGAGGTATTGATATTTCGGTAGGAACACTTACAGCACTTGTATGTATGAGCTGTGCGGTGCTTCTGGATTACAAGGGTGGTAATGTTACGACAGCGGTATTCCTGGCACTGGGTATTGGACTTGCTTACGGTATAGTGCAGGGATTTCTCATCGCATATCTGAATATACAGCCTTTCATTGTATCGCTTGCAGGACTCTTCTTTGCAAAGGGTATGACGACTATAGTGAATGCAACCCAGTTCAATGTTGAAAATGAGGAATTCAAAGCCCTTAAGGCAGTCAGAGTATTTGTTCCCGGAATGGGATCGGTCAACAAGAAAGGAATATATGTACCGGCTTATGTTGAGCCCGGAGTTATTGTGGCTATAGTAGTGGTAATACTCCTTTTCGTGACTCTTAAGTGGACTAAGCTGGGACGCGGCTTTTATGCCATCGGAGGAAATCAGCAGAGTGCTTCGATGCTTGGTATCAATGTTAAGAGGACAAAGTTCTGCGCTTATCTCATGTGCAGTGTTCTCGCAGGAATAGGCGGATTCGTATACTTCATGCATGTAGGTTCGGGATCACCTTCACATGCGGCAGGAGCGGAAATGAATGCCATCGCATCCTCCATTATAGGCGGAACGATGCTTACCGGCGGTGTTGGTAACATCATCGGTACATTCTTCGGAGTGCTGAGCTTAAGCACCATCAAGAATATCGTTTCATCAATGGGACTTGATGAGTCATGGTGGACAAATATCACTGTTGCAGCCATGATCTGCGTATTCCTTCTCGTTCAGAGCGTGGTGCTTAGAAGAAAGGCAAAGATGAATAAAAAGTAATATTGCCTGCAAACGAGAAAGACTATATAATTGCGAGTGCAAAATAAGACCCAAAGGGGGACATTCATTTGAAAAGCTATTTAGGAATTGAATTTGGATCAACACGTATCAAGGCAGTTGCTATCGGAGAGGACTTTTCTCCGCTTTCTTCCGGCGATCATGTATGGAAGAGCGAGTATAAGGATAATGTATGGACTTATTCTCTCGATGAAGTATGGAAGGGACTTAAGGAAGCTTTATCGGGCGTGAAGGACAGAGATTCTGTAGTATCCATGGGAATCAGTGCCATGATGCACGGATATCTTGCTTTCGATGCTGACTGGAATCTGTTGGTACCTTTCAGAACATGGCAGAATACCATCACCGCAGAAGCATCGGAGAAGCTGACAGAGGAGTTCGGATTCAACGTACCTCAGAGATGGAGCATCTCTCACTTATATCAGGCAGTTCTCAACAAGGAAGCGCATATCGGTAAGATCGCACATATCACAACACTTGCGGGATATGTTCATTATATGCTGACAGGTGTTAATGCACTCGGTATAGGCGACGCATCCGGTGTATTTCCCATCGACAGTGAGACGCTTGATTATGATGCAAATATGATTAAGAAGTTCGATGAGCTCATCGCAGGCTGCGGACTTCCCTGGAAAGTAAGCGATGTACTTCCTGCAGTGCTTCCTGCAGGCGCAGAGGCAGGTAGCCTCACGGAAAAGGGAGCTGCACTTCTTGACAACATGCTTTCAGCAGGTATCGCATTTGCACCCTGCGAAGGTGATGCGGGAACCGGAATGACTGCTACAAATGCAGTATCTGCAGGAACAGGAAATGTATCCGCAGGAACAAGTATCTTCTCAATGGTAGTACTTGATAAGCCTCTTTCAAAGGTATATCCCGAGATCGACATGGTAACGACACCTACAGGTAAGCCGGTTGCCATGGTTCACTGCAACAACTGCACCAACGACAGCAATGCATGGTTCGGCATCCTTAGAGAGACTGTTGAGCTCTTTGGTGGAAATGTTGATACAGGAGAGCTTTATACTAAGATTTACAGAAAGTCTCTTGAAGGTGACAAGGATTGCGGCGGTGTTGTAAGCATCAACTATATGGCAGGTGAAGGCGTTACACATCTGGATGCAGGTCGTCCCATGGTAGTCAGAAAACCTGACAGCGCATTCACTCTTGCTAACTTCCTGCGTGCTAATCTTTACTCATCAATGGCAACACTTAAGATCGGAATGGATATTCTTGCTGCAGAGAATGTTAAGATCGACAGCCTGACAGGACACGGCGGACTCTTCAAGACTCCCGAGGTAGGACAGAGCTATATGGCAGCAGCATGCAAGGCACCTGTTACCGTAATGGAGACAGCAGGTGAAGGCGGACCTTACGGAATGGCTCTTCTTGCAGCTTACCGTTCCGAGGAAGGCAGTGATACTCTGGAAGCATTCCTGCGCAACAAAGTATTCGCAAGTGTTAAGAGTACGACAATGCAGCCTGACAGCGCAGATGCAGAGGGATTCGCAAAATATCTTGAGAACTTTAAGGCTGTTCTTACGGCAGAGAAGGCAGCGGTAGAAAACTTCTGATCAGGGATCGTTAAACCAAGCAGATAATGATACTCCGCGGGAGATATCCTGCGGGGTGTTTTTTTATGCAAATGCTTCCCTCCCACTGTGAGTTATTACAGCGGAATGTTCGCCTGCAGTTCTTGCCGGAAATACGGGGGAAAAAGGCAACGTACGAAACCGCTCACACGCTCCGTCCGTGGAGCGTTGTTCGCTCGCCCTGCCATCCGTGGCAGGCCGTTTCTGTATTTCGAGCATTTCCTTGAACTGCGACGGCTCACTTATACGCTGTAATAACCCACAGCGGGAGTAATCATGCAAAAGCTTCCTTCCCACTGTGAGTTATTACAGAGGAATGTCCGCCTGAAGTTTCCGGCGGAAATGAGGGAGAGAAAATACTGTAAGTTTGGGAATTGTTACGGAAATGTCCCTGTGATACTATATCCATATGGAGGGAGAAGTAATGGCCTGGAAAGTTTGAAAGGAGCATTACGTAATGAAAAAATCAGGACTTAGAGATATACTGAAGAGCTTATTCGGAAGAACGGCGATGGTCGTTGCAACAGTGGCAATCGTGGGGACGGGAAGTATCAAGGCACATGCGGAGACACAGCTCATGCCGGACGGAAACTATTTTGATCCGGATTATTACGCTCAGACCAATCCTGATGTTGTGGCTTCTTTTGGTACAGATCCCAATTCTCTTTATTATCACTACTGCTTATTCGGAAAGAATGAAGGCAGACTCCCTTACGCATCTGTTGGTGTACCGACTGATTTCGATGCTTCATATTATGCATTCGCATATCCTGATGTTGCTGCTGTTTTCGGTACAGATCCCGGTGCTCTTTACAGTCATTACGTATCTTTCGGGAAAGCTGAAGGACGTTTCCCTAATGCTGCTGCGGCACAGTCATCCAGGATCGCAAACAGGACGGTTTCTTACGAGCAGAGAGTGGTTGAACTGGTAAATGAGGAAAGAGCAAAGGCCGGACTCGGAGCGCTTACAGTGTCGGATTCATTGAATGCGGTTGCCAAGCTCAGAGCTTCAGAACTGGAAAAGAAGTTCAGCCATACAAGACCTGACGGAAGAAGCTGCTTTACGGCATACAGCGAATGCGGAGCCAATTACGGATGGAAAGCAGAGAATATAGCGGCAGGATATCAGACACCCGAAGAAGCTATGGCGGGATGGATGAATTCCTCGGGACACAGAGCAAATATACTCAGTCCAAATTATACATATATAGGTGTCGGGTACTACGGTGGAGGCGGTTATTACGGTACGTACTGGTCACAGAATTTCGGAAGATAAAATAAAGCAAGATGGTGGTGCAGCCGGTTTATCCGGCTGCATATTTTATAAAAGAAGAAACCGGAGGTGGAAAATGAAACCGATAAAGAATGCAGTCATATTCGGAGCGGGAGCTATAGGCGCTTATCTGATAAGCGGACTGTCCAAAACACTTGGAGAGGATCTGATCGTATGTGCGGAAGGTGAGCGCAAAGAGAGACTGCTAAAAAACGGTCTCCTGATAAACGGTGAGAAATATACACTAAATGTAAAGACGCCGGATGAGATAGAAGATCCTGATATCGTATTTGTATGTCTGAAATATGGAGCGCTTAAGGGGGCAGTACCTCAGATAGCTAAGATATGCGGTTCGGAAACAATAGTAATGAGCCTCATGAACGGAGTCGACTCGGAAGAGATCATCGCTGAGGGACTGGGGGATGACAGTCGTATTATATATTCACTTATACGTATCGCATCCAGAAGATCAGGGAATGATATCAGATTTGAACTTCCGTCCGGAGCGAAAATGGGCATACTTTTCGGTGAAAAAGGATCTTCAGCAGTAAGTGAGAGAATGGAAGCCATAAGCAGGCTCTTCGATGATGCAGGGATAGTATCGCATACAAGCGAGAATATCATACTTGATATATGGTTGAAGTTTGCTTCAAACATCTGTATGAATCTGCCACAGGCGGTTCTGGGGGTGGGGATCGGAGCTAATACTGATTCGGAATATGTAAAGGATCTGGAGCACAAGCTTAATGAAGAGACCATAAATGTTGCGGAGGCTATGGGGATTCATATGAGAGGTATAGATGAAGGTTCCTTCAGACAGGGATATGTTCCTTCGCCTTTTATCAGATACTCTACACTTCAGGATCTGGACGCGGGAAGACATACGGAAATAGAAATGTTCTCCGGGGCTTTGATCAGACTGGGTAAGAAATACTCTGTACCCACACCCTACAATGAAGTGATCTACGACTGCATTAAAGCACTTGAAGAGAAGAATGACGGAAAATTTGACTATGGTAATGTGGGTAACAGATAAAGCCGGATGAGAGTGACATAGAGAAAAACGTGCCGATGCGGCTGAAGTGCAGGTTTATGAAATGCAAGCTGAGCTTGCAAAGTATAAGGAGAAGTTCGGAAGTATATGAATATCAGGATCAAAGACGAATTTTGGAACAGATACTGCAGATTGGTTAAGGATGAGATGATACCCTTCCAGTGGAGCGTACTTAATGATGAGGCGGATATCGTTATAGAGAAAGAGAATAACTCTGTTAACAGCCCGTCTGAGAAGAGCCATGCCATAGAGAACTTTAAGATTGCGGCAGGGCTTGCAGAGGGCAGACATTATGGTTGGGTGTTTCAGGACAGTGATGTATATAAATGGCTGGAAGCGGTTGCTTACAGTCTGGAAAATTATCCGGATGAAGAGCTTTTAAAGAAAGCAAATGATACTGTAGAGTTGATAGCAAAGGCACAGGCGCCTGATGGCTATATACATACGAAGGTTCAGATAGATGAGCCGGAGATGAGATATAAGAGACTGGCGGAGTATCACGAGCTGTATTGCATGGGACATCTTCTTGAGGCTATGTGTGCTTTTTACAGAGTAACAGAGAATAAGGTGGCGCTTGATATTGCGGTTAAGTGTGCAGATCATATATGTGACACTTTCAAAGTTGGTGGTATTGAAGCGGCCGGTGGTCATGAGGAAGTGGAAGTAGGTCTTATGAAGCTCTATCATCTGACCGGTGATAAGCGCTATATGGATGAAGCGGAATTCATGCTCAGAGTACGGGGCAAAAGCATGGAGTATTATAAGAAGCAGGCCGCAGAGGATCCTCATCCGGAGACACTCTGGGGTGTGGCTCGCGGCGATGCGAGATATCTTCAGTGTGATATGGAAGTTACAGACCAGACTGCTGCGAGGGGGCATGCTGTCCGACAGGTGTATATGCTTGAAGCCATGGCAGACCTGGCTGCTTCCGGCGATGCAGCTGATATGAGAGATACATCCGAGAGGATGTGGGATGATATAGTAAACAGACAGATGTATATCACTGGCGGTGTGGGATCACAGGCTAATGGAGAGTGTTTTACCGAAGACTATGATCTGCCTGACGATACCATGTACTGTGAAAGCTGCGCCAGCGTAGCCATGGTATTTTATGCTCATAATATGCTAAAGATCAGTCCCAGGGGAGAATATGCGGATATCCTGGAAAAGGAATTATACAATACCTGTCTTGCGGGATTTGCATTAGACGGAAGACATTTCTTCTATGTCAATCCTCTGGCGGTTGATCCGGTTAAGATAAAGACGGATAAGGATAAAGGACATGTAAAGGCGGTAAGGCCTTCATGGCTTGGCTGTGCATGCTGCCCGCCAAATCTGGCGAGACTCATGGCAGATCTTCCCGAATATATATATACAGTGAAGGACGATGTGGTTCTTTCAGATCTCTTTATCGGTAATGAAGCTGAGTTCGAACTTAAAGCCGGGAAGCTCAGTATATCGCTCTCAACAGACTATCCTGAGAACGGTCATATCAGATATGTTTTAAACGGTCCCGCAGGAGTAAGCTTTGGTATAAGGATACCTGCATATGCAGACAGATACAGTCTGGTGATAGATTCCGTGAAGGTGCTCGATGAAGATACCGATAAGGGATCATTTTACGGTAAGGAGATAAGTTACAAAGATGGATATGTCTTCCTGGAAGGCGGCTTTGATAATACCGAGATAGAGCTTAATATTGCAGTTCATGCTCATATTGAATACCCTCATCCAAAGATAAAAGCTGTTTCGGGGAAAGCTGCGGTTGTAAGAGGACCATTTGTATACTGCCTTGAAGAGCGGGATAACGGTAAGGGCTTAGAGAGTATTGGCATAGGTAAGGCTCCTGTTTTTGCAGACGAGAAGATGGAGATCTGTGATCTGCCGATCCATGCAATTAAAACAAAAGGAATAAAGGAAGACGGCAATGAGGCCGAACTTACCTTTATCCCTTATTATGCCTGGGCTAATCGCGGCGAAAATGAAATGAGGGTTTACCTGAAATCCGTTAATCAGTAAGGAGACCTGCGTCAAGGACAAACTGATTTCCGGTCATATATCTTGCCTCATCGCTGGCAATGTATTTTACGGCATGAACGATATCTTCTGTCTCGAGCCAGGGCGTTTTTAAGAGATTGCCCGCAGAGCGCTCTGCTATTTCTATAGCGGTGGTTCCTTCGAGTTCTGCGAGCCCGTCGTTCATGGGTGTGTTTACTCCTGTGGGATGGAGAGTAACGACTCTTACATTATAAGTGGCAAGCTCAATAGCCTGAGCCCTTGCCAGACCAACAAGCCCATGCTTCGATGCGCTGTAGTGACTCATTCTTGCAAAGCCTCTGAGTCCGGCTACGGATGAGTTATAAATGATAACTCCGTGACCGCTCTTTATGAGGTGTGGGATCACATATTTGGAAACCAGGAAGCCGCCTGTAAGGTTGATGCTGATCATTGTTTCCCACTGTTCCAAAGAAAGCTCCCAGGAGTATCCGTAGGCCGCGATACCTGCGTTGCTGAAGAGGATGTCGATCCCGCCGAATTCCTTTACGCCTCTTTCAACGGCTTCCTTCACGTCTTCTTCATTACGGACATCACCTGCGTAGATCACGGCTTTTCTGCCCAGGGCTTCGATGTCATCCTTCAGCTTCTCGAGGTCATCGTTTGATGACCTGTTGTAAGCGGGGTAGGGGATTTTTTCACCCAGGTCGAAAGCTATGATGTTTGCGCCTTCTTCTGCAAGACCTAAGGCAACCGCACGTCCCTGGCCCTTTGCAGCGCCTGTTATAAATACTGTTTTTCCGTCAAATCTTTTTGTGCTCATAGTTTAGTCTACCTCCATAAAAAAGAATCGGTGCGCGAAAGGAGTGTGTTAGATCGCATCAATTCGGGGTTGAAAGCTTAAGCAAATGCCTTCTCAAACGCCTGATCGAGATCACTTATGAGATCCTCAGCTGCTTCAAGTCCGATGGATATACGTAAGAGGTTCTTCGGGAGACCTACAAGCTCGTGCTGCTCGGGAGTAAGCTCGCTGTGAGTATTCTCTGCTGAATTGGTTATCAGAGTTCTTACATCACCGATATTTACATGGTAAGAGATATTGTTTAATGCCTTGATGAACTTGCCGAGCTGCTCGCGGGTGCCGCCGAAGCCGAATGAAAGCAGGGCGCCCGGTCCCTTGGGGAAGTTCTTGTCGGCAAGCGCTCTGTAAGGCGAACCCTTAGCCAGAGGATGTCTTACCCATTCAACATGTTCATTGTTCTCAAGATATTCGATCACTTTCTTTATGGTCTCCAGCTTTCTGTCGAGTCTGATGGGAAGAGTGGATAATCCCTGGAGTACAAGATATGACTCGAATGATCCGAGAGCACCGCCGAAGAATTCCGCAAAGAATATCTTCAGTGTAGCGATAACGGGAGCTCCGGGAATGAACTCGTATGCAGATCTGGAATTATCCTCAAGATCTCTCATCTTCCATTCTTTCTTATAGAACTGAGGGTATTTTTCTTTGTCATATTCGAAGTCACCTTTTTCAACAACGAGACCGGCTATAACATTGCCGTGGCCGTTGATCTCTTTGGTTGCCGAGTATACCGTGATATCTGCACCGTGTTCAAAGGGTTTAAAGAGGTAAGGGGTTGCAACCGTATTGTCTACAACTACGGGAATACCGTGCTTGTGGGCTACTGCGGCGATGGCATCGATATCTATGAGCTCGATGTTGGGGTTGCTGATGGATTCGACGTAGATGGCTCTGGTATTCTCATCGATAAGATCTTCATACTCCTGCGCATTGCTGCGATCCTTAACGAACTTGGTTGTTACTCCGAACTTAGGATAGAAATCGGAAAGAGCAAGCTCGCTTGCGCCGTAAAGTGATGAACCTGCTACGATATTTGTTCCCTGATTTGTGAGAGTAAGGAGTGTATAGGAGATAGCGGCCATTCCGGAAGAAAGTGCTACTGCGGCTTTACCGCCTTCCAACTCTGCGATCCTTGCTTCCAGGATAGCACCTGTGGGAGTACCAACTCTTGAGTAGATCCCGCCGGCCTCGGCACCTGTCCAGAGGCGTCTTGTTCTGTCTATGTCCTCAAGATCAAAACTTGCGGTCTGATAGATGGGCGGGGTTACAGAGTGAAAGTGATCTGCTGAGTTGTAACCTGCTCTGATAGCTATTGTTGAAAAATCTCTGCTTGCCATGATGTGTTCCTTTCCTTTCGAAATATGCTTAATGTATTGCTGCAATTGGATTTCGTTATTTGATGTTTCAAGGGTACAATAGGAGTAGGAATTTGAAAAATATATAAACCCTATACTTTGTTATAATCAGAACTTATAACGGCTATGAACGAACATAAATCAGTATATTAAAGTAATATTGGTGGAAATATGATCGAATATTAAGAAAAAAGGTCTTGAAATTGATAATTCACTGTATTATAATGGCTCTTGCGGGTCGAAAGCCGACCCCGATAATATATAGCGCTATCGCCAAACGGTAAGGCAACGGACTCTGACTCCGTCATTTTCAAGGTTCGAATCCTTGTAGCGCTGCGAAAAAACCTTTCGGAAGTTAATCCGGAAGGTTTTTTTATGCCTGATGGTAAGAAAAGCGTACTAGTGTTAATGGCACGATAAATTGATAATCACGTATATTGGGGATATCATTATATTATTGAAAATGGGAATGGAGGTGAAGCTTATGACAAATGCTGATGCTTGGGATTATGTTTTAGGAATAATAAAAGTCGATGGTCTCGAACCTACAGAAGATTTTAAAGAATATATTGAAAAAGAAAAAAGAGGCGAAATAACACTTGAAGATGCTAAAAGTACCTCGATAAGAAGTATAAAATGAAAGAAAGATAGAATTCCTAAACCTTATCTTTGTGAGGATTTTGAAGTTCTTTTGATTTCATGATAAACAGAATTGCGATAGCATGTAAATTAACACGCGAATACACTTGTGGTATTGATTACTATAACATATTATATAAGTGTAGTGAACATTGCATTGGGACAGGAGGAATGAATCTTATGCCAAGTATTATGCCTATTTCAGACTTGAGAAATTATACGGATGTTCTTAAGGAAGTTGATAATAAAAATCGTGTCTATCTTACCAGAAACGGTCATGGCGCGTATACGATTATGACCGTCGAGGAGGCGGATGAACTTGACAGGATTAGAGCTGCAAGGGCTCTCTCTGTAGATCTTAAGAGAGCAGAGGACCGTGCTAACCGTGAAGGTTGGATAGATGCTGATGACTTTGATAGAGAGATGGAGATTATAGATTGAAGCGACTAAAATATTCTCCCGATTACACTGAAAAAATGAGGGAACTAAAAAAATATCTAGATTTCCAATTCGGATCCGATATCAGAAAAAAGGTGATCGCGAAGATAGGCAACCGTGTTAGGATGCTTCGTGAGTTTGAGCAGACAGGTATTTCTGTTCGTGATATGTATGGTGTTGATACTGACTGCTTGTGTATATTTGTTGAAAAAAATTACGTATTTTATAGGATAGAGTCGAAATGCATTTATATCGTTAATATCTATAACGAGCGTGAAGATTTTATGATGGATCTGTTCGGAATAAAGACTAAATCCAAGGAAACCGAAGATTATTGGGACGAATGAAAACAGCATAAACATGACAATATGGGAGATACGTCGTCTGATTTTGTCTTTAACAATTGATTCGACAATAACTATTTTTAGACTTGTAATAACGGTAAAGTTAATTGCGTGTTATAGATAATAAAACTAAAGCCTCTAAAACGAAGTCTTTAAGATGAAATTTGTATGGCGGAAATATGGATAATGAATCAAAAACTCTAAAAGACAAATATCCTGAATTAGCTAAAGAATGGCATCCTACAAAGAATGGTAATTTGAAGCCTAGTGATGTGACTCCAAGTAGTAATATAAAAATATGGTGGCTATTTCCATACGATGACCCGAGAACCGGAAAACATTATGAGTTTGAATGGCAAGCAACTGTGCGCAAAAGAGTACAGGGAACAGGTTGCCCTTATATTCAAAAGACGTGTCATACGCTTTGGAGAGGTTTTAACGATTTAGAAACCTTATATCCAGAATTAGCTAACCAATGGCATCCAAGTAAAAATGGAATATTGTTGCCGAAAGATGTCACTTCGGGAAGTAGAAAAAAAGTATGGTGGAAGTATCCGTATGATGATCCGGTTACGGGAAAACATTTTGATTTCGAATGGGAGGCAATAATAAGGGATAGAGTTCGACACCCTAGTTGTCCATATTTGGTTAGTTCAAGTTATGCAGTTTGGAGAGGGTTTAATGATTTAGCAACCACAAATCCAGAATTAGCAAAGGAATGGCATCCAACAAAAAACTCCCCATTGCGTCCGGAGGATGTTAGATCGGGATCTAGGAAAAAGGTATGGTGGCTTTATCCCTATGATGACTTGAGAACCGGAAAACACTTTGATTTTGAGTGGCAGGCTGAAATAAATAACCGAGCAAACGGAAATGCGGGTTGCCCTTATTTAGCTAGTTCGGGTCATGCGATTTGGAAAGGGTTTAATGATTTAGCAACCACAAATCCGAAATTAGCAAAAGAGTGGCATCCAACAAAAAATGGTTCGTTACGTCCGCAGGATGTTAGCGCTGGGTCGAATAAAAAGGTATGGTGGCTTTATCCATACGATGATCCAAGAACTGGAAAACATTTTGACTTTGAATGGCAGGCAGTAATTAATAACCGAGCTAACTCAAATGCTGGATGTCCGTATTTATCTGTTAGTCCACAAGCTATTATGCCTGGATTTAACGATTTAGAATCAACGCATCCTGAACTAATGTGTGAATGGGATTATGAAAAAAATGAAATAACACCTGATAAAATATCATTTGGCTCAGAAAAGAAAGTTTTTTGGAAGGGAAAATGTGGACATAACTATAAGCAAAGCGTGTTGAATCACGTTAATGGTTGTGGTTGTCCATATTGTGCGGGAAAAGAAGTTTTAAGTGGATTTAACGATTTGCAAACATTGTATCCAGTTATATCTGCTGAATGGGATTTCAAAAAAAATAAAAAGGCTCCAAATATAATATTTGCCCATTCAGATAATTCGTATTGGTGGAAATGTAAACTTGGCCATTCATACAAAATGCCCGTAAATAGAAGAACAGGTGCACAAAAATCGAGTTGTCCCGTATGTGCAAAAGAGGGGAAAACCTCATTCCCGGAGCAAGCAATTTATTTTTATTTGAAAGATAAGTTTCCTGACGCTATCAATTCTGACAGAAGTCTAGGGTTTGAATTTGATATTAAAGTCCCTAGTTTGAATATAGCAATTGAATTTGATGGAAAGTATTGGCACAGCAATAAAGAATCTATATACAAGGATAATAAAAAAGATGATTACTGCTTTAAAAACAATATTAATCTATTTAGAATCAGAGACAAATCATTAAAAAAAACTAAGTATGCAACAATAATTAATTTTACTGAAGGAAATGAACTCTCTCTTGAGAATGCTATAAAAAAACTATTATTTTTGATGGGGGCTGATGGCATCGATGTAAATTTATCCAGAGATCGTGCCAGTATTTTATCTCAATATATTATTAAGCATAAAAATAATAGTTTAGCTTTTTTGAGGCCAGATATTGCCGAAGAATGGAATTATGAAAAAAATGAAGCATTGACACCATATAGCGTCAAATGCTTTTCTTCAAAAATAATATGGTGGAAATGTAAGAATTGTGGAGAAGAATGGCAGTGTAGAGTTTCCACAAGAACAGGTTCTCAAGCACAGGGGTGTCCTAAATGTACTAAAGAAATCGTACGTCAAAGCAAATCAACAAAAGTCGTTAATCTTGATACTGGTGAAGTGTTCGAGAGTGTAAATAAGGCAGCTGAATCTGTAAAGGGACGATTTGGTGATATTAGTGCGTGTTGTCGTGGTGAACAAAAAACAGCATGGGGATATCGATGGAAATATTTTGATAAACCTCAAACTTCGCGAAAAAAATATTCTGGAAAAGTAATCAATCTTTCAAATGGAATGGTATTTAACTCTTTAACTGAAGCTGCACGATGGTGTAACGGCAAAGTTATGAACATTAGCGCTTGTTGTAAAAAACGACAAAAATCTGCTTATGGGTATATTTGGAGTTATTATGATGAATAGTTTAAACTGATATTGTCGAAAAAAATATGCTGAGAGATGGATTGTTAGTTGTTTTAGGAAAAAATACAGTAAGCGGATTACGTGTAGCGCTGCGAAAAAAGCCCTTGATCATTATCAAGGGCTTTTTTCTGTTATTTTTTTGCTTGCGGGTTTAATCTATCGCATCGGGCCTGTAGCCTAAAAGCTCACCGGTTTCGGCATTAAGCGTTAAAGTTATATTTTCAAGTACTTTTCCGCAGTCATAGCGGTAAACATACACATAAGGACATTCGCCGCTGCGTCGTTTGTAGTAATAGTGAGCGTTCTGATATTTATAATCTCTGTCATCATTATTTTGCTTAGCATAGACCTCAAGGATCTCATCGGGAGTCTTTATACTGGACAGATCGGCAGGAATTGCACGAAATAAGCCTTCATCACCCTCTATTATGGTTCCGTCATTAAAGGTGATAACCGTGAATTCAGAACCTTCAATAGGAATGTTGTTATAAAATACAGTGAAGTCATACCAAAGATATGCGCCCGGATCGTTAACGGAGGAAGCAGTCGCTGAAAATGAATAAGGTTCATTTTCGGGATAATTGATATTGTCTAAAAGAAAATCACTTGCTTCAAATTCACCATGTAACACTTCGTCCGAACGAAGTATTTCTTTGGGATCGGGCTCGGTGCGAACCGTTATGGAATAACCGTGATTGACATTACTGCTGGAAGTCTCTTCATCGGAAGTTCCGTCGTCTGAACTGATTTCGACAGTTTCATCCTCTATATCGGTTTCATCATGAGTCGATTCGATCGGGTCAGCTTTCTTTTGTGATCCGCAGCCTGCGCTCAATACTGTAACTGCCAATAATAAACATGCGATAACAGATTTTTTCATATCCACCTCCAAGATGAATCATATTCCGACCAATGTATATGTACCCCTCAACTATATAATATACGGATCCGGACAGGCGCTTTTATGGGTATAGAAGGTAAAAAAGAAAATTTGGTACGGATTGGTTATAATATATCTTATTTGAGGGACAAGGAGGGGAGAAATGATGAAAAAGAATGCCTGGTTCTTTTTGACAAGATTCTTTCTGTTGTTCATCCTTGCGGCATTTATAGGATGGGCTTATGAGATCGGTTGCGTGTATGTGATATTCGGATTCTATTTCGACAGAGGCGTTCTGCATCTGCCTGTGTGTCCTATCTACGGCTTTGGGATGTTGACTCTGTATCCCATATTTCGAAAGGTGAAAAATCCACTGATCATATTTGCAGGAAGCACGCTTATTTCCACAATAGTGGAATTGGTGGCTTCTCTGATACTTGAATACAGATTTAATCTGGAATTGTGGTCATATATTGAATGGCCCCTTAACTATCAGGGCAGAGTGTCTGCCATTAGCAGTTGTATATTCGGCCTGATGGCGCTGCTCTTTATGAAGATAGCAGTTCCTGCGGTAAGGAAGCTTTACAGCGAAAAAACAGCAAAGTATACTGCTGCAGCGACCACAGCGCTGTTCATATTTTGCCTGATCTGGGAGATGCGTTTCATATAATTCTCTGCCATAAATCATGTCGGACATAAACGTATATTTAATATGATGAAAACGATATGAACCGGGTCACCGTAAATCGACCCGAAGATTGAAACAGATCATATTGTTTGGGATAGCTTAGGGAGGAATCATTATGAAATCAGTTAACGGAAAGAGAAAATACGGACGCATCGCATTATTGACAGCATTATCAATCTTTATTTTGCCGGGCTGTACAAAAGGAAATGGTGCGGATCCGATAAAAAAAGAAGAAGTGATCGAAGCAGGAGATGCCATCAAAGATATAGAGGCTTCGTTGAACCCGGAGATACTTAGATTTGACGGGGTATCCGAGAAGGAAGACAGATCTGGGAAGAGCATTACATATTCTTTCATGATAGAGGATACCAAGGGCGAGGTCGGTAAAGAAGTGGCTGCTCTTTATAGCGCCTTCAATGATGCACTGAAAACACCGGAATTTCAGGGGCAGAGGACTCAGGTATGGATCATGACACCTCATTTCGAGACCGGTGTAAGGAATATCGTAGCGTATTTTGGGAATTATGATGATGAAAATATCTATGATCATATCAGTTTCCTGATCGTAAACGGTATAGATGATATGACAGACGATTATGACAGTTCCTACAGATACGAGCTCAATGATACTTCATTTTGGGATGCTTTATCACAGGCGGAAAAGATACAGTATTCTTCGTACGTCGAATATCAGAGTGAGATCGATCTTAGGCAGACAAACGTAGAACAGCTGGAAGAGTATCTGATGAATGATTTTACAGGGTTCGTAGAATTCGGAGAAATGAACACTGTCACCGACGGAGTCCATACAGCGAGCGTTGAATGGAATATGGAAATCTCTAATGAGGGTTCCTGTGTTGCATATGCTTCCGAAGCTGAGCTTATGGATGCGATAAGGCAGTCTGTAAATGAGTATTATGAGTCTGATCCGGATGATGCATTTCTGAATCTCAGGCTCACGATCTCATTTTATACCGAAGACGGAACCGATGCAGGATATATCTCAAACTGGGATACAAACACGAAGGAATCTCTGGGTGGATTTTACGGTGTGAAATACAAGGATGCGACTGCAGACGAACTGAAAGGATATAAGGATATAAAGATACTTGATCTGTTCGGAAGACCCATTGAAGAAGTTGAAGAGATAATAGACGGGCTTGACGGTGTAGAAGTTGTCTATGTCAGGATGTCGGATATGAAGGAGGAGCTTTCTGCAAAGTATCCCCAGATTGAGTTCAGATAAAGGCGTTAGCTTGCGGATTGTTTTCGGTTCACCATCATGACATTGGAGTGAAACAGATGGCCGCGATGGTAGAAGTCGGCGGAGCCGTTATATCGCTCGGCAGTTGCAGTGACGGAGATAAGGCCTATCCCGTGGCCGCCTTTATGGGTCGACAGATAGCGGGAACCTTTGTAATCGACTTTTCCGTTGAATCGATTGGATATAGCGATATAGAGCTCGGAACCTTGTTCCGGTGATATGACAAGGGATATGTAGCGCTCCTTCCTTGGCAGATCAAGGTTTGCGGTTATGGCGTTCTCCAGAAGATTTCCCAGGACGGAGCAAAGATCGATACTTTCAATATAGAGATTTTCGGGCAGGAAAATGCGCTGATCGACAGTGATACCGGATTCATCGGCAATGCGGAGATAATGGTTTAATACAGCGTTCACTGCGGCGTTGTTTGAATAGTCTTTCGTATTCTTTTCAGGAAGTTTTTCTATATAGCAGTTCAGAAAGTTCAATACACTTTCATGCTCTCCTTTTTCTGCCATCTCTTGCAGAGTGTGGAGGGCGTGACGGAAATCATGCCTTGTTCTTGACGTTTCCTCAAGATATTTCTGCTGGGAGAGATAGTGTTTTTCCTGCATTTCCAGGATTCTGTTTCTTTCATCCGTTCTTGATTTTTCCAAAAGAGAGTTTACAAGAAAATAAAATAGAACGTTAAGAAGCAAAAGCAGCGCGAAGAACATGATCTGATTGGTTAAGTATGCTCTTGCCACATTATTGGTATGAAGTGTGGAATAAATCTGTATGGCATTGCTGAGGTTGTAGAAAAGAAAAATACCGCTGATAACGATAAAGGCATTCCATATTAAGCTCTGGTTCAGATTATCAATCAGGTATGAGCCAAAGTGGGCGAAGGGATAATACAGCAAGCCGGTAAGCAAAGTACAGGCTACTGTACGGAAAAGAGCGGCTTCAAGACTGAAATGAGCCAGATCGGAGGCAGGGTACAGATAGGCGTCAAAAAAAATGGACATATTTGTCATAAAAGCCATCAGCGCCATTACTTCTACATAAATTCCGAGAGATTTACTGATGTGTGTGTCTAAAGTTATGTGGAAAAGGATGTAACAAATTATGAGTATAGGTAATTCCGGAGTATTTAAGCCCAGGAAAAGGTGAGTTTTACAAAATGCCACTGTCGGAGCCAGGATGAGAAACAGTAAAAACATCATCTCGCAGATGATCCTTTTGGGGAAGCGGAGTTTGTTTTTGAATGGAGCATAACAAAGCAGCGCTGCCGGGAGCACAGGAAGATAGCACACAAAAGCTGTCAGGAGACTATAGGGTGTCATATCTGTGTCTGCTCCTTTCTGCTTTTAGAGTATTCAAAAGTATTCTGTAGTTTTTCAAAAACATAGTTTTTACGTAAACGGTTTAGTTCATGGCGGTCTCTTGCGCTGACAGAAAAACGACAGCCGCCGGTCAGTTCGCAATAGTCTTTTTCGAAACTGACAATACTATCCATATTTATAAGAACGTTTCGGTTGATCTGTAAAAAACGTTTATCTTTTAAAAGCATTTGTTTTGCCTCTTTTAGGCTGCTTCGTCTGACATGAGCGAGATCACCGTCGCACATGGTAAAGCAGTTAAGTTCGCCGTCCAAAGCCATGACATGTCTCAGATTGACCAAATAGCTTTTGTGACAGTGTAGAAAATAATCAGGAAGTTGGGAGGTAAGATCCTCCAGGCGTCCGGTACGTTTGGGACAATATCCTGTTATGGTATGAAAGCAAACGGAATGTCCGTTTTGTTCGATATAAATGATGGAATCATAAGGAAGGCGGGTATCCTTCCCGTCAATCTTAAGGATCAGTGCGGGACGTGCGGAGATCCGCGATGAAGCCAGCTCGCAGATTTCTTTAATTGAATCCTCCTGCAGAGGTTTCTGGAGATAACGGTCGATGTGCAGACGATATCCGTCCATTGCATGATCGGAGCTGCTGGTAATAAAAGCTATGGGGATAGAACTGTCAAGGCGACGCAGCTCTTCTGCAGTTTCGATTCCGCTAAAACCTTCCATATATATATCGAGTAGTATCAGATCATAATTGGATGAATTAAACTGTTCCAGAAAGGCCTTCCCATTTTGATAATATTCGCAATCTGCGGAAATACCTGCTGATCCGATGATTTTGACGACGTGGTCGTATTCTGATTTATTGTCATCGCACACTGCGATCCTTAAATTGTTCATACTATTTTGACTGAATGTAAAAATGGTTTGATTTCCGAAGCAGATTATATAAAGAAACCGGCGGAAAATATATAGAGAGAATGCAACAAAAATAGTAATGATTCAGTGTTAATTATGGGAAAATGAGGCAAATTCAGCTGAGAACAGCAATCAATATTTTGTCAAGTACGAAAAATGAAGAAAACAATGCATTAACGGCACTTTCCGCACCGATAATGCGAGGTTATAATCCGTAGCCGTAACACAAAATAATAAGATTTTCCGGAATAAGTCCGGGAAGACAGGAAAGAGGGATTTCCTGTCGGAAAAAAGGAGGAAAAATTATGAAGAAGAGAATTATGACACTGGCAATCGCCGGAGTAATGAGCATGGCTGTTCTTGCAGGCTGTGGCGAAGAAGCACCTGCTGAGACAGTAGTTGCAGAGCCTACAGCTGAGGCTACTGAGGCAGAGGCAACAGAAGCTCCCGAAGCAACAGAAGCAACAGAAGAAGTATCTGAAGATGTTGAGGCAGTATTTGTTGATGGTTACTATGCAAATGACGGCGAGACAGATATGATGCTTGCATTCTTCGAGGTTGGTGATGCTGATATCGCTTACGTTACTGATGGCGAGAATGAGTTCTGCTCAGAATATACTGTAGAAGAGGCAGAAACAGATGATGGAGATGCTTATCTTCTTGTTTCTTTCACTGATGTAGATGCTAAGCTTGGTTATATCGACAACGGTGACGGTGAGTACTACCTCGTTGACGAGGAGGGCAATATTTATGCTGCGGCTCAGCTTACAGAGGATGATGTAGAAGATCTCTACGCTATCATCCTTGGCGGAAGCGATGCAGAAGCTACAGCTTCAGATGATTCTGAGTATACTTATGACAGCGGTTTCTATGTAACAGACGGTTCTTCAGATGCAGTTATCTGCTTCTTTGCAGGTGCTGATGGTACTCAGGTTGCTTACATCAATGATGGCGAGAATGAAGCATTCGCAGAGTATGATGCTGAAGAGGCTGAGTTAGATGATGGTACTCCTTACGTTCTTGTTACAGTAGGTGACGAAATGCTTGGTTACTACACAGACGGTGAGGACAGCTTCATCATCGATGGAGACGGAAACGTTCTTGGTGCTGCTGAACTTAGCGAGGCAGAGGCTAATGCAATCCTTGAGGCTGTTGCTGAATAATTAAAACTGATATCTGATCAGTAAGTGAAAGCTCCTTCCGGTGTTGCCGGAAGGAGCTTTTTTGCAATTGCATCTGAACCGGGCAATGAAATATTTTTCGCTTGGTGGTGTTTTTATTGGACTTTTAAAGTTTTATCATACAGTCAGACAAAGGGATGAGGGGCGAAAAAACTCCCCGAAAATCATAAATAACAAGAAGAAAAGCATAAAAGACACACGGTCAGGAGGCAGAAAAATGAACGAAGCATATTCAGCATACAACATCAAAAATGCATTGAGAGCATTAGCTGTAGATCCCAGATATTCGGATGAGCAGATCGATGCCATGTATGATCTGGTAGCCGAGATCACGGGATTATCGACGGATTCGGTGATCGATGCCATATATGATGATGATGAAGTGATCTATGCCGATGAATTGTGTTGTTATTAAATAAGGAGGTACGGGAATGTACGGAGCTATCTTAGGTGACATGATCGGAGCGCCCTATGAGTTTGATCAGGGAGATAAAACAAAGGATTTCGAGTTATTTAATTGGAGAAAAGGGGTAAGATATACGGACGATACCGCCATGACGATAGCTATAGCCAGAGCTGTTATGGCAGCAGGAATAGATGCAGATGAAGATCTAATGAAGAAAGAAATGATATTTTCAATGCAGGATATCGGGAATCAATATGCACTTGGTGAGTACGGCGGAAGATTTTCCAAATGGCTTGTTTCAAAGGATCCTCAGCCTTATGGAAGCTGGGGGAACGGTTCTGCAATGAGAGTATCCTCCATAGGATGGTTTTTCGATACATTGGAGCGCACGCGAGAGGTGGCAAGGTGGTCTGCGGAAGTTTCACACAATCATCCCGAAGGGATAAAGGGGGCTGAATCTGTTGCGGCTGCTATATATCTGCTTCGAAACGGAAAAAGCAGGGAAGAAGTGAAAGCATACGTGATCGATGAATTTGGCTATGATCTGTCACGCACCTGTGATGAGATAAGACCTGGTTATCATCATGTTGAGAGCTGTCAGGAAACGGTTCCTGAAGCATTTACGGCGTTTTTTGAGGGAAAGGATTTTGAGGATTCGATCCGCAATGCGGTATCTTTAGGCGGAGATTGTGATACACTGACCTGCATTACGGGCGGGCTGGCGGAAGCATTTTTCGGTGTGCCGGATGAATTTATACGTGAGTGCAATGAGCGGATACCGGATGAATTTATCGAAGTGATAGAGAAGTTCTATAAGTCCACTCATGGAAGGTGACATATCTGATCACCGGGTTAATATATTAGGCAGCTGTAACTTTTCTTTTTCCGAATCTATTCGGAATAGAATTGGAGCAGCTGCTGTTTATATTTTCATCTTTAAGTTTTAACAGCATTTGAAATGGTTTACAATGTAGATCTAAACGAGCATTATATGAGGCGGCGGAGCCGGATATAATAAAGAGTGGGAATAGATTTCTCGGAATTTAGCAAAAAAACAGGTGGGGAGAAGAGTATATGTATTGTCCGCATTGTAAAAAGGAAGTTGCAGGAAACGACGGAGTTTGCGAAAACTGCGGAGATATTTTGATGCCGAGCGAGGATGAGTATGTCGGTAAAAAACGCAAAAAATCAAGGGAGTTGGGTCATTTACCCAGATATATGATCGGAGATATAGTCGGCCTGATCTTAATGGGCCTGATTTTTTGGGGTATCTACCTGGGATGGAGGAATGAATACCCATACATTCTTAAGAATAGGGCCGCTTATACTAACCAGTTGGCGGATAGTGTTCATACGGCTATGCTGATGGCAATGATGGATGAAGATCTGAAGAAAAATCCGGAATTTGATTCGGATCTGCAGGCGCTGACCACGGAATTTGATATAACAGAATGCCGGAGGGGGGAAAACTGTGTTTTGGATCGTATGGCAGATAATTTTTCGATAGAGGAGTTTGATCAACTGAAAAATAGTGTTAATTATCCCCATGCAACAAAACGCATTATGGTTACAGTGACGGGAGAGAATAAGGTTACGGTCAGAATAGAAGGTGCAGTCTACGACGGCAGAGAAATAATGATCCAGTAAAGGGAGAAGAGTATATGTATTGTCCACATTGTAAGAAGGAAGTTGCGGGAAATGACGGAGTTTGCGAAAACTGCGGAGATTTATTGATGTCGAGCGAGGGTGAGGATGTCGGAAAAGGCATCAAAAAAAAATACGGGGTAATGGGCTTTTTAAGGGATCATATAGTCGGACTGATCTTATTGGGGTTGATTATGACTTTAGCTATAGGTTGTGTATGGAGTAATATGGAACCCGCTATTCTTAAGACCAAGGCTGCCTATGCCGCCCAGTTGGCGGATGCAGTGCATGAGTCTATGCTGATGGCAATGAAGGATGAAGAGCTGATGAGAAATGAAGAATTCGAGTCGGATCTTCAGGCGCTGACCACGGAATTTGATATAACGTCATCCAAGCTGGGTGAAAACTGTATTTTGGATTATGCGGCGAATGTATTAGGTGTTGACGATTATAAGCAACTGAAGAAATTTGTAAAATATCCCCATGCAACAAAACGCATTATGGTTACAGTGACGGGAGAGAATAAGGTTACGGTCAGAATAGAAGGTGCAGTCTACGACGGCAGGGAAATAATGATCCAGTAAAGGGAGAAGAGTATATGTATTGTCCACATTGTAAGAAGGAAGTTGAAGGAAATGACGACAGTAATAAATCCGGGGTACCGGGTTTTTTAAGGAAACATATAGTTGGGCTGGCCTTATTGGGCTTGATCATTACTTTGATGATCATCGGTTGTATATCGTGCTTAGATTACCTTCGTTGGCCTAAGTCTCAGGCTGACTACAACCTGGCGGATAGTGTGCGAGTGGCTATGCTGGCGGCAATGAAGGATGAAGAGCTGATGGGAAATGAAAAATTCGAGTCGGATCTGCAGGCGCTGACCACGGAATTTGACTTAACGACATCCGAGATAGGTGAAAACTGTATTTTGGATTATGCGGCGAATGTATTAGGCGTTGACGATTTTAAGCAACTGAAGACATTTGTAAAATACCCCGGTGCAACAAAACGTATTATGGTTATGGTGACCGGAGAGAATGAGGTTAGGGTCAGAATCGAAGGCGCAGTCTACGAGGGAGAGGAAATAATGGTCGAATAAAAATAGACAAAACCACCGCTATGGCACATAATACAGATATTGCTGAGCAGGATACGGGGCAGATCACTGTCTTATGGTTGCAGAGGAAGAGCTATGTTAGGGATGATCGGTTATTACAGGCGCAACAAAATACTGTATGAGCTGCTGGACAGCAGAAGAGGATTGACTGATGAATCCGCCATGTCAGGCAAGCGGCTGATCGTAGATATGGATGGCCGCAAAATGGATACGGAGCTCAGGATGAATGAATTATGCTTCCTGAACGCCCCCGTGATAGGATATGCGGTGACCTGGGATGAAAAGATAGGACTTTGTCTCCTGATAGATAGGTATGAAAAGGACGAACAGACCGAAGTACATCCTTTTGAAGACGGAAAAGTCACTATAGAGGCCCGGAATAAGAAGAAAAACCGGATTATCACATTTGTTATAGAATAAGATATCGAAAACGATATCAAATAGAAAAAAGCACGAAAGGGAATTTAATGTTCAGACTGGGAGAAAAGCAGACACTTAAAGCAGTAAAAAAGGTTGATTTCGGAATGTATCTGGCCGATCCGGATGACGGTGAGGCAGGCGGCCCCGACAGTCGTGTGCTTTTGCCCGCAAAGCAGGTACCGGACTATTTAAGAGCCGGGGAGCCCATAGAGGTATTCCTCTACAAGGATTCCGAGGACCGCATGATCGCTACCACCAATGAGCCGAAGATCACGCTTCATTCGGTAGCACGTCTTAAAGTGCTCTCCGTAACGAAGATAGGAGCATTTTTGGACTGGGGACTTGAAAAAGACCTCCTGCTTCCCTATGCCCAGCAGACCGGACGTCTTAGGGAGGGGGATGAGATTCCTGTCGCACTCTACATAGATAAAAGCAACCGACTGGCCGCTACCATGAAGATATACCCGTACCTGTCGACGGAATCTCCCTACAATGTCGGAGATGATGTGGAAGGAACGGCTTACGAACTCAAGGATAAATTCGGACTTTTTGTTGCGGTTGATGACAAATATTCAGCCATAATCCCAAAGACTGAGCTTTTCGGAGAGGGGATAAGGGAAGGCAGCAGGATCCGTGCCAGAGTAACCAAGGTCAGAGATGACGGCAGACTAAATTTAAGCGTACGTGAAAAGGCCTATCTTCAGATGGAACCTGATATGGAAAAGATACTGGAGCTCCTGGATTCCTATGACGGAGTGCTTCCTTTTACGGAGAAAGCAGATCCCGAGGTGATAAAGAGAGAGACCGGCATGAGCAAGAACGAATTCAAGCGTGCGGTGGGACATCTTTATAAGGAAAGAAAGATTAAGATCGAAAACGGAAAAATCTCCCTTATATAAAGGAATAAACCAAAATTAATATAACCAAATAGTAAAATGAACAATAAAAAAGGCTCACCGCGGTGAGTCCTTTTTATTTAAGAACAGAATTGTTGTTTATACTGACATATCAAAGTTGCCGCCTACAGCAGGAGTAACGGATCGCTCCATCATCTTGGTGAGTGCATCACCCTGCTGCTGCTGAACATCAAGACTCTTGCTGAGTACGGCAGTACCAACATCACTCAACACTTTGCCCTGACCATATAAAGTTGATGCCGATCTGAGTACGTCTGAAACGCCGCCTATTCCCATATCCGAACCTCCTTTACACATCCTTGTGTGACTAAATACATTGTACACAAAAGATTTTTTCATGTCAAACTGTACACGCTTCTCGATGGTATTTTTAAAGATACATTACAGATTTACATAAAACTTTGAGAATGCACACACAATTTGTGTACAACTTTGAGGAAAACTTTTGAAAGCCTGTATACACTTGATTAGGTTAAACGGGAGACCTGTGTTATAATGTGGGCTCAGTGTTTTTTAGGTGAGGAACATAAAGGTCACATTCGTGATCGTTCCGAAAGGAGGTAACAGTTGAAAAGAAACAAAATGCTGACAATGTTGATGCTTGGAATGACAGCATCTGCCCTTTTATTTACCGGATGTGAAATGCCGGGAGCAGGCGGTGAAGGAAAGACCGCGGAAGAAGGCAAGGATAGCAAGGATGGTAAGGATGGAGACGCAGAGGCTATGGTGACCATTGTCACTCATCAGTATACTGCTACATTCGATGGCTACGACATCACATCCGAAGGAAGCTATCAGGAGATAGTATTATCGGGTGAGGCTGAGGAGAAGTATCCCGAGCTTGCCAAAGAGATAGAAAAGGTTAACCAGGATCTTGAAGAGACTGAGATCAACGAGGTTAAGAATTTTGCATATAATTCACCCGAGAACTTTTCTTCATATAAAGATGAGAGAACTGTAGAAGTTGTCAGATTTGACGACAAGCTTTTTTCGTTCATCATCACGGACAACTATAGTTTTGACGGTTCAGAAGATAACTATCCCTTTGTTCAGTGCTTCAACTACGATGTTAAGTCCGGAGATAGCAGAGGATTTACAAATTTTGTAGATGACAACGAGAAAATGGCTGATCTCATCTATGAGGCCCTGATCGATACTTATCCTGACAGAAAGGATGATTTTTCAAAGCCGGAAAGCGAGATCTACGATTACGAAGGAGAGCCTGATGAGGATCCCGTTGCTCTTTCGAGCATAAAGATGGATGCTGATGCCAATACACTGCCCTGCTACGTTGATAAAGACGGATTCAAGATGAAGTATCTCGATTACACTTTCGGATACGGAGCTTTTGATGTTACCGTTTCATTTGATGACTGCAAAGACATCCTGAATGAGAAATATATCGAGGATAAAACAGGTTCTCTGGATGATGTTGTTGTTTACCAGGATGAGCCCGCAGAGGTCCTTGAGCTCGAGGGAGAGATACAGGAAGGTGCTTTCTACGGTGACGGTGAGTACGATGAAAGCTATCACGGCAACTGGGGATATGAAAACGATATAAACGGAAGCTGGTGGAGCGATATTGAAGCTAAGCAGAATACCGTTACGGTTTCTACCGCAGAGGAATTCATGAATGCTGTCAAGCCGGATACCTGCATTATACTTAAGCCCGGTAAATACGATATCACCGACTATGTCTATTTCGTAGAATATGGTCAGGATAATTATCCGGACAATGAGTATCTCGGCGTTGCAAGCTATGATATGGACCAGATCGGAATCCTTAATGTTGACAACCTTACCATCAAGGGTGAGGGAAAGCCGGGAGATACAGAGATCGTTGTGGATGATCCCATGATGGATGTACTTCCTTTCTACGGATGCAGCGGTATCACCATCGAAAATATCACTTTCGGTCATGATGTTGAGCCCGGATCCTGCACAGGTGAAGTGCTGGCATTTGAGCAGACCGGAGGCGTAAGACTTAAGAACCTCGACCTCTATGGGTGCGGAACATATGCAATAAATGCACTCGGCTGCTACGGATTCATTACCGACAACTGTTTGCTCAGAGACTGTGAATACGGTGCACTCCTCCTTTCATGGTGTGAGGGATTTGATTTTACGAACTCACAGTTTGTAAGGAACGGACATCCCGATTACGGTGTAGCTATCGAGATCTACGAGCCCAGTCATATGACATTTACATCCTGCACATTTGAGGATAACGAGGGAGAATTTTTCACCCTTGATGATCTGAGTACCATTACATTTGATAAATGTAAATTCGGAAAAGCAGAACAGAGTTACATTGATGAGAATTCTTCTTATATAACTGTTACAGAGTAAAATTTGGAATATGTGACAGTTTGAGAAACCACAGGTCTTGTGGTATCATCTGAATATTCTGTAGAGATCATTCCGGCGGAGCTGATATTAATTCACTGATGTGTTTAATACAGGATCCGCCGGACTTTATTTTTAAGACGGGTTGAGAAAATGTTTAAAAAGATTCTTTCAAATGTTAAGGAGTACACGGCGGCCTCTGTAGCTACGCCTATCTGGATGATCTTCGAGGTCATCTTTGAAGTCCTGATCACATTGAGCCTCCAGACCATAGTGGATGAAGGCGTAAGCAAGAACAATATGGGTGTGATAGAGAAGATGGGATGGCTCATGGTGCTGCTTGCGGCAGGCAGTCTGTTCTGTGGTTTCATGGGAGGTATTTACGGCGCAAAGGCCTCTACAGGTCTTGCAAAGAATCTCCGCAAAGCCATGTTCGACAGGATACAGACTTATTCTTTTTCCAATATAGATAAGTTTTCCACAGCAGGTCTTGTAACCCGTCTTACTACGGATGTCACAAATATCCAGAATGCTTATCAGATGATACTCAGAATGTGCTTCAGAGCACCGTTCACCATAATCTTTTCAATGATCGCGGCATTCTATCTGGATCCGGGGATCGCATCCATCTTCCTGCTGGCAGTACTTTTTCTCGGGTCATTCCTGTTCTTCATCATACGATCGGCAATGAAATATTTCAGTGAAGTCTTCAAGAAATATGATGATCTCAACGCAGCAGTTCAGGAGAATGTAAGCGGTATTCGTGTGGTAAAGGCTTACGTGCGTGAGGAATATGAAACGGACAGACTGAGAACGGCAGCAGAGAACATCTACAGGATGTTCGTGAAGGCGGAGAGCAAGATCGTAGCCAATGCCCCTGTAATGCAGTTCACTGTATACTCCTGTGTCTTGGGCATAAGCTGGATCGGTGCGCATATGATAGTGCAGAACAGACTTTTAGTAGGTGAGCTGTCATCTCTTCTCATGTTATGTCTGAACATACTCATGAGCCTTATGATGGTTTCCTTTGTATTCGTAATGATCTCAATGTCTGCGGCAAGTGCCGAGAGAGTAACCGAGGTGCTTGACGAGGACGCTGACATAAAGGATCCTAAGGATCCCGTAACGGAAGTCGCGGACGGAAGCATCTCATTTGAAAATGTCGAATTCTCATACAAGAGTTCCGGATCGGGAGCGGCAGTGCTCAAGAATATCACGCTGGATATCAAGAGCGGCGAGATGATAGGTATCATCGGCGGAACGGGTTCCGCCAAGTCGACGCTGGTATCTCTTATCAGCAGGCTTTACGATGTTACTTCCGGCTCTGTGAAGGTTGGCGGAAGAGATGTGCGTGAATACAGCGTGGAAAGCCTCAGAGATCAGGTTTCCGTAGTGCTCCAAAAGAATGTGATCTTCTCGGGAACAATCCTGGATAACCTGCGATGGGGTAAGGCAGATGCCACAAAAGAGGAATGCATTCACGTCTGCAGACTGGCATGCGCAGATGAATTTATCGATAAATTCACTGACGGATATGAGACCAGGATCGAACAGAACGGTAATAATGTATCCGGCGGACAGAAGCAGCGACTCTGCATAGCCAGAGCGCTTTTGAAAAAACCCAAGATCCTTATCCTTGATGACTCTACATCTGCGGTGGATACTGCAACGGATGCAAAGATCAGGAAGGCTTTCAGGGAAGAGATCCCCGATACCACCAAGCTTATAATCGCCCAGAGAATATCCAGTGTACAGGATGCCGACAGGATCATCGTTATGGATGAAGGCTGCATTAACGGTTTCGGTACGCATGAAGAGTTGCTTAAGACCAATGCTATCTACAGAGAAGTCTACGAATCCCAGACGGGCGGTGAGGGAGACTTCGATGAGGGAGGAGCGGAGTGATCATGGCTGAAGAGAAGGCAAAAGAGATAAAAATGGGACGCGGAAGGAGTTTCGGCCCCAAACCCAAGGTAGAGAACCCCGGAAAAATACTCGGAAGAGTGCTGGGAGAAGTTTTAAAGAATTATTTTTTCCGTTTTATCCTGGTGATAGTATGCATAATCATCTCGGTATACAGCAATAATCGCGGCATAGTCTTCAGAGAGACTCTGATCGATGATTACATTATGCCGATCAAGAATGCGGCTGCGGCCGGACAGACTCCCGACTATTCGGGACTTTGGGGCGCAATTCTGAAGATGGCTGCCATATATGCCGTCGGCGTAGTGGCAGTATATCTGCAGGGAAAGATAATGATCTATATCACACAGGGCACTTTAAAAAAGCTTCGAGTGGATCTCTTTACAAAGATGGAGAAACTACCCGTTAAGTATTTTGATTCCCATTCTCATGGTGACATAATGTCTGTTTATACCAACGATATAGACACACTCAGGCAGATGATCAGCCAGAGCATGCCGCAGCTCCTTCAGGCAGGACTTACCATTGCGATGACATTCTACAGCATGATAGTCATCAGCCCGGCGCTTACGGGAGTTACCATTATAATGACTGCCCTCATGCTTATCGTGACAGGAGTGGTGGCAGGAAGAAGCGGTAAGAATTTCATAATGCAGCAAAAGCAGCTTGGTGCTCTCAACGGATTCATCGAAGAGATGATGGAGGGACAGAGAGTTGTTAAGGTCTTCAATCATGAGAAGATCAATATGGAAGAGTTCGACAGATTAAATACCGATCTTTATAGCAGTGCAAAAAAAGCAAACGAGTATGTTAATATCCTGGGCCCCATAACGGCACAACTTGGAAATTTAAGCTTTGTAGTCTGCGCCGTTGTCGGCGGTATACTGGTATATAAAAACGGAGACGGATGGCTTGCTCTTTCCATCGGAGGTCTGGTAAGTTTCCTTACATTTAATAAGAGCTTCAACATGCCAATCAATCAGGTGAGCCAGCAGTTCAACTCCATTGTAATGGCTCTTGCGGGTGCGGACAGATTATTCAGAGTTTTGGATGAGAAGCCGGAGCCGGATGAAGGATATGTTACACTTGTACGTGTTAAAGATGATCCCGAAGGAAAAAATGAACTTGTGGAAACAACGGAACGCACAGGTATGTGGGCGTGGAAAAATTATCACAAGGCCGACGATACCACTACTTACGTAAGACTTGCGGGAGATGTAGTCTTTGACGGAGTGGACTTCGGTTATAATGATGACAGGATGGTGCTCCACGATATCAAGCTTTTTGCAAAGCCCGGACAGAAGATAGCTCTTGTGGGAACGACAGGTGCGGGTAAGACAACCATTACGAATCTTCTCAACAGATTCTATGATATCCAGGATGGCAAGATCCGTTACGACGGTATCAATATCAATAAGATAAAGAAGGACGACCTGAGACACTCGCTTGGCATAGTGCTTCAGGAGACTCATCTCTTCTCGGGAACCATCAGGGATAATATCCGATACGGAAGGCTTGATGCAACGGATGATGAGATCATTGCCGCCGCAAAACTTGCTAATGCCGACGGATTCATAAGGCGTCTTCCCGACGGATATGATACAGTGATAACCGGAGACGGAGGAAGTCTCAGCCAGGGACAGCGTCAGCTGATCGCCATAGCCAGAGCTGCTATTGCTGATCCGCCGGTACTCATCCTGGATGAAGCTACAAGCTCCATAGATACACGTACCGAGAAACTGGTACAGGCCGGAATGGACGGACTTATGAA
Source organism: Lachnospiraceae bacterium XPB1003 (assembly GCA_900102065.1). Taxonomy (GTDB): domain Bacteria; phylum Bacillota; class Clostridia; order Lachnospirales; family Lachnospiraceae; genus NK4A136. The sequence goes on along the minus strand of FMVK01000008.1, from coordinate 50,226 downwards.
AGGCCGCACCACATTTGTAATAGCTCACAGGCTGTCAACCGTTCGCAATTCCAACTGTATAATGGTAATGGAGCAGGGACGTATAATAGAAAGAGGAACCCACGACGAGCTGATAGCACAGAAGGGTAAGTATTATTCGCTGTACACAGGCTTAAAACAGGGGGCTTGAAGCAGGGAACAAAATCATAGATTCTATCCGAAAGAACAGAACGGAAAAGAATATATAAAGAATAGATAAGAACAGATCAGGAAAGGATAAATCATGAAGAAAGTATTTATTGACGGAAGCGCGGGTACAACAGGTCTCAGGATAAATGAGAGATTTGCGGGACGTGATGATATTGAGATAATGGAGATCGATCCGGAGAAGAGAAAAGATCCGGCAGAGATAAAAAAATACATCAACGAATCAGACATCACTTTCTTATGCCTGCCTGATGACGCGGCAAGAGAAGCGGTTACTTTGGTGGAAAATGAGAATACGGTGATACTTGATACATCAACTGCTCACAGGACAGAACCCGGATGGGCTTACGGTTTTCCCGAACTTTCTCCTGAGCACAGAGAGGCTATAACCAAAAGCAAGCGTATCGCTGTTCCCGGCTGCTACGCCAGCGGATTTATAGGTTTGGCATATCCTCTTGTTAAGGGCGGCATCCTTCCCAAGGATTATCCGATTTCCATTTTTGCCATATCCGGATACAGCGGAGGCGGTAAGAAGCTTATCGCAGATTATGAAGCTGAGGGCCGTGATAAGAAATTTGATTCCGCAAGGACATACGGCTGGGGCCAGACACATAAGCATTTAAAGGAGATGAAGGCTATAACCGGAATTGACAGATTACCTCTCTTCTCTCCTCTTACTACAAACTATCACAGCGGCATGCTCGTGCAGGTACCTTTATTTGCGGATCTGTTAGCTAAGAAGATGAAACCTGAAGAGGTTAGGGATTATCTTGCCGATTATTATAAAGATGAGAAGTTTATCAAAGTAATGCCCTTCGGATTTGATGTTGAGCAGGGCGGAGCGATCTTCTCGGATGCCTGCGCAGGCTGGGACGGAATGGAGATCATAGTAACCGGTAACGAAGACAGAATGGTAGTTGCAAGCCGATTTGATAACCTGGGCAAGGGTGCATCAGGTGCAGCGGTTGAGTGTATGAATATCGTTATGGGTTGCGACCCTGCCAAGGGATTGGATCTGTAATACGGGAGACCTGTCTTATGAATATAAAAAGAATCGTATATGCGTTATCTGTAGCTGCTGTTTTTTCACTTAATGCATGTTCACTGACAGGTGATGAGGGAAAAGATCCGGCAGAGCCCGATGTAAAGCCTGAGATCGACCTGGGAGCAAAAGCTTCCGAAGCTCCGACTGAAGAAGCGGAAGCTAAGGGAGAGGGACTCACGGTTGAAACTTCGCAGCTGCAGGTGAAGTCTGCGGATGGGGATCTGCTGATGACGCTCAGTGATTCGAGCTTTGTTTACGAAGAAGGGCTTGCAGAAAAGCATCCCGAGTTCGCGGCATGTCTGGATGATGAGAGCGGAAGCCGTATGGCAGAGATGTTTGACTCGGGCAAAAGACTGGGTGAGGAATGCCTTAGTCAGAAACAGCAGATGGGCGAATTTGCGGGGACTATGACATACTGGAATGATACCAAGACGTCAGTGCTTCGCTTTGATGATACTCTTTTTGTAACGGAAGATTACTGCTCGGTTTACTACGGCGGTGCTCACGGGCTGGATACGGTAAGCTATACCAATATCGATATCAATACAGGTGAGTATGTAACTGCTTCCGACCTTATAAAGGATAAAGATAAGGTGGCGGATCTGATAGCCGAGGAACTTGTGAAAGAATATCCCGATGTTGCCAAGGTGGAATGGACGGATGATGAACAAGGTGATCCGACGGAATATGTCAGGGATCTGGTCTACACGGAGATGACGGAATACGAGCTTAACTGTACCGTTACGGACAGCGGCTTTGTTGTTTTCTTCCCGCAATATGATCTGGCATCCTATGCAGCAGGTTACTTTACGGTGACTCTCGATACAGCTGCGAATAAAGATTGTTTTAATGAAAAATATCTGACCATCAGCAATGACAGAAAAAATGAAGTGAACTACACTGTCAAAGAAGAGGACGATCTGGTGGTGGAAGCTTCACCCGTAAAAGAGTTTTATCCGAACTGTCCTTCCTGGGAGTATTATTGTTTGGATTATCTTGAACCCGAAGCGCCCCACACGCTTATAGAGAAGAAAGATAAAGAAGTTCATACCGATTGGACGAAGGAAGACTGGTTAGATAATAACGGGTTACTTTGCCCGGAGATGCCGTATATCGATGAAGATCTGTGGGGAATCTACCCTGATATGGATGAAGTAAATCTTATGTATCAGGGTGTTATGATAGAGTATGATCCCGACGGAAGCCAGTATCATTACGATCTGTCAAGACTTGCCAACGGTCCGGATGATAAAAAGAGTGAGAAGTGGGAAGGCGAGACCGGCCCTCAGTATCTGAAATTTGCGGCGGAAAAAGACGGCTATCTCTATGTTGAGCTAAGCTGCATGAGTGACTCCGGGGATGAGCCCCATTCTTCATATATAGCCAAGCTGGATATCGAGACCGGCTATGTGTTATGGAAGAGTCAGCCGTTGGTTGCGAATGCGGATAATTTCGTGATCACGGATAATGCCGTCATCTGCGGATACGGATCCACAGATGGGGAGGGTTACCTCTATGAGCTGGACATCAACACCGGAGAGGCGGTTGATAAGATAAAGATGGATAAGAAACCCGACTATATCGTAATGTCCGGTGCAGTGCTTTACGTATGGGCATATGATACAGCTTACGAATTTGCTCTTTCGGAAGGCTGACAGCAAAGATAACAGACCGTCGCCTTTTTGGCGGCGGTTTTGCAAAGATGAAAGAAAAAAGGGGGATCTGTATGACCGTTCTCTACATGGACTGGCCGGGATACGGTTCGGAATACATTAAGAAGACCTTTGAAAAGATGGGATTCAAAGTGGTGGTATTTGATTTTCCGCAGAATTCCAACGGCATCAATCTCGGAACAGAGCTGGCCGAGAAGATAGTAAAGGCCATAGTTGAAAGCAAAGCAGACTTCGTTTTCTCTCTGAATTACTTCCCTGTTATAGCAACGGCTGTTCAGGCATGTCACATAAAATATCTGTCCTGGATATATGACAATCCTGCAGTACTTACATATTCCATGACGGTCTTTTTTGAAGGAAACCATATCTTCCATTTCGACAGTTCGGAAGTGGAGAAGCTTAGAAATGCCGGCGTGGCCAATGTATATTACCTGCCCCTTTCCGCGGATACCGGAAGGTATGACGCGGTAGAGCTTACGGATGACGACAGGGCAAAGTACGGGGCTGATGTGGCCATGATAGGCTCGATGTATACCGAGGACAAATTCAGGATATTCAGAAAATATGAGAAGTTCGATGATTATATAAAGGGATATCTGGATGCACTGGTAAAGGCGCAGGAGAGCCTGTACGGAGCAGATATACTTGAGCCGGGACTGGAGCAGAATCTCGGCGACGGAAGCGGAGAGAAAGTTATAGATCGGATACTTAAGAGTGTGCCGCTTTCCGAGCACGGAGACAGTTTCAGTACACCGCAGTGGGTGTTTGCAAATTATTATCTGGCTATGAGAGTAACGGCAAACGAACGCAGACATGTTATGGAGGCTGTGGCTGACGCTGTGGACGGGCCGGTGGCGCTCTATACAAGGGACGCTTCATTTAAGCTTGGTAAAGTGATAAACAGGGGAAACATAGATTATTATGAGGAGTTCCCCAAGGCTGTAAAAGCTGCGAAAGTCAATCTTAACATTTCACTTAAGAGCATACATACGGGGATACCGTTGAGGGTGATAGATATTATGGCCTGCGGAGGCTTTGTCCTTAGCAATTATCAGGCGGATCTCTTCAGTGAATTTGTTCCCGACGAAGATTTTGTATATTACGAAAATGTAAAAGATGCGGCTGGGAAGGCCGCCTACTATGCTTCTCACGATGAGGAGAGGATGAGGATCGCCGCCAACGGCTACAGGAAAGTCAGGGAAGAGCATAATTTTATAAAAAAACTCACTCTTATGACGGATGCCGCCGGCCTAACCGAATATTCAAATAGAGGTGAAAATTTAGTATAATGAAATGTAAGTGGTTTCAAAAAGAAACAGGTAAAACGGAGGAAATATGTTAATCCCGCCTTCTGAGGAAACTTATCAGTATCTGGATCCCCATGGGAATTTTACGGTAGAGGGTAAAGAGAAGCTTCTCAGAGATACTGACCGCTATTATGTGGACGGTGCCGAGACAAAGGCAGCGATCTATACCGCTGTCTGCGTTGTGAAGGGCAGGATAAACGAGAAGATACAGGAGCGTTCCCGCAGAGCTTATGACAAGCTGGTGGAGTATTGCGCTTCGGATGAATTCGCATCTGTTGCGGGATATGATTCGGAGCTTATCGTTTTCCCTGAGACCATTCCGGTATATATGATGGAATGTGAAGACAGGAAGGAACATCCGGTAGCGGGAGATAAGCCCTTTGTTTATGACTGCATCAACTACATAGATGATTTTTACAATCTCTATATGAAGATGCTTTTCTATTTCAGACGACTGCAGCTGGGAGTAACGGGTACAGACAAGGCAGAGGTTTTGAAATATATAAAGGATAAGAGGATTTCTGTTTTTCTTGTGGCAAGGCTCCTTTCGGTGGTGCCTTTAGGCGATAAGGATAAGATCACCGTTGAACTTGCGGATATGTACAGCAGAGAGAATAACTACAGCGAAGCTTTGTTTTTGGTTAGTTTCATGGAAAAGCATTGCGGAGATTTTGATATCGCAGCGATCTCGGAGAAAAAGGCCGAGCTGAGAAAAAGATTCAGCTGATCGGACGGGAGAGGGTTTATGGCGTCAGGCGGACTGTTTGGCGGAGGTAGGGAGAAGAAGAGATTTCTCTTTATCATCTGCGTAAATAACGATGAAATATTCAGTGAATGTCAATTTTATATAGACAAGCTCAAGGTTCCTCCCGGATACTCCAAGTCGGTGCGCGTTATACGCGATGCCAGAGGAATGTGTCAGGCTTATAACTCCGCTATGACGGAGGAACCGGCAAAGTACAGGATATATATGCATCAGGATGTTTCCATCCTTAATCCGTACTTCCTTTACGATATCCTTGAGATATTTGAATCAGACAAGAAGATCGGAATGATCGGAATGGTGGGAAGCAAAAAGCTCCCCCCTGACGCTGTTGTATGGCACGGCGAAAGAGTGGGCAATCTCTACAGCCTGGATCCGGACAATGTGGATTTTGAGAACTACCGTTATTCCGTAGATGAAGGCGTGACGGATGTTGAAGCTGTGGAAGGGTTCCTGATGGCGACGGATGCGGATCTCCCCTGGAGGGAAGATCTCTTTGACGGATGGGATTACTACAACCTGTCCCAAAGTGCGGAATTCCGTAAGGTGGGATACAGAGTGGTGGTACCCGTTCAGCGCAAACCCTGGTGTGCGCATGATGAAAGTGTTAATAACCGGTGGGATTTCAATGCCTACCGAAAGAAGTTTATGACTGAATACGGCTATGGCAAATAAGAAAAAAAAGAAACAGACTAAAACTCCGGGACAGTTTACGGCGGAGTATTTTACCAAGATAGTGATCGGAGCATATGTGTTCCTTATGCTTTGCGTATATCCCCTTTTCTTTCGCCTTGACAGTGAGATGTCGGGCGGTGGGATAGTACCACACAGATATTTTGATATGGGAGAGACCAAATTTGCATTCTTCCAGTGGGTAACATATCTGTGTCTGGGGCTGATGATACTTGCCGCATTGTATTATGCATATGTTTTTAACCGGGATGTAAGTTTTTTCAAGGCAATAAAGGAGACCTCGCTGACGGATCGCTTTGCGGCGGCCTATTTTTTTGCCTGCTGGTTAAGCTTCCTGCTGGCAGAAAATAAGGAGCTGGCGCTCTTGGGATTCCAGGGATGGAATATGGGTTTCATATCCCAGGTATTCTTTATACTTGCTCTTTATTTTGTATCCCGATTCTGGCAATGGAGCCCCACGACTTTGATGTGCGCAGTGGCAGCAGCGGCTGTTACGCATCAGATGGGAATCCTTCAGAGATTTAAATTCGATCCTCTGGGAATGTATGTCAATGTAGCTCCCGAGTCCGTGGAGAAGTTTGTGTCTACTCTGGGACAGACCACATGGTACTCGTCTTATGCGGTGCTCATCGTGCCTTTGGGAATGTATTTTTACTGGTCGGATGAAAGGCGTTGGATGCGAATTGCATCGGCGATATATATTGCTCTGGCTTTCGGTATGCTGGTAACCACCAACAGCGACAGCGCATATGTGGCTATGGTGCTCATCTTCATGGTGTTCTTCAGATATTCGCTTGAAAGCAACGAGAGGATGAAGCGCTTCCTGGAAATGGCCGGCATCGGTCTTGCATCCATGCAGATCATAGGACTCATGAGAGCGCTGTTCCCCGAACGTACTCCGAAGCTTATTACCGGAGATGAGAAGATAACCGAATTCGCTACGCATTCTCCGATATTCATTGTGGCATTTCTTATAGTAGTTGCTTTATATATCCTTCTCAGGTTATACGGGGAGGGCGGCCCTATGGTAAAGAGCGGAAGCGGTAAAAAGGGCTTTGATATCTCAGCGCATGAGAAGGTGATCTGGAGGATCACTCTGATCGCGGCATGTCTCGTGATAGGGGGCGTTCTGATCGCTATCATAGTCGTAACTTTCCATCTGCTTCCGGAGAGTGTTATTCCCGCAGACTCTGAGATCTATAAGGGGTCTTTCTTCATGTTCAATGACAGCTGGGGAAACCACAGAGGCTTTAACTGGAGAATGGCGGTTAAGGCTCTGAAAAATATTTTTACAGGTCAGGGAACGGGAAGCTTTTTTACGGGACTCAAGGATCTGCTCGTGGGTAACGGCCCCGACTGCTTTGAGATCGCAATGGAAAAGTACTGCCAGCCTGAGGTGTCACAATACTGGAAGGGGCTTAAGCTTGCCTGTGCACATAATGAATTCCTTAATCTCCTGGTAACGGGGGGGATACTCGGAACAGTATCTTATATAGGTATCATGGTGAGCTGTTTTAAAGAGTGCGCATCCGTGGTTAAAAAGGAACCGGCCGTGATCGCATTTATGGCTGCTATCCCCGCATATATGGGACACAACTTTTTCTGCTACCAGCAGTGTATTTGTACGCCGATATTATTTATCCTTATGGGCATAGGTCTTATGATCGTCAGATCTGTCAGGAAGGAAGAGTCGCAGGCTGCAAAGAATTAAAAGATACCTCGCACACAGTGCTTCGGCAAGGAGGATCGATATGGCTACAGTCAGTTTATGCATGATCGTTAAAAATGAAGAACATGTTTTAAAGCGCTGCCTTGACAGCTTTAAGGCAGTGGCTGATGAAATAGTCATTGTTGATACGGGATCTACCGATTCGACGAAAGAGATCGCAGCCGCATATACCGATAAGGTTTATGATTTCAAATGGGTGGATGATTTTTCCGAAGCCAGGAATTTTGCTTTTTCAAAGACCTCCATGGAATATATCTATTCTGCGGATGCTGATGAAGTGCTGGATGAGGAAAATGCAAAGAAATTCCTTGCCCTCAAGGAAGCGCTTATGCCGGAAGTAGAGATAGTGCAGATGCTCTATGTGAACAGGCATGCGTACAGGACCACGGAGAATTTTGAAAAGGACCTGCGCCCGAAGCTCTACAAGAGAGTGAGAAGTTTTACATGGATCGATCCGGTCCATGAGACGGTGAGACTGGATCCTGTTGTATTCGACAGCGATATAGAGATACTGCATCTCCCTGAGGAGCATCATCATAAAAGGGATTTCGGTATCTTCCGCAAGATGATCGCGGCTTCGGAGGAGGGGAAGTCCCTTTCAAAAAAGATGCATCATATGTATGCCCAGGAGTTAATGCTTTCGGGAGATAAAATGGATTTCGCGGATGCAGCACCTTACTTTGAGCGTGCCTTCTGTGAAAGTGATCCGGATCCGGATCAGGATATGCGCACGGAGTGCTGCTGTATCCTGGCAAGGAATGCGGCAAATGCAGGCCGGACGGACGAATTCTTCAAGTGGTGTCTGAAAAATGTAAGTATCGAACCCTGTTCCGAGATATGTATGGAGTTGGGACATCATTATTTTGATCTGGGAGATTATGAGGAGGCAAGTGTGTGGTTCCTTAATGCGGCGCAGGAGACCAAGCCGGCATTAAAAGCCGACGCAGGCGGGAAAGATGCTTACGATATGCTTGCTCATGTCTATGAAAAAATAGCCGGAGAACATCCGGATATAAAAGAACAGGCGCTGCAAATGGCAATAGAATACAAGCGGCTTACATGTATGAGTTGAATAACATGCCGCTGTAAGCGCTGGTGATATACGGCGTTGCAAAGTGTTCCGTCTGCGGGTTCTTGTATGCGACGATACGCTTGTCAACGTAATCCATGGGATTGAGCTGCAGATCTTCGGCTTTTCTCAAAGCGAATCTGGTAAAATCCTTAAAAGTCTCGAGTTCATCCGGAGCACCGTCTTCCTTTACCGCTTCGGACAGTTTTTCTTCATCTACGGATAAGGTTCCGTCTTCATTCTGACTGATACCCAGTTTATCAAGCTTGGCAATATAGAACATGCTGCTCATCTTCATATCGGAAACGAAGAGATTGGTACGGGGCTGCACATCGATGTATCCGGCAGCTTTATTGATAAACTCGTTATAGGAATCAGTGATGGACATGATACTGTCGCGAACGGATTCGTAGTCGGGTTTGATGCCGATAGCCACAGGAGCGTCGGGCGCGCTGGGCTTCTTAAGTGTGACGTTGAATCTGTCCCCTACGGTGATCTCGTTGATAGGCGAAGAGAACTCCTCCCCGTTTACACTGTATATGGCGTCATGGCCTTCTGCAGTGGTATTTCTGATACCGAAATAATCAACTATGCCGGAGTTCTGGCTTGTCTCCTCATCGGAAATATTAAAAGTGCCGCCTTCGCCTGCGTGACTGCCCAAAGTATTGGAACGTATGGAGAGTGCGGATTCGCCTCTGTCATTTTCCATAACTTCCGCGGAAAGTCCGAGGTTAAAGTTATTTATCAGCTTTGCCATGCGGCGCTGTATATCATAATTGGTATCGCCCTGGGATATAACGAACTGAAGCTCGTATGCGGTGGCTTTGGTCGCTATATCGAAAGAGTAGTTGCCGGGGCGGAGTCCTGATTCGGTCTTGTCCAGATATTTGCCCATATTCTCCTGACCGGTTGCCAGCTGTTTTATCTCAAGTGAGTAGGTGCCGATATCTTCGGTATCATCAGCCGAAAGCTTGCTGCGGGTAAGTTCCGCAGTATCCGGATCGGAAGAAAATGCCATTTTGCCGGAAAAGAGCAGTGAAGCATCGGTACTTCCGAAGGAAGCAACGTCGTTTCTGAACTTGTGAGCGCTTTCTTTCATGCTGATGGTATAGTTTTCAAGCTCCTTGGAGCGATCCATCAGAAAAACAGGCTCATCTTTACTTATATTGATGATACTCTTGTAGATTGCCTTAAGATCCTTCTTGTTGTGTGAATCAAATCGTGAAGAAGTCTTGGGCGCGATGTCAGAATGGTAGTAGTTATAGACGTTGTCCAGTACCGCAGAATTAATTGCCATATCCGCACCCTCCTTTCTTCCATGATAAATATGATGCACTCCTTGCATCGAAGGACTGTTTCACTTATTATTATGAAGAGTCCTTGAAAAGGGCGGAATATCCCTATTTATAGTTACTGTCATTGTAACATTGAATCTGCAATAATGCAATACAAAAACGCGAGAAATTCAAACATAATTTGACATAACCTGCAAAGCTTTAAAATACAGGCGGTTTTATGTAAACCAAGGGCCAAAAAAAGCGATATTTTTACAAAAATCATTGACAGAAAGAGTGACCGGGTGTTATATTACCCTTTGCAAAGAGCATGCGCTCTTTTTTTAGTGTTATTTTACGTTCAGGAGGATTAGAAAATGCGTACAAGGATCACACTTGCCTGCACAGAATGCAAGCGCCGCAATTACGATACAACAAAGGATAAGAAGACTCATCCCGACAGGATGGAGACAAAGAAGTACTGCCCTTTCTGCAAGGCTCATACACTTCATAAGGAAACCAAGTAATCCACAACCGCAGGCAGAACCTTAAGCGGAGTGAACGGAGAGAAATAATGGCGGAAGAGAAAAAAGAAACAGCCCAGACGGAAGTTTCTTTCGGGAAAAAATCCAAAGGGAAGAAAAAGGTCAGCTTCCGAAAAGGTCTCAGGACCGAGTTCAAGAAGATCACATGGCCTGATAAGACTTCACTTACCAGACAGTCGGTTGCGGTGGTTGCTGTGACTTTGGTGCTGTCCGTATTGATCGCCCTGCTGGATGTTATCTTCCAGTATGGAGTCGACTGGCTGATCAAGCTGTAAGGCAAAGCAGAAAAGACTGCGACTTTTGGATGCAGTCCCAGAAAATGAAAGGCGATTTGGAGCATGGCAAACATAAAAGCAAAGCGTATGGCTGAACTTAAAGCCATTCTTGCAAGCGGAAGCGGCGATGAGAGCGGAGAGCTGCTGAATCCGAAGGTTACGGCATCCGAAGAAGATGTCCGCAAGCTTGAAGATCAGGATATCGGCGTCAGCGAGAACAAAAGCGGTCTCGGCATGGGCTGGTATGTTATCCATACATATTCCGGATACGAGAAGAAGGTCAAGCTCAATATAGAGAAGGCTATCGAGAACCGTCATCTTGAGGACAAGATCCTTGAGATCAGAGTGCCGATGCAGGATGTCATGGAGATACGCTCTACGGGAAAGAAAAAGAAGCAGAGCAAGGTTCTTCCCGGATATGTTCTTATCAAGATGGATGCCGATGACAATGATGCGTGGTATGTAGTAAGAAATACCCGTGGTGTTACCGGATTCGTAGGACCGGGATCCAAGCCGGTACCTCTTGAAGATTACGATATGGATACGCTTGAGCAGGAAAGGATTGCAAAAGCGGATTTCGCAGAAGGTGATACGATCATGGTTACAGACGGTGCATGGAAAGATACCATCGGCAAGGTTACCAAGATCGACGAGAACAAGCAGACCGCAACGATCATCGTAGAGATGTTCGGAAGAGAGACTCCGGTAGAGATCGGATTTTCTCAGGTCAAGAAGATGGACTAAATAAGTCTGTCGATCCGAAGAGATATTTATGTCCCTTCGTGGGAGCAGCAAAACAGGTTTGCTGCGACATTACCACTTTATTATAGGAGGAAGCCATAATGGCAAAGAAAGTAGAAGGCTACATTAAGTTACAGATTCCGGCCGGCAAAGCAACTCCGGCACCCCCGGTAGGTCCCGCACTCGGTCAGCACGGAGTCAACATCGTTGAATTCACAAAGCAGTTCAACGCAAAGACAGCTGACAAGGGAGACACTATAATCCCGGTTGTCATCACAGTTTATGCAGACCACAGCTTCAGCTTCGTCACGAAGACACCCCCTGCTGCAGTTCTGATCAAGAAGGCATGCAACTTAAAGAAAGCTTCGGGAGAACCCAACAAGAACAAGGTTGCTACAATCTCCAAGGATAAGATCAAGGAGATCGCTGAGGCAAAGATGGAAGACCTCAATGCAGCATCTATCGAAGCAGCAATGTCAATGATCGCAGGCACATGCAGAAGCATGGGCGTAACAGTAGAAGAATAAGGGGAGGTGCGTATATTATGAAGCACGGAAAGAAATATAATGCGGCACTTTCTCAGTATGACCGCGCAGCTGTTTATGAGTCAGCAGAAGCTATTGAAACTGTTAAGAAGACAGCAACAGCAAAATTTGATGAGACCGTAGAAGTACACATCCGTACAGGTTGTGACGGAAGACATGCAGAGCAGCAGATCCGCGGCGCTGTAGTTCTCCCTCACGGAACAGGTAAGAAGGTTCGTGTACTTGTATTTGCAAAGGGCGACAAGGTTGCCGAGGCGGAGGCAGCAGGTGCAGATCACGTTGGAGGCGAGGAGCTCATCCCCAAGATCCAGAATGACGGATGGCTTGATTTCGACGTAGTAGTTGCAACTCCTGACATGATGGGTGTTGTAGGTCGTCTTGGTAAGGTTCTCGGACCTAAGGGACTTATGCCCAACCCCAAGGCCGGCACAGTAACAATGGATGTTACAAAGGCTGTTAATGATATCAAAGCCGGTAAGATCGAGTACAGACTTGATAAGGCTAATATCATCCACTGCCCTATCGGAAAGGCATCTTTCTCTGCTGAGCAGCTTAACCAGAACTTCAATGCATTCATGGATGCTATCGTTAAGGCTAAGCCCTCATCACTTAAGGGTCAGTATTTAAAGAGCATCACAGTTGCTACAACAATGGGACCCGGCGTAAGGATCAGCACAGCTAAGTATTGATTCCGACCGGTACTGAAATGATTAATGACACCCTGCGGGATTCCTGCGGGGTGTTTTTTAAAAAAGATGAACAGATATATTAAAATTTTTCTCTTATCATTGATCATAGTAGTCGCATCGGGACTTGCGGCTTTATTCATATTTCCGGAGATGCGCTCGGCGGAGGATCCGGCGGAGGGCTATGCGGCTGTTAGCGGCGATGAATTTATGCCTACGGTCTCGGCTCCGGTAGTATCTCTTGAAACGATAATGGATGTATCCGATAACAGTGCTTCTGAAAATACCGTATCCGCTGATGTGGCGGAAGGACCTAAACCGGGAGAGGAGGGAAACCCTGCCCTTACAATGGAGATGAGACTTCCTGCGCCTCACGGGATGGGCGATGAGCTGTATGTGAGTACGGCGGGAGCGGTTACCGGAGAGAAGGAAAGCTATACTCTTTGTTTTGCCGGGGACGTGCTTTTTGACCCGGGATATGCGATCTATGCGAATTACCAGAGACAGGGAAGCGTGCTTGAGAAGTGCATTTCCGAGGATCTGCTTGAGATCATGAGATCGGAAGATTTTATGATGATAAATAATGAATTCCCTTATTCCGAAAGAGGCGCTGCCCTCGAGGGGAAGACCTATACATTCAGAGCAAAACCGGCATCGGTATCTCTTCTCGGAGAGATGGGAGTGGATGCGGTGTCTGTAGCCAATAATCATGCGTATGATTTCGGCGGGGATGCGTTCCTTGATACGCTGGATACTCTGGAGGAAGCTGAGATCCCTCATGTAGGCGGCGGAAGGAATCTGGAGGAGGCTTCGAGGCCTTTATACGTGTACGCCGGTGATGACAAGATAGCCATAATAGCGGCTTCTCAGATAGAAAGATACGGTACACCTCATTCGAAGGGGGCTACGGAGGACGGGGCCGGGATATTAAGATCCTACCCGGATATCGATCCGACCCTTGATGCTATAAAGAAAGCGAAGGAAGAGGGAGCATATGTCATTCTCTTTATCCACTGGGGAACGGAGAACGAGACTGCAGCGGACTGGGCGCAGAATGAACAGCTTCCGAAGTTCATCGATGCGGGTGTTGACTGCATAATAGGCGGACATCCGCATATCCTTCAGGGAATCTCTTATGTGGAAGGGGTACCTGTGATCTACAGCCTCGGTAACTTCTGGTTCAATTCCAAGACCATTGATACAGGAATGGTGGAGCTTGAGTGGGCTGACGGAGGAGTTAAGAATATAAGATTTATTCCCTGCAGACAGTCGGGATGCGGAGTGAAACTCCTTCACGACAGCGAAGCGCAGGCGCTGATATCTTATATGCAGTCTCTTTCGCCCAATGTGAATATCGATGCGGAAGGGTATATCACCGCAAAATAAAAATCAGATCAAAAAAGTGTTGACAGATATAGCAGGGTGATGGTAATATACCCCTTGTCTGTTAAAGACATGCCGAAGACAGCAGGCGGGGATTCCCGTAACGCGCGAAAGCAGGCCTGCCGAGGAGAAGTCAGAAGAGTTTATTAACTTTGAATGATCCCGACTCCGGCAATGCCGGAGTCGTTTTTGTTTAATGACTCCTCAGGATTTGGCGAGAAATCTATAAGGAGGTAGAAAAATGGCAAAAGTTGAACTGAAAGCACCGATAGTTGATGAGATCTCATCTATTATCGACGGCGCAGCATCCGTTGTACTTGCAGACCACAGAGGTCTTACAGTTGCACAGGATACTGAGTTGCGCAGACAGCTCCGTCAGGCAGGTGTTACTTATAAGGTTTATAAGAACACAATGATGGTTCGTGCATTCAAGGGCACAGAGTTCGAAGGTCTTACCGAGTACCTCGAGGGACCTACAGCAATAGCTGTTTCCAAGGATGATGCGACAGCACCTGCAAGGGTACTTGTTAAGTTTGCGAAGACAGCTCCCGCACTTGAGCTTAAGGCTGGTGTTGTAGAGGGATCCGTATATGATGCAAACGGACTTACACCCATTGCAAACGTTCCGTCAAGAGACGAGCTGCTTTCAAAGCTTCTTGGATCTATGCAGAGCCCTATCACAAACTTTGCCCGCGTTATCAAGCAGATCGCGGAAAAAGGCGGCGAAGCAGCTCCTGCAGAAGCAGCAGCACCCGCAGCAGAAGAAGCTGCACCTGCAGAGGCATAATATCTGCAGAATTGATTCTTATCAATTGAAGATCACATTCGGGCAGGAATATGGATCTGCCGGATAAAAATTAAGGAGGAAAATCAAATGGCAAAGTTATCCACACAGGAAATCATTGATGCGATCAAAGAACTTTCTGTTCTTGAGTTAAACGACCTTGTAAAGGCATGTGAAGAAGAGTTCGGCGTATCTGCAGCAGCAGGCGTTGTAGTTGCAGCGGCAGGTCCTGCAGCAGCAGCTGAGGAGAAGACAGAGTTCGACGTTGAGCTTACAAGCTTCGGCGACAAGAAGATGGATGTTATCAAGGTTGTTCGTGGTATCACAGGTCTTGGTCTCAAGGAGTCCAAGGAACTCGTTGAAGGCGCTCCCAAGATGGTTAAGGAAGCTGCTACAAAGGAAGAGGCTGAGGATATCAAGAAGAAGCTCGAGGAAGTTGGAGCTACTGTTACTCTTAAGTAATCTTTTCTTAAAAGAAAAAACAGGGGAGTGTGCCGGTTACGGCATGCTCCTCTTTCTTGTTTGCTGATCTAATGCCTGCCTTTTTCAATGCGAAGACGGGTTCCTAAAATATCTTAAATTTCTCGTTGACTTAAAAAACCGAAAATGATATTATGAAAAATGCGTCATTATGATTTTAGGGGTATTTTTGTGCTCTTTTGCTCTTTTAGTGGCGTGGTAACTGTTAACATATATTAAAACGGGGTGAATGTCGGAATGAAAGAAAAAAACAGATTTAAACCCATTAGGCACGGAAGCGCGTTGAGGATGACTTATCAGCGACGTGATGAAGTGCTTGAAATGCCGAACCTGATCGAGGTTCAGAAGAAATCATACGAATGGTTTCTTACCGAAGGTCTCAAAGAGGCTTTTGATGATATATCTCCGATCAGAGATCATGGCGACAAGTTAAGCCTTGAGTTTGTTGATTTCAAGCTTGCTACCGATGAGGTTAAGTACAGCATCAACGAGTGCAAGGAACGCGATCTGAATTATGAAGCTCCTCTTAAAGTAAAGGTTCGTCTTTACAACAGAGATACCGATCAGATCCGCGAACATGAGATCTTCATGGGTAACTTCCCGCTGATGACCGATACAGGTACTTTCATTATCAATGGTGCGGAACGTGTTATTGTCAGCCAGCTGGTTCGTTCACCCGGTATATATTACGAAATAACACAGGATAAGATCGGTAAGAATCTTTTTGCTACAACTGTTATCCCTAACAGAGGTGCATGGCTCGAGTATGAGACAGATTCCAACGATATATTCTATGTAAAAGTAGACCGTAACAGAAAGATGCCTGTTACCGTTCTTCTTCGTGCGATCGGACTCGGAACTAACGACGAGATCCTCGAGATGTTCGGAGATGAGCCCAAGCTCGTTGCTTCCTTCGAAAAAGATCCTTCCAGAACTTATGAGGAAGGTCTCAAGGAACTTTACAGCAAGGTGCGTCCCGGCGAACCTTTTAAGGTAGAAGTTGCAAAGAAGTATGTTGATGATACTTTCTTTGATTCAAAGAGATATGATCTTGCAAGAGTAGGTCGTTATAAGTTCAACAAGAAGCTTGCTCTTCGCAACCGTGTACGCGGAAAGGTTCTTGCAGAGGATGTTAAGAACCCTTACACAGGCGATGTTATCGCTAAGGCAGGTACGGTCATCGATGCAGATCTTGCGGATGAGATCCAGGATTCCGCAGTTGAGTACGTAATGATCCAGTCAGAGAAGAAGAATGTTAAGGTTCTTTCCAATCTGATGGTAAGCATCGATTCATGGCTCGATATTGATGCTGAGGCTCTTGGAATAAAGGAAAGAGTTTACTTCCCTACACTCAAGAAGCTTCTTCGTGAATACAGTGACAAGCCGGATCAGCTTTCAGATGCGGTTATGAGAAATATCCATAACCTTATCCCGAAGCACATCACACAGAGTGATATCCTGGCTTCCATCAACTACAATATCGCTCTTGAGTACGGTATCGGTAATTCCGATGATATCGACCATCTCGGAAACCGTCGTATCCGTGCTGTAGGCGAGCTGCTTCAGAACCAGTACCGTATCGGTCTTTCCAGAATGGAAAGAGTTGTACGTGAGAAGATGACAACTCACGATCAGAGCTCCAGTGACGAGATCTCACCTCAGGCTCTTATCAATGCAAAGCCGGTGCAGGCAGCTATCAAGGAGTTCTTCGGATCTTCACAGCTGTCACAGTTCATGGATCAGAACAACCCGCTTTCAGAGCTTACTCACAAGAGACGTCTTTCAGCCCTCGGACCGGGCGGTCTCTCAAGAGACAGAGCGGGATTCGAAGTTCGAGACGTACACTATACGCACTACGGACGTATGTGTCCTATCGAGACTCCCGAAGGTCCTAACATCGGACTTATCAACTCTCTTGCTTCTTACGCAAGGATCAACGAGTACGGTTTCATCGAGACTCCTTACCGTAAGATCAACAAGAAGGACGGAGAGAACCCGGTTGTTACAAATGATGTTGTTTACATGACCGCTGACGAAGAGGATAACTACCATGTAGCTCAGGCTAACGAGCCTCTTGACGAGAAGGGTCACTTCATCAATAAGAACGTATCAGGTAGATTCCGTACAGAAGTCCAGGCTTATCCCCGTGGTGAGTATGACTTCATGGACGTATCACCTAAGATGGTATTCTCGGTATCCGCAGGACTTATTCCTTTCCTGGAAAACGATGATACAACACGTGCTCTGATGGGATGTAACATGCAGCGTCAGGCAGTTCCTCTGCTCTTTACCGAAGCTCCTGCTATCGGAACAGGTATCGAGACAAAGACAGCCGTTGACTCAGGTGTATGTGTAGTTGCCGCTGAGCCCGGTACTGTTATGTATGTTGCTTCCGATCTGATAAAGATCAAGAGCGATGATGACGGAAAGATCAGAGAATATCCTCTTGAGAAATTCATGAGAAGCAACCAGTCAACATGCTATAACCAGAAGCCTATCGTATTCTCCGGTGATCATGTTGCAAAGGGACAGGTTATCGCAGACGGTCCTTCCACCAAGGACGGTGAGCTCGGACTCGGAAAGAACCCTCTCATCGGATTCATGACATGGGAAGGTTACAACTACGAGGATGCTGTTCTCCTTTCAGAGAGACTGGTTAAAGAAGATGTATATACTTCGGTTCATATCGAAGAGTATGAATCAGAGGCAAGAGATACAAAGCTCGGACCCGAAGAGATCACACGTGATATCCCCGGTGTCGGCGAGGACGCACTCAAGGATCTTGACGAGCGCGGAATCATCCGTATCGGTGCTGAGGTTCGTGCCGGAGATATCCTTGTAGGTAAGGTTACTCCTAAGGGAGAGACGGATCTTACCCCTGAAGAAAGACTTCTCCGTGCTATCTTCGGTGAGAAGGCACGTGAGGTTCGTGACACATCACTTAAGGTTCCTCACGGAATGTATGGTGTTGTTGTTGATGCAAAGGTATTTTCAAAGGAAGCCGGTGATACAGAACTTAATGCCGGTGTTAACAAGAAAGTACGTATTTATATCGCGCAGAAGAGAAAGATCTCCGTTGGTGACAAGATGTCAGGTCGTCACGGAAACAAGGGTGTAGTATCAAGAGTACTTCCCGTTGAAGATATGCCTTATCTTCCTAACGGCAGACCCCTTGATATCGTGCTTAACCCTCTCGGCGTTCCTTCCCGAATGAACATCGGACAGGTGCTTGAGATCCATCTTTCACTTGCTGCAAAGGCTCTCGGATTCAATATCGCAACCCCCGTTTTTGACGGTGCGGATGAGGATGATATCCAGGATACACTTGATCTTGCAAACGACTATGTAAATAAGCCTTTCGACGAAAAGGAAGCTAAGGAATGGTCGGAGAAGGAAGGCGTTGAGTACAAGAAGAGCGAGACATTCAGTGCTCTTCACAAGGCTGAACTTCTTCCGGAAGTTATGGAATACCTTGATAAGAACAGAGACCACAGAAAACTCTGGAAGGGCGTTCCTCTTTCCAAGGACGGAAAGGTAAGACTCCGTGACGGACGTACAGGTGAATTCTTCGACGGACCGGTAACTATCGGACACATGCATTACGTTAAGCTTCACCACCTTGTTGACGATAAGATCCACGCTCGTTCAACAGGCCCGTACTCACTCGTTACACAGCAGCCTCTGGGCGGTAAGGCTCAGTTCGGTGGACAGCGTTTCGGAGAAATGGAAGTTTGGGCTCTCGAAGCTTACGGTGCTGCATATACTCTTCAGGAAATGCTTACCGTTAAGTCTGACGATGTCATCGGACGTGTTAAGACTTATGAAGCTATCGTTAAGGGCGAGAACATACCTGAACCCGGAATTCCCGAGTCCTTCAAGGTATTGCTTAAGGAACTCCAGTCACTTGCGCTTGATGTTAAGGTACTTGATGAGGATGACAACGAGATCGAGCTCAAGGAAAATGTTGATTATAACGACAGCGAATTCATGCATGAATTAAGCGGAGGAAACCGAAGCGATTTCAGCGGAGCAGACGGATACAGCACAGGCGCACTTGATAAGAACGGTGACCTTGTTGCGGATGCACCTGCTGAAGCGGAAGGCGATGCGGCAGACGAAGGCGACTTTGCAGACGTATCATTTTCAGCTGATGCAGAAGACGGCGAATAAACAAATTTATTAAGGAGCGTTAGAAATGTCTGAGACAAAGAATAATGAATACCAGCCCGTTACATTCAGTAAAGTCCGTATCGGACTGGCTTCTCCTGAGACTATAAGAGAGTGGTCCACCAGAAATAACGATCCGGATGCAGGCGTAGTAACAAAGCCTGAAACGATCAACTACCGTACCCTCAAGCCTGAAAAGGACGGACTTTTCTGTGAGAGGATCTTTGGACCCAGCAAGGACTGGGAATGTCACTGCGGAAAGTACCGCAAGATCCGTTATAAAGGCGTGATCTGTGACAGATGTGGCGTTGAAGTTACCAAGGCTTCCGTTCGTCGTGAGCGTATGGGAAGGATCGAACTTGCTGCACCTGTTTCACACATCTGGTACTTCAAGGGAATCCCCAGCCGTATGGGACTGCTGCTCGATCTGTCTCCGAAGGTGCTTGAAAAGGTTCTTTACTTTGCATCTTACATAGTGCTTGATCCCGATACATCGGATCTTCACTTCAAGCAGGTGCTTTCAGAGCACGAATACGAAGAGGCTAAGCACGCTGCAGACAATGCCGGACAGAAGTTCCGTGTAGGTATGGGTGCTGAGGCAATCAAGGAACTTCTCGCAACTGTAGATCTTGAGAAGGAATCCGATGAGCTCAAGGCTGAGCTTGCCGATGAGGCAACAAAGGGCCAGAAGAGAGCCAAGATCGTAAAGAGACTGGAAGTTGTTGAGGCTTTCAGAGAGTCAGGCAACAAGCCTGAGTGGATGATCATGGATACGATCCCTGTTATCCCCCCTGATCTCCGTCCTATGGTACAGCTTGATGGCGGACGTTTTGCAACATCCGATCTTAACGATCTGTACAGAAGAATAATTAACAGAAATAACAGACTTCAGAAGCTGCTTGACCTGCATGCGCCTGAAATCATCGTAAGAAACGAGAAGCGTATGCTTCAGGAAGCGGTTGATGCGCTTATCGATAACGGCCGCAGAGGCAGAGTGGTAACAGGCCCCGGCAACCGTGCATTAAAGAGTCTCTCCGAGATGCTTAAAGGTAAGACAGGACGTTTCCGTCAGAACCTTCTCGGAAAGCGTGTAGACTATTCCGGACGTTCCGTTATCGTCGTAGGTCCCGAGCTTAAGATCTACCAGTGCGGACTTCCCAAGGAAATGGCAATCGAGCTTTTCAAGCCCTTCGTTATGAAGGAACTTGTAGGTAAGGGAATCTGCCAGAACATCAAGGCAGCAAAGAAGATGGTTGAGCGTCAGAATGATGCGGTTTGGGATGTGCTCGAAGAGGTTATCACAGAGCATCCTGTTATGCTTAACCGTGCACCGACACTCCACAGACTTGGTATTCAGGCTTTCGAACCGGTACTTGTAGAAGGTAAGGCTATCAAGCTTCATCCCCTTGTATGTACCGCGTTCAACGCCGACTTCGACGGAGACCAGATGGCTATCCACCTTCCTCTGTCAGTAGAAGCACAGGCTGAGTGCCGCTTTATGCTGCTTTCACCGAACAACCTCTTAAAGCCTTCGGACGGTGCACCTGTTGCCGTTCCTACACAGGATATGGTTCTCGGTATTTACTATCTTACACAGCTTCGGTCAACAGCTCCCGAAGCTCCCAAGAAGGGTGAAGAGGAGTCAGATGCTGATTTCAATAAGAGAGTAAAGGAATTCAATGCGGCTGTTGAAGAGTACAAGAAGAAGTACGATTTCAACGATAAGCAGTTTGAGATGATCGCTTTAGGCGTACATGTTGATACTATGCTTGGCGAAGGCAAGTTCTTCAAGGGACTTAACGAAGCTCTCCTTGCTTACGAGAACGGAGCTCTTGATCTTCATGCACCTATCAAGGTTCGTATGGAGAAGGTTGTTGAAGGCAACGAGATAGAGGGCGTTGTAGTAACATCTCTCGGACGTCTCCTCTTCAACGAGATACTTCCTCAGGATCTCGGATTCGTTAAGCGTGACGAGAAGGATCCTGCATCATTCCTTGAGCCTGAGATCTGCTTCCTTGTAGACAGACAGATGCTCAAGAAGATACTCGGAAAGGTTATCAACACACATGGTGCAACACGTACCGCTGAAGTCCTTGACCTTGTTAAGGCTATCGGTTACAAGTTCTCCACAAGAGCAGCACTTACAGTTTCGATTTCCGATATCATCGTTCCCGAGAAGAAGCCTCAGATCATGGAAGAGGCTCAGAAGAAGGTTGATGAGATCAACGAGAACTTCTTCTTCGGTGAACTTACAGAGAACGAGAGAAGAAAAGAAGTTATCAGAGTATGGGAACATGCCGATAACGAACTTACCGAAGAGATGATGAACGGTCTGGATGCGGTTAATAATATCCGTATGATGGCCGACTCCGGTGCCCGTGGTTCAAAGAAGCAGATGAAGCAGTTAGCGGGTATGAGAGGTCTCGTAGGTAATACAAAGGGTGAGACTATCGAACTTCCCGTTAAGTCCAACCTCCGTGAAGGATTTAACGTACTCGAGTATTTCTCATCTTCACACGGTGCTCGTAAAGGTCTTACCGATACCGCTCTTCGTACGGCTGACTCCGGTTACCTTACAAGACGAATGGTTGACGTTTGTCAGGAGCTTATCATCAGAGAGATCGACTGTTCCGAGAACAGAAAAGAGATCCCCGGAATCGTTGTCGAAGCACTTTATACAGGTAACAAAGAGACAGAGAGCCTTGAAGACCGCGTACGCGGAAGATTCGCAGCAGAGGACGTTGTGGATGGAGAAGGCAATCTGATCGTTAAGTGCAACCACATGATCACTCCCAAGCGTGCTGAGGCTATCGGCAAGGCAGGACTTGAGCATGTAAAGATCCGTTCCATCATGACCTGCAAGAGCCAGATCGGTATCTGTGCTAAGTGTTACGGTGCTAACATGGCAACAGGTGAACCCGTTCAGGTTGGTGAAGCAGTCGGTATCATCGCTGCTCAGGCTATCGGTGAGCCCGGTACACAGCTTACCATGAGAACATTCCACTCCGGTGGTGTGGCAGGTAAGGATATCACACAGGGTCTTCCCAGAGTTGAGGAGCTTTTCGAGGCTCGTAAGCCTAAGGGACTTGCTATCGTATCCGCTGTATCCGGTGAGGTTGCTATTCACGAGGAACACAACGGCAATATGATCAAGCGTAAGATCACCGTTAAGAACGATGAGAAGGATAAGGATTATGAGATCCCCTTCGGTGCTAAGATCGTTGTTAAGGATGGACAGACCATCGAAGCCGGTGACGAACTTACAGAAGGATCACTTGATCCTCACGATCTGCTTGAGATCAAGGGCATCGATGCTCTTGAGAACTACCTGATCCGTGAAGTACAGGTTGTTTACCGTGCACAGGGTGTTGAACTTGCTGATAAGCATATCGAAGTAATCATCAGACAGATGCTCAAGAAGCAGCGTGTCGAGGATCCGGGTGATTCGGATTATCTGCCGGGATCCATGGTAGACAGACTTGATGTTGAGAATAAGAACGAAGAACTCGCTGCAGAAGGCAAGAAGCTTATCCAGGTTGCAGACGTGGTACTCGGTATCACAAAGGCTGCGCTGGCTACAGATTCCTTCCTGTCAGCCGCATCCTTCCAGGAGACAACAAGAGTTCTTACGGAAGCAGCCATCAAGGGTAAGGTCGATCCTCTTAACGGTCTCAAGGAGAACGTTATCATCGGTAAGCTGATCCCTGCAGGAACAGGCATCCGTCGTTACCGCGACGTGAAATTTGATATCGACGCTCCCGAGATCGATGATGATGACGAGATCAACTTCACCGAGGACGAGGATGTGGAAGAAACAGCATTTGCAGAAGAAGAGACAGAAGAAGTTCTTGCTGATGCAGATACTACCGCAGACGAGCAGTAAGACCGGTAAAATAATTTAATGATCTAAAGTTAAAAAGCCCATCGTTCCGTATCGGAATGGTGGGCTTTTTGTAAAATTTATTCTTGACATCGTATACCGCCTGAAAGTATAATGTTCAAGCACGCGTAAAAAAGGGACTATTGCGCCCTTTTGGCGGAGTTCACGTTAAGTCAGAAAGGAGATGAATCAGAATGCCTACATTTAACCAGTTAGTAAGAAAGGGACGTCAGACCTCTGTTAAGAAGTCTACAGCTCCTGCGCTGCTCACAGGTTTCAACTCTCTTCATAAGAAGAGCATTGATACCAGCTCACCGCAGAAGCGTGGTGTCTGCACTGCAGTTAAGACTGCTACCCCTAAGAAGCCTAACTCAGCGCTCAGAAAGATCGCCAGAGTTCGTCTTTCAAACGGTATCGAAGTAACGAGTTATATCCCCGGTGAGGGCCACAACCTTCAGGAGCACAGCGTTGTTCTTGTAAGAGGTGGAAGAGTAAAGGACCTTCCCGGTACACGTTACCACATCATCCGCGGAACACTTGATACCGCAGGTGTTGCAGACAGAAAGCAGGCCCGTTCCAAGTACGGTGCCAAGAGACCGAAGAAGTAAGCCTCAGTACCACTGTGACTAATTTTAAGTGTTGGAGTTCTGATTCAGAAGATCCTGCGGCAGCATAATGCAGCAGGGTCTGCTCTATCAAGTATAGACAGCACGTACACATTAGTTAAAAGTGTGAGTACCGATGAATTAATCAAAAGCACAACCCAGTGATTAAGGAGGGAAGAACCGTGCCACGTAAAGGACATATTCAGAAAAGAGATGTTTTGGCTGATCCTTTATACAATGACAAGGTGGTCACCAGGCTTATCAACACGATCATGCTCGATGGTAAGAAAGGTGTAGCACAGAAGATTGTATATGGCGCATTTGCCAAAGTAGAAGAGAAGAGCGGCAAGCCGGCACTCGAAGTATTCGGTGACGCAATGAACAATGTAATGCCGCAGCTGGAAGTTAAGGCTCGTCGTATCGGCGGAGCAACATACCAGGTTCCTATCGAAGTACGCCCTGAGAGACGTCAGGCTTTAGGCCTCAGATGGCTCACAGAGTTCTCAAGAAAGCGTTCTGAGAAGACCATGGTAGAGAAGCTTGCAGCAGAGATCATGGACGCAGCAAACGGAACTGGCGCAGCTGTAAAGCGTAAGGAAGAAATGCACAGAATGGCTGAAGCTAATAAGGCGTTTGCTCATTACAGATTCTAAGAAAGGAGGGAGCGACTATGGCACAGAGAGAATATCCTCTTGAGCGTACCAGAAATATCGGTATCATGGCTCATATCGATGCCGGTAAGACGACATTGACCGAGCGTATTCTTTATTACACCGGTGTCAATTATAAGATCGGTGAGACCTACGAAGGTACTGCAACCATGGACTACATGGAGCAGGAACAGGAACGTGGTATCACTATCACATCTGCCGCGACCACCTGTCATTGGACGCATCAGGAGAACAACAAGAAGGATCCTAATGCACTTGAGCATCGTATCAACATCATCGATACCCCGGGACACGTTGACTTCACCGTTGAGGTAGAAAGATCACTCCGTGTACTCGACGGCGCTGTCGGTGTATTTGATGCTAAGGGCGGTGTTGAGCCGCAGTCCGAAAATGTATGGCGTCAGGCTGACACCTACAAGGTTCCCCGTATGGCATTCGTCAACAAGATGGATATCATGGGTGCGAACTTCATGAACACCGTTAAGGAAATCGGAACAAAGCTTGGAAAGAACGCTGTTGTTATCGAGCTTCCTATCGGTAAGGAAGATAATTTTAAGGGCTTTGTAGACCTGTTCGAGATGAAGGCTTATATCTTCAACGACAACAAGGGCGAAGACATTTCCATCACAGACATCCCCGATGATATGAAGGATGAGGCTGAGGAATGGCATACAAAGCTTGTTGAGCAGATTTGCGATTTCGACGAAGAGCTTATGGAGAAGTACCTTGAGGGTACAGAACCTACTATCGCCGAGATGAAGGCTGCACTTCGTAAGGGAACTATCTCTAACGAAGGCGTACCCGTACTTTGCGGATCCGCTCACTTCAATAAGGGTATTCAGAAGCTTCTTGATGCAGTAGTAGATTTCATGCCTGCACCTACAGATGTACCTGATGCTGAGGGAACAGATATGGATGGAAATCCTGTGTCTACTCCTTCATCTGACGATGCACCTTTCGCTGGTCTTGCATTCAAGATCATTTCCGATCCCTTCGTTGGAAAGCTTGCTTTCTTCCGTGTATACTCCGGAACATTAAAAGCAGGTTCATATGTATATAACTCATCCAAGCAGAAGAAAGAGCGTGTTGGCCGTATCCTTCAGATGCATGCTAACAAGCGTTCCGAGATCGATGAGGTATTTTCAGGTGATATCGCAGCAGCAGTAGGTTTCAAGGTAACTGCAACAGGTGATACGATCTGTGACGAGCAGCATCCTATCATCCTTGAGTCTATGGAGTTCCCTGAACCCGTTATCCAGCTCGCTATCGAGCCCAAGACCAAAGCCGGTCAGGGTAAGCTTGGCGAAGCTCTTGCAAAGCTTGCTGAAGAAGATCCTACATTCCGTGCACATACCGATGAAGAGACAGGTCAGACCATCATCGCCGGTATGGGTGAGCTCCATCTGGAGATCATCGTTGACAGACTTCTTCGTGAGTTCAACGTTGAAGCTAATGTCGGCGCTCCTCAGGTTGCTTACAAGGAAACATTCACTAAGAGAGTTGATATCGATAAGAAGTATGCTAAGCAGTCCGGTGGACGTGGTCAGTACGGTCACTGTAAGGTTATCTTCGAGCCCATGGATACCAACGTTGAGAAATTCGAAGTTGATCCTAAGGCTAATGTCCTTATCAATGAGCCTCCCACACTTCTCTTTGAGTCAACCGTTGTCGGCGGTGCTATTCCCAAGGAATACATCCCTGCAGTCGGTGAAGGTATCGAAGAGGCTGCAAAGTGCGGTATACTCGGCGGATTCCCCGTTCTCGGTGTACATGCAAATGTATACGATGGTTCTTACCACGAGGTCGATTCCTCCGAGATGGCATTCCACATTGCCGGATCTATGGCTTTCAAGGAAGCTATGGAAAAGGGTGGAGCCGTTCTGCTTGAGCCCATCATGAGAGTCGAAGTTACAATGCCCGAGGAGTACATGGGTGATGTAATCGGCGATATGAACTCAAGACGCGGACGTGTCGAGAGCATGGAAGATATCGGTGGCGGTAAGATGGTTAAGGGATTCGTTCCCCTGGCAGAAATGTTCGGATACGCTACAGATCTTCGTTCAAAGACACAGGGTAGAGGAAACTACTCAATGTTCTTCGAGAAGTATGAACAGGTTCCCAAGAACGTTCAGGACAAGGTTTTATCAGCCCAGGCTAAGTAATTATTGTCGCAAAAATCAACTTGAAATAGCGCTGTGTTTTTAATATAATGGAACACAGCGTTGATTCTAAAACAAATAGGGGATTGACCCCGTTAAATGTCCACTTTAAAGGAGGAAATTTAAAATGGCAAAAGAGAAATTTGACAGATCAAAGCCGCACTGCAACATCGGTACAATCGGTCACGTTGACCACGGTAAGACAACTCTTACAGCAGCAATCACAAAGGTTCTTTCTGAGAGAGTTGCCGGAAACAAGGCTGAGGCTTTTGATCAGATCGATAAGGCTCCCGAAGAGAGAGAGAGAGGAATCACAATCTCTACAGCTCACGTTGAGTACCAGACAGAGAAGAGACACTATGCTCACGTTGACTGCCCGGGCCACGCTGACTACGTTAAGAACATGATCACAGGTGCTGCACAGATGGATGGTGCTATCCTCGTTGTTGCTGCTACTGATGGTGTTATGGCTCAGACAAAAGAGCACATCCTTCTTTCAAGACAGGTTGGTGTTCCTTACATCGTTGTATTCCTTAACAAGTGTGATATGGTTGACGATCCTGAGCTTCTTGAGCTCGTTGAAGAGGAAATCAAGGATCAGCTTGCTGAGTACGATTTCAACGATTGCCCTATCGTAAAGGGATCTGCTTTCCAGGCACTGCAGGATCCTTCAGCTCCTGCAAAGCTTGCTGATGGTACTGAGCTTGGCGGAAACTGGGGTGACAGAATCATGGAGCTCATGAATACTGTTGATTCAGCTATTCCTGATCCTCAGCGTGATACAGATAAGCCTTTCCTTATGCCTGTCGAGGACGTATTCACAATCTCCGGTCGTGGTACTGTTGCTACAGGTCGTGTTGAGAGAGGTACTCTTAACCTTAACGAAGAAGTTGAGATCATCGGTGTACGTGAGGACGTTCAGAAGACTGTTGTTACAGGTATCGAGATGTTCCACAAGCTCCTTGATCAGGCTGAAGCCGGTGATAACATCGGTGCTCTCCTTCGTGGTATCGACAGAAAGGATATCGAGAGAGGACAGGTTCTTGCTAAGCCCGGCAGTGTAAAGTGCCACAAGAAGTTCACCGCTCAGGTTTACGTTCTTACAAAGGATGAAGGTGGACGTCATACTCCTTTCTTCAACAACTATCGTCCTCAGTTCTACTTCAGAACAACAGACGTTACAGGTGTTTGCAACCTTCCTGAGGGAACAGAGATGTGCATGCCTGGCGATAACATCGAGATGACAATCGAGCTCATCCATCCTATCGCTATGGAGCAGGGTCTTACATTCGCTATCCGTGAGGGTGGTCACACTGTAGGATCAGGACGTGTAGCTACAGTTATCGAGTAATTAGTAGCGAACAGCCCAACCCAAATAGTAATTCAAAGGCTTTCTGGAGTAATCCCGGAAGCCTTTTTTATCGAAAAAATAAATCAACTATTATGAAGTTAATTTCAAAAATGAAGTTAGATTCAAGAAAGAAATAGAAGGGTTATCAGTTATAAATGATATCACCATTATCTTTTGATGCATTTGGGATAATTGCATGATGCAAATTACAGAGAGTGATAAAGTAATCAGTGATAAATTCGAATAAACGTAAAAATCAACTTGACAAATTGGCAAACACAATATATAGTATTATCTAGAAAGGGGATACATTATATGGATGGTTTTGGAAAAAGGGTGTTATTGTTATTAGGTGAAATTGGTTATTCACAAAGAGAATTTGCAAAAATGATCGGTGTCTCTGAAGGAGCGTTATCAAGATATTTAAGGGATGAACGCGAGCCTAAAATGGAAGTGATAGCAAGTATGGCAACTGCGTTGAATACGACTACGGACTATCTTTTATCAGGTAAAAAAGATAAAGAATCATTTGAAGAAACGTATCGTTTGGTTGCAAGAGGCACGTCTACAATGACAGATGAAGAAAAAACAAAATTGATAAAGGTATTATTAAATAATGGTAAGTGATGAAGTCAGGCTAGAATTGCCAAGAAAACTATACGACAGAATTGAAGAAGATGTCGTGAAAATGCACATTGAATTAGAATTATCTATTCCTCTAAAGCCGAGTGATATAGCAAAACGCTTAGGTTTTTTAGTCAGAAGGTTTTCAGATATTGCATCTGTCAACAATGATATGATGTCTGCATATAGAAATGGAGATGATGGCAAAAGACGTGATGGTATATCATATTATGATCCGGCCCAAAAAACATATATTATCTGGATAAATGACTTAGATACTTTTTCTGAGGAACATGATGAGTTTACTATAATGCATGAAATAGGTCATATCAGGATGGGACATAAAGTAGATAGTCCGTTAGCAGAAATGATTGCAAATTATTATGCAGCGTATATGTTGGTTCCTTCTCCGTTGGTTAGTTTGTATAAATGTGAATGTTTTGAAGATATATGTGATCGATTTAAGACTTCATTGGACTGTGCATTTAATTGTTGGAATCGCTATTTGAACTGGGAAGCGTATTTTGGTATAAAGAAGCAATATGAAAGGGATCTAATTGATTATTATGAAAAAAAATAGAAGGGGGATGTTTATGAATATAATTAAACAAAAGAAAAACGTATAACTATTGGCGTAGTTATACGTTCTCTCATAGAAAGACATGTAAATATCTATCTATATTCCATAAGAGATATTCTACCATAGTCTTTCTGTAGGAACAATTAAAAATTTATAAGTATTAAAATTTTTTATTTTCGAAATGCAGAAAGGAGGCAAAATGTCTCGAATTAATGGCGCTCGAAGAGGGTGCAAAGATGTTTTCAATGCTTATTTAGTAGAAAATGCATCATATGATGGCTTTTTAGAAATTCCTACAATTGAATACGGTATTTACAAACCAAGGAAATTAATATCATTTTCAAAATGTCTATCATCAACGGATTATGAATGTTGGATACATTTCTATGAGGATGATGTTGCATTTGAAAGAATATGGAACAATCCAAAGAAGTATTTGCCTGTGCTTAAAAAGTATGCTGGTGTAATTACTCCGGATTTTAGCTTATATCGTGATATGCCACTTGTAATGCAGTTTTGGAACATTTACCGAAGTAGGGCAATCGGAAGTTGGTTACAGAATAGTGGAGTAAATGTGATTACCAACATAAGATTTGGTGATAAACGAACTTATAAATGTTCCTGTATGGGTGTTTCTAAGGGCGGGACTATTTCGATAGGAACGCATGGTTGTGTAAAAATAAAAAAAGAAAAGGAATACTTAAAAGAAGGTATTGAATATATAGTCCCCTTTTTGCAACCAAAAATCATTATCATTTATGGAACCGCTCCAGATGATATTTTTGAGAAATACAGAGAGTGTGGAATTGAAATCCTTCAGTTCGATAGCGAGTTTGCTATTAGCAGAAAGGAGGACGATCATGGGAGCAGGTAATCATGGTGGTTTTGGAACTACCAAAGGTATGCGAAGAAGTGGTGGATTGATAAAATTGGATTTACAATTCTTTGCATCAAAGGTATTTGAAAAAGGCGGACATCTATCTGAAGAAAGTTTTGTCGGTCACAGGGAGTTTTTCCTTGGGAAATCTGTATTAAAAATACGAAAAGAGATGGAAAAGTATGGCTATGTTACAGAAGTGTCTCCCTCAAATCATGTCGGATCAAAAGCGAAATTTATAGTTGTAAAAAATGAAAACAAGATACGAAATATTACTATGGTTGAGGTGACTCCAGGTTCCAAACAACATGGTGACGTGGCTTATGTTAGGATATCAACCAATGATATTGGAAAATATAAGATTGTATCGGATCAGAAAAAATATGTACCGGGTAAAGGGGATAAGGCAAAAGTTTATTTCCCGAGGAAGGAGCAAAAACATGAATCAGATTTTTGAAGAAATAATAAAACCTTATAATGGAACAGAATCATTTGGATTTGGTACAAAATACAGAGAGGTAAAAGACAGAATAAAAGCAGAACACTTGTCATTTCGACAATCAGAACGATCAAACAAAGGTTGTGAAGTGGATTGGCCTTGGGTTATTCTTAATGTTGAAGAAAGCATTACTCTAGTTTTTGTAAAGGATGTATTGTTTGAAATAGTTTTTTCAAACGCATACAAAGGGAAATTACCAAATGGATGTTGTTTGGGAATGAATATGGCTGAATTGGAAAAACTGGATAATTCGTTAGAATATAGTGATATTGAGAACGATTACTCTTCTAAGGAGGGATATTGGGTTACAGAGGATGACTTAGGCTATATAGATTCAATAACAATATTTGTGAAGGAAATAGAAGATTCCAATTTTTATAAGTATGAGTGGATAAAAAAATACTTGTAAGTTTTAAATGCCAGTTGCCGGATTTCCCGAAGTGGAATTATTGTGCAAATAAAAAGCTGCCGTAACCACGGCAGCTTTTTATAAAAGAAAAAAGAGAAAAGGAGTAATAGTCCTGTTATGCTGAAGCAGCCATTACCTTGCTCCAGGTATCGCGGATGGAAGTAATATGCCTTATTATCTCATTAAGTATGGAGGAAGCTCCAAAGGAGTCGTTACCTAAGATCATTGACTCTGCCTCAATAGCTCTTCCTTTGAGATAGACATACATACGCTCGAAATCCTTGGCTGTATCATATTGATTATCCAGTGAAGATATGAAATAGTCCAAAAGCTTAACTATCTGATCGGAGCAGTTTTTCGCATTTTCGTTATCCTTAGCTGCGATATAGTCTTTTTCGAGGCCCGCAAGCTTGATCAGCTGGTTATAAAGGAGCAACGTAAGCTCCGCTCCGCTTGCGTTGGATAATGCAGTACGTTCTTCATCTGTGAGATAAGACTTTGATGTTTCTGACATGCTTCATTTCCTCCTTGGATAATAATTGGTGAGTTCAAAATCAGGGGCAAACCTGTAAATTTACTATACCTGATATTTATATCGGCATATTCCGGATAAACTTTAGAGTTATGATTTAGAGTCAAAATGCCGTATAATAATATAAGGGAATTGCCGAAGGCAATGGAGCAACTCGTATCATGAATATCGCAGATTTTGAGAGGGTAGGATGTCAATTTACGGGGATTACAGGGAAGTACTCGAGAAGGTAGCCGCAGACTTTGTGGCAAAGATCGAGTCGGATGCCGAAGAAGTAATGAAGAAAACCGGCGTAAAACCCTATGAGCATTTAAGCAGTCGCATTAAGAATGAAAAAAGTATGGAGGCCAAGTGCCTGGAACACGGTTATCCGTTGGATGCGCACAGTGCTTTAAAGCTTATACACGATTCCATCGGTGTAAGAGTGGTATGTCTCTTTATCGATGATATCTGGGAAAATATCGAGCGGATAAGACATATGACCGGTGTCAGAGTAGTCAGGGAGAAGGACTACATCCGTGAGGCCAAAGCCAACGGTTACAGAAGCTATCACATGATAGTCGAGGCTGACAGTGGCGTTACGGACATAGATGGTAACAAGCCGGGAAAATATTTTATCGAAGTGCAGCTACGTACTATTGCCATGGACACCTGGGCTGCTCTTGAACATGAGATGAGATACAAGCAGGATATAAGGAATCCGGAGCTGATCGCAGAGGAACTGCGCAGATGCGCCGGAGATCTGGCGAGCTGTGATGTATCGATGCAGACGCTAAGAGATCTGATCAGGGGTAAAGAATGAGGGAAAGGATCAAAACAGCATGAGGATATTACTTGCAGAAGATGAGGAAGATCTGGCGGACGTAATACAGGCCATGCTTCAGGCTAACGATTTCACCGTGGATCTTGCGGAAAACGGCGCGGAAGCATTAAGACTTGCAAAAGAAAATGCATATGACGGAATCGTCACAGATATAATGATGCCGGTGATGGACGGTGTGACAGCCGTAAAAGAAATGAGAAAAACCGGTGACATGACGCCGGTACTTATGCTCACAGCAAAAACTGAAGTGGAAGACAGGATCACAGGCCTGGATGCCGGCGCGGATGATTATCTGACGAAGCCATTCTCAATGGGTGAGCTGCTGGCGAGAGTTCGTGCCCTTACAAGGCGCGGCAGGGAGTATGCGCCCAGAGTCATCAAGGTTTATAACGTGACGCTTAATCTCGAAAAGGAAGAGCTGTCATGCATGAATTCCATAAGTCTTGCGGCAAAAGAGATAAAACTGATGGAATTCTTTATGAATAATCCGGAGAAGGAGTTCACCACGGATGAGCTCCTGAATAAATTCTGGAGAAATGATGACAGCACGGATCCGGAAGCTGTCTGGATGTACATATCGTTCTTAAGAAACAAGCTTAAATCCGTAGGCGCCAAGGCTACTATAGTCGGAGAGCATGGCGGAAGCTATATGATGACCGGAGAAAAGTAAATGTTAGCAAGACTTCGAATTAGATTCGTATCCATGGCGGCGCTGGCGCTGACCATATGTCTGACACTGGTCATGGCCATTGTCTTTTTTCTGACGGATGAAGGGTTCGAAAGGCAGATGAATACGGCTGTAAATATGCTTTTGGCTAATAACGGAGAAATGCCTCTCCCGGATGTAATGCCGGACCCGGGTATAAGTAAGATCTCGGAAGAATTCAGTTTTGAAGCGAGGTATTTTTCGGTTGTCACGGATAAAGACGGTGAAGTGATCCGAATAAATACGGAGCAGGTTCATGCCATTGACGAGGAAGGCGCTAAAGACATAGTTGACGCTGTGGCCAATGAGAGATTCATGTATGGCGACGATCCCATAACGGCATTTTTCGAAGCGATAGCGGGCGGTGATTCCAACAAGTTCAAGGGACGTTTCCACTACAGAGGAAACATCTATTATTATGACAGCAAGGTACTTCCCGATGGAAGCGTGATGAGGGTATTTGTGGATGCCACATCGCGATTTATGATTGTTCATCAGATCTATTACTACATGTTTATCGTATGTGTTTCAATATTGCTGATATTCAGTCTGCTGTTCATCTTCCTGTCGGAGAGGATAACAGAGCCCTTTATCAAGAACCAGGAGAAGCAGAAGCGCTTCATCACCAATGCTTCTCATGAGCTGAAGACGCCGCTCACGGTCATCTCGGCAAATATAGAAATGATCGAGATGACGGGAAATAAATCCAAGTGGACTGAGTCAACTTCAAGACAGGTTAAAAAGCTCTCACAGCTGGTATCCAATCTGGTAACACTTTCAAAACTTGATGAAAAGGATGAGCTGATACTTACGGACGTGGAGGCGTCGAAGATCGTAAGTGAGCAGGCGGAGCCTTTTACAGCGGTAATAGAAAGTGCCGGCAAGACCTACGAGAAGGATATTGCCGAAGGTATTGTCATTAAGAGTGAAGCCAGAGGTGTTCAGGAGCTTACGTCCATTCTTCTGGATAATGCTCAGAAATACTGCGACGACAACGGCAGAGTGGTGATAAAGCTTGAGCAGTTAGGCAAGGGTACAAAGGCAAAGGGCGCCAGACTTACTGTCACCAATTCCTACACAGACGGCGCCGGCGTGGATTACAACAGATTTTTTGAAAGATTTTACAGAGAAGATACTTCGCATAACAGCAAGAAGGGCGGCTTCGGAATAGGGCTTTCCATCGCGCAGGAGATCTGCAACAAGCTGGGGGCGAAGATTCAGGCATTATATAATAAACAGACGAAGGAGATCACATTCTCCGTGACATTCAGATAGATGGAAGAAATAATGAATTTTACTGCGGACGCCCAAGTGACCGCAGCGGCTATCATGCTTTTGGCAGGACTGGCATTCTGTTTTCTGGGACTTAAGATCTTCAAGGGCGTACAGTTCGTGGTATGTGCGGTATTGGGAGGCCTGCTGGTACTTAATCTAAGGGCATTCTTTGACGGCGAGTGGGTCTATATCGCAGCCGGAGCGGCCGGTATATGCGCAGGAATACTGGGCATGAAAAAATACAAGACCGGTTTGTTCATAGCTTCTTTCCTGTGCACATATGCTGCGGTGGTAAGCGGATTCGCCAAAAGTGCATATATGAAAGTAAGGCTGACAGTAGAAGCGATACCGGATGTGCCCACGCTATTTACCCTTTGGTGGGCGAAGATCCAAAAAGGCGGTGATGTGGCCGGGGCTGCCGGAGACGTGATCGGCGCACAGGCGGATGAGGCGGTTGGCAATATATCCGCAGCCATCAATCTTCTTCAGCGAGGAATGGCCATTGCACTTATTGCTGCCATCATAGCCGGAGTACTGGCGTTGCTGGTGGGTGATTATATCATCGTATTCTTTACGGCAGCGCTGGGAGCGGTACTCATCGCTGACTTTGCGGAAAGGGCATTTTCATTGAATGCCGATATGTATTTTATTATAATGGCAGTAGCGGCATTGGTTGGTGCGGCATTGCAGATAAGCGAGAAGAAAAAGAGTAAGTAGGATCAGATGAACGTAGCCGAGCTTCAGACAAATGTATATAACGTGGCGGGTCTCAGAAATACTGACATCCTGCGTTTCAGAAGCTACCCCGGGAAAGGCAGCGGTCTTAATTCCCCCGAGGCTTTGGGAGCTACGCGCAGCTTTTCGGAGATCTTATCGGATCATATAGAAGCGGGAAAAAAGAATGTGTCTGCGGCTCAGGCTTATTCGGAAATGAGTGCGGATACGCTGAAAAACTTCCGTGCCGAGCTTTCGGAGCCGGAGCTGGAGTCTCTCAGGAACTCCCTTAATATGAAGGATCTTTCGCCGGATGTTGTGAATGCCCTTACGGATGATAACGGAAATATTGCCGATAAGTTAATTGATGTACTGCTTGATCCTGATGATAAGGAAGATGCATCTGCTCAGGCAGCACTTGATAAAAAAGATATTTCTTCGCTGGTTTCGGGGAATAAAGAAGATAACGGAACTCCCGAATTAAATAAGCTCCTTACCGATATGAATCTTGCAAAAGAATATTTAAGCTCACAATCGGGAAGGATGCTGATAAATGCCATGGCTGACAATATGATCTCGGGCGTGGTCACAGATATGTGATGATCACATGAACCATCTTCCGCATGCACCGCAGGGGAGAACAAGAGGACTGTTCTTTAAGGGGAGTCCAAGTTCCGAACTTTCTACATTACCGCCGCGGTTCTTCGCGATAGCGGTATTCAGCATATAAGAGAGAACACCGGGCTGAAGTCCCGTAGTATATGAATTTATAAGGAAAAAGAGCGGCTTGTCCGACAGCAGCTTTGCTGCGCTTTGAACAAGGGGATAAACCGATTCTTCGATCTTCCATATCTCGCCCTTGGGGCCTCTTCCGTAGGAAGGGGGATCCATAAGTATAGCGTCGTATGTATTGCCGCGTCTTATCTCACGCTCAACGAATTTTGCGCAGTCGTCAACTATCCAGCGGATGGAGTCGTGAGGGATATCGGAACTTTCCGCATTCTCCTTGGCCCACTGAACCATACCCTTGGCTGCATCCACATGTGTGACGAAAGCACCTGCGGCAGCAGCTGCAACAGTAGCACCGCCGGTATAGGCAAAGAGATTGAGCACACGGATTCGCTCTCCGGAACGCTTTTCAGCTGCTTCTTTGATCCTGGTGTAGGTCCAGTCCCAGTTGGCAGCCTGCTCGGGAAAAATGCCCGTATGCTTGAAGGCAAAGGGCTTCAGATGAAAAGTAAGCTTCCTGTTATCTACAGGCAGTTCATAGGATATAGTCCACTCCTCCGGAAGATCATGGAATTCCCACTCACCGCCGCCTTTAGAGCTACGGTGATAGTGACCGTTGTTCCTTTTCCAACCGGGATTATCATGCCCTGTGTCCCAGATAACCTGAGGGTCCGGTCTCACAAGGGTATATTTTCCCCATCTCTCAAGCTTTTCGCCGGTACTGCAATCCAACACCGAATAATCTTTCCATCTGTCTGCTTTCCACATAATAGAGTAAGGTAACACATATTTATGTGAGTGTCAAAAAATGAATAGGGCAACGAGACGGGAAATTTTTTGTATATCCGAAAATCTGTATACCGATAATTGTGGTAGAATTGGTTAGTGTGTCACCATATAAGGTTTTAAGGAGGAATTATGGTCAACAAAGAGATAATGGAAATGATGGCTTTTATAGTCTATCTGTGTCTGGTACTTGGAATAGGAATATTCTTCTTTGTCAAAGGTCGTAAGGAAACAGGTGACAAGGCTTATTTCCTTGGCGGCAGACAGATGAACGGTTGGGTAGCTGCGCTTAGTGCAGGTGCATCCGATATGAGTGCGTGGGTTTTAATGGGACTTCCCGGTTCCATCTACCTCTGGGGAATGGGACAGATCTGGATATCGGTTGGACTGCTCATCGGAACGGTTCTTGCATGGGTTTTGGTTGCACCCAGACTCAGAAGGATGTCGATATTAGCTGATGATGCGATCACCATTCCGCAGTTTCTTACCAAGAGATTTAGGACAGAGCACCCTGCGCTTCAGGTAGTGTGCTCGGTTATTTTCTGTGTGGCTTATTGTATCTATTCCGCATCGAGCATTGTTGCATGCGGAAATCTCTTCAATAAGGTTTTCGGCATGCCGGGTCAGTATGCCATGATCGGAGCTACGATCATCATCCTTGTTTATACATTCATGGGTGGTTTCAATGCGGTTTGCTGGACAGACTTTTTCCAGGGACTTTTGATGCTTATGGCACTTATGGCAGCGCCAGTAGTTGCGCTTGCAGTTATGTCAAAGCCTGATTTTGCGCCGGTAGCGGAAGTTGTAACACCTGATAATTATTACAATCTCCTCTCTTCCGGGAAGTTAGACTGGGCATCGGTTAAGGATATCTTAAGCGGTTTCGGATGGGGACTCGGATATTTCGGAATGCCTCATATCCTCGTAAGATATATGTCCATCAAGTCTGAGAAGGAAATGAAGAAATCAAGGATCATCGGTTCTTTCTGGACATTCCTGATCCTCGGTATGGCAAGCGTTGTAGCACTGGTTGCACATCAGTATCTTGGATCATCGCTTTCTGCCGATGACAGAAGTCTTGTATTTATAACAATGGTAAGAAGTCTGTTCCCGCCCCTTCTTGCAGGAATACTGCTTTCTGCGATTCTTGCAGCTTCCATGTCAACTGCGGATTCACAGCTTCTTGCTTCATCATCTGCTTTTTCATCGGATCTTTACAAACCGGTTATCCGTAAGAATGCTTCCGATAAGGAAATGCTTTGGGTAGGTCGTGGAGTTGTTGCGCTTATTGCCATCATCGCACTTTTCATTGCTATGAGCCCCGGATGTGCAGGTATCATGGCGCTTGTTGAATGTGCATGGGCTGCATTCGGTTCGGCATTCGGTCCTGCGATCCTGCTTGCGCTTTTCTGGAAGAAGTTCACTTACAAAGGCGCTATCGCCGGCGTTGTTGCAGGTTTCTTAACGGATGCGGTATGGCATATGTTTTTCTCGGGATCCGTAGAGAGTCTTACTGTTGTGAACACAGGGCTTTACGAGATTATCCCGGGCTTTATCGTAAGTTTCATCTTTGCGGTTATCGTGTCATTAATGGATAAAGAACCTTCGGAAGAGGTTCAGAGTCTCGTGGAGAAGGCTGCTAAGCCGATTGAATAAGCGGAAGACCAAGCGTTGCAAAGAATTGTGACATTATAGGATTGCACTGTTTTTTATGATGTGTTTTATTTTCCCCCGTACGACTTGACAGTCTCGGGGGGAGACACATAATGCTTACAGAACAGAACAGAACAGAACAGAACAGAACAGTAATAGTTTTATAATATTTTGTTGATCAAATATCGGGAAGATAAGGGAGCCCTTATCTTTTCGGTATTTTTTTGTTTTCACTAAGACACGAACATGCTTGCCTCGTATATTCCTGAAGAAAGCAACTCAAACGCCCCCTTCTCTGGCGAACGCTTCTGGGGGAAGAAGTCGAAGTGGCGAAGTTCCGCGCTCGTTCGAAATGCGCAGTGAAATGACCGGCAAAAATCGGTAATGACCCATTGGGGACGGGGGGAGTGGCTCATTATTTGATATCGTACTCCAGCTTCACGGTGATTGTGGCGGTCTTGTATCTGGAACTTGTATCAAAGGCTCCGTCATATGAATAGCTGCTTGTGCCGGAATTTTTGGCAGTTATCTGGAATACACCGAGGTTTGAATTCTTGAGCTTTCCTAAGGATGCGCCGGTGTTCTTGGCCATGATGTCGATTCGTTCTTTTGCGTTCTCTGCGGCCTTGTTTATCAGATCCAGCTTAAGCGTTTCCAGCCCTGAATAATAGTACTCAGGTGAGTCTGAGGTGAGCTCCACACCCTGATCAAGAAGACTTGAAATGTCTCGCGAGATCTTTTCCACATTATCAAGGTTGGATGAAGTGATTGTCACTCCCTGGGTAAGGCGGTAGCCGTCCTCTTCAGAGCCTACATAGTTTCCGTTAGTGTCATACACGTCTTTATAGGTCCTTCCGATATCAACGGAATCAAAGACGATCTCATTTTCTGAAATACCATTGTTTAAGAGATACTGTTTAACCTTATCCGCATCCTTCTTTATCTTCGAATAGGCTTCCTGTGAAGTGTACGCTTCAGATAAGAATGAACCTCTCCATATTATGATGTCAGATTCAAAGTCAACGCTTGAACTGCCTGTAGCAGTAATTACATGCGTGCTGTCGGATCTGAAATGCGACAGCCCAAAAGCCAGAAAGCCGCAGCTGATGACTATACACATTCCTATTATCAATGCTTCTATGCATCCTCGTTTCTTCTGTTCCATACTTTTTTCCTCCTTTTGATCCCTGGGGACGGGGTCAGTGGCTCATTTTTTGACCCCATTATAAGATAAATGTTGGATTTTTGGTACTGACACCAAGGTCTTTATCGCTTCCGGGGATTGACAAAAAGTAATACACAGGAATAAAATGAAACAGGTTTCATTTAATGAAATCTGTTTCATTTTTGTTTTAGATTACGAAAGGTGTGAAGCCAATGCCCAAAGTCAGTCAGGAATATTATGAAAAAAAGAAAGAGATGATAGTAGAGGCGGCCTATCAGGTTTGTCTTAGAAAGCCTGTGGAAATGGTGACTATATCGGACGTTATAGCCGAGACCGGAATGTCCATGGGCGCGATCTATCGTTATTATGAGGGCCTCGATGATATCTTAGCCGACATGGTGATGATGATGCGAAGCGAATATGACTCTTATGAGCGTATTGAAGAGCTTTCAAAGGAAAAGGGACTGTCCTTTGAGGAGATCACGTACCGTGCCTGCGACATAATAGGTGAAGTGATGGAAGAGCACCTTATGGACATCCAGAAGATCAATTTTGATTTCGGCTCTCTTGCGGTAAATAATCCCGAGAGAATGGCTAAGATCATGGCAGGAACTGATGGAAACGGCAAAACGTGGAGTATTCTTTTTAATATCTTTCCGAAAATGGTGGAAGCGGCAATGAAGCAGGGGTACAGGATGAAAGGCACTCCGGAAGAGATAGGTGCTTTCCTTGCCACTTCATTTTCCGGCATCGAGAAAGTCTGCATATTGAGTGCCAATTACGGGGCCGGAAGCTCCGGGGTGAAGGTTGAACCAAGAGCTGCTTTCAGGACACTCGCCAAGTCGATCATTCTATTATTCGGAGGTAAAGTCGATGAGTAAAAATATGATCCAAAAGCCACAGCCGACCGGTGAATATGCAGTGGGAACTTTTACTTATACGGTATATAACGATCGCGAAGAGACAATGTATAATGCCATCGGAACCAAGCGATCCATACCGGTAAAAGTTTATTATCCTGTTACAAAGGAGTCCGTTAAAGAGCTTCCGAAGGCTCGTTATATGAGCAAGGCAACCATCGACGCCTTAAGGAAAAATTTTTTTATTCCCCTTAATTATGAGAAGGTTGAAAGTGACGGGACGAATCGTTCGGAATGTTATGAGAATGCTCCTTTTATTGAGGGCGAACGCTTTCCGCTTATCATGTTTAATCACGGCTACAGCTCGTTTATGGCAGCCCATACTTTTTTGTATATAGAACTTGCTTCCCACGGCTATATAGTTGCAACCGTGGGGCATCCGTATGAAGGGTTGATAACCGAGCTGGATGACGGAACGATATTTAAAAAGGCGAAGGGGATCACATCAAAAGTATATTCGCCGATGATCCCGGGCGTTATGGAATTTATGAAAATCCAGAAAGCCAAAGGAACAAACGAAGAGCTTTGGCAACGATTTGATGCGGCGCAAAAGAAGTACTGCGGATTTTTGATCGAAAGGGTTCATGAATGGGAACTGGATACGAAAGCAGCCCTGAAGGTTCTTAAGGATAAATATTCTGATAAAATAGATTTTGCAAAGGGGATCGGCATTACAGGGCATTCCATGGGAGGCGCGACGGCCTATGCTCTTTGTGAGGACGAACCGGAAACATTCACCTGCGGGATCAATATTGATGGCGCTTTGTTCGGAAACCATGACGGGAAGTTTATCACAACTCCATTTCTCCAGATGAACTGTGAAAATAACAAAACAGTTGTTACCGTTGCCTTCGTTAAGAATAAAAATGTGGCATATCATGCCATACTTAAGGATATGCAGCATCTTGGCTTCTCTGATATGAAGTATGCCATTCCATTTAAATCCCAGGTGGGAAAATTGGATCCGGCTATCGCACATGATACAGTGTGTAATATACACTTAGAATTCTTTGATACGTATCTTAAGAAGACGAAAGATGAACCTTTGGGGACGGGGTCAGTGGCTCATTTCTTTACTTTTGATCCCTGGGGACGGGGTTAGCGGCTCATTTTCCATATATAGAATTATGACGTTTTTTCTAATTCTGCATCCATTTGTGCATCCGAGCCTAAACACTTCCATTCATTTATAGTGTACGTATTTGTATTGGCAATCGCAATACATTTAAGGAACTATCATTGACCTTTCAGGATTCATATCATATACTGATTTCGAAGGCAGTAATTATCTAATTTCTTAATGCGAAAGCATTCTTTCAAATATTCTTGATCTTCTGCTTTCAATCCCAAATTTAGAAGCAGGAGACGGAAAGCCTCCTGCGAAAACAATTTTTTACAAGGAGGATTTTTTAATGGGAACAGTCAACAAAGAGTACGCATCCAGCACATTTGCAATGTATTTTTCAATACCGGAAAATCTGCTATCGTTGTATAATGCAGTTAACGGTACATCTTACGATGATACTTCCGAACTAGTGATGAATACATTACAGAGCGAGGACGGAATCGCCGACAGTGTCTTTTCTAAGATGGCAAATGACCTGTCATTTATATTCCACTCTAACCTAAGTCTCTATGAGCATCAGTCCACGTATAACCCTAACATGCCGCTAAGGATGCTGTTTTACGTCAGCCAGCTGTTAAAGGAATATATAACCGGTAAAGATCTGTACAGAGGACGTGTGATAGAGATACCGACGCCAATGTTTGTGGTATTTTATAACGGAAGCAAGGATATACCGGATAAGATTACGATGAAGCTCTCCGAACAGATGGCTGTTAAGGTTGAAGAACCATCGATGGAACTTACAGTAACAGCTTACAATATCAATTCCGGTCGTAATATAGAATTGATGGAAAGCTGTAAGCCTTTAAGTCAGTATTCTGAATTCATTTTCAGGATGAGAAGTGCACTTGCAGGAAAAAAAACTAACCCCGAGAAATCAGACGCGATTAGGCAAGTTATCGAAGAATGTATCAATGATAATATCATGAGTCAATTTTTGAGCGAACATAGGGAGGCAGTCATGAAAGCAAGTTTAGTCGAATATAATGAACAGGATGAACGTGAAGGCATACTGCTTGATGGTATAGATAAAGGCCGGGAAGAACAGCGAATTGAAGATGAAAAGATCATTGCGGAGATGAATACAACAATAAAGCAAACAAAAACAGAGCTCGCGGAAACAAAAGAACTTGTTAAGGAACTTGAAGCTCAGCTTGCTGCTTTAAAAAGCTGATTTATGAGTTCTTCTCTGTTTTACATTTCTTAAAAGCTTTAGCGTAAGCTATATATCTTTTTTTCGCTGACTCTTCAGCATTTTTATAATCAACAACAAACTCAAACAGCCCGATCCCGAACCCGATGCCGGCGCCAAAGTCATCCTGGCAAGATTCCACGATAGCTTCAGCCTTGTGACCCCCTAACCCCGTCCCAAAGGCTCACACATATAACCGAAACCGCTTAGTCCAAATATGAAACAATTTATTTATATAAATGGACTGGAAATGGGAAAATACATATATGTAGTCCAATTATAAGACAAATATTGAATATATTTGGACTGTTGCGTATAATATGGCTTAATAAAATAAGACATATACCGAGGGAATGATAATGAAAGTAATCGGAAGAAAAGCTGAAATAAAGGAATTGAAATATTATGCTGATACAAAAAAGTCAGAGCTGGTATGCGTATACGGAAGGCGTAGAGTAGGTAAGACGTTTCTTGTTGAACAGACATTTGGTGAATACTTTGCGTTCAGAGCAACTGGACTTGAAAACGGGAAGACAAGAGACCAGCTAAAAGCCTTCAATGCAAGACTTATAAAACATGGCTGTAAGAATAAATCTATTCCGATGAACTGGTTTGAAGCATTTTCAAGACTTGAAGAAGTGTTATATGGTGCAGAGACTATTGTTTCGCAAATCGGTAAAAAGATTGTATTTTTCGATGAATTTCCTTGGTTTGATACAGCAAGATCTGATTTTATGCTTGCATTTGAGGAGTTTTGGAACAGATGCGGAACTCAGCATGGGGATTTACTCTTCATTATCTGTGGCTCGGCAACATCTTGGATTATCGACAATGTTATTAACGATACCGGAAGTCTATATCACCGCACAACGGCCCAGATATTTGTAAAACCATTTACGTTACATGAAACAGAACAATTCTTTAATGACAGAGAATTTGACTGGTCGAGAGAGCAGATAACTGAATTTCAGATGGTATTCGGTGGATTGCCATATTTCATGGATCTTCTTAACATCAATGAAAGCTTCAGACAGAACATAGACAGACTAATGTTCCGGCAGGGAGCATTATTGCGGAACGAGGCAAGCAGACTCCTTGAAGCAACACTTAGAAAATCCCCTATCTATTCAGATATACTGGAACTGTTATCAAAGCACCGCTATGGAATGAAAAGAACGGAATGTCAGAAAACACTCAAAGTATCAGGAAGTACATTTACAAGGGCATTGGATAACCTTATAAAATGTGGCTATGTTATAGAATACACACGCAATTATGAACCTAGAAACCCTCAGTATATCCAGCTTATAGACCCATTTTTATTTTTCCATTTCCACTTTTTATCAAAGGGAGAAAAGCAGCTGACAAGCTATGATGACTTATCGTCTGATATAGGTAGATATAATGATTGGAGAGGCACTGCGTTTGAAATGCTCTGTTTGATACATGCAGGAAAGATAAAAAAAGCTCTTGGGATAGCAGGTGTAAAGACCGATATGTTCCCTTGGAACTGCACTGTGAAAAATAAAAAGGCACAGATTGATATTGTTATAGAAAGAGCAGACAATATCACAAATCTTTGTGAACTGAAGTATACAGACGAACCATACAAAATGACTGATGAGGCAGATAAAGCGCTTA
Organism: Lachnospiraceae bacterium XPB1003; assembly: GCA_900102065.1. Lineage (GTDB taxonomy): Bacteria > Bacillota > Clostridia > Lachnospirales > Lachnospiraceae > NK4A136. Next base: position 5,964 of record FMVK01000008.1, on the reverse strand, counting down.
TAAAGAAAAGAGACATATTTAAAGAAATGACAGAAACAAAACAGACATTAAGAATAGTCCTCATATCAGCACATGGAATTTCAGGGACGGCTCACACAGAACACATCTCAGAAGTAATAACTCTTGATGATATGTTTGAAGACTAGATAACAGCATGAAGTGAAAAATAGTGAAAAAACCTGACTTTGACAATATAAAAAATTACGAAGAGTTTAAAAGATACAAATGGGACAGGACCGAGCTCAGTAATATCTGCATCGAGCACGGTCTTTTTTTCCTTGGCTCCGAGAAGAAACTGAGTAAAGTGATCGAGGCATACTTTAACGGAGAGGTGATCCCTCCACGCCGTAACTGGTACAAAAATAAGGTGCTGTTACGCTATGTTAACGAGGAAGGATCAATAATGATTTTTGATCTGGTTCTGTTTGCTGTGTCTCTGCTGCTTACCGTGATCGGGATCGTTTGCGAAGCAAGAGGCGCAGAATATTATGTCCTGTTCTGGGTGTTTGGCATTACAGGGCTGATCGTTTCTGTGCTTTTTTCTTACTGGGGGCATGATCTGGATGTTATTATGAGCTATTTCCCAAAATGCGGAGATAAGAGATTTACCAGAGCGCAGGTGGACGAACAGGCATGTTCCGAAGGCACGGAATTAATAAAGCATGAAAAGATCATTCTTGCTCCGGATATGTTGATCGGCGTGACTGCCGGAGTAGCTGCCATCGCTTATGAAGATATAGCTTCCTTGCAGGTAAAACAGGCACATCACAGCGAACGTATCGGCCCCAGAGGCAGCACGAGATACCGCGATTATTATACTTACAGGATCATTGTAAAGACCAATAAAGGAAAGAAGATCGCGATATGCGAAAGCAAGCAGGATCCGGCAACTGCCATAGTAAGAATATATGGACACTGTCTGAAATATAATCCAAATGTAGAACTTTTGGATATGAAAAAAAGTATCTTTGCGCCGGATGAAGCGGCGAGGCAGGTGACAGAGGGGGATGGTGTAAACAGCGGTGTGAAGAAAGCTGTGAAGGAACAGTCTCTGATGGTCGTGCCCGTAGAAGAAGATATCAGGAAGAGATTTATCGCCTACCATATCCGCACTGCTCTTATTCTGATCCCGGAATCGCTTATCGCGGCTGTGTTCGCAGGAGGCTGTATTTTCATTGGAGCAAGGTTCCTGCATACCGTTAGAGGTGCCGTGATCATACTGCCGGCTGTCTTCTTCCCCTTTTATGCGATATATAATCTTATCTCAGTCATAAATACTATCCGAAAGAATGATATAGAGTTCTATTCCGGCGAGATCACAGGTAAGGACGATAAGGGTTATTTCTTAAAAGGGGTTTCCGCTTACAGATTCCATTTCATTAAGAAAATGCAGCCGGATCCCGAGCCTGATGCCGGCGCCAAAGTCATCCTGGCAAGATTCCACGATAGCTTCAGCCTTGTGACCCCCTAACCCCGTCCCCAAGGCTCATTTTAAGACAAGGAAAGTAAAAAACATAGAAGAGGTTCCTGTGCCATATGATAAAGAATATAGTTTTTGATATAAGTAATGTTTTGGCACCGTTCAGGTTTAAGGAGTTTCTTGCAGAAAAAGGTTTTGATGCAGCTATGATAAAAAGGATCATCAAAGCTTCTGTTATGACGCCTTACTGGACTGAGTATGAAAAAGGAAAGCTCACATATGATGAAGTTATGAATGCTTTTATCAGTGTGGATCCGGAAATTGCTGATGAATTATATAAAGCCTACGGTGAGTGCTCGGGCATTATGGGCAAATATGATTATACCGAAGGCTGGATAGATGCGTTGAAGGGAGCGGGGTATAAGCTTTATTGCATCACCAATTTTACACCTGCCGGATACGAGCAGTGCTACGATAGCATTTCATTTATTGAGCGATTCGATGGCATCGTTTGTTCATTTAAAGAAGGCATCGCAAAGCCTGATCCGGAGATTTACAAGTTACTCTTAAGCCGGTATGACCTGAAAGCGGAAGAGTGCGTGTTTATAGATGACACTGAGGAAAATGTCCTCAGTGCCAAAAAGCTTGGGTTTGCGGGGATAGTATTTACAGGATACGAGGATGCCGTTGCAGGGCTTGATGAATTAATAGGATCACGGTAAAGTAGGATCATCCGGTGGAGTTATGATCTTGGAACCCGCGAAATATAAATAAGGAGAACTATAAAGAAAAAATGAAAAAGAGAAACAAAAAAGTAAGTCTTACCATACTGACAGCTGCTACCGTAATGGCAGTTCCGATTTTATTCGGTTGCGGAAACGAAGCGCCTGCAGCTGCTCCTGCGGAGGATGTAACTGAAGCACCTGCGGCTGAACCGACGGAAGATGTGACTGAAGAGCCTGCAGATACACCGGCTGAAGATGTGACAGAGGATGCAACGGAGGTTGGAATGGCTAATCCCTGGGTAGAGATCACCGAAGAGGAGGCTGATACGCTCTGCCCCAGGCTCTTTACGGCACCTGAGGGAGCGAATGTTCAGGCATGGCTTAAGTGCGACGAGCTGGGCGATCCCGAGACGAACCTCGGATCAATGGTGCAGCTTAGCTATGAACTTGATGGTATGGACTTCACCGCCAGAGCTCAGTATGGAGCGGCTGAGGATGCTGATATATCAGGACTTTATGTGGATTGGACAGTCGGTCCGGAGGATGTGACACTTGCAAACTGGGGAGAGGGACACATGAGCGGCAAGACCTACCGCTCCATAAACGATACAGGATATGTAGATCTCATTACCTGGTATGATATTGAGATAGGAATAAAATATTCACTTTCCGTGGCTGCCGAGGATCTGGATGGCTTTGATATCCAGGCTATAGCAGAGCAGATGTACTGTGCGGAAAATGAACCTGACGTTGGCGAATAAATTTCGGGTGGTAGTGTTGATGCATATGTGAGGTGAGTTATGGCTTTCCGGATCATAAGAAATGACATAACAAAGGTATCCGCTGATGCCATTGTAAATACGGCAAATCCGAGACCCAGATATGTGAGCGGGACGGACTATGCCATTTACATGGCTGCAGGAGCGGATGAGCTTCTTAAAGAAAGACAGAAGATCGGCAACATAGAAACCGGGCAGGCAGCAGTTACGCCTGCCTTTGCTTTAAGTGCAAAATATATCATCCATACTGTTGGACCCGAGTGGGTTGATGGTGAGCATGGAGAGCGTGAAGCGGTAAAGAGCTGCTATGAGAACAGTCTGTGTCTGGCAAAAGATTTGGGATGCGAGAGTATTGCATTTCCGCTTATAGCAACGGGAGTCTATGGATTCCCAAAGGCTGACGCCCTGCAGATTGCAGTTACTGTATTCAGTGAGTTCCTTTCTGATACAGATATGGAGATCATTCTTGTCGTATTTGATGAGGATTCATTTGTCCTTTCGGGAAAGATATTCTCAGGCGTGGATGCGTTCATTGATGAGAATTATGTTTCAGAGAAAATGGATTCCGAATATACTCTGGGTGCATCTGCTGCAGCGTTTTCTGTTGGGAGTATCCCTATTGGTGAGAGTCGCAGAGGGAGACGACTTTTTAAAGATGCATTTCGTCGTTTGGGGCGTAAAGATTCTGCAAGGGCAGAGTCTATAAAGGCAGATATTGCGGATGATGAAGAATGTGATGGAGAGTATGATGCTGAGCCATTGATGGAAGCGCCCATGGCAATGGCAAGCACTGACAGAGCAGGTCGATCGCTAAATGATCTTCTGGATAATGTGAGTGAAACATGGCAGGAGAGCCTTCTTAGACTTATCGATGAAAAAGGGTATACGGATACAGAAGTCTATAAGCGGGCCAACGTTGACAGAAAGCTCTTTTCAAAGATAAGGAGCAATTCGCAGTATCAGCCTAAGAAGATAACGGCTGTGGCATTTGCGCTGGCACTGAAACTCAGTCTTGATGAAACAAAAGATCTGCTTGGGCGTGCGGGATATGCTTTATCGCCAAGCAGCCACTTTGATCTGATCATAGAGTACTTCATAGAGCAGGGAGTATATGATACCTATACAATAAACCTGGCTCTGTTCGAGCATAAACAGCCGCTGCTGGGCGAATGAACGGGGCAGTTCGTGACCTGCGGTCACTCACTGTTGCGCTGTCGCGCGATATGTCTGTTCGCATAAAAGCCCTTGTGTAAGCAAGCTTCCACCGGGCTTTATGCTCCATCCATGCCCCGCTCGTAGATACGCGCAAAATGTCGCATCCCAAGCGACCATTTGTAAAAATATTTTTCATATACTTACCTCAGAACACAGGTAAAGCAGCCGGTAACCGGCAGAAAGAGAGGTAGGTACTATGAAGAAGGGTTTAACAGAGATAGTTTTCATTTTGGATCGAAGCGGTTCCATGGCAGGACTTGAAGCGGATACCATCGGAGGATACAACTCAATGCTGGCTAAGCAGAAGAAGGAAAAGGGAGAGGCTATTATCTCCACAGTTCTCTTCGATGATCACACAGAGATACTTCATGACAGGAAGAATATTCAGAATGTAGAGCGTATCACTGATGAAGAATACTATGTCAGAGGCTGCACGGCTCTCCTGGATGCAGTAGGAGGAGCAATCTACCATATCAGCCGTATCCAGAAGGAGATGCCGGAGGAAGAAAGGCCGGAGAAGACGTTGTTCATCATTACCACTGATGGATTGGAAAATGCAAGCCGGTGGTATTCGTATGAAAAAGTAAAAAGGATGGTGGAGAAGAAGAAAAAGAAGAATCACTGGGAGTTCGTTTTCCTCGGAGCAAATATTGATGCAGTTGAAGTGGCAGGGAGATTTGGAGTTGCAGCAAACAGAGCGGTTCGTTATGAATGCGACAGCGTAGGCACAGCACTGAACTTCACCATAATGTCCAAGATGGTAAGCTGCGCAAGAGCTTCAAGCAGCGCAGAGGATATGGAAGAGGCATTTGACAATGATGATATGCTTGCTCCTATCCAGGCAGATTATAAAAAACGTCATAGAGCATGATTCTTTACCGCCGGTAAGCTGTATTGCCGGCGGTGATTTATTTATGATTTATAAAATCTTAGATAGATGATATGATTTGTAAAAAAATGATGGTGGGGAGAAAAAGTAAATTTGGAGTCAATGGGGACGGTTCCTATTGACTTATTTAGATTACACATGTCTTTAATTTTTTCATTGTGATAATAAAATAATAATATGACAGAAGCGTCATTATTCCAAAAATTATTATCTCCACCAACGAACCACCAGCAACATTAATTCTCATACAGATAGCCATAGCTAAAACCGCAGTTACAAGAGTTGCTGCCTTTACTATTATCACCGGTCCAAGAATATATCCTAGCTTATTTTTGGTTTTAAGCAGATATGTAACAACAAAACAAGCAGGAACGATGAAACCTAAATCCATAGCCTGTATCACGAGTGTTGTACAGTTATCCAATCCCTCAGGCACAGTCCCTTGGATCAGCCCCTGGAAAATCCGTCCCGACCACATAAGGAATATTGCAACACCACAAAAGATTAAGAATCTTTGAAGTCCATTAGTTGGCATATTATCCTTGATAACATTTATCACACTTTTCCTATGCAAATTGATAATGCACAAAACAAACCCATAAAAAGAAAATGCCATGTTGAACACATACAAAAGAAAAATAGGTCAATTGGAAAACTAAATTCCAGTTGCCCTGTCTCACTGACTGGAACTTACTATTGCAAGGATGAGGGGTGGAAGTAACTTCTCCAAACATTCCTGAATGGTATTGATACCAGCCATAAAAACTTCTACACTATAGTTACTTTACCGGCATACAGGATAGGGCAACGCTGGGGAGCGACCCGAGCAGTATACCGGATTCAACAGGAGCAGTATACCGGATTCAACAGGAGCAGCACATGGTGTTGCTCTTTTTTTATGCTCCTGTTGAAATCCAGAGCGTAAAACCCCGGGGT
>FMVK01000009.1 GCA_900102065.1 Lachnospiraceae bacterium XPB1003 | reverse complement strand
TGCTTTTCAGAGCTTATTAAGTCTAATATTATTTTTGACAATTTCTTATTATTTGTGTATACACCCAACCATTTTCTTTGCTATTAATCTAAAAATCTTTCAGCGAATCGTCGAATCTGTCACACTACTTTTCCAAAGTTTAAACACTTATAAAGGTAAGAAATTACTTGATGGCCGACGCGTTGTTCACACAAAAAGACCGGCGGTCACCGCCGGTCTGCTTGCATATTTCATATTGCTTTAGGTTAACAGAATCTCTTCTCAGCAGCTTCTTCCACGCTGTCATCTGCCGAGCTTCAATGCACTATATTATCCCGAACTTTGCTTTATACCTCTCAAGCTCAGCCTCCGCAGCATCAGCTCGAGATTCTGCTTCATCAGCACGGCGGCGTTCAGCTTCGGTATTAGCACGCTCTTCTTCGCGGCCTTCTTTGCGACCTTCTTCGCGCCCTTCTTTGCGGCCTTCTTTGCGACCTTCTTCGCGCCCTTCCTCTCGCCCCTCTTCTCTCAGCTCACTTTCCAGTTCCCAGCTCTTCATATATTTTACCCCGATATCTTTCTTATGTTTGGTTGCCTTTACAAGCTCATCAAGACGCCTGGTTGTTTCGTCGGTCACATTTTCTGCCACTGTTTTCCCGCGCTGTCATCTGCCGAGTTTCAATGCACTATATTGTCCCGAACTTTGCTTTATACCTCTCAAGCTCAGCCTCCGCAGCATCAGCTCGGGATTCTGCTTCACCCGCTCGAGATTCTGCTTCATCAGCACGGCGGCGTTCAGCTTCGGTATTAGCGCGTTCTTCTTCGCGGCCTTCTTTGCGACCTTCTTCGCGCCCTTCCTCTCGCCCCTCTTCTCTCAGCTCACTTTCCAGTTCCCAGCTCTTCATATATTTTACCCCGATATCTTTCTTATGTTTGGTTGCCTTTACAAGCTCATCAAGACGCCTGGTTGTTTCGTCGGTTACATTTTCCTCTGTACTCCATCTTATATATTGTAATAGATTTTTCAGCTTTTTGTCATTATCATCGGCGTTCTTTTTTAATTTTCCTTCTGTGTATAGATAAATCCTCCTTATCCCATCATCATAGGGAATATCCGGGTGAGTCTTCAGCATAGTACCTGCCTCATAATACATATCTCCCTGGTCGAAGGGATCATATGTCAGTATAAAGATGATCACTATTTTGGGGAGCTTTTCATATTTAATGCCTGAATTCACGATCTGAACATCTATCAGATCTGAATAATAGCGGCATCTCTTGGGTAGAGACTTCTTTTTGTACGATCTCTTATCCGGTTCCAGGTCATACACATTTATATCGGGCCGTCCCTCACTGTCACAGACATCTTCTGTTATATACGCATCCAGGCGTATACCCTGGCCGGTTTCAGATATCCCGGGGATCATTTTCTGGGCGGTGTACTGTATATTACCGATACTGCACTTTAGAACCCTCTCGAGTATCAGACGACAGGCCTCTTTGCCATGCTCCTCATCGTATAACATTTCATAAAACAAAAAGTCATCGATGACATTCATTTCCTCTAATGGGGTGATCTTTCTTACTGATTTGTTCGTTTCATTCATTAATCCGTCTCCTTTTCGGTGTTGTTTTGCAGGAGACGAAAACAATCACAGTTCTCGCTTCCTGCAGTCAAAAAATTAATTAGGGAATTAAGCAGGAATTTCGAGATGTAAGAATTTACATGATGATTGACGCGCATAGCGCAAAAGAAATATTCTGCTTTGAAGTTATACTATCACCCATGATAATAAACTGCAACTGTAAAAAACAGGCATGATTCTACAACAGCAAACATTAAAAAGACCGGCGATCACCGCCGGTCTGCTTACATATTTCATATAGCTTTGAGTTGACAAATGTGCATTCTCTCAATCCGATGTTTCCGCAGTCAGATCCTTTAGCCACAGATACTTCTTGTAATGCTTATAAACCACCGGAAGCTTAACTATCTCATCCAGATTAAGGATGAAAAACACCCACAGGACCGGCAGCTTAAATACGAAAGCCGCAAGAGCTCCAACCGGAACTATAAAGGCCCACATCGTTACGGTATCGCATATGAAACCGAAACGCGTATCTCCGCCTGCGCAGAAGATTCCGGAAATGACCACGCTGTTCATGGATCTGCCAACCATATAATAGATACACATCAAAAGCATTATCTGAAGGTAATGTTTTGCCGCAGGTGTGATACTTACCACTCTTACTAGGACAGGTGACGATGCCGCTATAATGACACCTGCGATTATCCCGCTGTAAAGTCCCAGTTTGCATAACCTGGATCCATACTTCTTTGCCAGTTCCGTTTCTCCGGCGCCCAATTCATTACCCACAAGTATCGCACCACCAGAAGAAAGCGCAAAACAAAAACAGGATATCAGATCCTTAACCACTGCAACTATTGAATTCGCTGCAACGGCATCGGAACCGAGATGGCCCATTATCACACTTATCATTGTAAATCCTATTCCCCAGCTGAGCTGATTCGCCAGAACAGGTGATGTGTACTTAATATATTCCCTGCGCAGTCCTTCCGATACATGGAAAAAATATTTCATCCTGAAACGGATACCGCCTGCTCTGCGCTGAACGATAACAGAACCAACCAGCGATACCGCATAGGATATCATTGTTGCAAGAGCAGCTCCCGCAGGTCCCATTTTGGGTGCTCCAAGCAGACCGTAAATGAAGACAGCGTTAAGTCCGATATTAACAAATACCGTTGCGGAACTTATCACCGTCACCGGCTTAACAAGCTCCGTATTTTTCATGACTGTCTCGATGACAAGGATGGTACCGATCATAAGATATGAAAAAGCAGCCACCTTAAGATAACCCACTCCATACTCTATGATGGCACTTTCCGATGTGAAAAGCCTCATAACCCACGACGGTGCAAAAAAAGTCACCAGGAAAAAGACCACCGATATCGGTAAAGACAGTCTTATGCAAAAAGCATAAAGTTCCTCTATAGAATCCTTGTCCCCTTTTCCCCAGAACTGGGCTGCAAACATACTGGTCCCGGAAGTTATCGCAAAATTAAACAACTGAAGAACAAATGCAACCTGCGCAGCCAATGACACTGCAGACATCGCATCCTGATCCAATGAAACAAGCATAACCGCATCTGACACCGGCACAAGGCAAAGCAAAAAGAACTGTACCGTAAGCGGTATGACCAGCTTGATCAGTTTTGCTCTAAAAGCATCTTTTACCATTTCCATTCCTCAAAAAATCTCTTTCTTTCTCCGTCAGCCGCATGTCTCCTGCCCCACTCGTTCATTGCAGCTATGACTATCAGAACGATACCGGCAATCAGCAGATAGAGCATCCAGGCAATGCTTGCCCAGAAAGTAGCTGACAGATAAATAGCTATCAAAAGTATAGACACAAGTCCCAATATAAACCATTTCTTTGATTTCACAATAAATGCATAAATGAATATTCCAAACGAAGCACAGCCTGTTATCAGCAGATCCGAGATATATCCGGTCTCTGCCGCAGAAAAGCCTTCAACAATAAGAGCCAATGCAACTGTTATAAACCACACAAGTTCCATATGTTCGTCGGTCCAGGGTCTTACCAGATACCTTATCGAAAGTACCAGTGCAAGTACTATACATATATAGAATTCCGTAAGCATCCCCTCGGGATAATCAATAAATGCCGAACTGGACATAAGTGACAGCGCCACAAAACAGAGTCCCACCGATGCGAACGCCTTATCTCCGTTTGTCGTTCTTCCAATCAGATTAAAGAACATCGCAGCAAGCAGCGCCAAGCCCAACATCCAGGCATAATTGTCAGCATTATCCATAAAGAAGACCATGAGTGCGGGAGAAAAAGCAAGATAATCTATACCTGTCCGGCCTCCTAATGTTCCCTTAAAAATAAACCTTCCTGCAACAGCACAGGCCACAGCCGCCAGGAGGATGATTATATTTACTTCAGCAGCTGAAAGCCCTATATCATTTATCTGATTACCCAATGCGAATATAGCGACAATGATGGGAACCACCGTAAATAATCTGTTTGCCGATAGGAATATCGTTATTGCAACCGCGACCGCAAATACTGCCAGGGGAAGTCGCTGCTCGCACAGAACACCTGCACCTATCAGGATCCAGAAGCTGTCAATAATACCGGTTATGTTTCCGAATGCGTTTGCGCAGAATGGTATCAGTCTCAGTATCACGGTTGAAATGATAAGGAATACCAGCATCATTATCATTGCCGGATGACTTTCGGTATCCGCAGATTCAATGAACGCATCACTGATCGATGCAAAAAGAAATATCATGCTGTTAAGTGCCGCTATGACAGAACTCTTAAAAGCCACGCCGAGCTTTTTCTTCTCACGAGTTCCCATAGCAGTTCCGATCACCAGAAGCCCCATCATGATCGTGAACATGACGGAAAGACTGAATATATCAATGGCTTCTTCTTCCATTTCTTCAAATATGATCATTCCAAAGAATGACACGGCAAGGGATGATATCAGCAAGCCGTTCATATAGAAAACAAGCGGCTTTGAAGTTCTTTTTATCCTGATGATCAGCATAACGACCGTCAGAAGAATGACAACCGCCATACTTATCTTCATCGCTGAAATATCATCAATAAAATGCCACGGCAACAGCATGATGGTTATCATCGAAAAGATTCCGCTGATCAGGCTGTTGATAAGCTTTGAGATCTCACGTCTCTCATCACCCTTCCTGATAACAGAGAATCCTCCGTACGCCGCAGTGATAAAAGGAAGCATAGTGATATAAAGTATATCGGCCCCCTCGCTTACAAATACCAAAGAGAAAAATGCAGCTGCCACAGTCCATGCTATATCCGAGAACAGCGTATCCATCCTGATGATCACAAACAACATACGGAAAATAAGAAATGCGATCGCACCGATCAAAGCCGTAACGTTGATATCAATATCAAAAATATAATTACATGCTGCCATTAAAATGCTTATGGTCACCATAGAAGAAAAAGGTGCAATATACTTTGCCACTCCCACGATGCCTTTTTGTGAAGGCCTTCCGAAAATAAACACGGCTGAAGAAGATGCCAAAGCTCCCATCAGCATTATCACTATCGACGTATCAAAAATCTTATTGTAGCTCAGACGAGTCTCAGAAATCATGAGAACAAACGAAGCCATCGTTACGAGAAAAGCATATTTAGCAAAATATCTTATCTTTTCAGTCTTTTTGATCAATGACAATGTTGCTGTTATGAGAGCAAGAAAGTCAATGGCAACCAATATAGCTCTCCATTTGCTTATTACATCTTCATCACCTATGGCAGTTCCTATCAGATATGCTGCAAAAATAACAAAACCCGTTAATAAGACATAAGCTATCGCAATATAAAGCCCTTTTTCAAATACCTTATATCCTTCAATAAATACTATGGTACAGATAAGTAAACCTATAGCCATGACTACGGCATTCACATTCACTTCCCGTTCGAATAAAAGGAAAAGCATCATTCCGAATGACACCATGAGTGTCATGGATGCGGAAACAAACGAAATGATATTTGCATAGATCCTGAAGAATTTTAACTTCTCGGAGAATTCAAATAATGCTGCCGTCATGACCAAAAATGCCAGCAGATCTGCCGTAAACGCAGCTGATACGAGGATATTGCCGTCTTCGAAAGATTTCCCCACCTGAACACCCAGGAATAACGTCATCCAGGAAAATCCAAAATATGTCATTCCGAAATATGCAGATGATTCATATATCCGCGATCCGATAAATGTCACGACGGAAAAAGCAAGCATTCCCAATGCTGTTACGAGGAATCCGTTTCCCGAAGAAAAAGACAAAGCCCCTCCAAGCAGATTTAGTGCCCCCATGCCCACTATAAGGATGGGCGTCAGCAAACTTCCCAAAGTATAAAAAGCAAACCCTGTCTGCTTAAGCTTAAGCACGCTGCCTGAAAGATAAGACAATGCAAAGACTACCGCAAGAACTGCGATAAGCGCCAGTGATCTGGCAACATCACCCATCAGCTGCCACGAAACAGATATGAATACGGCAGCCGCTATTGTTAAAAGCAATACTCCCGCGCCAAATACAATATTGATACTGCTGATGCTCTTATCAGGCTTATTTTGTCTGTATGCATTCTGATAATTCTGTCCTGCCTGATCCGGCCTCTGAAAATACCCGTTAGCCTGAACAGGTTGACCTGAAGTAAAACTCCCCTGTGAATTTTTCCAGGTATAACCATTCATTCCGACAGGGGGGTGCTGTCCCTGCGTCTGCATATTCTGAGCTGCAGGCATCGGCTGTCCCGGCACAGGAATCTGAGCACCGGTGAAAGCAGCCTGTCCCGGCAACGTGATGCAATATGTATCCGCATCGGTAAATTGTCCGTCTCCTCTTGCAAATCCATTCGGTATGCTTCCTGTTTTTGTGAAACCTGCTTTTTCGAACAATGCAGCAGCTGCTTTATTGGAAGCGGAAACCGGATACAGCTCAATAACCTTGAAACCAAGAGAAGCAGCTCTGTTTATACAGTCATTTAAAAGTTTTTCACCTATATGACGTCTTCTGTATTCACTGTCAACTGCTATAACCACACTGCATATATGTTTGCATCTTCCGCTGTATTTTGAACGTATGGTATACATACCTCTGACCATTCCGGTCTCGTCGGTTGCAACCACTGCCGCATTCTGATTTGCAAAGAATCTTCCTGCCTGGATATATGGAAGTGCTTCATCCTGGATAAAAGAATCTCCGTCGGAAACGGCTTTATTCCAAAGCAAAACCATTCCGGTAGTATCCGATGGCATATACAATCTGATATTTATCACTTCATTCCCCCTCCGTTTCACTCTGAAAAACCGGATCGCTCGATGTGATCAGTAATAATTCCACACATCCGATATTATAACATAGTGAATGGCAAGGGCTGTATGACAATAAAAATAAGCTGTTATATCATGATCCTGTTCCGTTATATTTCATCGCTCCAAGCATCCAGAACCTGTAACTCAGATAGAAGAATAATACTCCAAGAGGAGGCGCAAGCCATGTCAGAATGGGAACATTATCAGGTCTCAGTATCACAAGACTCGGATAGTATGCGATAAAAGCTATAGGAAATACAAATGTGAATACAAACCTGAATACCGGGCCGAATATGGTCACAGGATATTTAGCATAATCCTTGAGCTTAAATGCCAGATCCAGAACATAAAACGAGTTCTCTATCCAAAAGCAGGTTGCGGCCGCAGCATTCTGCATCGCCATCATGAATAAGGATGCGGCGATCAGGAAGACTATCACCTTAAGTATCATTATCACATTACATCCGATACCTAATTTTATCCATGAATATACCAGAGTAAACAGACCAACACCCAGCTGCCCGAGGCCTTTAACATCAAACACCTCCGACTCATAGTAGAAGAACAGATTAATCGGTCTGAAGCAATACTTGATAAAATCTCCTTCACGCACGTTTATCCTTAGGCTCCAGTTATTATCAAGAAGACACTGGACCGGAGTGATGGCTATAAGCGAAAAACCGTAAAGAAAGAGCATCTCATAGTATCCCCACTCCTGAATGGATGAGAAATTTCTGAACATGATCCAGAAAGTGATAAATCCCGCAGCATCCGTAAAGATCATTCCAAGCATTGATATTATAAAATCCGCTCTGTAACTCATCTTGCTCTTTAAGTCCTGCGCAAGTATCCGTCCGTATATCTTTATATAGAAAGCAAGTCCTTTTTTATTCATCGGATCAACCTCCGTTCACTGTGATCTGTCTGAGTGATATCTTCCAGAAACCTCTGCTTAGGATTTCCAGTATGATCACCCACACGATCTGAATGGCAATGGTACATAACACATCTTCGGTTATGCCGTTTTTACTGAGCAATATCGTAAGAGGCGCATCATATATCGCTCTGAAAGGCAGAATATCCACTACTCTTCTGAGTCCTTCCGGGAAGAATGCAAGGGGGATGGTAGCACCTGAGAACAGGAGCACTATCACCTGCTTCATGATATTTATTCCCCAAATGGATTCTGTATAGAGGCAGACAGTTCCCACGATGAAATCAACATTGAAATTGATGATTATTCCGAGGATCACGGAAACCGCAAAAGCAATTAAGTTGGTTCCCATGGGTATCGCACCTTTTGTCACAATAGCTATCACTATAAAAGTCGGAAGAAATGTTGTAAAAAACTGTGCGGCAACATTTCCTGAAAATGACCAGAACATATAACTCTTATAGTCCATGGGTTTTATCAGATCCAAAACTATCTTGCCCGACTGGATAGTCCTTCCCATATCCCAGACTATATACATCTCCATAAAATTAAACAGAGCAGTCGCAAGTACCAGATAAATAAGAGTACTTTCAAATGTCATTCCGTTAACGGATTCCGTTCCCGCCGAATCAAATATAGCCTTCCAGAGAAAATAGATAACCGCAAGATAAAGCATATTTCCGGCTATCAAAACCAGGACGGAAAGACGGAAATGAAGCATCTCCATCACCCCCGCTTTAAGCAGGGTAGTATATTTTTTTATCATCACACACCCTCCGTATATATCTTCTTGATAACCTCTTCCGTTGATATCTCCTGCAACTGCATGTCTGTTACTTTATGTTCCTTCTGAATAGTTGAAAGAACATCCAGCACACCACACTTCTCCTCGTTAACCAATACAGATATCCATTCATCATCCGAACTCACCGAAACATCCATGGCTTCCAGAGCCTTTTCCACTTCTTTTACCTTTTCGCTCATATCGCCTTTAAGTCTTACCTTAAGAGTTCTGTAAGCGCCGAAGAATTTCCTCAGATGATCGATGTCATTGTCGTAAAGCATCTGACCTTTATCGATTATCACGATCCTTTTGCAAAGCGCATCCACATCACCCATGTCATGTGTCGTAAGGATGACTGTAGTATTCATCTTCTCATTGATCGCATGTATCAGTGTCCTGATATTGCTCTTCATTGCCACATCAAGTCCGATAGTCGGTTCATCAAGAAAGCAGATCTTGGGATTATGTAAGAATGATGCAAGGATATCGCTGAGTGTTCTCTGTCCGAGTGACATCTGTCTTACAGGTTTATGAAGTATCGGCTCAAGATCAACCAGTGTCCCGTAGAACTTCATCATCTCATCATAGTGCTTTGAATCTATCCCATAGATCTCCTTCAAAAGCTTGAAGGATTCTATAAGTGGAAGTGACCACCATAATTGTGATCTCTGCCCGAATACAACACCTATCTCCTGAGAATTCTTTGCTCTGTCCTTATAAGGAACCCTGCCGTTAACAAGAATGCTTCCCGACGAAGGCTTAAGAACTCCGGTCATCATTTTGATGGTAGTAGACTTACCTGCACCATTTGGCCCAAGGTAGCCTACGATCTCTCCCTGCTTTATGCTAAGAGATACATCCTTAACCGCATATACTGTTTTATAGTCTCTTGAAAAGAGATCCATGATACTGCCTTTTATTCCTTCATGGCGATTAAGCACTTTGAATTCCTTACTCAGATTATTAATCTCGATCACATTTTCCATATCATTACCTCCTTCACACAGAGGACCTGTTGAAAATCCTCTTCGTCCGGTTATCTCTGCAAACCGGACAAAACTGTTTTTATTTCAGTGCACTTTTAAAATAAAAATAGTTTATATAAAGGATTGAAACAACCCCTTTTATGTTTTAAAATCATAACAATATTTCACTACGATGATTTTGCATAACGAGGTGTGAATGTCATGCACGAAGAATGGCGCGGGATAATCCAGAAGAAAAAAGACGGGGCCGAAATAGTAAATTATAACGATGAGAGCTTCCCTGTTTATCTCTATCAGGGTTGGCTCCTTCCGGATGTAACATGGTCAAGAGTCGCCCACTGGCACGATGAACTGGAGATAGTTACCGTAACCTGCGGTGAGATAGGTTATAACGTGAACGGTGATAATATCAGTCTTCACGAGGGGGACACACTTATTGTCAATTCAAGGCAACTGCACTTCAGCATTCCCGTAAATGAATATAAAGACAAATATAACCTCTGCATAATAGATCCCATACTCTTATGCGGATGCTTTTCCATAGCCGACCGTTACGTAAGACCCATTGTGGATAATAAGTCACTCCCTTACATCCTGATAGACGCTGGCAGTGATGAGGGAAAGGCTATGTATCGCGAATCATACGCAATGATGGGCTGTATGAATGATAATTTTGCGATAAACGCACAATTCTTCAATATGTGGAAGATTGTTATAGAATACTGTAAAAAAGAACATGCCCTGGATGAAAAAAATGAAGCGGATCCGGCACTGCTCAGCATTAGAAAAATGCTCAATTATTCGCGTGCAAACTTCGACAAGGCCATCACACTGGATGATATTTCCGGAGCAGGCGGTGTCAGTAGGACATATTGCAATCAGCTGTTCCACAAATATACAAGCAGATCCCCCATGGACAATCTGATGAGATACAGAGCGGAACGTGCCGCCGAGTATCTGGAGCATTCCACATTCTCAATGGCCGAAATAGCAAGAAAAACAGGTTTTACAGGAGCAAGCTATATGTCGGAGATCTTCAAGCGTTACTACAATGTGTCACCAAGAGAATACAGAAAAAATGCCTCCTCACCTGAAAAAGCAAATGCAGAGTAATACTTTGAAATCATGGATTTTCAAATGATATACTCGTAACATCTGCATTTAAAAAGGCTGCCGCGCATAACGCGCGACAGCCTTTCTGATCGTTTAATACTTTTATTTGGTCCTGAACTTCGAAAGCTCCATATTCAGATCATCAGCTATTCCGGACAGATCACCTGCAAGATCGTTGATGCTCTGAACCGTTGCATTAACCTGTTCCATTGATGCAGATGTTTCTTCGGAAGAAGCCGCATTTTCTTCGGAAATAGCAGACAACTCTGACATCGTATCATTTACATGCGAACACTGTTCCTTGATAGTACCGCAAGCCTGCTTGATGCCCTTGAAGGCCTTCTCAACGATATCGATCATCTCGATAACTTCACCGATGGTTCCTTCTGTCTCTGTAGTTATTCCCTTCTGCTTCTCTATAACCTGCTCAAGTGACTTAACCGTTGCTACTGCATCCTTAGTCTTATCTTCAAGTCTTAACATTATCTCACCGATAGACTTGGATGATGTTGCTGACTCTTCGGATAAGCCTCCGATCTCTTCGGCAACTACCGCGAATCCTCTTCCGGCATCACCGGCTCTTGCAGCCTCAATAGATGCATTCAGTGAAAGGAGGTTGGTCTGTCTTGCGATGGCATTGATGGCATCAACAGCGCCCTGAACTTCAGCCACGAAATCACTTACAGAGCCCATGGTCTCGGATACGCTTCCGAGTGCCGTCTTGGTCTCTTCCATTGCATCCGAGAGATCAGAGAAGCTCTTTCTCATATTATTGGAGGAGATCTTCATGGAATCAGTCTGATCACCGGCTTCGTTGACTTCCTTATCGAGAGTACCCACACTGTCGAGAATGGCGGCAACTGCCGTAACACCATCCTGAATGGTATTGGCCTGTGAAACCGCACCGTTTGCAATCTCACCTACCGCTCTTGTGATATTTGTGGAATTTTCCATTGTATCTCCGGCAGACTTATTAAGTTCAACCGCAGAATCGCTTACTCTTGCAGACTTACTCTGAATAAGATCTATAGCAACCGATACCGCATCCGCGAGCTTCTTTGTTGCCTTGCTGACTTCACCGACTTCATCACCTCTGGATGTAAATTTATCAAGATCTCCAACCTTAGTGAAATCAAGATTAGCTGCAATGTCCCCGACTATCGCACTGGATGCGGTCAGATCCTTAACCAGAACATTTACAACAACCATAGTAAGTACTGCGATAGCTATGATTATAAATACCGAAAGGATAATGATATTTCTTGTAAGAGCCGAAGCATCGGCAAAGATCTCTTTAGTCGAATCGCTTATAACAACTATCAGATTATAATCTTTCATGTACTTATATGCAGAAAGCCGTTTTTCACCGTTTTCAACATAATCACTGACACCTTCATCTGCAGTCTGTACCAAATTGATAAGTCCCTCGGCATCTGCGGAAATAGGCTGTCCTACCAGTGCCTCATCAGTTGAATAAACGAAAGTTTTCTGATTTGTATCGATTATCTCTACCTTGGCATTTTCCCAATCCTTAAATGAAAGGATCTGAAGAACATGAGTGAGATTGCTTGCGGAAAGGCCGAGCGTACTGTAGGCAGTCATCTTACCAGATTCATCATAGATGGGTGCATAAAGAACCAGAACCAGCTCTCCCGTCACGGGACTCACCTTGATGGATCTGAAATAAACATCCTTTGTCTGCTCCATCACGGCAATGCCTGCCTTTGTTGCTTTAAGCTGTTCTTCATTTCCTGCAGCCAGCGTTCCTATTCCGGCTTCATTCGAAGCAACCTGAACTATGAAATCATCCAGGCTTGCAACAAAGATATTTTCAACGCCCTGGAAGCTCTTTGAATACTCAGCTGTAAATCTCTGAGCCGCAGCTCTTTTTGCCGGATTGGTCTGATCGGCAGCGAAATCCACGATCACAGGAGATGTAACATATCCTCTGATATAAGATGAAGCAGCAAATACATACGAATCGATAACTGCACTTCTTGCAGCAGCACCTTCAAACATTCGATTCTTTGCAGCCTGTTCCATGGATTTAGATGCTGATCTGGATACCAGAATGGTAAGAATCGTCATGCTTACGATCAGGAGAACAATGATCACAGCAGAAATCTTAAACGAAAGCTTTTGTTTCTTCATTTTTCTACCCCTTTCCCCATTAGAGAGCTTTTCGCTCACCCCATAATTCTATATAAATCTACTTTATTATTTTTCAGGTCTAAATTCAATAGATTTTAAAAAATGGTTTATAAATAGTCACTTTTTCAGTCATCATATTCATCCAGAAATGAATGTTTGATCCCATTTTGTTTGTAAGCTATCACCGTAGCCAGATTAACATTTTCCACACTTCGGAATATATTGTTCTCCACATAAGGATTCGTCTCCTTGAGTTTCTTTATGAGCTGCTTTGTTTCCATTCTTTTCGAGACAGGAGAACCGTCATCACGGCATGAACTGCATGTATCGGTAAAATGACACGCACACTGTATAAAATGAAGGTCATTCGCATCTCTCCAGGCTTTGATATCGTCCTCTCTGATAAGATACATGGGTCTTATGAGTTCCATGCCTTCGAAATTGGTACTGTGAAGCTTCGGCATCATGGTCTGCATCTGACCTCCCCACAACATTCCCATCAGTATTGTCTCTATCACATCATCATAATGATGACCCAGAGCTATCTTGTTACATCCCATTTCCTGAGCTTTCTTATAGAGGTGACCGCGTCTCATTCTGGCACAAAGATAACAGGGCGAATCTGTCACCGTATCCACCACATCAAATATAGTTGATTCAAAAACTGTAATGGGTACTCCCAGGGATGCTGCATTATTCTCTATCAATGTCCTGTTCAGATCGTTATATCCGGGATCCATCACGACAAATTCCAGCTCAAAAGGAAATCTGTCATGCCTCTTAAGCTCCTGAAAAAGTTTTGCCATCAGCATGGAATCTTTACCGCCCGATATGCATACCGCCACCTTATCACCGGGCTGCAAAAGTTCGTAATCCCTGATGGCTTTTGCAAATCTCGAGAAAAGATTCTTATGAAATCGCTTATTGGTCATGAGATTGCGTTCTATCTCTTTAGACCTGTCTTCCGGCATGGTATTCTTCTTAAGCCATGCTCCCATGCCGCCCTTAAGGCTTACAGCATCTATCCCCATTTTCTGAAGAGTCGCGGCAGCTGAATAACTTACCGTACCATGCATGCAAAAAAGCACCAGTTTTTCTTTCGGAAGTGATCCGACCGCTGCTTTTTCATAGAGTTCATCCTCGGGACAGCTTTCTGCATCGGGAATGGAATCATATTCGTAAGATACCCTGTCTCTCACATCATAGAGGACATAGGTTCCCCGGGGAAGATCAGCCAGTTCTTCTATCGTGATCTCTATTGGAGTTTCTATTGGAGTTTTTATTTGAGTTTTTATTGGAGTTTCTATTTGAGTTTCCGATGAAGTTTTTATTGTATTCTCAATCGAATTGTCTGTTCCAGGCATGTTTCCGATCATCCTTTCCCGATAACTGATATCCGCCATAATGACCCCGGGGGACTGCTCTCATGTCCCTCATCCCGGTCCACAAAAACAGTCCCCCGACTTTTCTAAACATATGGAGACGAGGAGGATCGAACTCCCGGCCTCAGCGTTGCGAACGCTGCGCTCTCCCAACTGAGCCACGTCCCCGAAAATATCGTCAACTGTCTAATTTTACCTCTTTAAGAGCCCTAATTCCAGCACTTTTTCGCCTATGATTTAAGGCTCTTTTTCTTGTTGTGCATACACTTTGATAGTATAATTGAACATAGGTTACTTGTTTGGTATTTCAAAGACTTATGTAAAGGGGTGGTGTATCATGGGGAAAACACGTAAACAAAAGCTTATCTTAAAAGTCATTTTCATTGCTCTTGCCGCTCTGGCGTTGGTATGTATAATCCTGACAGCATTCGCCGGGATCCAGATCAAAAAAAGCTATCACACAATGTATGAAGAAGAACTGAAGATATCCTGTATCCAGCTGCGTGATGAGCTTGACGATTCTCACAGAGGCGACTGGACCACTGCAAGATATTCTCCCGTCTTCAAAGGCGGTACGGATATAACGGCCGATCTTCAGGAAATACTGGATCATCTCCATGAACAGACCGGACTTGAATATACTCTGTTTATCGGAAAGACACGTGCCGTTACCACCCTCGTCGATGCCAAGACAGGTGAACGTATCGTCGGTACCGATGCCTCCGAAAAAGTCATCAAGAAGTGTCTTGAAGGTGGCGAAGAATTTTACGCAGATAAGCTTACCATCAACAACTTAAGCCATTCCGCTTACTATGTTCCTCTCTATCAGGGCAACGGAGACATAGCGGGAATGGTATTTGCAGGACGCCCCAGCGCCGATGCCACCAAAGCCGTTACAAGTAGCGTTTCCATCATGATCATCCTCGCTGTGATCATTGCAGGTGTCATCGCCGTTTTCGGTATCATGATAGCCAACAAGACTTCAAAGAAGATGTCCTTACTCGCCGGTACACTCCATGAACTTGCTTCCGGCAATCTCAATGTCGAATTTGATAATTCTCTCATCAAGCGCACCGACGAACTCGGCGCCATCGCAGAAAGTTGCGAAACACTTAAGGACAAGCTTTCAAGTGTTATAAGCGAAACCATGAAGATGACCTCAGACCTTCATGAATCAAGCGAGAATCTCAACACATCGGCAGAGCAGGCTTCATCAGCTTCAAGCCAGGTAACAAATGCCATAGATGATATCTCTAAAGGTGCCGTCTCTCAGGCAGAGAGTATTGAGACTGCAACAACAGATACATCAAAGATCGGTGATAACATCGATGAGATCAGCGAACGCGTAAAGGAACTTGATTCCGCAGCGGAAGGAATGAAGAAATCCTGCGATAATGCAATGCAGGCTATGGAAAAACTCATCGTTCAGAACAATAATGTCACCGAATCCGTCAAGGAGATCAGTAAGACCATTGATTCCACCAACGACTCGGCAAAAGCCATCGATACATTCTCACAGGCGATCACCGATATCGCTTCACAGACCAACCTTCTCTCCCTCAACGCATCTATCGAGGCAGCAAGAGCAGGTGAAGCAGGACGCGGTTTCGCGGTTGTTGCCGATGAGATAAGAGCACTTGCCGATCAGTCCAAGGAAAGCGCAGATAAGATAAAGGATATCGTTAACAAGCTTCTTAACGATTCCGAAGCTTCGGTATCCGTAATGCAGAAGCTAAACGAGAATTTCCATGAGCAGAGCGCTCACCTTGATACCACGAGGAATGACATGGTCGATATGATGGATAACGTTAGGAACGTATCAGACAGTTCATCCCTCATCAGCAACCGTGTTGCCGAGCTTGATAAAGCAAAGGAAAACCTGTTATCCATCATTGCGGATCTTTCGGCAATTTCCGAAGAGAACGCAGCTTCCGCCGAAGAAACAAATGCTTCCATGGAAGAGCTCAATGCCACATTTACACTTATAAGCAACTCAGCCGACGATCTTAGAAAACTTGCCGTAACTCTTAACGAGACTATCAGCTATTTTAAGGTTTGATAAAACGACATGGTACAATTTTCCTTTGATGTGGATGATCAGGATGACTTAAAAAACATCCTGAATGAAATGAAAGGGAAAAAAGAATACACAGACGCTGCCGACAGACTTGCAATAATCTGTATGGAACGTGCGGAAGTAGACGAAGCTTCCGCACTGGCGCGTCTCTTCTATGAGATCCTGCCGGATACCAAGATCGCAGGTCTTACAACTACGGCCGAAATCTGCGGTGGCGTTCTCTCCGATCACAGTATCACAGTCACATTTCTTCTCTTTGAAAGCAGTTCCGTTAGAGTCCTTACATATGACACTTCACGCCTCCACATGGAGGAAATCGGTACCAATATAACCGAGGTCGCTGACAGGACCGACGATCTCCGTGCGATACAAATATTTGTTAACGGTGTTGTAAACGGCTTAAGCGCTCTGCTTGCTCAGATCAAGCCTTCCGATAAGAATATCGAAGTAATCGGAGCCTGTGCCGGCATACGTTCGGATTCCGAATATACCAGAGATGATCAATTCGTCATCGGAGACAAATCATTAAAGACAGGCGTAATAGCCATTATGTACAGTGGCAAAGACCTGTGCGCGTTCTCGTCGTACACCCTGGGCTGGTCCCCTCTCGGCAGTGCTCATAATATCACCGCACTCAAGGATTCCAGAAAAATCCTCTCCATCGATGGAAAACCTGCTGCAGATATATATCTTAAGTATCTTAATGTTCCAAAAGACAACTTCTTTCTTGATAATACTGCGGAGTTTCCTCTTATAATCAGCAAATACGGTAAGTTTATTGCCAGATCCGTTATAGATTTTGATGAAAACGGCGCCCTCACTCTCGGTGGCGATATTGATAACGATGAGAATGTGCGTTTATCCTACGGAAGTAAAGGCGGTATACTCCAGGCTTCTTCGAAAGCCATAAGACAACTTGAGTCCTTTAAACCTCAGGGTATCTTCCTTGCGATCTCAAGCATCCGTGCAAAATACCTTGGGTACGCTGAACAGACTGAAGTCGATTTTTTCCGTAAGATGCCCGGTGACGTTGCCGGTTGCTGCTGTCATTCACAGATAACAGCCATCAATTCTCATCCTGTTCAGACAAATAACGCTCTTGTAGCATTTGCGCTTAGAGAAAACGGCGATCAGGAACCTGCCACAGGCAAATACAACAGTTTTATGTCCTTATCCGAATCCGGAGGTGCCATACCTCTCGCCGACAGGATCTATACTCTTTTACGTGTTACTTCGGAAGAATATGCAGAGATCCTTGCCCACGATCTTAAGAATGAGGTTGAAGTACAAAAAGCCGCAAATGATGCAAAGACACAATTCCTTTCAAATATGTCCCATGAGATACGAACTCCTATCCATGCGGCTATAGGAATGAATGAAATGATCCTGCGTGAAAGCAAAGAAGATCGGATCATAGAATATGCAAGAAATGTTAAACATGCCCAGGACATGCTTTTAGGCCTGGTCAATGCAGTGCTTGATTTCTCCAGGATCGAGTCCGGTAAGATGGAGATCATCGGCGAAGAATACAGCCTTTCCGCTGCTCTCAACGACCTTATGGTCATGTCTTACGAAAAAGCTCAGGAAAAGAATCTGGAATTAAAATTCTCCATAGATCCTTCCATCCCTGAGAATCTCATCGGAGATGAACTTCGAATAAGGCAGGTTATCCTTAACCTTCTTGGAAATGCCATCAAATATACAAGCGAAGGGCGGGTTGAACTTGTTATATCCTCAAGACCCACCGGCGCATACAGCGTCTCTTTGGAGATCCATATCATCGATACAGGTATCGGTATCAAGAGCGAGGATCTTACCAGGCTATTCCACCCCTTCGAACGTGCTAAGGAAAAGCAAAACCGCACCATAGAAGGTACCGGGCTTGGCCTTACCATTTCCCGCAAGCTCTTAAACCTTATGGGAAGCGAACTTACCGTAACCAGCGAATATGGCAAAGGAAGTGACTTTTTCTTCACGCTTGCGCAAAACGTATCCGACTGGACACCTGTGGGTGATTTCACCGAACACGCCAAAAAGATCGAGCGCGATAAACAGGTAACCGAAAGACGTGGTGCAACATTCATTGCTCCCGATGCTCATATTCTGGTAGTAGACGATATCGCCATCAATCATACTGTTCTGAAAGGCCTTTTGAAAAGGACTAAGGTCCAGCTTGATTTTGTTTTTTCAGGCAAGGATTGTCTTGATGTATGCAAGAAGAAAAAATACGATCTCATACTGATGGATCATCTGATGCCCGGTCTTGACGGAACAGAGACTCTCCGTCTTCTTAAAGAGGACGGTGCAGAAGGCCTTAACAAGCACACACCCGTTGTGGTGCTTACAGCCAATGCCATCGTAGGCATGCGTGAAAAATTCCTGCAAAGCGGCTTTACGGATTATCTTTCCAAGCCGGTTAATGCGATCCAGCTTGAAGACGTGATCAGCAGCAATCTTCCCTCCGGACTTGTTAAACCTGCCGAAGAAGAAGATGCTGTCACAACTGATAATACTTCCGAAAAAGAATCGGATGATATGATCAAAGACAGTCTCCGCAAGATCGAATCCATAGACTACATCTCCGGTCTCGAGCTGTGCGGCAGCTGGGAGACATATCTGACAGTGCTTGGAGAATTCGCGGACTCCTGGACATCAAAAGCAACTGCACTCAGGGAATTCTTAAAAGACGGAGATCTGAAGAACTACAATATCATAGTTCACGGGCTCAAAAATTCGGCAAAGCTCCTTGGCGCAGAAGCTATATCCTTCGACTCCGCTATGCTTGAGAGATTCAGTGACGAGGGTGATATGACTGCCGTCAAAGCCAAGACTCTTCCGCTCATAAATAAATGTACACAGCTGCAGGAAGCATTAAGAGAAGTTCTGTGTGCCAAGCAGGATATCGCACTTATGAACAGCCCCGAGATATCCATGGAGGATCTTAATGACGCATATCATGCCATTCATGAATATGTAAGCACCTACGATCTGGACAGTGCGGATCAGATAATGCGAAAGCTTTCAACCTATCGCATCCCCCAGTCCGAAGCTGTACATTATAAAAAATTACGCATGCTCATACGAGAAGTTAAATATAACGAAGTTTTGAGCTACCTTGAAAAAGTAATCCTTTAAAAATTTTACGATCACGAGGTCTCAGTATGGATAAAAAAGTAATTCTCATCAGTTATGGCAGCGCCTTTCTTGTAGGTGCCATACGTGAAAATCTCACAAAAGCCGGATATGACGTTTTCAACACGATCCCCGTAATGAAAGACGTCGAAAGAGTAAGAAATATCTCTGATATAGTCATTTTTTATCTCGGGAACTATCTCGAGGACTCCGGTGACTTTTTGGTTTATTTAAGAGATTTCTGCATAGAAGACGAAAAAGAACTGTTCGTTATAGGTTCTTTTGAAGAATTCGAGATCCTCTCAAAAACAATATCCGATAAGGTGATCAGCAAGAAATTCGAACGTCCCATCAACATCAAAGATCTGCTTTTTGCATTGGACGATTATCTTGCAGAGAGAGAGAACGGAACAAGACGTAAGAACATTCTCGTTATCGATGATGACGTAATGTACCTCCGTTCTATCCATGACTGGCTTTCCGACCGTTACAGCGTCACCATGATGAATTCCGCTGCCAGCGGCATTACCTACCTTGCAAAAAACAAGACAGACCTTATCCTGTTGGATTACGCCATGCCCATTGCCGACGGAAGCGATTTTTTCTCCATGATCAGATCGGAGCCCTCAACAGAAAAAATCCCTATCATCTTCCTTACAGGAAAAAATGATAAGGATACCGTAAGCCGTATCATGAGCCTCAAGCCCAACGGCTATCTGCTCAAATCCCTCAGTCCGGATGCCATACATGATTCAGTCGATCAGTTCTTCGAAAAAGAAAGAGTTCGCGAATCCCTCTATTCATCCGGACGAAAGAAAAAATGATAAATCCTAAAGCAGGATCCTTCCGAGAATATAGAGCGGAATAAGAAGCATTATATTAACAACCGTAAATCTGATCAGATATTTCAATCTAAGTTTTTTATCCTCTACCGCAACATATTTATATGAGATGAGGCTGGCCATGGATGCTATAAGCGTACCAAGGCCTCCTATATCCACGCCATAGAGTAAGGCCCTGTAATCCTCCGTAAAGCCTGACAGAAGCAGTGCTGCAGGCACATTGCTTATCACCTGACTGGAAAGTATCGCTATTCCCATCTCTCTCCCCTCTACTGCCGATCCCAGCATTGAAGAGAATTCAGGGATCCTTCCCATATTACCCACAAATATGAAGAATGCGATAAAAATAAAGATCAATGAATAATCAACTTTTATAAGCGTCTTTCTGTCCGTAATAAGTATGGCCAGGACAGTTACAGCCAGCGGGATCCAAAACTTCACTATATCAAATACAGTAAGCAGATTAAAAACAAATAACACCGTATAGAGAATAATAAATCTTCTGGAAATATGTCCCCTTTTACCATCATCGGTATCCTGCTTATCATCAGAGACAGTGAGTTCATCCGTATCATTTACTTTCCCAAACTTCGCCGCCTTTATTGCAGAAGCCTTATTCCAGCATCCGAATATGAGGAAGATAAGTCCCCCCGATATAGCCGTAAGCGGCAGCATAAGCAGGATAAAATCTCCCACTTCCATCTGCATCAGATCATAAAGATAAAGATTCTGCGGATTTCCAACAGGCGTCAGCATACTTCCCAGATTAGCAGCTGCAGTCTGCATCACAACAATATGGATCAGATGCTTCATACGTCCCGATCTTTTTAATGTCTCTATAGTAAGCGGAACAAATGTGATAAGAGCCACATCATTTGTTATGAACATTGAGAAGCCAAAACAAAGTCCTATAAGAATAAGTCCGATACCGGTATCGCTTTTAACATGCGAAAGCAGTATCCCGGCTATCCTCGCAAAAACACCTAACTTCTTAAAGCCCTCCATTACTATCATCAGGCCGGTAAGTATAGCCAATACCCTGAAATTGATATATGAAGCATATTGCGCGTCCGGGCGGACAATAAATGCAGAGAGCACGGCAAGTACTGCTGCCGCGCTCAAAACTGTTTCTTTTTTTACAAAATCTATTATTTTATTAAACATTATTCCGTTATCAAAGTTCCTTCGATCTCTCTGCTGCAGCCTCAACCGCATCTATCACTGTTCCGCGGAAACCTGCTTCCTCAAGTACTCTGACAGCTGCGATAGTTGTTCCTGCAGGTGAACATACCATATCCTTAAGCTCGCCGGGGTGCTTGCCTGTATCGATCATAAGCTTTGCACTTCCGTATACCGCATTTGCGGCAAATTCATAAGCCTGTGCACGGGGCATACCTTCTTCAACAGCAGCATCCGCCATAGCTTCAATAAACATAAATACATATGCGGGAGCACTTCCGCTCACTGCGCATACCGCATCCATAAGATGTTCGGGAACTACTGATGCCTTACCGAAAGATTCTATGATAGAGATGGCATTCTTAAGCTCATCATCATTTACTGCTTCATTGGGTGTAACGCCGGTGATAGCAGCACCGACAAGTGCTGCGGTATTAGGCATGCAGCGTACACACTTCTGAACTTTTCCGAACTGTTCCTCATACCATGCCAAAGACTTGCCCGCAACAATGGAGACAACAACCTGCTCGGGACGGATCTTGTCCTTTATCCCCTTTATCACTGCACCTGCAAACTGAGGCTTTACAGCCATTACAAGATAATCCGCGAACTCAACCGTAACAGCATTGTCCGTCGTAGTCCTGATACCGAATTCGGATGCTCTCTTTTCAACAATAGCCTCACTTACATCGGAACCGCATATATCCGAAGGCTTAACAAGTCCGCTTTTTACAAGCCCGCCTATCATGGCTCCTGCCATATTTCCCAAACCGATAAAACCAATCTTCATTATCCTGTCCTCCTATAATTAACTGTATGATCATTCATCCCTACAGCTGACATATTATATCACTTGCCGGGGAAATTTACGTAGAGATTTTTCTGAATGCGCTATGAGCCGGCCTTTATCTTCTCGGCCTTTTCCTCCAGATAAATATATCTTTCCATAAGCCGGTCTATCTCCCGTTCACATTCTTCCTTTTCTTTGGATAATTCCGCAAGCTTTACAAAATCCGTAGGATTGTCCGCCATCTCCTGTTCAAGCCTGACCTTCCTGCCCTCCTGTCTGCTTATATCCTCTTCTATGGTCTCATACTCTTTCTGTTCCTTATATGTGAACTTAAGTACCTGTGGACGAACCTTCCAGTCTGCGGTCCCCTTATCGGCAACTGCGCCTGTCGCGCCATCCTTATCCGCAGATCTTTCCTCTCCGCTCTTATTGATGCTACCATCTATACCTTCACTGTATTCCAGAAAGAACTCCGTATAATTTCCGTTATAGAGATGTATGCCTCCATTACCGTCAAAAGTCAGCATTCGCTTTCCTATCCGGTCCAGAAAATATCTGTCATGAGAAACCGCAGCAACGATCCCCGGAAAAGAATCAAGATAATCCTCGAGTATCTGAAGCGTTGATATATCCAGATCATTGGTGGGCTCATCCAGTATAAGCACATTTGGGGCCTCCATTAGGACCTTGCAAAGATAAAGACGTCTCTTCTCTCCGCCGGAAAGCTTTCCTATTGGCTGATACTGCATCGTCTTATCAAAAAGAAACAATTCACACATCTGAGATGCCGAAACATATCCGTCATCCGTTCTGATATATTCCGCGGTATCCTTGATGTAATCAATGACTCTCTGATCATCATTCATCGATTCCGCTTCCTGGGCATAATATCCCACGACAACAGTATCTCCGATCTCGACAAATCCCGCATCCGGCTTTACACTTCCCATTATCATTTTAACAAGTGTTGATTTACCGCATCCGTTTGGTCCAAGTATACCGACTCTGTCATCCCGTAAAAAATTATATGTGAAATCTTTTATCAGTACCCTGTCTCCATATGATTTGGAAACACCATTTATCTCTATGGTCTTCTTCCCGAGTCTTGAAGAGACAGCTTTGATCTCTATGTCACGATCAAGTTCCACCTGTTTCTCATCTCGCAGTGCCTCGTATCTTGCGATATGAGCCTTCTGTTTGGTGGTTCTTGCCCTTGCACCACGTCTCATCCAAGCGATCTCTTTGCGCAGGATATTTGCATGCTTATCCTGGGTTGAAAGCGCCGACGCTATCCTCTCCGCCTTCTTCTCAAGAAAGCCCTCGTAATTTGTTTCATAACTGTACAGCTTGCCCTTATCAACCTCCACTATCCTGTTGCAGACAAGATCCAGAAAATATCTGTCATGTGTTACCATGACGATCGCTCCTCTGTATTTTTCAAGATAGAGCTGCAGCCACTCTGTCATGGCATTGTCCAGATGGTTTGTGGGTTCATCCAAAAGAAGTATATCCGTCTTGGCCAGAAGACATGCCGCTAATGCTGCTTTCTTTTTCTGTCCGCCGGAAAAGCTTCCTATCTTCGCTGTTATATCGGCAAAACCCAGCTTTCCCAATATCTTCTTGGCTTCACCGCCTATTTCCGCTTCAAGTCTCTTTGCTTCATACTCATCTGCCGGAGAGAGTCTTTTTATATTCTCCGAGACAACATATTCATAGAGAGTATAATCCCGCTCAAACTCAGGCATCTGCGGAAGATAAGTAACTACCACATTCTTGCCTTTTACTATTTCTCCGGAATCAGCTTCAACAAGTCCCGCCACAATCTTTAAAAGCGTTGATTTTCCCGTCCCGTTGATCCCTATAACACCGATCCTGTCATCAGTGCCTATGCCGAATGTAACATCATCAAGCAGAACCCTCTCGGTATAAACTTTTGAAACGTCCTTCATTGACAGTAAATTCATTTTAACCTCTGTCCGTTGAACTCTCTTTGTCTGGCCGCCTCGTACATAAGTATTGCGGCGCTTACTGCTGCATTGAGGGATTCCGTCTTACCTGCCATGGGTATCCTTACGGCACTTCCGCCTTCATCCTCAACTGTCCCAAGAGTCTGCGCCTTAAGTCCGTTACCTTCATTTCCGATCAGAAAAGCGCATCCTCCCGCATAATCAGGCTCCGTATAAGGTACCGATCCCTGAAGAGCAGCCGCATATATCGCTACTCCTCTTTTCTTTAAATCTTCAAGGCAGTCCTTCATGCCGTCTTTTTCGAGTATGACAAAAGGAACGCGGAATACGGCACCCATAGTGGATCTGACAACTTTTGGCGAATAAATATCCACACAATCATCTGTCATGATGATACCTGTGCATCCCGCCGCCTCCGCAGTTCTGAACATGGTTCCCATATTGCCGGGATCCTGTATATTCTCCAATACAAGGAGCATGGTATCCTTACCCTTAATCAGATCGTCCGGTCGGAATTTATGCTGTTTCACGACCGCAAGAACTCCCTGGGGGGTTCCGACATCACTCACCTTTTTAAACACATCCGTACTCAGAGTCTCGTATCTGCAATCCGGGCGTTCCTCCGAGAAATCCTCGGAATAATACAGCTCCTGCAGATCTTCCTTCGGAACTTCACGTACTATCCTGATACCCTCAGCAATAAAAAGGCCCTCCTCACGGCGGACCTTTGTTTTATCCCTAAGGGATATAAGATGTTTGATTCTGCTATTGGACATAGAAGTAAGCATTCTTATCGTCTCTCCATTATAGATATCTGATCACAGGATCTTTGACATCTCGTATTCGTATTCAGGTATCGACTTAGTCATCGCAAGTGCCTCATCGATATCGAAATCAACGAAATCTCCGTTCTTCTGCGCAACCACACGGTTTGTCTTACCTTCCTTCAAAAGATCGGCAGCCCTTGCTCCCATTATGGATGCATAATATCTGTCCTTACAGGTAGGAGATCCTCCTCGCTGCATGTATCCCAGTATGGTAGCTCTGGTCTCCACGCCTGTGGCAGCTTCTATTCTTCTCGCCATGGAAGTTGAATGACCGATACCTTCAGCATTGATGATGATATGATGCTTCTTACCGTTCTTACGATTTTCAATAATATGATTAATGAGTGTCTGCTCGTTATAATCATACTTCTCCGGAAGCAGTATATCTTCGGCTCCGTTGGCAACACCGCACCAGAGAGCTATGAAGCCTGCATTTCTTCCCATTACTTCAATGATGGAACATCTTTCATGCGAAGAAGATGTATCACGTACCTTATCGATAGCTTCCATTGCCGTATTGATGGCTGTATCAAATCCGATGGTATAATCCGTGCATGCTATATCAAGATCGATGGTTCCGGGAAGACCTATGGTATTGATACCTTCATGAGAAAGCTTCTGTGCTCCTCTGTATGATCCGTCACCGCCAATGACCACTATACCGTCGATACCATGCTTTCTGCAGACCTCTGCGCCTTTTTTAACGCCTTCTTCGGTTTTGAACTCTTCGCATCTGGCAGTACCAAGAATCGTTCCTCCCAAACCAATGATCTCCGATACGGAATGTCTTTCCATATCTACGATCTCCTCATTAAGGAGTCCCTGATAGCCCTTCTTGATACCCTTGACTTTCATGCCGTTGGAAAGCGCCTTACGTACAACCGCACGTATAGCAGCATTCATTCCCGGTGAGTCACCACCGCTTGTAAGTACACCTATTGTCTTCACTTCTCTGGTCTTTGGCATAAGATCCGCCTCTCTTTCCATACTGAAGATTAATAAAGCCTTCGGAACAATTTTACATCATTTTTCGCTTATTTCACAATGATATTCAGGATCTTACCCTTTACAAAGATGACCTTAACGATATTCTTGCCATCAATGGCTTTGGCAACGCTTGCGATCTCCTTTGCCTTCTCTACAGCAGAATCCTGTGTATCATCATCGGTAAGACCGACTACACCTCTTACCTTACCATTGACCTGAACACCTATCTCAATGACATCTTCTTTGCAGAGAGCCTCATCGAACTCAGGCCATTTCTCGTAAGCGAGAGTCTTGTCATGACCGAGTATTGACCACAGCTCTTCACCACTGTGAGGGCATACACAAGAGAACATCTTAACAAAACCTTCAGCGTAAGCCTTGGGACATGTTCCCTTTACCGCCTCGTTCATAAAGATCATCATCTGTGCGATAGCTGTATTGAAACCAAGGGTCTCAAAATCATGTGTGATCTTCCTTACAGACTGATGATAAAGTCTTGTAAGTCTGTCTGCATTATCTTCACTGATATTCTCTGTATTGGAGAAATAATTCCATACCTTGTTGATGAACCTTCTGGCACCTTCAACACCCTGATCACTCCAGGGCTTGCTTGCTTCCAGTGCGCCCATGAACATCTCGTAGAGACGCAGTGTATCGGCGCCGAATCTCTCAACGATATCGCTGGGGTTAACTACATATTCGGGGAATCTCTTTCCCATCTTGATACCGTTGGCACCAAGTATCATTCCCTGATGAACAAGCTTTGCAAAAGGCTCCTTAACAGGTGAAAGACCCTTGTTATAGAGGTATCTGTTCCAGATCCTGGAATACATAAGGTGACCTACCGCATGCTCGGGGCCTCCGACATAAAGGTCAACAGGCAGCCAGTGCTTAAGCAGTTCCTGGTTTGCAAATTCCTTATCGTTATCGGGATCGATATATCTGAAGTAGTACCAGCTGGATCCTGCGGAACCGGGCATCGTAGATGTCTCTCTTACGCCCTTCTTTCCGTTATGCTCATACTGCTTCCATTCTGTTGCATTATCAAGAGGAGCCTTGCCGTTCTTACCCTTATAATCCTCAAGAACAGGAAGAACAAGAGGCAGCTCATCGTCATCGAGAACATGGATGGAACCGTCTTCAAGATAAACGATGGGCATAGGCTCGCCCCAATATCTCTGTCTCGCGAAGATCCATTCTCTGAATCTGTAATTTACAGTCTTTCTGGCAACCCCCATCTTAACGAGCTTATCGGTGATCGCAACCTTTGCTTCCGCAACCGTGATACCGTCGAACTCTTCCGAATTCATAAGTCTGGGTTCGTCTTTTCCGAGATAATCCTGCTTCTCGAAAGCCTTCTCGCTGACATCTGCTCCTGAGATAACCTGTATCATGGGCAGGTTGTGGAACTGAGCATATTCAAAGTCACGCTGATCGTGGCTGGGAACTGCCATGACCGCACCTGTACCATATCCGCCGAGAACGAAGTCACCGATATATACAGGAACTTCCTTACCGTTTACAGGATTGATGGCCATGATACCTTCAAGAGGACAACCGGATTTGCCCTTGTTGAGCTCGGTCCTGTCCATATCAGTCTTCTTCAACGTCTCATTGATATAGTCCTGGACAGCTTCCTTGTTCTGTATCCTGGGCATAAGTTCCTTAACGATATCTCCGTCCGGAGCAAGTACCATAAACGTGATACCGTAGATGGTCTCAATACATGTTGTATAAATGGAGAACTGTCCGCCGCCGACGATCCGGAAATCAACTTCCACACCTTCGGATCTTCCGATCCAGTTCTTCTGGATCTCCTTGGTAGACTGAGGCCAGTCGATCTCATCAAGACCGGATAAGAGTTCCTCTGCAAAAGCCTGCTGATCGATAACCCACTGCTTCATATTCTTACGGATAACAGGGTAGCCGCCGCGCTCTGACTTTCCGTCTATAACCTCATCATTGGAAAGAACCGTTCCAAGCTCTTCGCACCAGTTAACCGGCATATCAACATACTTTGCATAACCGTCAAGGTAAAGCTGCTTGAATATCCACTGAGTCCAGTGATAATAGGAAGGATCGGATGTCTTCACCATCTTGGACCAGTCATAATCAAAGCCCAGCTCCTTAAGCTGCTTTGTGAAAGTTCCTATATTCTTCTCTGTGAAACCGTCGGGATGATTACCTGTTGAAACCGCATACTGCTCCGCAGGGAGACCGAAGGAATCATATCCCATGGGATGAAGCACGTTGAATCCCTGCATCCTCTTCATACGTGATACGATATCCGTAGCGGTATAGCCTTCCGGATGTCCTGCATGAAGACCTACTCCCGAAGGATAAGGGAACATATCCAGAACATAATACTTAGGCTTGGAAAAATCCCAAACATCTGTCTTAAATGTCTGATTCTCTTCCCAATATTTCTGCCATTTTGCCTCAATCTCTTTGGGATTGTAATCCATCTTTATGATCCTCCTTAAAAAAAGCTCCCGGGACGCCCCGGAAGCTTGTGTGTCCTTGAAAACGTCCACATTTTATCAAATTTGCAGTGTACTGTCAAAATGAGAACGGGCAAGTTCATACAGGTTACTCACCACTTCATCGCAATACAAAAGGTCTTCTTCCGAAGGCTGTGTCAGATCAGGTATCATGATGGTATGACACCCCGCGGCTTTGGCACTTCTTATCCCGTTTGGAGAGTCCTCCACCGCTACAGCTTCATCAGGCTTACAGCCTGCTATCCGCATGGCTTCCAGATAAACATCAGGGAATGGCTTTCCTCTAGATACGCATTTTGTTGATATGACTTTTTTCGGATCCAGGTCAAGTCCTGCTTCTTTTGTATAACGTTCAACACGCGAAAGCGGTGATGCTGTAACGATATAATAATTTATCTCCTTTTGCTCCAGTTCCCTGATCAGTTTAGCCGCTCCCGCCTTTGCCCGGACAGGTTCATTCGCACGATGGGCTTCCATCAGTTCCTTACGCTTCTCTCTGACTTTTCCGTAGATATCCGATCCGAACTTTTTCTCAAACCAGTCCGCAGCCAGAGACGCATCAAGGCTTCGCAGCGCCAGTGCTTCTTCTTCACACATAGTATGACCATATACCTGCACCGCTTCCATCCAGAAACGCCGATACAGCGGTTCGGTATCCAGCAATACTCCGTCCAGATCAAAAAACACAGTTTTCATATTTCCTCCGCACAAACAGGGCACCCGAAAGATATGGTCAGGATCATATTTTCAGGCCAGTTCATTCGAATCCAGTATGATGGTAAAAGGTCCGTCGTTTATAAGACTAACCTTCATATCCGCCCCGAATACGCCCTTCTCCACAGGATAGCCCTGCTCCCTGCAACGGGTAATTATATATTCATATAATTCATTTGCAGGTTCCGGTCCCGCAGCTTTAGTAAAGCTCGGACGGTTTCCGTGTCTGCAGTCCGCATAGAGAGTAAACTGTGATATCAGGAGAAGACTTCCTTCCACATCCTTGAGCGCCAGGTTGGTCTTGCCGTTCTCGTCAGCAAAAATCCTGAGCCCAAGCATCTTTTTTATCATCTTATCGGCGATCTCTTTTGTATCATCCGGTGCTATCCCTATGAGTGTCAAAAAACCTCTGCCTATCTCACCCTTAATATCACCGTCAACTTTTACCGACGCCTCACTTACAACCTGTATAACAAATCTCATATTTTATCTCCTAAAGATCAACTTACTTCCCTGTCCGAGAAGGCATGTTCCTTAAACTATCACTCCATATTCATACCGATCACATCATTTATACATCTCACTCATGTGAATTTTTCAGCCGTATCGGAAAAAACTGCGTGATCCGGCTGCGTAAACGTCATCCCGGTCATCATATCATAATCAAGCCGCATAACGGACTGTTTTTAAACTCAATTTATGTAATCTATCAAATCCCGAACATTTGTGCTAAACTGAACCAATACAATGAATTATCATCACGGAGATATCAGATGTCATTTGTTCACCTTCATACACATACCGAGTACAGTCTTCTTGACGGTTCCAATAAGATAAAAGACTACGTAAAACGCGTAAAGGAACTGGGACAGACCGCTGCTGCCATCACGGATCACGGCGTCATGTACGGCGTGGTTGATTTTTATGAAGCTGCGAAGGCCGAAGGGATCAAGCCCATACTCGGATGCGAAGTCTATGTTGCTCCGGGATCACGCTTTGACAAGGAGCTCTCCGGCGGCGACGAAAGATATAATCATCTGATCCTTCTGGCAGAAAATGATACCGGTTATAACAATCTCGTGAAGATCGTTTCCAAAGGTTTCACTGAAGGCTTCTATTACAAGCCCCGTGTGGATCATGAGGTTTTGGAAAAATATCATGAAGGTCTTATCTGCCTCTCCGCATGTCTTGCCGGAGAAGTTCCCAGACTGATCGAGAAGAAGATGATCGATGAAGCTGAGAAAACCGTCCTCTGGTTTAAAGAAACCTTCGGCGCGGATAATTATTTTCTTGAACTTCAGGATCACGGCATTCCCATGCAGCAGGTAGTCAATGCGGAACTAATAAGGATCTCACGCAAGTATGATATCCCTCTCGTTGCCACCAATGACTGCCATTATACACTTGCATCCGATGCGGATGCACATGATGTCCTTCTATGCATTCAGACAGCCGCAAAACTGTCGGACGACAACCGTATGCGCTATGAAGGCGGTCAGTTCTATGTTAAAAGCGAAGAGGAAATGCGAACCCTCTTCCCCTATGCATTGGAGGCCATAGAGAATACCCAGAAGATCGCTGACAGATGTCATGCAAAGATCCATTACAGCAAGCCACAGCTTCCAAAATATGAGATACCCGAAGACTTTGACAATGATGAATATCTTGCGCGAGCTTACAGAAAAGAAAAGATCCTTGAAGGCGTTGATTTCTACAATTCATCCGCCAACACCACGGATCCCGGTGTGACCACTCCCGAAGAATATATACGCTCATGGCTTTATCTCAATGACCTCTGCGATAAGGGAATGCAGGAGAGATATCCTCTCCAGTACAAGCTTTTCCTCGAAGGAAAAGGAAAGGAAATACCGGGTGAGACCGATGCGGAAGACGGCGGCACATCTCCCGTATGGTCCTGGGATGCACTTTGCAAGAGATTGGAATACGAGCTGGATGTCATCCGTACCATGGACTTCGTCAACTACTTCCTCATAGTATGGGACTATATCAACTATGCAAAAGAAAACGGCATACCCGTAGGTCCCGGCAGAGGAAGTGCTGCAGGCAGTATCGTCTCTTATGCAATTAAGATCACTGATATAGATCCGATAAGATATCAGCTCCTCTTCGAACGTTTCCTTAATCCGGAACGAGTATCCATGCCCGATATAGACGTGGACTTCTGCTACAACAGACGTGAGGAAGTCATAGATTATGTCCGTCGCAAATACGGAAAAGAAAAAGTCGTTCAGATAGTTACCTTCGGAACACTCCAGGCCAAAGGTGTCATCAGAGATGTGGGAAGAGCTATGGATCTCCCCTACAGCAAATGCGATGCCCTTGCCAAGATGATCCCCGGCGAGCTTGGTATGACTCTAACAAAAGCTCTGTCCATGAATCCGGATCTAAAGGCTGCTTATGATAACGATCCGGATGTAAAAGATCTGATAGATTACGCATTAAGACTCGAGGGCCTTCCGCGACAGACGGGAATGCATGCAGCAGGTGTTGTCATCTGCCCCAGAGAAGCGGATGAGATGATACCTCTTTCACTCGGCGGAGACAACGCCGTAACAGCCCAGTTTACAATGACCACACTTGAGCCTTTGGGACTCCTTAAGATGGACTTCCTGGGCCTCAGGACACTGACCGTCATCAAGGATGCATTGCTCAATATCCAAAAGAGCACCGGTCGGATAATCGATATAGGCTCTATCGATTATGATGATAAAGCCGTATATAAGTCTTTATGGTCCGGTGACTGCGAAGGTGTATTCCAGCTTGAAAGCGCGGGAATGACCAACTTCATGAAGACTCTCAAGCCTTCATGTCTTGAAGACGTAATAGCAGGTATATCGCTTTATCGTCCCGGTCCCATGGACTTCATCCCCAAGTATCTGGAAGGAAAAAACGACCCGGCAGGTATCCGCTATGTCTGTCCCGAGCTTGAACATATCCTCAAGCCTACCTACGGATGTATCGTTTATCAAGAGCAGGTTATGCAGATCGTCCGCGATCTTGCAGGATTTTCCATGGGCAGATCCGATAACGTACGCCGTGCCATGAGTAAGAAAAAACAATATGTCATGGAACATGAGCGTAAGATCTTCATAGAAGGAAATGAAGAAGAGATCGAAGAAGCAAAAGCAAAAGGGCTTCCGGAAAATGAATGGCCGAGGCCTGTTTTAGGCTGCATCAAAAACGGAATTTCAAGAGAAGCAGCCGAAAGCATCTATGATACAATGATCGACTTCGCAAAATATGCTTTCAACAAATCGCATGCAGCATGCTATGCCGTAGTGGGATATCAGACTGCATGGCTCAAGTACTACTACCCCGCCGAGTTCATGGCTGCCATAATGACTTCTGTCATCGATAACTCACCCAAGCTTGCCGAATATCTTTTCTACATAAAGCAGCTCGGTATAGAACTGCTGCCTCCGGATATAAATGCAGGCGGAAACGGCTTCACGGTTGAAGACAACAGTATCCACTATGCCCTTAATGCAGTACGCGGTGTGGGTGATAATATAGTTACCGTTATCGTAAATGAACGTGAAAAACACGGCCCTTACAAAAATCTTCAGGACTTCATCACAAGACTTTCAGATGAGAAGATCAACAAGAAAGTTATAGAGAACCTGATAAAGGCCGGCGCCTTTGACTGCTTCGGCAACAAGCGCAAAGAGATGGCGTTCATCTATCCCCGTATCATAGATTCCGTTAATGCAGAACGAAAAAATGCCATGAGCGGTCAGATGAGCCTTATGGATTTCTTCGGTGAAGAAGAAAAGAAGAATTTTGAAGTGAAGATCCCTAAGGATATAGGTGAATATCCGAAGGAAGAGCTTCTCGCCTACGAAAAAGATATACTTGGAATATATATAAGCGGCCATCCTCTTGAAGCTTATTCAGGTCTTTGGAAAAAGGTGATCTCAAATACCACTACAGATCTCTATCTTGAAGAAGAAAGCGAAGAAGCGGGAAGCATTGATGCCCCCGGTTTAATGAACGTATCCG
This sequence comes from Lachnospiraceae bacterium XPB1003, assembly GCA_900102065.1. Classification (GTDB taxonomy): domain Bacteria; phylum Bacillota; class Clostridia; order Lachnospirales; family Lachnospiraceae; genus NK4A136. The sequence goes on along the minus strand of FMVK01000009.1, from coordinate 93,645 downwards.
ACGGAGACAGGATATCCCTCGGCGGAATGATCTCGGATGTCAATATAAAATATACCAAGAAGGGGGATGCCATGGCTTTTGTTGTCCTTGAAGACCTGGTTGGGCAGGCTGAAGTCATAATCTTCCCCAAGACCTATTCTCAATATCGTAATATCCTTACCGATGACAGAAAGGTGATCATATACGGAAGAGTAAGTGCGGAAGACGGCAAAGACGGCAAGCTCATCGCCGAGCGTATCGAAGAGATGGATAAGCTGCCCAGAACCCTCTGGCTTCAGTTTAATGATGAGGATTCATTCAAGAAGGCTGCAGCAAATATTACATCAGCACTAGCGGAATTTCCTGGCAGTCATAAGTTAAAGATCTATATCTCCGACTCAAAGAAAGTGATCCCTCTTAATACGCCTGTTGATGCATCACCTCAGACAGTCGAAAGAATGAGCGAACTCTTCGGTGCGGATAATGTAAAAATTACATTCAAATGACAACGCCTACTGTTTTATCTTTTCCGGGCGCATGATACTCATCCTATACAGGAAGAAAAATTTACCTTTTTCTTCCTTGAGATGATCTAACAGATCTCTGTTCGCAATCTCTGCGCTCCTTATCTGATCCGGAATCGGATCCTTTTCGGCATATATAAGTCTCTCATATATGAGCACAAAATGCAGAGCCTGCGGATCAACTGTAGCCGCAGCTCGGCCTGCAAGTTCTGACAGTGTCTCACCCTCACCCCTGACATATCCGAGATATCCCAGGATCTTTATATTCCTTCTGCAGGTGATCCTGAATTTGTCTCTGTCTTCAAGCTTCCTGTACCAGCGTTTCTCCAACAGCTTCTCCAGCAAAATAAAGAGTATGATCAGAATCAGAAACGTTCCCACCGGAATGAAGATCAGAATAACACGTTCCTTTGTTAAAAAACCTCCTTTTTCCTCATCCACTGCTTCCGGCTCTTCCTCCAGATCCGGCTTATATGATAATTCCTGAGAAGGTCCCTTATATGCACCGCTTTCCGTATTGACACTCCACATATCAACAACTTTTTTCCCCGGGGTCGGTTCAAAAGAAACCCATCCTATGCCCTTAATATATGCTTCGGCCCATGAGTGTGCCATAGCTGATGTTACTACAGTATTTTTTCCATCCCATCCCGTAACATAGAATCCCTGGACAAGTCTGGCCGGTATCCCCTGGGATCTGGCAAGTAAGACAAAAGCCGTAGCATAATGAGTACAAAAACCCTTTTGAGAATTGAACAAAAGATGATCAAGATATTCCGCAGGAGTAGTCACGTCTTCAGGGAGCCTGCCGGGATCCAGATCATACTCCATCTCTCCCAAAAGCTTTTCGATACGTGTAAGCTTCTCATAATCACTATCGGCATCTTCAAAGAGTTCTTCCAGAAAAAGTCCTGTTTTTTCGGATATTTCCGTTTCCGGGAGATAGATATCATATATTGAATCCTGATACTCCAGATATGATGCATAGGATGTATCGTAGACCTCTCTCTCACCTCTTTTATATCCTGACTCGGGGACACGATTATATCTAACCTCATCCCAGGTTTGTTCATCCGTGATCAGGGGATTCGCCAGCATATCACTACACGCTTCACTTCCTCTGTTCATCCTAAAGAAATTAACAGAATAATCGGAACTGTATCCTAACGGTTTCACGGATTTAAAACTTCCGTTTTCACATAAGATATCAATATCGGATATTTTATTTCCGGCGAAAACACTTTTTTCAGGTAAAAAAGTATATCTTGTATTGAAGTCAAGGTAATATAGTCTTACTTCCGCTTTCTTCATATATTCCTGAACATTATCCGGATCCCTGCCATAAACCGCAGCAGCAGTCTCAATGATATCCAGCATATGTTCGCGTGTGTCCGGCGTATGAGTCGCATGCCACTCCATTCCCTCAAAGTTGTCATATACGCCACCCACCAGATAAACCACACTTCCGACAGGCTTTATGGATGTCATCCTGATCAGCTCTTTTGAATCTTCCCTGACATTATCCGTAAATATCCCGTCTGAATTGAATCCTGTTTTTGCTATGTAATCTTCATCTCCGGAGTGGAAAAATCTGGATGTCAGCTCAATGCCTTCCGAGGCTTTTTCCCATATCTTCACAAACATGCTCCAGCTGTATGGTTTTTCCGAAGAGGGTGAAATAAATACAAGAACACAGATAAGTATCAGGAAAGGTGACACGCCAACCAGATGACTTTTTCCATCCGTATATCCGCTCTTTTTCCATCTGCTCTGAACTTCTTCAGTGAGAATCAGGAGTACCGGAAGAAATGCCAGTGAAACCACAGCTTTATCAACATTTATCTTCTGCCACATGCATATGCCAAGTGTCACAATGATGGCAGCCGCCATGACACGCTTTCCCCATCTGTTAAAGAGTATGAGCTTACCCGCAAAAAAGCATCCTACAACGGCAAGACTAACCCATAATACCCATTGATTGTTAAAAACAAAATAACTTCTTTCTTCCCCTTTCTGAATAAATACCGCCATAGCCGCAGACAATATAAGTATCACAGGCAAAAGGAATCGCAGCCTGCTTTTTCTGTGAACCACATATAAACATGTAGCAAAGATTACGATCAGCAAAACGAAAGGCAGTCCCGATCTTTGCGGCATATACATATATATGCCTGCCGCCAGGACCGACACCAGACTTAAAGGAAAGAGATATAAGAGATCATATAATACGCTTATCATCACATGACCTCCTTCAGATCCGCTTCGGCATCAAACTGCAACAGCATTGCTCTCGGGAACTGAGCTCTCGGTAATTCCACCTTCTCTTCACTCCCTATAAGATAAACAACCGTAAAGACGTTATTGTTCCCAAGTAACCGCAACAGTTCCGTCACATATTCAGACCATTTATGTATAACGATAAATACCGCTCTGCAGTCAAATAATTCAGGTCTCTCCCCGGCCTGTGCAAGAAGCAGATCTTCTCCATATTTCTTATCAAAGCCTATCTCTGCAAACCTGTCATAGAGTACGTCGAACTGATTCCTTCCGTCAGAAGCCAGACGGACAAGCTCGTTCTCCAGAAAATAACCCGCTACAGGTATATTCTTTTTATGACAATACAGAGCAAGCGCAATAGCACATTCAAGCATCTTGTTCTCTAACGGCAGATAATCCCTGATGTCAGGATCAAATCTTTCGGTACCCATAAGAATGGCTACACCTTCCTTCTCCTCTCCTATCATCTTACGCACCATGAGTTTCCCGCATCGCGCACTCACTTTCCAGCTTATCTGTCTGACATCATCTCCCGCTTCATACTCTCTTGTCAGTACGTCAGGTTCGGTCGGATTGATCTGTATGTCTCTTCTCATGAGATTGGAAAAGTCAACATCTCTAAGATCGTTCAGATCTGTTATCGCAGGCCGAACCATAACTCTCATGGTCTCACGGTTGCTTATCCTGATCCGAAAGAGTCTTAGATAGTCTTCAAGTATCACTTCCTTGATGCCCACTTCATAATCGCCTCTGTACCTGCACAAAAGTTCTGTTTCTTTTTTGATGCCTGTGCCCGGTAAGAGCTCGTACTCCATAGATTCATCAAAGCCCTTTATTGTTGAAAATGAGGAAAAGAAATTGACCTTCAGACTTGCAAATGCAAAATGAAATTCATTCATCAGTCTGAAATAGAAAGGGACAGTCTCACCGACTGTCATATTCCTGCCGTCTGTCCCCTGATAAATTCGAAAGAAGACAGAAACGAGTAAAAGATATAGTCCGGAAACTATTGGCAGAAAAGTTACGACCGCAAAAAATCCGTAACTGATGGGTCCTCCATAAAAACTTATCCCCACCAGTGAGAGTATCCATAATACACCCCAGATGATACGATTCTTTTTCACGTCGTCAATTACTCTACAGGTACTTTTGCCTTAAGGACAAGCCCCGTAAGGATCTTGTCAACATCGATCTTATGCATCTTTGCTTCGGCTGTGAGCACAAGTCTGTGATGAAGAGTATTGACTGCAACAGCCTTAACATCATCAGGCTTTACAAAATCTCTGCCGTCCAGAAAAGCCTTTGCCTGTGCCGCTTCGATAAGAAAAAGTGTTGCTCTCGGACTTGCACCGAGAACAAACTGTGGCTCTTTCCTTGTCAGATCAGTTATATTACGTATATATTTAAGCAGAGCATCACTCACATGTACTTTCTTGACTTTCTTTTGCATCTCAAGAACATCGGCTGAAGTGCAGACTGTTTTTGCCTCTTTTGAATATCTGCCCTCGAGAAATCCGGAAGCCATCCTGAGCTCCTCTTCTTCCGAAGGATATCCTATGGACAGTCTCATCATAAAACGATCCATCTGCGCTTCGGGAAGCGGATATGTTCCAAGAAACTCCACCGGGTTTTGAGTAGCGATGACCATAAAAGGCTTTGGCAGCTTATAAACACTTCCGTCAACCGTAACCTGCCCCTCTGCCATGGCTTCAAGAAGAGAAGACTGTGTCTTGGGAGAAGTCCTGTTTATCTCATCAGCCAATATCACCTGATGCATTATGGCACCTTCGCGATAGGAGAATTCACCGGTTTTCATATTATATACGGACGTGCCTGTCACATCTCCCGGCAGGGTATCGGGAGTAAACTGTATCCTTCCGAAATCACAGTCAACAGATCGCGCAAGAGTCTTGGCAAGCGTTGTCTTTCCCACACCGGGAACATCCTCTAACAATACATGGCCGCCCGCCAGAAGACATACCAGCAGATTGTCTACCACCGTATCCTTGCCGACGAAATACTCCGTCATCTGTTTCTTTAATCCTGCGATCATATAGTGTCCCCTCCGATCCGCTTAGTTAATGGTTCCGCCTCCGATCACGATATCACCGTCATAAAGTACCACTGCCTGCCCCTTTGTAATGGCACGCTGCGGTTCATCAAATATGACTTTGATCATGTCTTTATCCGTTTGGATAACTGTGCAGGGCTGTTCCTTATGTCTGTAACGAACCTTTGCCTTACATTTATACTCTCCCTTTATCTCGGGTACCGATATGAGATTGATATCCGTTGCAGTTAAGGTATCCGAGTAAAGTCCGCATACAGTATCCGAGTTTTCAAAATGCTTTCCGGGTATGCTTTCCGCTTCTCCTTTTATATCACGGGCATCATGAGCCAGTATCACGCGATTACCTTCAACATCAAGTCTGACCACGTAATAAGGATATTCCGAAGCGATACCGAGTCCTTTTCTCTGACCGATGGTATATCGGATCACACCCTTATGCTTTCCCAGAACATTGCCTTCGGTATCGACAAAATCTCCTTCAGCATATTTTCTGCCGGTATATCTTTCTATAAAAGAAGCATAGTCTCCATCGGGAACAAAGCAGATATCCTGCGACTCATGCTTTGTGGCATTTACAAAATCCTGTTTCGCCGCTATATCCCTGACCTCGCTCTTTTCAAGTTCACCTAAGGGAAACATTGTATGTTCAAGCTGTTCCTGTGTAAGCTGATACAGCACGTAAGACTGATCCTTGCCGGCATCAACACCTTTTTTCAGGATATATCTTCCGGCAGTTTCATCAAATCCTGTCCTGACATAATGTCCTGTCACAACTTTGTCACGCCCTCTTGAAAGAGCCTCCTGCATCAGCTTATCAAATTTCATAAACCTGTTGCAGTCGATGCAGGGATTGGGAGTTCCACCGTGTTCATATGTTCTTACAAACTTTGATATGATCTTTTCATCAAAGTCCTCTTTGTAATCCAGTACAGAAAATGGCATGCCCAATCTGGCCGCAACACGTCTTGCATCCGCAACATCCTGATCGGAACAGCAGGTTTTAAAATTACATGTCAGTTCCTCGTTATGGTACAGACGCATGGTCACACCTTCACAGGTATACCCCTTTTCTATCATAAGATATGCAGCAACGGATGAATCCACTCCGCCGCTCATTGCTATAAGAGCCGTCTTCATTGAAATATCGCTTTCTCCAGTTCCGGAAGTACCATCTCAAACTTCACACCATACCAGTGGCCTTCATCTTCGTGCGTCTTCTCAATACATCTCAAAGTATAATCCGCCGCGATCTTCGCTGCTTCAAAAGCAGTCTTTCCGTTTAAATATGCTCCCACAAAAGATGATGCATATACATCACCTGTGCCATGGCATCCCTTGTTATAGCGATAGTGCTTATAGTATCTGAATTCCTTATTCTCATAGACTACAACACCTGTGGAATCCACTGTATAGCCAACGCCTGTAAGCACTATGGTCTTTGCTCCCTGCTTCTCAAGCTTTTCTATGAGAGTACGGATATAACTTTCATCATATGTTTCCCGAAATTCCATATCACATAATAGAGATGCCTCTGTGATATTGGGAAGGATGATATCCGCATCCGACTCGAAGCAAAGTTTCTTCATTGCTTCCACATGCTCTGACGTAAACGGAGGATAGAGCTTGCCGAAATCAGCCATTGCGGGATCTACGATAAGCTTGCCTCCGGGCAGCATACTGGTTTTTACTATTTCCTTAACATGATCGATCTGTCTGCTGCTTCCAAGATATCCGGTATATACTGCTGAAAATTTAAGTTTTTCACGCTGCCAGTGTTCATTGATCCTGGGCATCTCGTCCGTAAGATCAGTAAAAGTAAAACCATGGAAACCTGCTGTATGAGTTGAGAGAACCGCACTGGGAAGTATCGCCGTCTCGAGACCGCAGGCTGAAAGAATGGGGAGCGCTACTGTAAGTGAGCATTGTCCCACACATGATATATCCTGTATCGTAAGTATCCTCTGGTAAGCCATTATTTTCTTCCTGTCTTCATTTTGTCATTTACCCGTATTTCTGTCCCTTAAAGAACAAAACGAATAAACATATTTTATATCATCTGCTTAGTCTTTTGTATAATTTTTAACAGCTATAAAAAGATGATCCGGACTCAAAAGCCCGGATCATCTCTATATCGTATCAATGCACTCTTATTACGAAGCTCTCGAAATACTCCGATCACATTGTCTCATGACAGGTTCTGCTGATAACATCTTCCTGCTGCTCGCGTGTCAGATCTATGAACTTAACCGCATATCCCGATACACGGATAGTGAAGTTAGCATACTCGGGCTTCTCGGGATGTTCCATAGCATCCTTGAGCTTCTCAATGCCGAAGATATTAACATTGAGATGGTGTGCGCCTCTGTCAAAGTATCCGTCAAGAACATTTACAAGATTCTGCTTCTGCTCGTCAAGATCGTGACCAAGCGCAGTAGGATTGATAGTCTGTGTATTTGAGATACCGTCAAGCGCGAACTCGTAAGGGATCTTTGCAACGGAGTTAAGTGAAGCAAGTAATCCGTTCTTCTCTGCACCGTATGAAGGTGATGCTCCGGGTGCAAAAGGCTTGTAAGCTTCTCTTCCGTCAGGTGTAGCACCTGTTGCCTTACCGTATACCACATTGGATGTGATGGTAAGGATGGATGTGGTAGGCTCGGAATTTCTGTATGTATGATACTTGCGGATCTTTGTAAGGAATGTCTTGAGAAGCCATACACCGATCTCATCAGCTCTGTCATCATCATTACCATATCTGGGGAAGTCACCTGTTGTCTCGAAACCTGTAACGATTCCCTGATCATCACGGATACACTTAACCTTTGCATACTTGATAGCGCATAAGGAATCGATAACATGTGAGAAACCTGCGATACCTGTTGCAAATGTTCTTCTCACATCGGTATCGATAAGAGCCATCTCAGATGCTTCATAGTAGTACTTATCATGCATGTAGTGAATGAGATTCAGGATATTAACATATAATCCTGCAAGCCAGTCAAGCATGAGATCATACTTCTTAACAACTTCATCATAATCAAGATACTCTGATGTGATGGGAGCGATCTCAGGTCCGCACTGCATATGCTTTCCTGCCTTATCAAGATGCTTCTCATCCTTACCGCCGTTGATAGCATAAAGGAGAGCCTTTGCAAGGTTTGCTCTTGCTCCGAAGAACTGGATCTCCTTACCTGTCTGTGTAGCTGATACACAGCAGCAGATACTGTAATCATCGCCCCAGATAGGCTTCATTACATCATCATTCTCGTACTGAATGGAGCTTGTTGTAACCGAGATCTTAGCTGCATACTTCTTGAAGTTCTCGGGAAGCGCGCTTGAGTAAAGAACAGTCAGGTTAGGCTCAGGTGAAGGTCCCATATTCTCAAGAGTGTGGAGGAAACGGTAATCGTTCTTTGTTACCATATGTCTTCCGTCCATACCGATACCTGCCATCTCAAGAGTAGCCCATACGGGATCTCCGGAGAAAAGCTGATTGTATGAAGGGATACGTGCGAACTTAACCATCCTGAATTTCATAACAAGATGATCGATGAGTTCCTGTGCCTCGGACTCTGTGATAGTTCCTTCAGTAAGATCTCTGTTGATATAGATATCAAGGAATGTTGAGATACGGCCTACGCTCATTGCCGCACCGTTCTGTGTCTTTACAGCAGAAAGATAACCGAAGTACAGCCACTGAACAGCTTCCTTTGCATTGTTAGCAGGTGCGGAAATATCATATCCGTAGATCTTAGCCATCTCTTTGAGACCCTTAAGTGCCTTGATCTGATCTGCAACTTCTTCTCTCTGTCTGATGATATTCTCTGTCATATGACCATGACCGAGAACCTGAAGATCTTCCTTCTTCTGCTCAATGAGGAAATCAACACCGTAAAGAGCGACTCTTCTGTAGTCACCGATGATACGTCCTCTTCCGTAAGTATCGGGAAGACCTGTGATGATATGAGTATGTCTTGCGACCTTCATCTCATCTGTATATGCATCAAATACAGCCTGATTGTGAGTCTTATGATATTCATTAAAGATCTGATCATACTTCTGGTTTACTTTGTAACCATAAGTCTCTGCAGCCTGCTGTGCCATCTTTATACCGCCGTAAGGCATGAACGCACGCTTTAAAGGCTTATCTGTCTGAATACCTACAACCTGCTCGAGGTCCTTCATAGACTCATCGATATAGCCGGGGCCGTATGCGGTAAGTGATGAAACGATCTCTGTCTCGCACTCTAAAACGCCGCCCTTTGCACGCTCTTCTTTCTGAAGTTCCTGAAGCTTGCCCCAGAGCTTGTCTGTTGCTTCAGTCGGTCCGGCAAGGAAAGCCTCGTCTCCGTCGTAAGGTGTATAGTTGTCCTGAATGAAATCTCTGACACTTATGTCATTTGTCCAGTGTGTTCCTTTGAAGCCTCTCCATTCATTACGCATGATCTTTTTTCCTTTCTTTTGTGGCTTAATTGATTGTTGTATGAAAACTGTTGTCCACCTCAGGTCATTTTTCTTTCAGAATCCCACATTCAAAAAATAATGACGGCAGATTGCCCTGCCGTCAAAAAATTATAACATAATTCACTAAAATATCATGTTCCCATTCTGCACATATCGTACGTAATATTGTGAGTTTCTATCGTGATAATATACAATTATTTCGGAAACATTTCGTTCACAGTCCTCTCAGGATGCGCTCTGCATTTTCCACTCTGTCTCTTGACGGTGGCTCCACGCCTTCAAGGGGATAAGATTTTCCAAGCTCTTTCCACTTATATGCACCAAGAGTGTGATAAGGCAACACTTCTATCTTCTCAACATTATTCAGAGTCTCAATGAATTCTCTTGTCTTTTTTAATGCCGCATCATCATCCGTATACCCCGGTAGCAGCACATGCCTTATCCATATCGGCTTACCGATATCCGACAGATATCTCATGCCATCCAGCATATTCTCATTGGTATATCCGGTCAGATTTTTTTGTACCTCCGGATCGATATGCTTGATATCAACTAACAGCAGATCGGTAAGCTGCATCAATACGGCAAATTTTGAAAAGAAAGGTTCCTCTCTTGTAAAAGGCTGAAGTGCCGTATCTATGCAGGTATTGATTCCCCGCTCCTTAGCCTGTCTGAAAAGTTCAAGCAGAAAGTCGATCTGTAGCAAAGGTTCTCCTCCGCTTACGGTTATCCCTCCGCCGTTACGCCAATAGCTGTGGTACCGCTCTGCCACATCAAGTATCTCTCCCGCGGTTCTGAGATCCTGCGTCTCCGGATCCCATGTGTCAGGGTTATGACAATATCTGCAGCGCAGATTACAGCCTTTAAGAAAGATTATATATCTGACTCCCGGACCGTCCACCGAGCCAAAGCTCTCGGTGGAATGGATCCTTCCTCGTATCTCTACCGGTTCGAGAATTTTTTCTTCGATTTCCATATCTCTCACCTGCAGATCACCGCTGAAGATTTGCAAACTGCGTATAATTCGGCAGCCATGCCAGATTTACCGTACCTATGGGTCCGCTACGCTGTTTTGCTATTATGATCTCAGCTTTGTTCTTCTGATCCGTGTCTTCGTTATATACTTCATCTCTGTAGATGAACATTACGGTATCCGCATCCTGCTCGATAGCTCCGGATTCACGAAGATCCGAAAGAACAGGACGTCTGTCATTTTTACTTCTTCCCTCAACGGCACGGGATAACTGCGAGAGTGCGATTATGGGTATCCTCAGTTCCTTGGCGAGGAGCTTTAAGCTTCTTGAGATTTCGGATACTTCCTGCTCTTTGGAAGCAATACGTTTACCCTCTGCTCTTACAAGCTGAAGGTAATCGATGATTATCAACTGAATATCACGCTCTGTCTTCATCCTTCTTGCAATGGATCTGATGTCTCCGAGTCCGGATACATTATCCGCAAGGATAAGATTTGCATTTGCTACGCTTCCGCTGCTCTGAACAAGAACTTCCCATTCAGCGTCACTTAATTCACCTGTCTTGAATTTCTTGGAATCAACATGCGAATCCATGGCAAGCAGTCTGTTTGAAAGCTCTGTACCGCTCATTTCCAGCGAGAAGAAGAGTACAGGTTTGTGCTGATTGATAGCGATATTTTTGGTCATGCTAAGCACAAGTGATGTCTTTCCCATTGCGGGACGGGCAGCGATTATTACAAGGTTTCCTTCCTGAAATCCCGCAGTCATATTATCAAGATCGGTAAAACCGGTAGCAAGTCCGGTTACATTACCTGTGGTCTTATATGCCAGATTGATACGCTCCATAGCTTCCATGACAATTTCACCAATAGGTGCTATGGAATCGGTCGTTCTGCTCTGAACGATATCGGTTATCTCTTTCTCTGATCTGGTCAGAAGATCCGTCACATCTTCTTTAGACTCATAACATTCATCCTGGATCTTGGATGTAACCGTAATAAGTTCTCTGAGAGTTGCTTTCTCCTGAACGATCCTAGCATAATCGGGAACGTTGGTCACCGCAGGGACCGCCATAAGAGCGTCTCTTAAGAATTCCGGATTCACCACTTCAGGTGGTACATCCATTTCCTTAAGCTTATCCTGCAATGTCAGCATATCTATGGCCATTCCCTTATGTGCAAGAGCGAGCATGGCATCATAAACCGCACCGTAGGCTCTGTTATAAAAGGGCTTTCCGTCGGTTAGTATATCCTCTACATATTTGATTATTGTATTATCAAGATAGATGCCACCGATAACCGCCTGCTCGGCATTACTGTCGTGAGGCTTTACCCTTACAGCACCTGATGTGTTCTGATCTGCCATGGCTGTTTTCCTGCTTATGCGATGGTCACTTCAACTGTAAGCTCACCCGTAACCTGAGGATGGAGCTTAACAGGGATCTTATATACACCTTCAGCCTTGATGGGATCCTTAAGCACGATCTTCTTCTTGTCGAGTTCAAATCCGCACTGGCTTGCCGCAGCTTCCGCGATCTCCTTTGAAGAGATGGATCCGAAAGTCTTTCCGCCCTCGCCTGCTTTTATGGAAAGCTTCACGCCGGCTTTGCCGATCTTTTCTGCCAATGCTTTCGCTTCCTCAAGCTGCTGCTTTGCTATCTTCTCATCGTTGGCATTTTTTAGTTTGAGATTGTTGAGATTAGCGGGAGTAGCCTCAAGACCTTTTTTACGGGAGATAAGGAAATTCCTTGCGTATCCGTCGCTCACGTCAACGATATCGCCCTTTTTTCCGAGACTCTTAACATCTTCTGTAAGTATTACTTTCATCCTATTTCGCCCTCCTCGAGCATGTTGTCTAATGTTTTCTTGATTATTTCTACTGCTTCTTCTATTGTTGTATCTTCAAGCTGCGCGCCTGCGACCGTCATATGTCCGCCTCCGCCAAGCTTTTCCATAACAAGCTGAACATTCAGTTCATCTATCGATCTGGCGGATATGAATATCTTTCCCTGATAATCCGTCATAACAAAGCTTGCTTTGATACCTCTGATCCCCAACAGCTCATTGGCTGCCTGAGCCGCAACAACCGTCGGACTTCCGAGACCTTCGCTGGGGCATACCGAGATGGCAAATTCTTTCTTGTATATCTCTGCATGTCTTGTAGCCTCTGCCTTAGCCTTGTAATCCGAAGGATCATCCCTGAAAAGCTTGCGGACTCTCGTGGAATCCGCTCCGTTCCTCTTAAGGAATGCCGCAGCCTCAAAGGTTCTTACACCCGTTCTGGCTGTAAAATTCTGTGTATCAAGGACCAGTCCGCTATACAGACAGTCTGCTATGGTTCCCTTGAATTTGATACCGTCCTTAATATACTGAAGTATCTCAGCCACCATTTCACAGGCACTTGAAGCCGCCGGCTCAACATATGAAAGAGTTGCATTCTCAACTGCCTCTCCTCCCTGTCTGTGATGATCGAGCACTATTATCGAAGCGCATTTCTTAAGTAATTCGGGGCATTCCGTAATGCTCGGTCTGTTGACATCCACTATCACGAGAGTAGCATTATCACCTGCACTCTCCATCGCCTCCGCTCCGGTCACTATAGTTCCTTCTTCATAATCAGGATCATTACGATAATAATCAACCAAAAGCTGAAGAGACGGAGTAACCTGGTCGAGTACCATATGGCATTCCTTCTTAAGTCTCATGCATGCACACTTGATACCCACCATAGCTCCGAAACTGTCTGCATCTCCGTTCCGGTGCCCCATGACAAATACCTTGTCTCTTGCTGCAATGATCTCTTCCATAGCCTGAGCCTTGGCACGAGCCTTTACTCTTGCTCTTGTCTCTTTCTGCTGGCTCCTGCCTCCGAAATATGAGAGTCCCTGTTTGCTCTTGACTACAGCCTGATCTCCGCCTCGACCCAGAGCCAGATCCAATGCATTTCTTGCAAATTCGCAATCCTGTGCATAAGAGAGTCCGTCCATTCCTATACCGATACTGAGAGTGACCGGAGTCACATTGCCTGCACTGGCTTTCTTGACTTCTTCAAGGATCTGGAACTTCTCTGCTTCCAATACCTTAAGTGCACTCTTCCTGAGTATCACAAGATATTTATCCTTCTCAGTCTTCCTTACTATACCATCGAGACTGCCGAAGCTCTTATTAATGGCTGTATCCGTATATACGGCCAGCATACTGCGCTTCTCCGCATCCTCTATATTCTCTATGGTCTCTTCGTAATTATCTATATAAATAAGACCTGCCACCAGACTCTGATCGTCTATCTCCTTGAGAGCCAGCTTAAGAGCTGTCCTGTCAAAAAGATATATAGCTATCAGAAATCCGTCGTCTTCCCTTCCTGCATTCACATCGGTTAAAAGGGCCATATCCTGGAGGCTGATCCGCTTCATCCTGATCTCATAATCCTTGTCACCGAATACCACATCGTAATCAACCGTATCTTCATCCCCCGGGAATCTGTCTCTGTTGATCTCAGGTATGATGGATGTGATGGATTTCTTATAGAACTTTTCGTGACTTCCAAGCTCTTCGAAAGCCTTGTTCATCCATATGACTCTCCCGCCTTCATCAAGCAGCGCATGAGGAAGCTCCAGCTCCTTTAATAACTGCTTCTGGATCTGACCGTACTCCGTGGCAAAACTTATCAGTTCTCCTTTAAGTGCAGGCCCGGAGGTAACCATGACTATGATCACGGCAGTCATATATACAACCGCAAATACAGTCATTATCACTCCCGCCTCCACATTCACAAGATAAAGGAGCAGATCGACCATGATCAGTGCGATCCCCAGCAAAAGCGGCATCTGTATGTAAGTTCTGAGTTTTCCTTTTACTTTAAATCTGTCAGTCATATATGTCCCCGAACAAACGACACTACGGTTCTTATTTTACTAAATTCCGTGGCTTTTCTCAACAAAAATAAACCGCCGCACCCCATTCGGGATACGGCGGTAGATCGTGAAAACCCTTTATTGTTTTGATCAATCTGTTACGTAAGGCATAAGAGCGATATGACGTGCTCTCTTGATAGCTGTTGTAAGCTCTCTCTGATGCTTAGCGCAGCATCCTGTTACACGTCTGGGAAGGATCTTTCCTCTCTCGGATACGTACTTACGAAGAAGTGCTGTATCCTTGTAGCTGATGGTGGGAACCTTCTTTACTTCGCTGCTTCCCTCTTCAGTATTTTCTTTAACTTCCTTAACTGCAGGTCTTGCGCAGAATACGCAAACCTTTCTGCGACGGTGGATACCACCCGAACGACGTCTGGGTGCTGAACCTCTGTCTTCTTTGTTAAATGCCATAATAAAGCCTCCTGTTCATACAGACACTTGTATGGGACTTAATTACCGAACGGAATCTCTTCCTCAATACCACCGGGGATATTCATGAATCCGTCATCTCCGGCAGGAGCCGCAAACGAATCCGGAGCCTGGTAATTTCCGTTTCCTCCGGCATTCTTGCTCTCGGCAAATTCCTGATCTTCCACGATAACATCTGTGGTATAAACAGTCTTGCCATCCTTATCCTGGTACTGTCCGGTCTGGATCCTTCCGGTTACAGCGATCTTGGTTCCCTTGTGGAAATACTTCTCTGCAAATTCACCGGCTTTTCCGAAAGCGGTGCATCTGATGAAATCAGCTGTCTGCTGATCAGATCCGTTACCTCCTCTTGAGAATCTGCGGTCTACTGCAAGTGTATACTTTGCAACCGCCATAGGATCGTTGCCCTTCTGTGAGTATCTTACTTCGGGATCCTTGGTGAGACGTCCCATCAAAATAACTTTGTTCATTCTTGCTTCCTTTCTTTATGCTTCGTCAGCTCTGACGCATAAGAAACGGAGAAGATCTTCTCTAAGTGCAAGTCTGTTCTCAAGTTCGACCGGTGTCTCGCTCTTGTCAGACTCGAACTGAATGAAACTGTAGAATGCTTCTGTCTGCTTCTGGATCTCATAAGCAAGCTTTCTGGCATTCTGGTCTGTCTCGACATTAGTAACAGTACCGCCGAATCTGGCGATATATTCCTTACACTTGTCGATGACAGCAGCTCTTTCATCCTCTCCGAGCTTAGCGCTGACTACAACGGCTAATTCGTACTTGTTCATGCTGTCTTTTACCTCCTTTTGGACTTTTGGCCTGTTTCCTCTATGTTATTACCGGAAACAAGCAAGGATATTTCACGGAATTTCATAATACCACCCACAAATTTGTAATGCAAGGCTTTTTTTACCCCCGTCCGTCTTTCCTAACAGAGTGCCACCATGGTATAATTAGAAAGGATTCTACAGTTTGATCTGTTTCATATCTGCAGCGCAGGGGGGGTATCATATGACCGGTTCCGATTCCAAGAAACTTATGCTCATCGTTGATGACAGTAAGACCAACCGTGCTATCCTTCACTCCATCTTCGAAAAGGACTACGAACTGACCGAAGCTTCCGACGGTCTCGAGGCCAGCACACTTCTTAAGCAAAAGAATTTCTCTGTCATAATACTTGATCTCAATATGCCTAATATGGACGGTTTCCAGCTTCTCGACATGCTCAATGCCGATCCCAAGCTTAAAAATATCCCCGTTATCATAAATACACAGTTCGGGCAGGAAGAAAATGAGTTAAAGGCGCTTTCAAAAGGTGCTTCGGACTTCATCTCCAAGCCCTACAACATTGAAATAGTCAGACATCGTGTTAACAATGTCATCATGACTACCGAGCTGGCGCAGCAGATGATCAACACCGAGGCAGAAAAACGCACTCTTGAAAAGCTCCATCATCTCGCGGAAACAGACAGTCTCACAGGCGTCTACTCAGAGCAGGGCTTCTGCCATTATGCAGACGAACTCCGCAAGAGTAAAGACACCGAATATACTCTCCTTCGTTTTGATGTCAATCATTTCAAAGCTATAAACGAACTTTTCGGTGCCGAAAAATCACTTGCCATTCTGAAGCTCATCGCCGACAGGCTTAAAGTACTCGTAGGAAACGACGGCATCTGCGGACGACTCGGTGCCGATATCTTTACCGTATGCATGCCTACCGACAAGCTGGATGCCGAAAAGATCGTAAACGATCTTGAACAGCTTATCTCCAAGACGCTTCCGGGATTCAACGCTTCGATCTACAGTGCAATTTACTGCATGAACGATCCCGAGACTTCCGTTGAGCTCATGCTTGACAGAGCCGGCCTCGCCATACAGCAGATAAAAGGCAATTATCTTGACCGCTTTACAAAATACAACGGTCTTGTGAAAGATGTCATGCTTAAAGAGCAGTCACTTACCAACGACATGGAATTCGCTCTCGGAAATAACGAGTTCTGTATCCATATCCAGCCTATCTATGATATACACACAGGTAGAGTTGTCAGCGCAGAAGCCCTTGTTCGCTGGAATCATTCCAAACGCGGACTTCTTCCGCCCGACTCATTCATCCCTCTTTTCGAACGTAACGGCATGATAGCTAAGCTGGATCATCATGTATGGGGACTCGTCTGTGCTTTCTTAAAGAAACTTAAAGACGAAGGGGTTGAGCCTGTTCCTATAAGCGTAAACGTATCGAGAGTCAATCTTTTCCTTCCTTCTCTCGGTGATGATATAGTCGCTCTGCTTGATAAATACGGCATAGACAGAGAATATCTCAAGCTGGAGATAACCGAGAGCGCACGTACTGCGGATCAGACGAGACTTGTAGAAGCAGTGGAAAAGTTAAAGGAACTGGGATTTACAATAGTTATGGACGACTTCGGAACAGGCTATTCTTCACTCAGAGTACTAAAGGATATGCCCATCGATGTCGTTAAGATAGATATGAATTTTGTTGCGGAGCTGGGCTCTTCCAACAAAGCATCGATCATAGTTAAGCATATGTCCACACTCGCCAAGGCACTGGGAATGACAGTCATTGCAGAAGGAGTTGAAACCAAAGAACAGCTTGGCTATCTGAAATCGGTTGAATGCGATCAGCTTCAGGGATATTATTTCTCTAAGCCGCTTACTGAAGATGACTTCATTAAGCTTATGAAAAAATCTTGAGAATGTTTACGCAAAAGCCTAAACATCACCCGAGGGGAGGAAAAATGTCATCACAAAATATCGTCGGTCTAAAATGTCCCGGTTGCGGAGGCAGTGGTATTTCATTTGACCCTGAAAGCGGAAAAATGTACTGTCCCACCTGCAGCGGTGACTTCGAACTTAAAAAATTCATCCAACTTTCACGCGAAAAAACAAAAGACGAGAAAGTATCCTGGGA
Organism: Lachnospiraceae bacterium XPB1003; assembly: GCA_900102065.1. Taxonomy (GTDB): domain Bacteria; phylum Bacillota; class Clostridia; order Lachnospirales; family Lachnospiraceae; genus NK4A136. Next base: position 76,094 of record FMVK01000009.1, on the reverse strand, counting down.
CAAATTAAAAGGTCCCGATATCGATCGTTCGGATCTTCATATCTACAGCTGTAAATCCTGCGGTGCAGAGATAATAGCGCAGGGCGATCAGGCAACTGCAAGTTGTCCGTATTGCGGAAGCAACTTCGTACTTACCGATAAATTTGAAGGTGTTTCAATGCCCGAAGGTATCATCCCCTTCAAAATGACGAAGAAGTATGCCGAACAGACCATGCGCAGGTACGTCACCGAAAAGGCAGGCATCCCGCAGAACATGTTCAAAAAAGAATGGCTTGATAATATGCAGGGAGTTTACATGCCCTGCTGGCTTTTTGACTGTGATGTGACCGGTATAGGTGTATTTACCCAAACCGAATATACGGAAAGAGGATTCTCTTTAGGAGGCTCCAACGTCATGCCCGGACAGATCCGCGAAGAGAAAGAGACAACCCTCACTCGTATAGCCACCATGCATGTAGATAACATCCCCGCACGTGCGGAAACCAGGCTCCGCGAAGAAACCGTGCTTGAACTATATCCCTATAATTTCGACGAAATGGTTGATTTTAATCCCGCTCTCCTTACGGGATATAAAGTCGGTCTCTACAATATTTCCCCGGAAGACGAGAAAGAAAGGATCGAGAAGGCTGTTGCAGGTCCGGTAAGGAAACAGCTTAGATCCTGCATTCAAAGCGACGGCAATATAAAGACCATTGCCGATTTTCCGCAGATCAATGCAGGCCGCTACGGTTACTGTCTCCTCCCTTTATGGATGTGCAGATTTACATGGGAAGGGAATGTATTCAAGTTCTGCATGAACGGACAGACAGGAGAATCGATGATCGAATTCTCTCAGTATGTTATCGAAGAAATGAAAGCAAAGGAACGCGGAAAGCAGCTCCTTGCATTGGGTATCGGCGTTGCCGCGCTGATCATCTTTAACGTACTGTTCTTCTCGGCACTTGGGGATCGTTCTGCATCGCTTAGCTATTCAGCCATATATGATCTCCAGGGCCTTGCAATGGTGATCAATGCTATACTCGGTTTTCCTTTGCTTTTCCTTGCCGTCAAATGGTTTCCCGGATTCAGAAAATATCTGATCGGCAGAAATAACATCAACGCCAGCAATGTGTCTCACGGGCATGACGTTATAAGCCTTCTGAAACAGCACGAAGATGACAGCAGAAATATCGGCACATCCGGAACCATAAGGGATTTTAATCTGGTGATCTCAAAGGACGAGCCTTACGGGACCCGCACCTACGAACTTTCATACGACAGTAAAAAACCCGTCTGGACACTTACGAAATTCACGGAAGCAAAAAAGAATAAGTGATAAATAATTAAAACCCGGATCATTCCGATCCGGGTGTCATTAATGAATCAAGATCATCAACTCCGATTATCTCGGCAGCCTCTTTTCTGATCTCTTCCGCGCCTTCTCTGTCTATCCCTTTATAGAACTTATAAGCAAGCTTTTCTTTTCCGTCGGGATCAAGCAATCCGCAGGCCATATTACTTTCCTCTATCTCACTTACACTGTCCGTCTGTTTTCCGAAGATCAGTCCGTCAATATAAGGATTGAGTTCAGCCTGTCTGAATGCATATGCCACCGAAGCCGCCTGCTTTTCCTCACCTTCAAGCGATGTATATCCGAATTCCGTGCAAAGAATGCTCCTTACACATCCCTTTGGATCAAGCATCTCTTCGCCACGAAAGTGATCCGTCAGAACATCGATATTCTTCATGGTCACATAGGGCGAATCTGCATTGTGTGTCACCGATACGGATTCATTCAGCTGCGACCATACCGTGGGACAAAACAGAGGAAAGTTATATGGATGTACAGTTACGTTCCAGCAATAATCTCCGCAGCTTTCCGCCGATTTATGAAAGCTGTTGATAAATGCTTTGCCTCCATAGTGGACAGCATCGGAATTTGCCCTGCCCCATTCCTGATCGATACATAGATATATATTTCCGTTTGCATTCTCGGAACGGATGCCTGTATAAAAGATCCTGACCGCCTTCTCGTATTCCGCCGCAAATTCATCAACGGGAATATTCGGAAGATAATTCCACTCCCTGCGGGCATTGACCTCATTACCTATTATCCAGTTATCAACCGTACCGAATCCTATATCGGAATATCTCTCTCCGAGAAAAGCAGCGATGGCCGCAAGCTTCTCAACTCCCGCTTCCGTTGCGGTATTAAAAGCATAATAGTTTGCCGAGGTACCGTCTAATGCATCGGGGTGGATAAGAGTCTTATCCGATGTCAGGTTATTAAGCACTACAAGCGTAACCTGAATATCTCTCTTGTTAAGTTCCGTAACAAGATAATCGTATTGTGCGATTATCTCTGCATTAAATGTATATTTTCTCCCGTTATATTCATACTCAAATCCGGTCCCATCACACAGCAGTCCGAGAGGCAGATTGTAACAGGCTTTCTCAACACCCAGATCCTCCAGACTGTTATTCAGAAAACATGTGGGATCGGGGAAGATACCCTTAAGCCCCTCGTCGTGTCTTGCACAGGTATGCTCCGCACATTCCTCGGGATTGAGGATATACATGCTGTCGGAAAGTGCCGACTCATTTCCGCTTACGGTTCCCACTACCGTAAATTTCTTAAAAAGTACCGAATCCTTTGTGTCCTTATGAAGCGGGAAAATAAATATCTGATCTTCCGAGACATCAACAGCCGCCACCTCAACACCCTGGGTGCCGCTTTCATAAGGCTGCTGCGCGTAGAGATGATACTTACCGTCATCCGTATCAACATGTCCTACAGAAATGACGGCAACATTTTCTCCGTTTATACGCGAGCTCATCACATCAAGCGGTAAACCGTTTCCGGATACGGTGGTTTCATTAACGGCAGCGATTATCCTATCCAACTCTGTCAGTCGTTCGTAGCTGTCTTTATACTTGCCAAGGCTTTCAAACATCGCATATGCATCCTGAAAGTCACCGCTATTCATAGCCTGTACGGCTTTTTGAAAAATTTCTTCGATCCTTATCTTCTCAAGTTTTTCTTCCGCTTCTTTAACAAAAGCTTCGTGACACGCATGTTCCGATATGATCATGGCGATCAGACTGTCTGTCGCAAAATCTTTTTCGCTCCCGTCACTTTGAATACACCAGGCAAGTCTTAAAGCACTTCCGTATTCCTGCTTTTTTAAAAGCATTTTCGCACAAAGGATATACATTTCTTTCATCTGTCTGTGATAAGAAGCTGTATCCGCTTCGTTTGCACTTTCGGAAGAAAGGAGTTTTTTGCCTTCAGCAAGAACTGCTATGGCCTGATCTGTCTCACCCATTGCAATGTGATATCTTGCAGACACAAGACAATCAGCGGATGTCTTCGGATCACGGATTATTATCTCGGGGATGCCTTTTGAAGGCTTAAAAAAGAGCATCACCGCCGCAAGAGCGGCGATGATGGTTACCAGCAGCAAAACTATTCTCAACTTTTTCACAACATCAATTCCTTACAGTCCCTTAGCATCGGTCAGGGTAATACCATTGCCTGCAGTGCCGAGGGGGATCTGGTGATCCAGGCCTACAAACTTGCCGTTTTCCTGCCAGAGAACTTCCTTTACAAAATTATATTTCTCGGTATCCCATGTGATGAAATCATCCTTCACAAGTCCGCCGGTATCACCGGAGTTTGCATTGAAGCACCAGAATGTATGATTGAGATGATTCTTGGAGATAAGCTGTCTCATATATGTCATCCATGTGATATTGGGCTCCGTCATATATCCGCCCCACTCACCTATAAGAAGAGGTGCCGTACCGTTTTCATGGATATAGAACCAGTTATCATGCCAGCAGTCCTTCATGAGACTGTCGTAAGTATAATTGCCGCTAAACCAAGGCTGCTCATATACTGTAGGGCCATAGTCGTGAGGTGAGTAAACAAGCTTATCATTATACTTTCCAAGGTTCACAGGATAATCCGCAACACCTCTGAGATTGCCTCCCCACCAGTTGAAGTAATAATCCGCACTGTCAGTCGAATGGAAGTCACCGTTAGTCGCGATATTCTTCGGATAGATCTCGGTTCCTTCTACCATGATAAGAACATTGGGATTCTTTGCAAGAACAGCTGCCGCCGCTCTCTCTGCTTCGTATTTCCAGTTATTGGCCGCGGTGGAATCATTCCATACTGCTGCCGATGTACCTTCATTAGGCTTTCCGTGAGGCTCATTCTTTAAGTCAAATGCAATAATGGTATCATCATTCTTATAACGATCCGCCATCCATGCAAGAGCAGCTTCATAATCCGCTGTTGTGATCTTATCCGTATACCAGAGATTGACTGTATGTCCTGACGCATTGGTCTCTGCGCTGTGGATATCAAGCATGATCTTAAGACCGTTTGCTCTGCACTGTCCTACTACATAATCAAATATCTCAAGACTGTTCATGCCTACCAGATATGAATTGGTAGCCTGATTGAAGTTTGCTTCGGGCGCTTTTCCGTTCTTCCACTGAAGAATGAGTTCGGCAGAAATAGGTACGCGGAGAAGATTGAATCCGTGATCTGCAATACCCTTGATCGAATTGTTCAGATCACATGCCCAAAGTCCGTCGAAAGTGTTGGTGCCTGTGTTATATCCAAACCAGTTGCAGCCTGTAAGCCATACCTGCTTTCCATTCTTGTCATATATTCCGTTTCCGTCGGTGTGCAGCCAGTCATCCGTAGTAGGTGCCGGAACAGGAAGTGCTGCGCCTGTCTGTGCATTCCCCTGATTTCCGCCGTTGCCCGCATTGCTATTTGCTGTCTGGTTATTGCCGGAATTACTGTTGTTATTTGCAGTACCGCTTACTGTTGTGCTTCCCGCAGTAAGTGTATAACTTAAGTCTCCGGTGATCCCCGAAAGTATCACACCTATATCCGCATTGCTTCCGGAAGTGATCGTATTGTTGTAATCAACACCTGTTACCGTAAGCACACCACCGGATATGCTGTAATTGCCGCTCCAGCCGCTGTCGATCTTGGCATCACCAACATTGATCGCAAGTGTCCAGCCGTTAACATCCATTCCGGATTTGTTTACAAGCTTGATATCAAGCTGATTGAATACAGGTGACTCTCCCCAGCTGTTGGCAGATTTTATCTCCGCATAGAAACTATTATTGTTTACTGCTCCGGTACCGCCTGCTGCAGGAGTCTGTCCTGCCGTAACAGCCGCATCCGCGCTCTGGGTAACATCTCCCGTCTGTGACGCAACCAGTTCCCCCGCGCTTCCCTGAACCGCACCTGCACCTGTCTGTGCAACAGCTGCGCTGCCGGAATCAGTTACAGCTCCGCCTGCGGAACCTCTTGTGCCAAGGATGACCGCAAGCAACAGCACACCTGCTGCCACTGTCGATCCTATAGCGATCAGTAATTTCTTTTTTGAATTATCCATCTTTTACCTCCACGATGGTTCGCGCTGTGAGCGCTTTATGAATTGCTGAGTATGATAAATTCTTCTCCGCATTCTGCGAGAAGCTCCATGCATCGCTTAAGCCCCATTTCTCTGGTCACTGTCATGTATACTATGCTGTCCTTCCTACTCCCGGCACTGAGTATCGGGGTTCCGGCTATCTGCATCAGCGCATACAGTTCGGGGATATTCATCTTGAGGCCAAAAGCAAGACATATTATCTCATCCCGTGTCGGATTCGACTTAAGTCCTCTGATTATCTGGTCCAGATATCCTTCACTTAAGGATGAATCTTTTGCCACATCGGCGAGCTTAAGCCCTTTTTCGTCTATCACCTTCTGCACATAATCCGCAAGTGGTAAATGTATTACAATATCAGACATTATTTATTCTTCCGTTTTCCGTCCAAAGCCTCCTTCAGCTGATCTATCACGATCTCCAGAGCCTTTATCCTAGCATATTTTTTATCTACCGATTCGAGTATGTACCACTTTGCATATTCGGTACTGGTCTTCTCTATCATTTCGTTAACGGCATCTTCATACAGATCCCATTTTTCACGGTTACGCCAGTCCTCATCGGTTATCTTCCACTTCTTTTCCGGTGTATTCTGTCTGTCCGTGAATCTCGCGAGCTGAGTGTCCTTATCGATCTGAACCCAGAATTTGATTATTATGGCGCCCCAGTCACTCAGTTCCTTTTCGAATTCGTTTATCTCATTATAAGCTCTCTGCCAGTCATTTTCCGAGCAAAAACCTTCCAGACGTTCTACCATGACCCTGCCGTACCAGGTGCGGTCAAATATGGCAATATGCCCCGTGCGGGGTATCCTGTTCCAGAATCTCCACAGGAAATGCCTCGATTTCTCATGTGGCTCTGGACTTGCTATGGGATGGACCTCATATCCTCTGGGATCCAGCGCTCCCGTGATCCTCTTTATATTTCCGCCTTTTCCTGCCGCATCCCAGCCTTCATAGGCGATCACAACAGGGATCTTCTTGCGGTAAAGCCTGTAATGAAGATCTCTCAATTCCTTTTTTAACTTATCGAGAGTCTCTTTATATTCCTCATCCGTAAGAGTCTTCCCCTCAAGGGGGATATCCGAAAGCTTCGGCATCTGAACAAGAGGAAAAGTATTCTGCAATATAGGTACCGCAAGCGCCTTATTCTTCAATGCCGTATCGATACTCTGATTTAAAAATCCCAGCATCTGCCATTCGGCAGTTTTTGATTCCTTCGCATCAATTATATACCACGGTGCAATGGAACGATTGGTATCTGTCAGATATCTGTCATATATCTCAAGACACTTATCATACCGGCTGTTCTCCTTCAGGTCGCTTTTAGAAACACGCCATTCCGTATCCTTATCTTCCATCAGTTCTTCAAGCCGCTTCTTTTGTTCTTTCCTGCTTATATTAAAGAAAAACTTGACTATAAGATATCCGTTGTCATGGAGAGAACGCTCAGTCCTGTTGATGCTCTCTATGCGTTTGGCATATTCCTCCGGTGAAAGTGTTCCTTCTCTAACGGCATCTGTGATCTCATGCATCCAGTATCCGTCATAGAAGGTGAACTTTCCGCCCTCCGGTATAGTCAGGATATATCTGTAAAGGAAGGGATATCTCTTCTCATCATCGGAAGGTGTCCCTTCATAGGTCTTCAGTTTAAAAAACCTCGGATCGATGGCATTGATCACTTTCCCCAGGGTACTGCCTTTTCCGGCTCCGCCCCATCCCTCGCATATTACCATAACAGGCAGCTTCGCTTCCTTGATCTTCATAAGAGATCCCGAAAGCTTTGCCTCCTCTTCCCTTATCATGGTCTTCAGAACATCTTTATCGGGAACATTTCCCTTCACATGATCCTTCAGCATAGGCAACCCCCTTCCCATACCATACAGCCATAACGGTTTTATGTTCTAATTGTATCACATAAGACATGGCTTTGCATTGTTGACAAGGCAAGGTGTATACAGATAAAATAGTTTGCCGTAAGGTCGAGAATACTCTTCTTGGAGGTTTTTATTATGGATATGCAAATGGATTTTATCAGAAAGCTCCCCCTTCCCAGTGAGCTCAAGGAGCAGTTTCCTATTCCGGATAATGTTAAAGCTATCAAGGAAGAACGTGACAACCAGATCGCAGAGATCTTCGAAGGAAAGTCAGATAAGTTTCTTCTTATAATAGGTCCCTGTTCGGCAGACAATGAGCCTGCGGTTCTTGATTATATGAGCCGTCTTCAGAAGGTTGCCGAAGAGGTTAAAGACAAGATCTTCATCATTCCCAGAGTATATACCAACAAGCCCCGTACCACAGGTCTCGGCTATAAGGGCATGCTCCATCAGCCCGACCCCGAAAAGGGTGAAGATATGTTGGCCGGTATCATTGCTATCCGCGAGATGCACTGCCGCATCGTAAGTGAGACAGGTTTTACCTGCGCGGAAGAAATGCTCTATCCCGCAAACCACAGATATTTATCCGACCTGCTCTCATATGTCGCCATCGGTGCAAGATCGGTCGAAGATCAGGAGCACAGACTTGTAGCAAGCGGCCTTGGCATCCCCGCAGGTATGAAGAATCCTACCAGCGGAGATATCGCCGTTATGCTCAATTCCATCATCGCTGCACAGAGCCCTCAGCGTTTCCAGTACAGAGGATGGGAAGTTCAGACTCCCGGCAATCCCCTGGCACATGCCATACTCAGAGGATCCGTGGATAAATTCGGAAGAAGTCATCCGAACTACCATTACGAAGATCTGATCAACCTGGCCGGATCTTACTTTGAAAAAGATATCAAGAATCCTGCAGTAATAGTTGATACCAACCATGCCAACTCAGGCAAACAGTATATGGAACAGATCAGGATCGCAAAGGATGTCCTTTACAGTATCCGCCATTCGGATGATGTTAAAAAAATGGTCAAGGGACTTATGATCGAAAGTTATATAGAAGACGGAGCACAGAAGATCGGTGACGGCCACTACGGAATGTCCATAACAGATCCCTGTCTCGGATGGAAAAAGAGCGAAGAGCTCATCCATCTCATTGCAAATCTGCTTTAATATCATAATAATCAAAAAGGCGCGACACATTGATATGCATCGCGCCTTTGTTAATAATGATATATGTTGTCACATGCTTACTGCGCTATAGTGTGCACTAAATGTATCATCCATGGGAAGTATCGCTCCTCTGCGTACTCTGAATACCGGAGCGCCTGTTATACTGATACCGCCGGAGCCGTTTCGGATTATCTTCGTGATCTTCTCCTGAAGCTCAAGATATCCTCCGTGAGTCATTGGCATAAGATAATCGTGATTCTTATGCTCCGTTGATAATACGGCAAAACCGTTCCTGTTATAACGGATCCCGTAAAATGTTGCTATCTCGCAAGTCTGGGCGTTGCTTCCGTTCTCAATGCAGCTGTAAGTCACAAACATATGTCTACCTCCACGAATGCACAAAACACCTTACCGTCGCACCTTCCGACGCGCCTATATCCTTTATTTTAAAGCCTGCGCCTTTACGGTGCAAGAGAATTTATAATAAACGGATTGGAAATTGCACTTAGGAAATAAATACAGAGGATAATATTTATGAAAAAAAGACTTAATGTAGTTTTATTCGAACCGGAGATCCCGCAAAATACCGGAAATATCATGCGTACCTGTGTTGCTGCCGGATTCATGCTCCATCTGATCAAGCCCCTCGGCTTTGACATAGACAATCCAAAATTCAGACGTGCAAGCACAAATCATATCACATGGTCGGAATATACTCTATATGAAAACTTTGACGACTTCGCAAAAAAGAATAAGGGCGAGTATTTCTTCATGACAAGATACGGGAAAAAGGCGCCTTCCGATATCGACTTCAAAGCCATACCTTCCGATATGGATATATATCTGATCTTCGGAAAAGAAAGCACCGGTATCCCGCCTGAGATATTAAAAGAAAATCTGGACAGGTGCTTCAGGATACCCATGGCTGCCGAATGCAGAAGCCTTAACCTGAGCAATGCAGCTGCCATAGCGATATATGAATGTTTAAGACAGCTTGGTTATCCTGACCTCTCATTCTCTGAAGTACAAAAGGGTGCCGACTATCTCGAATCCTACGATGCGGTTCTCGAAGCCGTACACCCTCACTGCTAACTCAATATGAAAACTTTATTCAACACTCTCTATAACGGATAAGATATCTTCTCTTATCCGTTTATTTGCATCAAGAGCTTCTTCTCTGGATGCCTGTCTGGTATAGAAATAGAATTTTATCTTGGGTTCCGTTCCTGAAGGTCTGATGGCAAACCATGTATCGGATGCTCCATCGGAAGCCCCCTTCTCTTCAAGGAAGAATCTGAGAGCGTTAGTGCCCGGAACCGGTGCTATGCTCCTTGTATCTTTTAAGAGCTCACCTCCCTTATCATCGTAAAAATATCCGTCCTTGTAATCTATGACCTTAAGGACTCTACGCCCCGCCACCTCTGTCGGCGGATTCTTTCTTATCCGCTCCATCATCCTTGAGATACGAGCCGCACCTGCTTCTCCCTCCAACACGAGATTTGGCTCATCTTCCGCATAAAAACCGTACTTCTCATACAATCCCATAAGAACCTGCCAGAGTGTCTTGCCCTTTTTCCTGTAATAAGCAGCAGCCTCTGCCACGAGCATTCCCGCACTGATACCGTCTTTATCACGGATATCCGGACATGCCGCATATCCTACAGACTCCTCGTATCCGAAGAGATATTTCTTATCATTCTCTTCCAGAAAAGGTATCTGCCCGCAGATATTCTTAAAGCCCGTAAGGGATTCATACATGGTTACACCGTAGGCTTCGGCCATCTTGGATGACATGGTGGAAGTCACTATAGACTTCACCATTGCGCCGTTATCCGGAAGTATATCCGCATCCTTCATACCTTCCAGGATGTAATTAACAAGAATATATCCGGTCTGATTGCCGTTTAACGGCACGTAATTTCCATCCTCTCCGAGAAGCTCTATCGCAAACCTGTCCGCATCCGGATCTGTTGCCATGATAAGCTCCGCACCGACCCTGTGTCCAAGTTCTTCAGACATCTTAAATGCTGCAGGCGCTTCGGGATTGGGATATCCTACTGTCGTAAAGTCCGGATCCGGATCCCTTTGTTCTTCCACTATATGCCAGTCTGTAAATCCTCTGTCTCTTAACATCTGCGAGAAAGGGATACTTCCCGCTCCGTTTAACGGTGTATAAACAAGAGGTATCGACAGATCAAGATCGTCCCCTTCATGTATCGCGAGAGACTCTATAGCCTTAAGATATTTCTCATCATATTCCGGACCAAGTACGGTGATAAGATCATCTCTGCCTGCTTCATAAGTATCGCCCGATGCAAAAGCATCTATGATATCAGATGTCGCATGAGAGAAATAATCAAGTTTGAAAATACATTCCGTCATTCCGTCCGCAACCTTGGAGCTCACCTGACATCCGTCTTCCCAATACGCCTTGAATCCGTTATATTCCTTAGGATTGTGAGATGCAGTGATATTTACTCCCGAGACTGTGCCGAGCAGCCTTATGATATATGCGAGCTGCGGCGTGGGTCTCATGTCCGGAAAAATATATGCCCTGATCCCGTTCTTCGCAAATATCTGCGCGGTCATAAGTGAGAATTCTTTGGAAAAATGTCTGGGATCGTGAGCTATGACTACACCTTTAGACGCAGCATCCTTACCGCATGAATTGATATAATCCGCGATACCCTGTGCCGCTCTTCCCACAGTATGAAAATTCATGCGGTTACTTCCCGCGCCTATCTTTCCGCGCAGCCCCGCAGTTCCGAAGGAAAGCTCCTTGTAGAAGCGGTCGTTTAATTCTCCCTCTTCTGTCCCGCTTTCCATAAGCTTAACCAGCTCATCCTTGAATATACTGCCGTCGAGTATGTGCTTTTTCCAGTAATCCGCACGCTGTCCGGAAGTCATTGCACAAAAATCTGTTTTTTCGATATTCATTATCCTTCCCCCGTATCCCCTGTATTTTAAGAATTATCAGTTGTATAGGATCGCCGTATACCACGACTGTTTTTATTTTATCACAATCACCGCGCACAAGGTCATATGCTTCCGCAACGCGCCGCGCATTCTGACGCTCTACGCTTACGTGGTTCATTACATTATGCTACGCCTTGTGTCCGCCTATCTGGCTGTTACGTTCAACTGTCATGGCGCCTTTTTCAAGATTCATCCCCTTAAGGACTGCATTCTTTCCATACTTCTTCTGCATGGCTATCACCGCTTTTTGAAGTCTGAGCTCCTTTTCTTCCTTCTCACAGTCTTCCTTCTTTTTCTTCTCCAGTTCCTCATTATCCGTAAACAGATCCAGCTGTCTGTACTCAGGCTCATCGCTTTTCATCTCTGATCGTCTGACTACATGATCCGCCACGACATAGACTTTTCTGATGAGCAGATCGTAATTGATGATCCTGTCATAAAGTCTTGAAACCGCATCCGTTATCATTATCGTAGAGGATGTCTGCTTCTCCAGATGTTCCGTACCATGAGCATATTTGGGCATCTCCCTTCCGTAATGATCCCGTACTACAGGTCCCTTGTAGCGCTTCCTTCTCTCGGGGTCGGTCAGATTCTCCGTATCATATACAACGGTAAGTACCATCTGATCCGTGACCAGGTCCTTATCCACCAGATCCAGCACCAGGAGATCAGTCATCTCCTTCACGATGAGCTTCCCCTTTTCCGCACTGTAGGGTTCCTTAAGTACCTGGCCCGAGCTTAAGCTGTTATTAACCGGCCTGTATGATTTGGCACTTTTTATAGTAGCAGGTTCCCATCCCCATGCGTGATTGATCAGAAGCTCCGCATTAATACCGAAGATCTTATAAAGCAGATCCTCATTGTAATAATCTTCCTCTTTTCCGATGGAGCATTTTGCCACATCAAACATATTACGCATACCGTGAGCATAAAGTCGCCTTGCGGTTCCCGGCCCCACTCTCCAGAAATCGGTAATTGGTTCATGCTTCCACAGTGTCTTTCTGTATGTATATTCATTGAGCTCCGCGATACGCACGCCGTCTTTATCTGCCGGCATATGCTTCGCCGTCACATCCATGGCTATCTTGGCAAGATACATATTGGTACCGATCCCCGCAGTGGCAGTTATCCCCGTCTCCGCAAGAACATCACGTATCATTTTGATAGTCAGTTCGTGGGCTGTCATGCCGTATGTATGAAGATAATCCGTTACATCAAGAAATACCTCATCTACGGAATAAACCAGCATATCCTCCGGCGCGATATATTTCAGATAAATGGAATATATCTTCGCACTGGTATCCATATAAAGCTTCATCCTAGGAGGTGCAGCGATATAATCAAGCTCAATTGTTCTGTCTCTGTCTATCTCCTGCGCTATTACCGACTTGCCGGAGAATGATCCTCCCGCCGCCTTAAGGCGCACCGCATTGATCTCTCTTACTTTCTGAACAACTTCAAAAAGTCTTGCGCGTCCGGATATGCCGTAAGCCTTAAGAGCCGGCGATACTGCAAGACAGATGGTCTTCTCCGTACGCGAGGCATCGGCAACCACAAGGTTGACCGACAGGGGATCATATCCCCTGTCCACAGCCTCGACAGAAGCATAAAAGCTCTTCAGATCTATTGCCACATATGTACGTCCGCCATCATCCATAACAGTATCATTTTATATCAGCCGCGATCTCGTGTCAAACATTTGTTCGATTCATCTGTTTTATCTTTAGCTCATTGTATCTTTATCACTTTTGTACCGATCTTTTCCTGAAATCTGATGTCATGCTCTACAAGCAGCATCGTAGGCTCATATTTAAGTATCAGTTTTTCAATCTGCATACGTGAAAATATATCTATAAAGTTCAGCGGTTCATCCCATATATATATATGCGCCGGTGTGATAAGACTTGCTGCCACCAGAACTTTCTTCTTCTGTCCTTCCGAATAATCCTCCATATTCTTTGACAACTGTTCCCGTTCAAAATCCAGTTGTCTGAGCACAGCAAGAAAAAGACTTTCGTTTAAACCTCTGTCCTCACAGAATTTTTTCAGAGTCCCTTTTAAGAATGATGTATCCTGACTGACAAAAGATACGGTCATTCCGGATGCCACATCAAAAACTCCCGATATAGATAATCCCGTTTGATCCGCACTGTCGCTTAATCTTTGCATTACCGCTTTAATAATGCTGGATTTTCCGCATCCGTTCCCGCCGGAAAGTATCACTCGCTCTCCGCGCTTTACCTGAAACCGCACTCCTTCAAACAATCTTTTTTTACCCTCATCATAGGCAAGGGACAGATCATTCGCATTGATGAGTACTTCCTTATGAAACTTAAGCGGTTCGATCTTCAGATCCGTTACCTTCTCGATATCCCGCAACAGATCTTCCTTTTCTTCTATCTCACGATTGATACGCTGTTCATAAGACTTAACACGGGACTGCATCTTCTTTGTCTTTGCTCCGATATAGGATCTGGTGGATATACACCTGTCAGGCTCCTTAACAGGATCAAAACCGATCTTGGTATTTTCATTTTTATCTGCCCATCTGCTGCTTCTGTCCGCAGCAGCCTTAAGCTTCCCGATCTCTTTTAGATGCTTTTCGTTTTCCGCTTTTGAGAAGGCATCCTTCTTTTCTTTATTTTCCCACCAGGAAGAAAAATTACCGGACTGAACTTCTATCGTAGATCTGTTAAATACAAGAACATGATCACAGACTCCGTCAAGCAGATCCCTGTCATGAGAGACAACTATAAATCCCTTCTTCGATGCAAGATATTCCTTTACAATCTCTCTTGCATTCGTATCCAGATGATTCGTGGGCTCATCGATCAACAGGAACTCATTTTCCGCCGCAAAGAGTACTGCCAGCATCACTCTCGACCTTTCTCCGAAGCTCAGTGTTCCGAATGGTCTGTAAAGACACTCTGCATCCATCTTAAGCTCATTCATTCCGATGAGAACCTGCCACAGCTCCGCCTGCGGTTTCCAGATCTCCATGAGATCCGATGCAGTCCTTGTCAGATCCCCTTTCGATACATGATAGGGAAAATAGTCAAAACGAGCATCCGTCTTAACGGAACCCTTATATTCATAACGGCCCATGAGAAGGTTGAGCAATGTAGTCTTCCCCTTCCCGTTTCGTCCTATCAGTCCCAGCTTCCAGTCTGTATCCATATTAAAAGTAACATCCGTAAAAACATCATCAGCATTTCCTTCATACGCAAATGTCAGGTTATTTATCTGTATCTGTGCCATATAATTATCTCCTCTCTCCTGAGAGCATAAAAAAATCTGCTCCCGCCGGAAGCAGATCATACGTACAAAATGAAGACCGGATATATGCCGAAAAGAGCATCACTTAAAGGTGACTTCAAAATGAATACGATAATCCAATCCGGCATACACAAACAGACCATTTTAGGCCCTATTTTTCATGTTCGCGTTCACCTGATCAAATTATCTGTTTTTCATTTTTTCACCCACACACGGTACGTGTGCCCTTCTTTTATTCTTATATCAAAATAACATATGTATTTTAATATTTCAATCCAAAAATTTATCTGAGAAACTGCGATCTGAAAAACAGTCCCGTGAGGTCTTCACGGGACTGTAATCTGTTTTTATCTTAGAGATATTTCTTTAAAACATCAACCTTGTCTGTATTCTCCCAGGGAAGGCTTACATCATCACGTCCGAAGTGTCCGTATGCAGCGGTCTGCTTGTAGATAGGTCTGCGGAGATCAAGCATCTTGATGATACCGGCGGGACGAAGATCGAAGTTCTCACGAACGATCTGTGTCAGCTTCTCATCGGAAAGCTTACCTGTTCCTGCCGTATCAACCTGGATAGATGTAGGCTGAGCAACACCGATAGCATAAGAAAGCTGTATCTCGCACTTGTCTGCAAGACCTGCAGCTACGATATTCTTTGCAACATATCTTGCTGCATATGCCGCAGAACGGTCAACCTTGGTGCAGTCCTTTCCGGAGAAAGCTCCGCCGCCGTGACGAGCATATCCGCCGTAGGTATCTACGATGATCTTACGTCCTGTAAGACCTGCATCACCGTGAGGTCCGCCGATAACGAAACGTCCTGTAGGATTGATGAAGAACTTTGTATCTGCATCGATCATCTCTGCGGGAAGAACGGGATCAAATACATACTTCTTGATATCCTCATGGATCTTCTCCTGTGTAACATCATCATCGTGCTGAGTTGAAAGAACTACAGCCTCAAGTCTTACAGGCTTGCCGTTCTCATCATACTCAACGGATACCTGGCTCTTTCCGTCCGGACGAAGATACTTGAGAGTACCGTCCTTACGAACCTTTGTAAGCTGTCTGCAGAGCTTGTGAGCAAGCGAGATGGGATAAGGCATAAGCTCGGGAGTCTCGTTTGAAGCGAATCCGAACATCATACCCTGATCGCCGGCACCTGTATCAAGATCATCCTTAAGCGCACCTTCCTTAGCTTCAAGAGCCTTGTCAACACCCATCGCGATATCGGCAGACTGCTCATCAATAGCAGAGAATACTGCACAGGTATTACCGTCAAAACCGTACTCCGAACGGTCGTAACCGATCTCCTTGACAGTTTCTCTTACAACCTTGGGGATATCAACATATGCCTTTGTTGTGATCTCACCTGTAACAACCACAAATCCTGTACATGCCATGGTCTCACATGCAACTCTGCTCATAGGATCCTGCTCGATGCAGGCATCAAGTATGGCATCCGAAATTGCATCGCAGACTTTGTCGGGATGGCCTTCTGTTACCGACTCTGAAGTAAATAATCTTTTTTCTGACATTTTGTCTCCTTCTGCGCTTTTGCGCTTTGCTGTCGTCGTGACCTCTGTTTCCGATCTCTGCCAACTGTTATTAAAAATATCTCTCTTAACAAAAAATCCGCTTATTCGATAAGCGGACCCATAAAGCAGATCCTCTTATTGTTCGAACACAATTCTCGCTCAGGTAGGCACCTTCCCTTTCGGGGGTTGCCGTGGTTTCACAGGTCCTATGTACCTCCGCCACTCTGAATAAGAGATCACACATATTTATTTTTTACAGATATGAGGATACAGCCTATATAAGATTATGTCAATGATTAAATATCATGATCGGGTCACATCCATAGCTTTTACAGCTTCGATATACTTGAGCAAACGTTAAAATTAAGCTAAAATTAAGTTACTATACTATTAGAAGGGGGAACGGTGCACCCCGCACCTGTATTGTGACTCATGAAACATGTTAAAACAGAAATTCTGATTCCCGGAATGGTAGTTGCAAGAGATGTAATACAGGACGGCCAGCTGATCCTCCCCAAGGGTCTCACTCTCACGGACCGTGCTATCTACAGACTTTCCACCTATAACATAACTGATATAAGGATCGAGGATCCCGTCGGCATGGAAGTCGAAGAGATCGTCGAAGAAAGCTCTGATATTGCAGACGTGGAATCAGGTAACATCGATGCTGCGGCAGAAGCAGACTCGGTACTCGAAGCCCTGATCGGCATAAAGGATACTTCAAAACAAGTCATCGCCGAATTCGAAGAACCTTCCCACTTCGAGAAGTTAAAAGCTTCTCCTCAGTTCAAACAGTTCAGATCCGATTTCACGGAGAATGTCGGAGAACTTAAGTCCACACTGAATGATATTGTTGAAAAGAATGTTCCCATTGATGTGGATCATATGATCGGCGATACGCTCAAGATCATCGACTCACAGTCCAATACTTTCAGCGTATTCGACATGCTTCACAATATGCGTGACTTTGATGACCTTACCTTTACTCACAGCATGAACGTTGCCATGATATGCAACGTATTCGCACAATGGCTCAAGCTTCCCGAAGAAGAAGTTAAGCTCGCAACGTCCTGCGGTATGCTTCATGATATAGGAAAGCTCAAGATCGAAGACGCCATTATAAAGAAACCCGGTAAGCTTACGGATACCGAATTCAAGCTCATACAGTCACACCCCGCTTTCGGATATCACATACTTCAGAATCAGAATATCAGTGAACATATCAAGTTATCCGCTCTCGAGCATCACGAGAAATGCGACGGAAGCGGATATCCCATGAAGCTTACTGCCGATAAGATAGACAGATATGCCAAGCTTGTAGCCATAGCCGACGTATATGATGCCATGACTGCAGACAGAGTGTATCGTAAAGGTATGTGCCCCTTCAAAGTAATTGAGATCTTTGAAGAAGAAGGTCTTCAGAAATACGATGTGGTCTTCATCATGACTTTCCTCGAAAGTGTGGTAAATACCTATATCGATAACAGAGTGCTCCTTAGCGACGGTCGCATCGGAACAGTTAAGTGGATAAATAAGCAGCAGCTTTCAAAGCCCATGCTTCAGATGGAAGACGGCAGCTTCTTAGAGCTTGCCAAGAATAGGGAGTTGTCAATCGTACAGATCCTGTAACCGGAAAATCCATATAATACGGCACCCGAAATGATCTCATGATAAAACATCACAAAAAAGCCATCCTTACGGATGGCTTTTAATTATGCTCTTTATTCCGCTATCCTAAGTCGGGACTTTTCAAATTCCCATCCTTCGGCAGCCTTTGTTATATCGGCACCCACAGCCCTTAACTTCTCATCGAATTCCTCATAGCCTCTTTCAACGAAGCTTGTATCCTCGACTATGGTCTCACCTTCAGCAGCAAGTCCTGCAATTACCAATGCCGCTCCAGCTCTCAGGTCCGGAGCAACAATGCCCGTTCCCGTATATTTGCTGACGCCGGTGATAAGCGCCATATTATTCTCTACCTTAATGGATGCGCCCATTCTAACGAGCTCATCAACATATTTAAAGCGGTTATCAAATATTCCTTCGGTAACTATACTGATCCCCTGCGCAAGTCCCAGCGCAACCGTTATCTGCGGCTGCATATCCGTAGGAAATCCGGGATAAGGGAGCGTTCTTACCTGAGTGGATGTGAGCGGCTCGTAGGATGTAACCTGTACCGCATCATCGAATTCCGTTATCTGGCAGCCTATTTCGGAAAGCTTCGCCGTAATACACTCCAGATGCTTAGGAATAACATTCCTGATGATCAGATCACCGTGGCAGGCTGCTACAGCCGCCATATAAGTTCCCGCTTCTATCTGATCAGGTATGATCGCATAATCAGTTCCGTGAAGTCTCTCAACGCCTCTGATACGGATGACATCTGTTCCCGCACCACGTATATTTGCTCCCATGCTGTTAAGGAAGTTCGCAAGATCTACCACGTGGGGTTCCTTTGCAGCATTCTCGATTATGGTTCTGCCTGAAGCAAGCGCTGCAGCCATCATTACATTGATGGTAGCACCTACGGAAACCTTATCGAAGAATATATGAGCACCGCGAAGTTCCTTAGCCTCAGCCGAAATGCATCCGTGTACGATCTTAACCTTTGCTCCCAGGGCCTTGAATCCCTTTAAGTGCTGGTCGATACCGCGTACTCCGATATTGCATCCGCCGGGAAGAGGAACCTCCGCACGCTTGTCTCTTCCGAGAAGAGCTCCTACAAGATAGTAGGAAGCGCGGATCTTCTTCATATATTCATCATCTATGAAAGTACTGTTTAACTTCGAGCTGTCCATTATCACGGTATGCTTCTCGGGTCTCGTTATCTTGACACCGATGCCTTCAACAGCTTTCAGCAGTATTTCCGTATCCGTAACAGCCGGAACATTTTCTATCCTCACGGGGTCGCTTGTCATTATCGCTGCTGCAAGGATCCCGAGTGCGGCATTCTTTGCCCCGCCGATCGTAACTTCACCGACTAAGGGATTGCCGCCACGGATGATATACCTGTCCATAAATCTCTACTCCATGGTTTTTTCAAAATCCGAATGGCATTATATCGCACGGACAGCCCATTGTCAAAATCCGTGCATGCGTTCGGAACTAACGTTCTCTTGACTTATCAGAGATAGTTCATCGGATCAACCTGGGTACCGCCTACAAGTATCTCAAAATGTATATGCGGTCCTGTGCTGACGCCTGTATTTCCGCTTGCCGCGATGACTTCTCCCTGTTTTACAGTCTGTCCTACCTTTGCATAAACCTTGCTCAGATGTCCGTATCTGGTCTGCATTCCGTTGGGATGATTGATATAGACAACATATCCGTATCCGCTTCCCCATCCGGCCTTGACCACCGTTCCGCCGGAGGATGCATATACAGATGTTCCGACAGGTGTAGCCCAGTCTATGCCTTTGTGGAAGCTTGAAGCTCCCGCCTTTGGTTTCTTTCGCCTTCCGAAGGGAGAAGACATCCTTCCGCCGGATATAGGCTTTATAAATGTCGGAGGGATTATAGTTCCTACCTCAACCACCTTTGCTACCGCAGGAGCTTTAATCTCTTCGTAGAGCACTTCACGACTTATCTCTTTATCATCCATCCTGGTGGTCATTATGACCGCATCCCGACATCCGGCCGAAGGCTGTGTGATCACCTCCGAATGATTGGTATACCAGGAATCGTTGTATATATATTCTGTAGGAAGATCATATATCTCTTCTACCCTCTCCGTCTCTTTCCATACAACGGAAAGCTCAGGTTCCGGAACCGTGATGATAAGTTCTTCATCGGGATGGATAACCGAATTTTCATTCTCAAGACTGTCATTTAAAGCTATGATCTCATCAAGGGGCAATCCCACGGTAAGAGCGATCTCAGATAATGTATCTCCCTTTTGAACCGTATATATCTGCTGGACTTCCTGCAGATCAAAGAGCATGGAAGAAGCAAGCTCCGGATCCGCCGCTTCACCTGCTGCCAGATACGATTCAACTATCTCGACATCATCCGAAAAAGCTATATCATTAACGCAATAATCAAAACTGTCAAACCCTTCACCGGAGTTTTTAAATTCGCATACTGACAGATCTTCTTCTATATGACCTGCACCTGCCGCAAGAGGAGCCGACAGATCTGCATCTGAATTATTCTTATCCACAATCTTAGGGATCAGGACGTTGAACTCTCTGGAAGAATCCTTAACCAGTTCTATATCAAAAGCATCATCCCTGTCATACCGCTCTATGGCGCTTTTCAGCACGCCTCCGGCTTCCTCTGCGCTTTTTACGGTTACAACCGTCCCGTTAACCTTTATTGAATAGGAAGGCGCAAGATCATCCCTGATGCCGCTCTCAAGCCTCGACTTTATCTTCGCTGTGATTTCTTTCTCTGAATCCGTATGGCAAAAGAATGCCGCTTTCTTCACGAATTCAAACTCCGGCATCTCGGAAAAAACAAGCTTTCCGTGTTCTGAAGAAAACTCCCTTCGGGCCTCACGATACAATTCCATTGTATCAATGCCCGCATTTAAAGTGCCGATCTCCACTCCGTCCATATAGACCGTCACCACTTCCCCTGCCCCGGGGATGATATCAAAAGGCCTGAACCCCGGCATCAAAAGAACATAAAAAAAGACGGCAGCTGCTGCCGTATGTAAGATAGCCACAGTTCTCAATCTGTCAAAACATGAAGAACGAATCACCTTCTGGTGCCCCTTTCAAAAGACAGCAGAAGTGATATTCTTGCGAACATACCCGAGCGATTCTCTATCTGATAAGCCTTTCCGCCTGCGATACGAACCTCATCTCCGGGGCTTAAGGTATAAACCTCGTGATCCGCATGAAGAAGCAGCTCACCCTCGAGGACGGTGATATAGCGTACTGCATCTTCCTTATCCGTTATATCCCTCATGCTTCCGCTGGGATAGATCTCTGCCTGATATACTTCAAAAGTCCTCCGGCTGTCATAGCCGAAGATCTGTCTTATACGATACTTTCCTTCTTTCTCACGGTAGATCTCCATACGCTCGGGATCCACCACTCTTATATCCTCTTCTCTCGTATAAAAGAGCTCGTCAAAGCTGATCTTAAGACCTTCCGCGATCTTCTCAATGGTGGCAACAGTCGGATTGGATTCTCCGCGCTCTATCTGTCCGAGCATGGATTTACTTACACCGGTACGTGCCGCCATAGTATCAAGGCTCATATTTCCGGCCTTCCTGATACGTTTTAGATTCTCTGCGATTTTTCTGTCAACTCTGCTCATACGAAATACAATTACGTTTATATTAATCTCCGAAAAACGCAGCACAGGAAGATCCAATGCTCCTGATGCTGCGCCTTTGCAACCATTTCAAAATTGTTCTTCAGATTATACCAAAAATCCTGAGGATTATCACAGCCAGATTGATGATACCGACTATCAGGCTAAATACAGCAACACCGTGAACGCGGGAAACTTTCTGTTCAATGGTCTTCCTGTTAAGATCATTGCTGTCGTTTTGCTTTTCGGATTTCTCATTCAGGATAGCCTGCACATTACGATAGACCTTAACGCTCTCTTTGTGCATAAACTCTTCATTCTGCTTGAATCTCTCTTCGAGGACTTCATCTATGCCCTCTTCTTCCTTCTCATCTTCAGTATTAAGCTTCTCAGCAGCGATCTTGACTTCTTCTATGGCAGTTTCCAGTCTGCCGGCAACAATACCGATGTCCGTTACTCTCACGCGAAGATCACGTTTTTCTTCCTTGGTACGGTCTTCCTGCCCCTGAACGAGGGCATTCTGCTGGGAACGAACTTCCGTAATGGTTTTCTTTGCATCATTAAGTGAATCATAGATATCCAGCATTGCAGCCTTAAGTTCAGCCGTAATGGTATTGATCTGTTCAATGCTGTCTCTAACATCAGTATTATTTGCTTCACCAAGCTCGTTTAATCTGCTCTCTATAGAAGTCAGGCCAACACGTATCTCATCCGCGGCACCCTGTATGCCATCGATACCAGTCTTGGTCTCTTCGACTCTCGCACGAACATCTTCGAGACTGTTCTTACCTGCTTCCACAGCAGCTTTGGTATCTGCAATGCCAAGCTTTGCCTCTTCCACTGCACCTCTTGTGGAAGAAATATTATTATTGGCACCTTCGATCGCCCCGTATGCTTCCGTAAGAGCATTCTTAAGCTCCTCCGCAAAAGACTTATCGGACGTTCTGCCTGCCACTTCATCAACTGTAGTCTTGATCTCAGCTACGGTTGTCTTTACCGCAGCGATCTCGTTCTTAACTTCTTCATCCGAAGCATCACCTGTATTAAGCGCTTCTACCGCACCCTTTATTGATGCGAGTTCGGCCTTTATCTCTTCGCCTGCAGCATCCCCCGAATTAAGCGCTTCTACTGCTTCCTTTATGGATGCGAGTTCGGTCTTTATCTCTTCGCTTGCAGCATCCCCCGAATTAAGCGCCTCTATCGCTGCCTTTATGGATGCGAGTTCGGTCTTTATCTCTTCGCCTGAAGCATCTCCCGTATTAAGCGCTTCTACTGCTTCCTTTATGGATGCGAGTTCGGTCTTTATCTCTTCGCTTGCAGCATCCCCCGAATTAAGCGCCTCTATCGCTGCCTTTATGGATGCGAGTTCGGTCTTTATCTCTTCATTCGAAGAAGCACCCGTATCAAAACCGACTATTGCAGCCTTTACGGATGCTATCTCATTCTTAAGTTCCGCCTTCTCCTCATCGGATAATCCACCGGAAACAGGTGCCTTGTCGGCAGCTTCCTCAACAGACAGGCGTATATATTCTATATCCTCCTTAGTCCCGTCGATCGACTTGCGGACCTCGGCCATATCGTTCTTTAATTCATTAACAGTGCTTTGTACATCCTCTACGCCAGACTTCACTTCGTCAGTGGCGCTTATTACGCTGTCTGCCGATGTCTGGACCGCAGCAGATGACTGCTTCAGTTCTTCGGCCGGCTGCTCGATCGCACGCTTGAGTGAATCCGACAGGCTCTGCATCATGGACTCATCCATGTTGCTCACCGCAGTTCCTACAGCCTTGGAAACCGCATTGGACATCTCCCTCGAAATAGCCTCGGTATCCATTCCGCCGCCGGCTGCTTCGATCTGAAGGGTTTTAACCTTCTGCATACTTTCATCAACAAGAGCAACCATTTTCTCGGTGAGCTCTGTATTACGATAATTTAACTTTCGCATTTCCTGAAGAACCGCTTCGTATGCCTCGACCTGTTCCTCAAGATTGTTCATTTCAGCCTTTTCCGCCTGGGAATTAGCCTTGATCATGTCTTGCGCATTATATCTCTCCGCAAGTTTGTCCATAAAATTATCCATTGAAGTCCACTCCTCCGAAACGTATGCACACTTGTTACAAGTATAACATCACAGGCCACCATTGACAATGTTTTGATCCAAAGACACCACTTTAACACTATCTTTACCCGAAGTTCATATTTTATTCATATGTGTCCGATAATATGAAGTCATAGCAAAGAGATACCACTAATAAACGGTTTTCATAGTTTTCGTGCCCGGGTGTCTCCTAACTCTACCACCCGGGCACACCTCCTTTCTAAGAACTTTTATATACCGAAAAACTCTTCCCTGCAGGGAAGAGTTTTTTCTGATTTATGGCCTGTTCTAAAAATACATTCTTAAAAAATCATATCTTCTTCGAGCACGCTCATTTCCATATAGTCGAATTCAATGCCTTCGATAAAACTGTCGCCGGTGAACCTCACCCGTCCCGAACGTTTGAAATCCTTTATGTTTTTTTCCAGCCAGATAGGTGTCCCAAGATCGAATTCCTGGCAGGCATCCTCTATGGCATGATTGATCTTATGCGTCCTGGTATCATCTTCGGAACGCTCAATGACGGTCTGTTTTATCAGGCGCGTATTTTTCCAGAGCCTGAACCAGAGCCTCATTTATCGTCCGTTGAACATACACCGCAGGGAGCCGACATACCACCTTCGGTCTCACCGTCACGGAGCATCCTCTGCATGGTCTTCCAACCGAGAGTAGCACATTTTACTCTGGCCGGCATATGAGCGATATCTTCAAGAGCAGCCGCTTCTTCAAGAGATTCTATCTCTTCGGGCGAAGCCGTGCTGCGAACCATCCCCATAAAATTCTCCGCATATTTTAAAGCCTCATCCTTGGACTTGCCGATGATCAGATCCAGCATCATATCCGCGGAAGCCTGAGAAATGGCACATCCGGATCCGTTGAACTTTCCGTCGGTAACCATATCATTCTCATCGATCTGCAGCTGGAGATAGATATCATCCCCGCAACTGGGATTGACACCGTTTAATATCATTGACGGATTCTCCAGATCCCCCTTGTGTATGGGATGAAGATTATGCTCATTGACTATTTCACGATATAGATTCTTAAGTTCCATTTATTGTTTCTTCCTTAATACTGTTATAACTATAAATACTCTCCGGCACTCAGAAACCAAGCCAGCCTCTTACCTTTTTGACGGCTTCCACAAAACGCTCCGCCTCTTCTTCCGTATTGTAAAAATACATACTTGCTCTTGCTGTCGCACGGAATTCCATATCCAGCCTCTCC
Source organism: Lachnospiraceae bacterium XPB1003 (assembly GCA_900102065.1). Taxonomy (GTDB): domain Bacteria; phylum Bacillota; class Clostridia; order Lachnospirales; family Lachnospiraceae; genus NK4A136. Next base: position 51,231 of record FMVK01000009.1, on the reverse strand, counting down.
TGCATGAATTCCATAAGAGGCTGAGCACAATGGTGCCCCGCACGCACTGCGATATGCTCGTCATCAAGCACTGTAGCTATGTCATGAGGATGACATCCGTCGATATTGAAAGTCACTATTCCCGAATGCTTCGAGAAATCACTGTTACCGTATACATGCACATAAGGAATGTTCTTTAATCCTTCATATACTATCTTCGTTACTCTGTTCTCCTGCGCTTCTATCTCATCAAATCCGATATTTTCAAGATAATCGATAGCTGCCGCAAGTCCCACAGCCCCGGAAGCATTGACTGTTCCCGCTTCAAATTTATGCGGAAGTTCCGCGAAAGTCGCAGAATCCCTCTTAACATACTCAATCATCTCACCGCCGGAGAGGAAGGGAGACATCTTTTCAAATAATGATCTCTTACCGTAAAGAACACCTATGCCCATGGGGCCAAGCATCTTATGTCCCGAGAATGCGAAAAAGTCTGCCCCTATAGCCTTAACATCAGTCTTCATATGAGGAGCGGACTGTGCACCGTCAACCACCATGACACCGCCGTTTGCATGAACAAGCTCCGCCGCAAGCTTTACGGGATTTTTTACGCCGAGAACATTGGAAACCGCGGCCATTCCTATAAGTTTTGTATTCTCATTAACGCAGCTCTTGAGATTCTCCTCAGTGATGGTGCCGTCGTTTTCCGGCTCAATGAACTTAAGCTTAGCTCCGGTTTTGCGTGATACCATCTGCCAGGGCAGGATATCACTGTGGTGCTCCATAACTGTGATGAGTATCTCATCACCCTCCTTAAGGTTATCCATGCCCCAGGAATAAGCCACAAGATTGAGCGCTTCCGTCGCATTGCGTACAAATACGATCTCCTCTTCGGAATCCGCATTAACAAAGCTCACTACCTTCTGTCTTGCATTCTCATATGCATCCGTAGCGCCGATGCTCCATTCATACAGGCCCCTTAAGGGATTGGCATTGGTGGTACGATAAAACTTCTCAACAGAATCCAGGACCTGAACCGGTCTCTGGCTGGTAGCTGCATTATCAAAATAAATATATCCCGGATTATCCTTAAGTATCGGGAAATCATTTCTTATATCAGTGATGTTCATATTCAAATCCTCTCACGTTCCGGATACAATGACGCCATTATAACACAGATTTGTCGATTTATTACCGTACTGTGTTATAATGTTTGAGTAAAAGCTTTTCAACCCCAAAGGCCTCCCTACGATCATGAAGATACTTATCTGCGACGATGTAAAAAGCGAACGGATTAAGCTGAGTGCCATGATACGAAAAGTATTTGAAAGTGTATCCGTATCCGGTACTCCTTCCGAACTCCCCGAGATCTCCTGTTTCTCATCAGGATCGGAACTGCTCGATCATATGAGATCCACGATCACAGATCAATCATCGGAAGAAAGCATCCTTGTATTTCTCGACTGTCTCATGCCCGTCATGAACGGGATGGAAACAGGCAGGCAGCTTCATGACCTTTTTCCCTGGATACCGATCATATTTGTCACCGGAAGCAGAGACTTCGCCGTGGAAGCCTTTGAGATCCGGGCTCTTGGCTATATCGTCAAGCCCTACACTCTCGATCAGGTCCGGGATGCGCTCGAGCGCTATGATACCGCATGTCTCAAGCCCTATATAACCGTTCATAGCAACGGCACCGATCTTCGGCTTTTTTGCTGCAATATAAGATTCATCCAGAGCCTCAGAAACAAGACAGAGATCGGGACAGATGCAGGATCTCTCCTCGTCACCATGACTCTTTCGGAAATAGAAAAACTGCTGCCGGAAGGCTTTGCCCTTATCTCCCGCGGCTTCATTGTCAATCTTTCATTTATTGATAATATAAACGGAAATGAGTGCTGTCTGAAGGACGGCACCGTAGTACTGATCTCACGATCCAGAAAACAGGAAATACACGCCTTATACAACGACTGGAAATACAATCATTGATGCGAACCAAGCTCTAACAAAGCTCTAACAAAGCTCTAACAAAGCTTCTTCTTGGCACCTTCCTCATTATCAGAAATGACTGTGTATGCCACCGACATTCCTGATAATTTCGGACAATGCGTTCGTATCCACCTCAACCGGATACTCACCGTGCCTTCTCCTCACCTAAAACCACTTAAATCTGCCCCCAGCATAAGTGTTGCTATGATATTACAGCCTCGCGACTGTTATATCTCCCCACTGCCTATGATAAAGGATATGCAAGCGACGTAAAAGTACCGTTCGTCCTTAAAAAATACCATTCGTCCTTTATATATATATCAGCCTAAAAGATCCTTTATCACTTCAGATGCAATGATCAGTCCTGCCGCAGGAGGAACAAATGCAGTACTTCCCGGGATCTTGCGTCTGCCTTCCGGAAGCTCTTCTTTCGTCTCTTCCTTATGTTCATTCGGAATCTCTGTGGAAAATGCGACCTTAAGATCACTTATCCCTCTCTTCCTGCATTCACGGCGCATCACTCTGGCAAGAGGACATTCCGTGGTATCAAAAACATCCGCGATCCGAAGAGCCGAGGGATCAGTCTTGTCTCCGGTTCCCATACTGCTTATGACCGGTGTACCGCAGGCTTTGGCTCTCTGTATTATCTCAAGCTTAGCTGTGACTGTATCAACAGCATCAACCACATAATCATATGAACCAAAATCAAACTCATCAGCGTTTTCCGGAAGAAAAAAACAGTCATGCACCGTTACCTCCGCATCGGGATTGATATCCAGTATGCGGTCCCGCATAACCTCAGTCTTTTTTCTGCCTATAGTCGAATGAAGAGCTATGATCTGTCTGTTAAGATTGGTGATACCGACGACGTCGCTGTCGACAAGAGATATATGTCCGATCCCGCTTCTGGCAAGGGCTTCCGCAACATACCCGCCTACGCCGCCCACTCCAAAGAGTATGACATGTGATTTATTTAATCTGTCGATCCCGTCTGATCCAAAGAGCAGAGCTGCTCTTGAAAACTGTTCATCCATTATCTTCGTTCATAGTGAGGATTTAAAAGTCTTTGCATAAATACATCTTTCTCAAGAGGTTTGTCAAAGTAGAATCCCTGCACTCTCATACATTCAAATTTTTCCAGAAGCTTGATCTGGTCCTCAGTCTCTGCACCCTCGGCGATACAGCTCATGCCAAGTTCGTCGGCAAGGGCAATGACATGCTTCATCATTGCCGCACTTCTGTCATCGTCATCCGTTTCGGACTCTATAAGACTGCGGTCGAGCTTAAGCTCGTTAAAAGGAATATCCCTTATCATACACATGGACGAATATCCCGATCCGAAATCATCAACGGAAGTACGTATACCGCTCTCCTCCAGTTTCTTAACTACCTGCGCAAGTCTCACCTGATCCGATTCGGATGCTGTCTCCGTAAATTCAATGACTATCTGATCATGCTTAACTTCATAGGAATCAACCGTTGAAATGATATCCTCCGCAAGATTCGGATTTGTAAGATGTTTTCTGGAAAAGTTAACTGATACGGGAACCGTAGTTACTCCTTCATCCGTCCAGCGTTTCATATCGGCACAGACAACTCTGAGCATCTCAAAATCAAGAGAACATATCCTCTTACTCTTCTCGAGTACAGGAATAAATGAAGAAGCAGGTATCAGCTCACCGCCTCTCTTCCATCTGCATAATGCCTCGGCGCCTTCCAGGTCACCGGTCTCAAGCGCAACCTTCGGCTGATAAAGAGCGATAAATTCACCGTTTTTCAGAGCCTCATCAAAATGAGTCTCCATGCTCTTGCTCTGTTCCGATAGCTTTATCGTCTCTGCATCATAGAACAGATAGGGAACGTGCTTGACATAACGGGCAAGCGACATTGATGACTGAGCTCCGTCAAGGATCTCACTGTAGCTCTTCTGCTCACCGTCAAGCATATAAACACCGGCAACAGCAGAAACTCTGATCCTATCCCTTCCGCGGTCACCATAAACGATATCTTTTCCTTTTATCACGGAGATAATTTCATCCACATGGGATTTGAGAACTATCGCGCCGAAATTATCTCCTCCGATCCTCCAGAAAGCCTCGTCCTTCCCAAGGATCCGTTCAAATTCTCTGGCATAGAGAGCCATCAGTCTGGTTCCTCCGTCATGTCCAAGCATATTGTTGATCTCGGTCATGTTACGGATATTTAAGAATATCGACGCATATTCATTTATACAGCCTCTGCCCATCAGCGAATTGATCATCCTGATTCCGTAAGGCAGATTGTGAAGACCTGTCAGCAGATCATGATAAGTGAGATACTCAAGCTTCTCAAACATTCTTATGCGCTCTTTGCACATGGAAAGAATGCTCACGACACTCCGTACAAAGCGTTCTTCTCTCTCTTCCCAGATCACGCCGGCCTGTGCAAAGGCACGGAAAGAAAAGCTTCCGCCCTTGACTTTGATATCGCGATGGATAATGCAATTCTCACTTCTGGGATACCCGCTGTCATAGAAAATAATATGCTGCTCTACGGGTGTATCCTGCCCCTCTTTCTCATATTCATACTCGATAAAATCTACGTATGCTATCCTTAAAGGGGATGCGATCTTCTCAATATTATCTTTGTCGGCTCTTTCACAGAATTCCTTTGAGGCCATCTCGGCCATCATGAAATCAAAGAGCAGTTTATCAAGATCTTCCATGTCTCTATTCTACCAAAAGAAATACATTAAATAAACGATAAACGCCATGCTTTTTTAGTATTTTTATAATATACTTTGAAGAATATCAGACTACTCATCAGAAAAAGGAGTACAAAATGACCACCGTCACTAAACTCATACACGGAATCGACACCAACGCCTTCGACGACAACTTCAGACTTATATATAAAGAGCCGGACCTAACAGCCATGCAAAAAAGCCGCTATAAAAAGGTACTCCGCGAATTCGAAAAGAACTTCGGAAGCGAATGCCACGGTGTTTTTTCCGCCCCCGGCAGGACAGAGATAGGCGGGAATCATACGGATCACCAGCACGGAGAAGTCCTGTGTGCTGCCATAACTGCGGACACCATAGCCGCAGTATCCCCCTCCTCAGACGGAAGCGTCTGCCTCATCTCCGAAGGATACGGCACCATAACCATCTCGCCGGATAAGCTCACCGGGCCGGGCGAAAGCGATAAAGGAACCACAAGATCTCTGATCTGCGGTGTTTTAAACTATATTAAAGACGCCGGCTATAACATCGGCGGCTTCAATGCATATGTATCATCCGACGTTATCGGCGGCTCCGGATTATCATCATCCGCAGCCTTCGAAACACTGATATGTACCATCATATCCGGACTGTATAATGACAATCGCATAAGTCCCGTCGAAATGGCGATCATAGGCAGGAAAGCGGAGAATGTCTATTTTGGCAAACCCTGCGGCCTCATGGATCAGATGGCCTGCTCAGTCGGTTCTCTCTGCCATATAGACTTCAGGGATAATGATGCCCCCCGCATAGTAGAAAAGATAGATCTTGATCTGACAGACTGCGGATATTCCATCTGCATCACAGATGTACGATCCAGTCATGCTGATCTTACGGACGAATATGCAGCCATCCCCGCCGAGATGAACTCGGTAGCGCGTTTCTTCCAAAAAGAATATCTTGCAGATGTATCGAAAGATCAGATCTACGATAATATCAGCTCCCTCAGATCCGCCTGCGGAGACCGTGCAGTCCTTCGAGCCATTCATTTTATCGAAGAGAATAAAAGAGTACATGAAGAAGCGGAAGCACTAAAAAAGAGGGATATCCCCTCTTTTCTGGATGCCGTACAACGTTCCGGCGATTCTTCATTCCGTTTCCTTCAGAATGTTTATGCCTCATCATCGCCCCATTCCCAGTCCATATCAATTGCCCTTGCGGCGAGTGAGCATATACTGGGTTCAGGCAAAAAAGCAGTCGGCGCCTGCAGAGTTCACGGCGGCGGATTTGCCGGAACCATACAGGCTTTTGTTCCAAATGCCCTTGTATCCGAGTACAAGACCGCAATGGACAATATATTCGGTACGAATGCCTGCCGCATACTGTTCATAAGAAATATGGGCGGAGCAAAAGTTATCTGAACTCCTCCATGAAATACAATCCGGATCCGAAGTCCTGAAAGAGATTTACATCTCCATCATGCTCCGAACCTCCGAAAGGCAGTGTCAGATGCACACCTGCCGACATGAGAACATCACCCGATACAGTGACATTTTCAGTCCTGCCCTCGGTTTCTTCATACCTTTTATCAGATCCGCTTCCCGTAAGGGCCTTATTGTAAAAGCGATACAATAACTTTCCGTCCAGTCCCTTTGCATGATAAGTATGGAAAGGTATATTAGGAACATTATAATTTTGGAAAAACAGTCCCACAGCACGCTTCTTATCCTCTGATACCACCGTCCATTCGGTGATATTCCCCATGCTGCTGCCGGACATTCTCCCTCCTGCAGTCTGAATGAATCCGATCGAACCACCGTCGTTTACAGTTCCTCCGTTTCTTCCTCTAAAGAAACTTCCATTCATGAATACGCTTCTCCACTGTTTGTACAGCCCGATCTGCGCCCTTATCTCCGCAAGCTCCTCCTCATCCAACGCACAGAAATTGAATTCATAACCGAGGTTTCCGAATACCGCAACATTGAATCTTGTTGAAAGCGGTGTCTCTCGGTGTGTCTGATGATTTGGACTTGCCGACACATGTGAAGTCGCACACTCAGGCGGATATCCGTAACTGTATCCGGTCTGAATGGCTATGCGGCAGAGCGCATCCGTATTATCGCTTGCCCATATCTGCGGAAAATATGAAAGGGCACCAAGATCAAATCGGTTTCCTCCGGATGAACATCCTTCAAAAAGTATATCCGGGAATCTTTCCATAAGCTGCTTTAACACAGAATACAATCCGCATATATATCTGTGAAACACTTCCCCCTGACGGTCTGCCGGAAGCGTACGTGAAAAAACATCACTGAAAGTACGGTTCATATCCCATTTCACATATGAGATATCCGCTGATGAAAAGACTTCGCTGAGCTTGCTTACAAGATGATCACAGACAGCTTTGTTGGCAAGATCCAGTATCCTCTGATTACGTCCTTCAGAGTGTGCTTTTCCGGGAACATCTATTACCCAGTCCGGATGAGCTTCATACAGATCCGACTTAACCGATATCATCTCCGGTTCAACCCATATACCAAACTGCAATCCCAGCGCCTTTACCTTATCCGCAAGGCTCTTTAATCCTCCGGGAAGCTTTTCCCTGTTGGCATCCCAGTCTCCGAGGCTTGTGGTATCATCATTTCTTTTTCCAAACCAGCCGTCATCAACCACAAATAGCTCTACTCCCACATCTTTTGCTGCAGCGGCAAGCTTTAGGAGCTTTTCTTCGTTGATATCGAAATAAGCAGCTTCCCAGCTGTTAAGTAAAACAGGTCTCTCTCTTCTTTTCCATTCAGACCTGATAATATGGTTTCTTACGAATGCATGCATATTCTGACTCATTCCGTTAAATCCGCAATCGGAATATGTCATTACCGCCTCCGGCGCATCAAAGTATTCACCGGCCTCCAGCTTCCATTCAAAACCCGCAGGATTTATACCGCTCACAAATCTGAGCTTTCCTGAAGGACTGACCTCTGCCGCTTCATAATGATTACCGCTGTAAATGAGATTCAATCCGTAAACAGGCCCCATATCCTCGGATGTAAAAGCAGGATGAAGCATAACAAAGGGATTAGCTCTGTTGGAAGATGCTCCGCTCCTTGCACTGTTTACGAATTTTCCGCAGGAAATATTAACATCATTGCGCTGCATCTCTCTTCCCCATGCACCGTGGAATGAAGTAAATACAAAGTCCGGCTCGTCAAAATCAAGCTGGGTACTCATGAGTCTTTTTATGACCACAGGAGAACCACTTTCATTTATAAGCCTGCTCTGCCTGCAGATGATATCGCACTCGGGATAAACATAATAATGAAGCTCAAGTTTTATATCATATGACTTGTCGGAAAGTATGATCACAAGATGCTCGTATCTGCCTTCATCGGAATATGATCCCGGCAGATCAGTGGAAGTCTTCAAATCATCGATCAGATCTTTTTCGTAAACAAGATCACATGTTATATTGCCGTCGAAATGAGAAAGTTCGATAAAGGGCTCTCTGAGATCCCCTTTACCGTAAGAAGAGAATTCAAGTTTTACATCATCCAGAGAATACTGCGGATGATCCTTGTCATAGATACAGGTCACTCCCGGTGCGCAGCCGTATTTGGCCGTTACGGCATCGAGACCGTTTCCTGCGGCAAGATCGATTTTTTTGCCATAATACAAATGCTCAGGCTGGCCTGTGGGCAGCAGCCTGAACGCATATGTTGTATCTTTCGTATCAAGTATCCAGGCGTCATTTCCTATGCGGCGAATCATGTCAGATAATCCTTCCTGTTTCTGTTTTTATCGCAGTCCCGTTAGTTAAACCGACTGCGTATATACTAAGATTCATGGATTATTCTCTTATTTTTCGCCGGATTTTTCAATAGTACGCCCGGGTACGGAGGTGAAAATTACCAGCCCATCTCCATAAGCCAGTTGTTCAGATGACGCTCTCTGGTCTTAATGTCGTCTTCTTCCGTATATTTACCGAGTTCGAACTCACCTTTGATATTTCCGTCCACGATATAGAGTACTCTCGAACACTTAGCAGCTACCTTGGCATCGTGCGTAACCAGCATGATGGTAGCGCCTTCGTTATTGATCTTTACCAGTTCCTTCATAACCTCATCGGACGATGAACGGTTAAGCGCACCGGTAGGCTCATCGGCGAAGATGATACGGGGCTTGTTGATCATGCTCCTTGCGATGCAGGCTCTCTGCAGCTGTCCGCCGGACACCTCGTTGATATCATTGTCGGCAGTCTCGATTATTCCGAATTTTCTCATCAGCTCTTCACCGCGTGCCTTTGTCTCCTTCATTGTTTCGTGCAGCTTCTTGGACTGACATGCGGGAAGAATGACATTATCGAATACAGTAAGATTCTTTAACATATACATCTGCTGGAAGATAAATCCCATCTCATCAAGACGGATCTCAGCCATCTTGCTGTCGGAGAGCTTGGTTATATCACGACCGCAGAATCTTACTTCCCCCGCAGTCGCTCTGTCCATTCCGGACACCGAATACAAAAGCGTTGATTTACCGGATCCTGAGGGTCCCATTACGCCGACCATATCTCCCGATTTTATATCGAAGCTGACATTGCGAAGAACATTCAGCTGTCTTTTATTCGTAATATAGGTCTTGCAAAGGTCTCTCACTTCTATTACATTTTCTTCATTTTCCATACGGATCTCGTTTGCCATAATTCGCTCCCTTTCTTTATTCGATATTATTCGATATTTGCCATATCAGAGCTCTTGATACTCTTCATAAACAGTGATGTCATAAATGATGCCGCTATAGTCATTCCCAGCACAAGTCCCGGGAATAATAAAAGTATATTAAAGAAATTATATCTGTATTCCAGATGTGTCACACCCATGGATCCGAATACCGGAGTCATTATCAGATTGGTAAGCGGTATCGATACCGCTGTTGCCAACAATACCGCCAAAAGCGTTACAGTAGCAAATCTGAACACATGCCAGAAAACGATCTTTCCATCATTGAATCCTATTGCCTTAAGCAAAGCTATCTGATTCTTCTCGGCTGCGATAAAAGTTCTTTCCATAAGCACCGATACAAGCGCAACAATGATGAGGGCTATCATAAGAAGCAGATATTTCATTGCATTTATCGGACCTGCGGCGCCGGTCATCTCTGCGCAGAATTCCCAGGCTTCATATACTTTCTCGAAATCATAATTCTTTCTTATACGTTCTGCCCTTAACTTCTCTGTTTTCGCCGAAGGATTATCAGTATATTTTACGAACGCATATCCTATGCCGCCCTGACTCCCCATCGGGATCGGTGCATCGGCCGACAGGCGGACACCTTCTCCCAGGTTGTTAAATGTTTCATAAATACCTGTAATTATCACATCCCGTTTACCTTTTCCGTAGTTAACCTTGATGGTATCACCTATCCCTATATTCAGCTTTGATGCTATTCCGGAACTCAAACCTATCTCTTCCGGATTGGTGGGTTCGGTTCCTTCGGTAAATTTCATCACGCCTTCCGGAACATCTACGGGCCATACGGTAAGATAATTATATTTATCACCTCTTATCTCATATTCAAGAGTAGTCATATCTGCGGTATAGACTTCACAGGGGATGCCGTCTTCATTAAACTCTTTTTCTATTCCCTCAGCCCATTTCGAAAGATCTCTTCTTTTAAGATCCATAGCCTCTTCACTGCTGATCTCGCATATGGCATCACCGTCGATCAGGCAGCTGTCCATAAGCGAATCACTCTGAAGAGTTGCCGCCGTATTATCCAATACCAGTACGATCAAAGTACTGAGGCAGAAAGAGATCAATATGGTCAGGTATCTTACAGGAGAGCTGAGTATGTCATTGAAAGCCAAATATATCGCAGTATTAATCCTGCGTCCCGGGATTCTAACTCCCCTCTTCCCCGAGAATCTCTCTCCGCCGGAGCCAAATCTTATGGCATCAATAGGCGTGAATTTCTTTATCCTTCCTGTACAGTGCCATGCATATCCGACTATTCCTGCTATTATGATCAGGCTTCCCACAACATTAGGCATTATCCCCGATGAATTTTCCAAAACCATTCTTTCAGCCGCAGATTCAAGAAGAACTCCGGCGAGAGGAACACCTGCAAAAAATCCGATCACCGCACCTATTACCGCAATGCCGGCATATTTTATCGTATGAAGTCTTCTTATCTGAAAATTCTTTAAGCCGATAGCTTTAAGCACACCGATCTCTCTGAACTCTTCGCTGAGAGTAAAATTGATCGAGAATCTGAGTATCACAAATGAAACCAGGATAAGTGCTCCGCTTAAAGCAATGAGGATAAATGAAGCGAGCATATCCATAAGATATATCATCTTGAGCATATCCCTGTCTCCGGCAAAACCGAATCCGTCAAGATCCTGCATAGCACGATCAACTTCATCTGTATCCGAACATTCTATGTAATAAACCAGGCCTTTATAGTTGGCGTTCTCAAAAATCTTATTATTCTTGACCCTTTTGAAATCACGTTCGTTCATCAGAAAACGTGTGTTGCTTATCATGTTGGGATCGCCCCATACCGCATCCTTCATCTCACCGTCAACAATAAGATCAAATGTCTTGCCGGCTATATCTATGGTTATAGTCTCTCCCGTACTTATATGATTAGCATCCATGTACGCCTTATTAACATAGATATGACCGGCATCAACCTCTGTTATCTGATCATTGTTCTTATCAAATATCAACTCTCCGGCCTCATCCATGTTTATGAAAAGAGGCGTTCCCGTCTGGCATACCTCATCTCCGACCTTAACGGATTCAGGATAAACATATCCCAGTTCCTTGGTCCAGCCCGTCACGGATCCGCATTTTGCCAGCGTCCTCTCTATCTCATTCTCGTTATAATTTCCTTCGAAGATACACATGATATTTCCCGCATGGGACATATCATAGAATTTATCAAGTCCGCCAAGAACAGCTACCATGTTGGAGAGTCCGCTTCCCGTAAACATTGCGGCTATGATAACGAATACCAGTAATATGGCATTCATAGTTTTTCTTCTTTTAAGATCTTTTGAAAGTATATGGAATATCATCCGTTATTGTTTCCTTTTTACATATTCATTTTTCCATCACAGGCAGAGAGTTTGCTCATATCATCTCCCCCACAATGATCATGATACATTGTCGATTATTAAATAATCCTTAAATCCGATAATTAATCTATCATTCAAGATTGGATATATCCGAACTCTTTATGCTTCTCATACACAGAGATGTGAGAGATACCATAAAAACCGTCTCAAAAAAGATCAGCAGGGGATATATCAGCAGGATATTCAGATAGTTGTATCTGTATCGTACCTCCGCAACACCCATGTTGTAGAAAACAGGGGAATAGATCACGGTTGTCATAGGCACCGATGCTGCAGCTGCAAGCAATACGGCCACTTCAGCTATTATCGCAAAGCGAAAGATATGCCAGCGAACAAGGGATCTGTTATTAAATCCAACCGCCTTCATAAGCGCGATCTGGTTCTTCTCGCTTGCAATAAACGACCTCTCCATCAATATCGAAACCAGCAATACTACAATAAAACTGATAAAAAGCATTACCCATTTCAAGGCAGTGAAACCATCCGCCACTCCCATGGTGTCCTCGCAGTATTTTGCAGCGGTAGATACTTTCTCAAAGCCGCAAATATCGGCAATCCTTCCGGCAAGCAGCTTTTGATCTTCACCTGACATATCTTTTGTAAAATGAATGACTGCGCCCCCGACCCTGTATCCGTCATGACGGACTTCTTCACTTACACGGATAACATTTCCGGTATTGGCAAAAGATTGAAAGAAGCCGCAGATAACAACATCCTTCTTCCCCTTTCCCATATCTGCCTTTATCACATCGCCTATTTCAAGGCCATACTTATCCGCTATAGTTTTTGTCACAGCGATCTCTCCGGCATTTTGAGGCCCTGACCCTTCGGTATAATCATGATCCTCGGGAAGCGACCTGACAGAACGTATCGTCCTTATCTTATGATCTTCTCCGTTTAACTCAAGTGTTGAAGACATATCATCGACATATGAAAGTCTGCATGGGATCCCTTCTGCTGCCAGCTTCTTTTCCATACGTTCATACATAAGATACAGTTCCGCATCGTTGTAATTTTTTTTAAGCATATCCGCCGAACTGAATTCCCCTACCATGTCGCCTCTGCTGAATAACATATCCATGAAGGCATCACTCTTAAAGGTATTCTCTGCATTGTCGAGGATAAGCACAATAAATGTGCAGAGAAAAAATGAGATCAGTATAGACAGATATCTTCTGGGGAAACTCAATATATCATTGACAGCAAGATGGAATGCCACATTGATCCTGTGGCTCGGTATCCTCCGGCCCTTCTTCCCCGAAAAGCGCTCTCCGGATGACCCGTATCTGATGGCATCCATTGGCGAGAACTTCTTTATCTTACCGGTACAATGCCATGCATAGCTTCCTATAAGAACCGTAACAACGAGGGCACCTGTCAGGTTAGGAATGACACCGGCAGTATTCTCAACCACCATCTTACCTTCCACCGCTCCTACAAGTTTCATGGCAAGCGGGATACTCGCAAAGAATCCTGCTATGGATCCACCAATGGCCATTGCAGTGTACTTCACGGTATTCATACTTCTTATTCTAAAATTCTTCAGACCTATAGCCTTTAGAACACCTATCTCTCTGAAATCCTCTTCCAGTGTAAAGTTGATTGAAAAATGAAGGATTACAAATGATACCGCAATCAGCAGGATACTGAGCACGATCATTATCATCGAGATCATAAGATCCATTACATAGAGATTCTTAAGCATCTCTTTATCGCCCGAAAACTCAAATCCCTCAACATCCGCTAACAACGAATCCACTGCTCTCGTGTCATCGCAATCAATATAATAGATATAATAGATCAGATCGCCATTGTTCCGAAACAAAGGATTGTTTCTTATCTTCCTCATATCACGTTCATTAAGAACCACCCTTTGGGTGTTCATCATGTGAACATCACAGAACACGGCATCTTTCATTATACCGTCAACGATCAGGTCAAAGCTTTTTCCTTCTATATCGATAGTGATGCGATCCCCGGGGTTAATCTCATTGGCATCCATGTAACTCTTTGAGAGATAAACATGTCCTTCATTTACTTCCGTGATCTCATTATTGTTAATATCGAAATTCTTCTCACATCTGTCATCCTCCGATAAAAACATAGGGAAACCTGTTTTAAAATCATCCCCGTTTTCTTTTTTCACAGATTTTGTCGGAGCGGTATATACTTTTTCAACCCTGTATCCTTTTACGGCATCACTTTTTTCAAGGGTCCTGTTAATCTCATGGGAATTCCCTTCTCCGCTTGCGATAAAGAGAAAATTGCCCGTTTCTGACATGTCAAAAAAATGATCAAGACCTCCCATCACCGATACGGTGGTGGACAGGCCGCTGCCGGTAAACATAGATGCGATCAACACAAACATCAGAAGGATGATGTTCATTGTCTTTCTTCTTTTTATATCTTTTAAAAGTATACGAAAAATCATAGTATCTCCTTTGTTTGTGATTGTAGCATACGCTCTAAATTATTAAAAAATCCTTAATTATATTTCATACATATGATTTCTCTCTTATTGTCTATTGATAATTGTAAAGATATAATTAAAAAAGGTGATATTTACGGAGGATAAATTTATGTCAGATATCCTGATAGTTGAAGATAACAAAGAGATAGCGGAACTGTTGCGTGATTTTCTTCAGGCAGACGGTTATTCCGTATCAGTCGCATCGGACGGCGAAAAGGGTCTCAAATTATATAAGCAATACGGAGCCAAACTCATACTGCTTGATATCATGCTTCCGGGAATGGATGGATATGCTGTCTGCTCAGAGATCCGAAAGGACAGTAATACTCCTATCTTTATGCTGAGCGCCAAGAACGAAAAGAACGATAAGCTCAACGGGCTTCTCCAGGGTGCGGATGATTATATCGAAAAGCCCTATGATATCGATCTGCTGTTAGCTCAGATAAAAGGACTCTTCGCAAGACGATACGGACAGGATTCCATAACAGACGGCGATCTTGTCATCAACAAGGCCGAAAACAAAGCCTATAAAGGCGGCGTTCCTTTGGATCTTACCATTAAGGAATTTGAGCTCCTTCTGCTTCTTGCCGAGAATAAAGGGAAGGCACTTAATAAAGATTTTATCTTCAACAGGATCTGGGGATTTGACAGTGTCTCCGAGCCGCAGACTCTTACCGTTCATATCAAGAGACTGCGTTTAAAGATCGAGGACGATCCGAAAGATCCGAAAAAGATACTGACTGTATGGGGAGTGGGATATAAGTACCAGTGAAACGATTTAACAGACTTATAATAGAAATAATACTGATCTTCATTGCTTTGGCAGCGCTGACCGACTTCATGATCATCTCCGATGGCAGGAAAAAGCACGGGAGAGAGTACCGGGTGGAGATTGAACGTACCGCAAATAAACTGGAAACAACTATGTTAGACGAAGACGGAGCATTCATCATGTCACCCTCGGAAGCAGTCAGATCCATCGATCTGTCAAATAAAACATATGTTACCAATATTTCCATATTTGATCCCACCGATGAAGAAAATGCCCCTTCTTTCTTTACCGGCAATTCTGATTACAGCCTGCGGCTTATCGGCGGTGTGCTTTTTCGCTTCGATTATACTCCGGTGAGTACCGTCACAAATACTCTTCTCTTATTTTGTAATATAATCTTCTGTATTTCGGCAGTCATCACCGTATTGATCATGCTCTACCTTAAGTTCAAGCTCCTCAAACCTTTCGATTCACTTTCACAGGTCCCTATCGAGCTTGCAAAAGGTAATCTTACATTTCCCGTAAAAGAAGAAAAGAATAAATTCTTCGGTAAGTTTATATGGGGCATCGATCTGTTACGCGAGCATCTCGAAGAACAGAAACGAAACGATCTGATGCTTGAGAAGGATAAGAAGACTCTGCTCCTTTCTCTGTCCCACGATATCAAAACACCTCTTTCCGCTATCAAGCTCAGTGCCAAGGCACTCTCAAAGGATCTTTATAAGGACCCTGAGAAGAAGAAGGAAATAGCAAACGGGATCAACAGCAAAGCAGACGAGATCCAGGATTATATCAATAAGATCGTGGATGCATCAAGAAACGACTTCCTCAACATCGAAGTGGACAGCGGAGAATTCTACATTTCCAATGTCATCAATGAAATAAAACATTATTATAAAGATAAATTTTCTCTTTCGCGCACATCCTTCGAAATATCCGAGTATTCCGACTGCCTTCTCAAGGGAGATTGCGACAGGTGCATGGAAGTACTTCAGAATGTGATAGAAAACGCCGCAAAATACGGCGACGGAAGATCCATAACAATTGATTTTGCACGTGAAGAGAACTGTCTTCTCATCACAGTCTCCAATACCGGCTGCACGCTACCAGATAATGAGGTTATCCATATCTTTGACAGCTTCTGGCGCGGTTCCAATTCAAAAGGAAAAGAAGGAAGCGGTCTTGGTCTCTACATATGCAGAAAGCTCATGCAGCAAATGGATGGAGATATCTATGCTTCGGTCCATGACGATCTGATGTCGGTAACAATAGTTCTCAGACAGGCATAAAAAACCTCCGTGCGGTTAACCGCACGGAGGAAAAAAAGGGGAACTGTAACGGTTAATCTTACTTTGCTGCTTTCTCAGCATCATTAAGAATAACCACGCCTGAAGCCACTCCTGCACCGCTGATCACGGTGTTCCTGCCTGATGATTCGCCTTTCTCAACCTTAAGGGAATCAATGGTCTTGCCCGAATCCTTTACGGCATATACGTAATTCTCTCCATCATCATCTGTATATACAGCACTGTCGGGAACAGTAAAGCAAGCCTGTCTCTCAAGTACAGTGATCTCAACATCAGTGTTCATTCCGATCTTTATCATGTTATCAGGTGACTGAAGCTTAAGCTTGACATTGTATTCCGCATCTTCACCGGATGTATCTGTCTTGTTTGAAGAATTCTTGATCGCTGAAGGTGCGATATCTTCAACTATGGCATTGTAGCTTCTTCCGTCATCAGACTTAAGAGTAACAGTTGCTGTCTGTCCGATCGCAACCGCATTGATGTCAGCCTCCTCAACTCTGGCTGTAACTACAAGATCCGATGTATCCTCTATTACAAACATGATTCCATCAGGCTGTTCACCGGGATTGATATTAACTACAGTTATTGTTCCTGATGCCTTTGCAGTTATAACAGAGTCATCAAGCTTCTTCTGAAGCTGCTCGAGTTCCAGCTGCTTAACACTCATATCACCTGCAAGTCTTGCCTGTGCAACAGCATCTGCACTTGTCTGCTTTTCCTTTTCAACGGCTCTCATTGCTGCATACATCTCATTCTGAGCAAGAAGGAACTCCATCTGTGCAACCTGAGAGTTGCGGGCGTAATCGGAAAGAGTCACATCGGAAAGTCCGATAAGATTATCTCTTCTCTCGATAGCCTGCTGATAAGCAAGACATGCACTTTCCACACTATCCTCTGCCTGCTCTATCATGATATCTGTGATGTGTTCTTCTTCCTCATCCTTGTGATCATCATACTCTGCCTGCATAGATCTTGCCTGCTGAACCGCATTTGCAGCTGTTGCAACAGCCTGATCGGCTGCAAGAAGCTCTCTGTCTGTTCCTCTGTCTATGGAATTCTTGTAATCCTGATAAGCCTTTTCTGTTGTTACCCAAGCATCTGCAGCATTCTGGAGTCTGGTATAAGCCGCAACAAGTGTTGCATCCGTTCCGTACTCCAAACCTTCAGATATAGTATCGTACTTATGTTTAGCCGCAGTCAGACTTGATGCTGCATTCTTCTCTGAAAGCTCCATGGATGCGATCTTTAATTCGATCTCGTCTTCAACTGTTGCTGTATCAAGCACGCAGATTACATCGCCTTCCTTAACAGTATCTCCCACCTCTACGAAAACTTCTTTAACAGGAAGCTTGAGAGTAGAATACACATATTCGGGGTCGGAGCATTCCACTGTACCGTCAGCTACGACTGTTTTGGAGAAGTCCTTTTCCTCCAGTACTATGGTCTCCTCTGCCGCAGGGGCAGTACCGCATCCTCCGAAAAGGCAGGCAGTAGTTAAAGCCGTTATCACTCCTGCACATCCTCTTTTTAAATTTTTCTTTCTCATCATTTATCTCCCTTCTTTTGAAAGACTGTTTATCAGTCTGTCACCCATACTTTTTTATCCTTATGCGCTAATATTACAATCGCAATTATTAAATAATCCTTAAATCACTTAATATTTTTTCTCAGTTTACTATCACCTCCGCCGTCAAGTCTTTAATACAGGGTTATAAAACTCTTAATTTTCTCTTAATCCCTGTTCTTTAAAGCTTCACTCATGGGGATCTTTTTGATCCTTATGAGATGTAACGCATTTATTAAGAAATAACAAATAAGGCCCATAGCCACTATCTCCGAGTAAACACTTGTCGGCAGATAGAACTCCATATATCCCTCTATCATGCTGGAGAAATATATCATTGCGAGTTTGAAAACCTTAACCTCCAGAGGAATGCAGACGATCAGAGATACAACCGTCACTATTGCGGAAGCATCCAGATAAAGTTTTCTGATCTCCCTGCTGTCGTATCCGAATACTTTCATGAAGGAAATGTAAAGCGCATTCTTGTCTATAACAACCTTGGTAAGGAGGTACATGATCACTATGTATGCAAAGACTGAGAATACATTGAACGCCGTGATTATCCCTCCGAACGTCTGCATCATCTCCTTTGCAGATCCAACCACATCCGAACGCTTGATAAACTTGGCGATATCATCATCATCCAGATTCATCTTCTCATCCGAAACATATGCGTTATATTCGCCATGTTTGTTATCCAGTAATCTGTTAAGCCTGTCCCTGTCCATATATGCGCCCAGATTGTTGGTATACCCGTTCACCGCGACCACGGTAAGCTCGTACTCCTCATCCGTATTCTTATCTCTGAATTTCAGAGTATCTCCCACACTTACGTTGAACTTCTTTGCAAGAGAATCCGTAACGGCGATCTCACCTTCGCCATCCGTAGCTCCCGAGTCTTTGAATTTACTGTCTTTTTTTCCGGTATCAATACCATAGAATGTTACATCCACTTCCTTACCGGTTAAGTAATACTCGGTTACCAGCGTTGTCATATAAAGCTTTTCTCCGCCGTGCCTGTTCACGGGCTTTTTCAGCATATACATATACTCATAAGGAAGAGTATCATCCGCCACCTCAACATAATGATCCATCAGAGGTGTTAAGCCCAATCCGAACATTAACAAGAAGCTGGAGAAAAATATCCCTAAGAACAATACTACAAAGCTTCCCTTGTTCTGCAGCATGACACGTATCCTGAACCTGCCTAAGAAGCTGATATTCGGCAGCTTCACTGCCTTCTTCTGATGTCTCTTCTTAAGATCCTTCCTGAGGAATTTAAGAGGCGACAAAGACAGCTTGTCCGCAAGCATTACCAGATTGACTATTATCATTATCAGCACAGGGATGACAGTAGTAAGGATAAAGGCCTCGACATTGAAAACAAGCTTAAGCGGCGGCAGTGAATAGGAGCTGTAATATGTTGCCTTAAATCCATCCGTCATAACCGCATATCCAAAGGCATTTCCTGCGGCAGATGCCAGGACTGCTATGATGATCGTAGGCATGAGATAATGAAGGATCACTTCGCTCTTCTTATATCCCATTGCCATAAGCGTTCCTATGATTGAAGATTCCTGCTCAATGGTATTGGATGTAAGGACGGCAAAGATAAATGCTATGATCGTAACCAGTATATAAACAAATACCTTTATCATAGGGCCGTCGTGTCCCATATCATTCTTTAGATACGAAATACTCTGGTTGGCATCTTCCGTAAGATATTCCTGAACATCCGCGCCGCTTTTTGCCAGTATCTTTATTATCTCTTCGGCTTCGTCGTTCTTTTCTTTATCGGTCTTATCCCTTTCAATAAAGCGATAACTGTATCTGTATGTAAGATTCTGACCGTCAAGATCCTCGAAAGCTTCCGAAGATACAATAGCAACACCGAAATCCTTGGTGTTCATCATCATATCCTGATTATCCATAAACAGGGCCGTATAGTCCGGCAAAGCAGCTGTTCCAACAACCTTAAACTCCTTGCCGTTAACATCTATGACATCACCTATATTGATACCCCTGCACTCTGCAAAGAGTCTGTCCAATGCTATCTCATCATCACTTCCCGTCGCCGGAAGCCTGCCGTCATATACCATAGGCAGATCGATCTCTGTCCTCTCATTAAAGACATAGAATTTGGCATTGCCGTCAAAATCATCATCCGTCACATAGAAATTCTCGAAGACTTTGATCCCTCTCTTCTCTACCTTCTTGATGGCATCCTTAGTCGTCTCGTATTTGGTTTCCCAGTAACCGTCCTCAAGGATATTATCTTCTTCCATGTTATCAAGCATGAGCGTAACGCTGTCCATTACGACAAGCGATCCGGCGCCGACTATGATAGTGATGAAAAGCAGGATAAATGTACAGATATATCTACCTGCATTTGATTTAAATTCTCTTGGTATCCTTTTGTTCAGAGGATTGAACATAACCTCACCTCACCATTACCATTCGATATCAGCCGCATTCATCGGCATCTCATTAACGGTATCCGAAACAATAAGTCCGTCACGCATCTTCAGAACTCTGTTTGCCATATACTTGATAGCATCATTATGAGTGACTATTATTATTGTATTTTTATATTTCTTGTTAATGGATTCGATAAGTACAAGTATTTCCTTGGATGTCTTGTAATCAAGAGCGCCTGTAGGCTCGTCACACAAAAGAAGCGACGGGTTCTTTATCAGCGCTCTTCCTATAGCGCATCTCTGCTGCTGTCCGCCTGAGAGCTGTGAAGGAAGTTTATCCCTGTGCTCGTAGAGCCCGAGAGTCTTAAGCAGTTCATTGATATCAAGAGGGTTCTTACTTAAGTATGCGCTGACTTCTATATTCTCCTTAACGGTAAGATTCGGGATCAGATTATAGAACTGGAATACAAATCCAAGATGATTTCTCCTGTACAGCGTAAGCTGTTTTGCATTCATATGCTCCGTACTGTCATTTCCTATATCCACGCTTCCCGATGTGGCAGGCTCTATACCGCCTATGATATTGAGCAGTGTTGATTTTCCGGAACCCGAAGGTCCAAGCAGTACACAGATCTCACCGTCAAGGACTTCACAATTAACACCCTTTAAAACCTCAACCCGGTTACTGCTGTCGCCATAAAACTTATGCAGATCGTTGATCTTTATATTCATATCAACCTCCTTAATCCAAAAAAGAGCGAATGCATTTGCTGCACTCGCTCGATCAATAACCCTTAAAAAAAGACAGAGACCCGGTACAGCTTTAACTGACCTAAGTCTCACCGATTATGGCAAAGCCGGGATATTCTCCGTGATGACGACTTTACCGCGCTTTCGCGCCGATTACTCCCTTAAGGAAAACATATATTTGGTTTATATTTCCTTTATATCAAAGGCTTATATAATGTGTCAAGACACGAAATGTAATTTTAGTAGTTTTTGCTATCCTTTATTAGTTTATTCTAACCTGTATTAGTAAAAAATACCGGGATAGCCCCGGTATTTTTGATCATCACCCCCATAGCAGTATATCTGTCAGTTTCAATCCTTCACAGCATCAAATACTATCACGGTTCTTTCTCTGATATACCACCTGCAATTATCCTTATGGCCTTCGAAATCACTTTCATCGGCCGGCGTCCCCTCATCATCTATCCAGCCTGCCAGCGGATCTCTTTCATAGGTATCCACCACTCTCCTCCAATGATACCCGCATCCCTCAGGCAGTTCCGGGATATGGATCGAAAGCGGTTCCCAGTATGTATTAACAGCCAGATATACAGCCTGGGGCTCACCTGTTTTCTCATTCGTTCCCGAGAACATCACTCCCACAAAATGAGAGTAGTCTTTATAATCACAGCTCCAGGGTTCCACATCATGCGCGGACATTTCAGGGAATCCGAATGCCCCTTCCCTGCATTTCATCTTGATGCAGTCATGAGCTTTTCTGAAATTGATCACGAATCTGAAGAAATCAAACAGGTCACTGTTCCGGTTCAGATCTTCCCAGTTCAGCCATGCGATGAAATTATCCTGACAGTACGCATTGTTATTACCGCCCTGTGAGTTACCGAATTCATCGCCCATGAAGAACATCGGAGTTCCTCGGCTTAACATCAAAACAGCAATGGCATTCTCTTCCATCCTTCTGCGCAGCCTGTTGATCTCGGGATCGGAAGTCTCGCCTTCCACACCACAGTTCCAGCTGCGGTTATCATCCGCGCCATCCGTGTTATTCCAGTTATTCTCTTCATTATGTTTGCGATCATAGGTATAGAGATCGTGGAGCGTGAATCCGTCATGACAGTCTATAAAGTTGACTGAAGCTCTGGATCCTCTTATCTCCGGCATATAGATATCCGGCGATCCCATGATCCTCTTCGCTGCGGCATCCGCAAATCCCGCATCCCCCTTAAGGAATGACCTCATATCATCTCTGTATCTTCCGTTCCACTCAGCCCATCTGTTCCATGAAGGGAATGTTCCGACCTGATAAAGACCACCGGCATCCCAGGCTTCCGCTATGAGCTTAACACCGCCAAGGATTGGATCGAAAGCGAGGCTCTGCAACAGCGGTGGCTTACTCATAGGCGAACCGTCCTCATTTCTTCCGAGGATGGCCGCAAGATCGAATCTGAATCCGTCTACATGATAGACCGTTACCCAATAACGGAGGCAATCCAGGATAAGGCGCTGAACTATCGGATGATTGCAGTTTAATGTATTTCCGCATCCGCTGAAATTGTAATACTTTCCATCGGGTGTGAGCATGTAATAAATGTTATTATCTATACCCTTGAAAGAGAAGGCAGGTCCTCTCTCGTCTCCTTCGGCAGTATGATTGAATACCACATCCAGCAATACATCTATGCCTCTGTCGTGGCACTCTCTTATAAGATTCTTAAGCTGCGATCCCTCTCTGTTATATTCGTTTTCGGATGCATAGCCCGTATTGGGAGCAAAGAAGCAGACGGTATTATATCCCCAATAATCGATAAGATTTCTTCCGTAGAAATCTCTGTGCGCAAGATTCTCATCAAATTCAAACACCGGCATCAGTTCCAATGCCGTCACTCCCAGCCTCTCGAGATATGGAAGCTTTTCTATTATTCCGGAAAAAGTACCGTTATGCTCGACACCTGATGAGCCGGCCTGTGTAAAGCCTCTCACATGCATCTCGTAAATAATCAGATCTTCCATCTGATTATTGGAATTGCCCTGTACGCCCCAATCAAAGTCGTTTCGTACGACTCTTGCCGTATAGAAACCGCTTCGCTTCGCACCCCAGACATGCTGACCTGTAACGGCACGTGCATAAGGATCCAGGATGACCTTCGTCTTATCAAAGAGAAGACCCTTGGCAGGATCGTAAGGTCCGTCAAAACGATAGGCATATTCAAACTCTTCTATGTCGAGACCGAAAACGATCATCGACCAGACATTACCTATCCTGTATTCTTTTGGAAATGGAAGAACTGCGTACGGGATCTTCTCCTTTCTTTCGAAAAGAAGAAGCTCGCAGTAAGTTGCCTGATGTGATGAGATAGTAAAATTAACGCCACCGGGAATAGCTGTCGCACCATTGATCTCGTAGAATCCGGGTCTTACTTCGAAATCGCCGATCTTATCATAAGCACGCATATGCCCATGACCATATACACTTGCGGATACAGGAACGGATATCATTTCCTCCGCTGTCTTAAGGATAGATTCCGATACTTTTAACTTCTCGTCGTCGGCACTCTTCCTTACTCTTTTCCTAACCGGTTTGTCAGCGCTCTTACTCATTTGCAGAATCCCCCTCATTTGATCTTACGCTTTGAGCATCAGCTTATACTTCATCTCCGCTATGATCCAGTCACTCTCATTATCTATATCCTGAACCTCTGTCTCCGGGACGATAAGCGGAGCGTATCTGTCAACCGAAAAAGTCAGATCGCTCTTAATCTTGTAAAAATAGAACTGTCCGCAGTCATGATATACAGGTTCGAGATCCTGGGATCTTGCTGTCCTAAACTGCGGATATTGATACTCCAGTATCCCGTCCTTTATTATATTCGCTCTCTGAGGCGGGAATCCGAAACGAACTACCGGCATCACCGCATCGGCAGCCGATCCCTGCAATATCTCATGAGCCTTTATCAGTTTATCGGATGTAACAAAAGGAGCTGTAGGATAGATACAGCACATCTCATCGAATGTCCTGCCCTTGGCTGAATATTCCGACAGGACTTCTCTAAGTACATCTGCTGTTGTAGCAAAGTCACCGCTTGTCTTTTCACTCCTAAGAAAAGGAACCGATGCTCCGGCTGCTCTCGCGATCTCCGCTATCTCTTCGCTGTCGGTACTTACCATCACCTCATCGAAGATTCCGGAACCGATAGCCGCTTCTATTGAATAAACAATGATCGGTTTACCGCAAAAATCTCTTATGTTCTTTTTCGGTATTCTCTTGGAACCGCCTCTTGCGGTTATGACTGCGATAACTGACATCTTTAATCCCTCTAAAACCAACGGAGCGGAGACATACATCCCCGCTCCTCTTTTTATATGATCAAATATTTATCAAAGTGAGCTGTATCCGAAACCGTTACAGATCGCATCAGCCTTCTCACCGGCCTTGCACATAGGGCAATTGTCCGGAGCATAGCTTCGATAATCCGGAAGGTCTGCTGTTGAATACAGCGCCAGGATAGGTATTCCCATAACCTTGCTTGCCGCAGAGAAGATAGCGGATACGCCGATGACATGACCTCCGTAATATCCGATATTCTCAAGCGCATTGGAAAGAGAGCTACCTGTTGAAACCGAAGCTGTGAGCACCAGCACATTTTTATCCTTAACCATGTGTGCCACATTTTCGCGGAAGATGATCTGTCCGCTGCTGTCATATTCAGGACCTACTACATAGATCGTCTTATGCGCATTCTTGGAAATAACCCCGGCTTTAGTAAGTTTGTTGGCCAGATATGCACCAACAACTTCCATATTTTCAAGACAAAGTATCGTATCAACCACGGTCGATGCAAGATACATTTCTGCAATCTCCTCACCTGTTGCACGGGCTTCACGCTGTCTTGCCTTCATGTCACTTAAGTCCATGTAATAGTTTACATGCGAGTGCGGAGTGATAAAATGTCCCGGAATGTAACGAAGTACTACATCCTTGTTCCTTGAATAGTCGATCTTCTTGTAATTCTGCATTGCCGTAACCTCCTTAAAGTAAAAAACACTAGTCTGTCCCGATGTTTTCGCACCGGAACGATACTTTACCCCATATGTTATATTATAAGCTTTCATGTCCTAAAAGTAAAACAATTATATAAAAAATGAACGTCCTCAGACGTTCATTTTCAAGGTTATTTATTCTTATCGTTTTTCTCAAGTTCCGGCATATCCGCGTTCATTTCCTCGAGTATGATCCGGAACAATTCAAGCGCACCCTTCTGCTGTTCCTTATCAAGGCGGCTCCTGGTCTTCCCTATGGTCTTATACATATAGGCACTCGCTATATTGTAATAAGCAAGATACTTGTCTGTCGGTTCGAGGTAATATTCACGTCTGTCAGTCTCCGACTGCACTCTGCGAAGATAGCCCTTTTTAACCAGGTTATTGATCTTATATGCCGCATTCGGTGATGAGATCCTTACGAATGAAGCGAATTCATTAACCGTAGGTCTCTTCAGAGCATAGATAACCTCCATGCAAAAGGACTCGACCGTGGTAAGAGTAGCTTCACGATTATCCCAGTTCTTGAAGACTTCACGGTAAAAATGAAGCTTGAACTTGGTATAAATATCGGCAAAAGCCTCTTCAATATCGTTATCAACTGTATCTTTCTTCTTCATAAATACAGATTCTACTCTTTTTTATCTATAATAGCAAAGGAAATTTCTGCTTCCGCAGCTCTTTTTCCGTTTACCAGGGCTTCTGCCTTGCCGAATCCCACGCTTCCCTTTCTTACAGTAAGAGTACATGTCATCTCCACCACATCCCCCGGGATCACCGGTGTACGGAAGCGGGCATTTTTAACACCTCCGAAGAATACAAGTTTTCCCTTATTCTCTTCTTCCGTAAGCAGTGCTACCGCACCGGTCTGCGCCATGGCTTCAAGCAGGAGAACACCCGGCATAACATGCTGTCCGGGAAAATGTCCCGTAAACTGAGGCTCATTAGCGGTTACACACTTGATGCCTTTCGCATACTTTCCGGGCTCACATTCCGTAATACGATCCACAAGCAAAAAAGGATATCTGTGGGGAAGGATCTTTTCTATCTCATTCGAAGTCAGTTCCATCTTTATCTCTCCTTAAAACTCGATGACCGCGCTGCCCCATGTAAGGCCGCCGCCGAATCCGCTTACAAATACTTTCTTACCGGGAGTGAGCTTTCCTGCGGTCCAGAGCTCATACAGAACAAGCGGTATACTTGCCGCGGAAGTATTTCCAAGCTCATAGATATTTATGGGAAGCTTCTCATCGGGAATATTTTTCTTCTTCTGAATATGTCTGATAATACGCTCATTCGCCTGATGAAGTACCACGTAATCCATATCATCCAGAGTATAATCCGTGGTTTCCTCAAGTCTTGCAACTTCCTTCTCCACTACTTCAACCGCGAATGTAAATACATCACGGCCTGCCATATAGATATAGCCGCCCTCCTGATGCATACCTTCACAATG
Organism: Lachnospiraceae bacterium XPB1003; assembly: GCA_900102065.1. GTDB lineage: Bacteria > Bacillota > Clostridia > Lachnospirales > Lachnospiraceae > NK4A136. The sequence continues at coordinate 24,653 of FMVK01000009.1, read as the reverse complement.
AAGTATGGGGGTATTTCCTCTTGCAGCAACATGACTGTAAAAATCACCGCCTTCATCCATCTTGATAACAGCAGCAGCCGCGCCGTCACCGAATAATACACAGGTTGAACGGTCATTCATATCCATGATCCTGCTGAGCTGCTCGACGCCTACAAGCAGAGCATAAGGCTTTTCAGGATCCGATCTTACACCCGAAAGAATGTACAGTCCGTATATGAAACCGGAGCACGCAGCATTTATATCAAAGCATGGAATGCCATCGGAAAGCCCTATAGCTTCCTGTATCCTGCATGCACATCCCGGAAAAACATAATCCGTAGTAAGAGTAGCGGCAACACAGATACCTATCTGCGATAAAGATATGCCGGCATTCTTAACAGCCTCTAAAGCAGCCTCGCATGCCATTGTTGTATTGCTCTCACCTTCACCGCAAAAATGTCTGGAACGGATGCCGGTTCTTTTTCTGATCCATTCATCATCCGTTTCAACAATCTTAGACAGATCGTCGTTCGTAACTCTTTTGGCAGGGATACCTCTTCCCATTCCAACAATCTTCAATCCGTTCATGTTTAATATCCTTCCATATCAGACATATATACATCTTCCGACAGTACGGTATTTCTCATACCTGTTCTTCAAAAGCACGTCTATGTCATTCTTTTCAAGTTTTCTCAAGTTCCTTGCAATGGATCTTCTTAATGTATCGTAATCAAAATCATCCGGATCAGAGAACTTCTTCTCCTTAATGATCTCGTCGGCAATCCCCTGGGCATAAAGATCTTCCGCGGTCATCTTCATACATCCGCATGCTTCCTCAACCTTAGAAGAATCTTTCCACAGTATGCTTGCCATTCCCTCGGGAGAAAGAACGGAATATACCGCCTTTTCCAGCATGATGAGTCTGTCTCCGACTCCTATGGCAAGAGCACCTCCGCTGCATCCTTCACCTGTAACAACACAGATAATGGGAACCTTCAATCCGCTCATAAGCGCAAGGTTCTCTGCGATAGCAGCACTCTGGCCGTTCTCTTCCGCCTGCTTTCCCGGATATGCGCCGGGAGTATCTATAAATGTGATCACGGGTCTGCCAAAACGCTCGGCATCTCTCATGAGTCTTGCTGCTTTTCTGTATCCCTGCGGTCCGGGCATTCCGAAGTTACAGCGGATATTTTCATCAAGCCCCTTACCTTTTCTGTGACCTATGACCGTGACGGGTCTGTCTTCAAAAAAAGCAATACCGCCAAGGATAGCAGGATCCTCTCCGGAATTCCTGTCGCCGCGAAGCTCCAGGAAATCCGTGAAAAGATGGTCAAAAAAATCCGTTACTTTCGGTCTGTTCTTATCCCTTGCCGCAATCAGGACCTCATATGCATCCATATGCCATCAGTCCTTGGGAAGATGCTCGTCGAGGTAAGCTGCGATGTTGTCTACTCTTGTAAGCTTAGGGAACTCTTCCTCGGGAATGGAGATTCCGTACTTCTCTTCAAGAGCCATGTTGAGCTCAACGAGATCGAGAGAATCAGCATGGAGATCTTCCATAAGATTTGTATCTTCCTTGATATCAGCCTCATCAAAATTAAGTGTTGCTACGATTACTTCTCTTACTTTTTCAAATGTTGTCATATCCTTTTCCTTTCTCTTTCTTTTTTGGATTAACTTTTATAAAAAATGCTGCTGAACTCCTTCAGTACATTTAATATACTTTTTCTTCATCAATACTTTTTGAAAACAAGCGATGCATTATGTCCGCCGAATCCCAGTGAATTACATATGGACGCTCTGACCTCACGCTCTTTTCCCACATTGGGTGTGATATCAAGATCACATTCGGGATCCGGAACCTTATATCCTATTGTGGGAGGAACAAAACTGTCTTCTATGGCTTTTATCGCGAAGATGGATCCCACAACCGCGCTTGCTCCCAGGAGATGTCCCGTCATGGACTTGGTGGAGCTTACTGAGAGGGCATCCGCATATTCACCGAAAGCAGCTCTTATAGCCTTGGTCTCACCCTTGTCATTAAGCGGAGTTGAAGTTCCGTGTGCATTGATATAATCGATATCCGAAGGCTCCATGCCGGCATCCTCGAGTGCTTCCTTAAGACACTCCACTGCCATCTTTGCATCAGGATCCGGAGCCGTTATATGATAAGCGTCGCAATTTGCACCGAAGCCCGCTATCTCTGCATAAATATGTGCGCCTCTTTTCTTCGCATGTTCCTCTTCCTCGAGGATGAGCATGCCTGCGCCTTCGCCCATTACGAATCCGCTTCTTTCAGCATCGAAAGGGATGGAAGCTCTGGTCTTGTCATCGGAATTGGAAAGGGCCTTCATCGATGTAAAACCACCCACGGAAAGCGGTGTGATGGAAGCTTCACTTCCTCCGCAGATCGCCGCATCAGCATAACCGTCTCTTATCAGTCTGAGTCCCTCTCCTATGGAATATCCGGAACTTGCACAGGCAGTAACCGAACATGAGCACATTCCGTGGAGGCCGAATCTGATAGCGATCCAGGCGGCGCCCATATTGGATATACTCATGGGGATATAGAAAGGCGATACTCTGTCGAAGCCCTTCTCTTCTCCTTTTGCATGTTCGCTCTCTATAGTTCCGATGCCGCCGATACCGCTGGATATCAGTGTTGCGAAACGAAGCTTTAACTTCTCGGCTTCTTCGCTTCCGATGCTTAAGTACTCTTCCATTCCGGAATCACGCATAGCTTCGACAGCAGCAGCAAGTGCAAGCTGTGAATAACGATCCATTCTCCTGATCTCACGCTTGTCGATCACTTCTTTCCATTCATCCCCCTTAACTTCGCCTGCGAGATGAACCTTCTGTTCCGATGTATCATATTGTGTTATGGTATCGATACCGCAAACGCCTTTTTTTGCGGCTTCCCACATACTCTTAATATCGTTACCGATGGGACTTACAGCTCCCATTCCCGTGATAACGACTTTTCTTCCTTTTTCTTTGCTCATACTGCCATACCTCCGTCAACAGCAAGTACCTGACCTGTCACATATGAACTTTCTTTTCCTGCAAAGAAGGCAACTGCCTCGGCCACTTCTTCGGCTGTTCCGGGTCTTCCCATGGGAATTGTCCTTGTCATTTCATCCTTCACTTTATCGGGAAGAACCGAAGTCATATCAGTAGCGATCATTCCGGGAGCAACCGCATTCACTGTAATATTTCTTCCTGCAAGTTCCTTGGCCATGGATTTGGTCATTCCGATCACCCCTGCCTTGGATGCGGAATAATTCGTCTGACCTGCATTACCCCGGAGTCCGACGATGCTGGATATTGTTATGATCCTGCCGTAACGCTGCTTGAGCATTATCTGTGAAGCACGTCTGCTGCAGAAGAATGCTCCGTAGAGATTGACTTTGAGAACTTTATCAAAGTCCTCCGTGCTCATCCTGAGTACAAGTCCGTCCTTTGTGATACCTGCACAGTTAACAATGATGTCTACTCTTCCGTTTATCTCCATAGCTTTCTCAAAAAGAGCAGCCACATCATCTTCATTTGAAACATCTGCCTTAACGCAGATGATCGAAGCTTCACTCCCTTCGGAAAGTTTCCTGCAGCTTTGAACCGTCTCCTCTGCAGCCTTATCATTACCTGCATATGCTATAACTACGGAGGCTCCGCCCGCAGCCAGTTTCTCTGCTATAGCGCGTCCTATACCGCGGCTTCCTCCTGTAACAACGGCAACCTGTCCGTCATATCTCATGTCATGCCTCCTTCATCTCGTTGTATGTCCTGACAGCATTTTCAAGATCAGCCGCATCAGAGATGCTGACTACAGTCATATCTGCACATGTTCTGCGGATAAATCCTGCTATGGTCTTTCCGGGTCCGATCTCTATCACAAGCTTTACGCCTTCGCTCTCAAGGAATTTCAGGATGTCTGTCATCCTTACTGTTTCCGACACCTGACGAACAAGAAGTTTCTTTATCTCTTCGGCACTGTTATCCTCAAGCGGTCTGCCTGTCACATTAAAAACAACCGGAAGCTTCATCCCGCCAAAATCTATCTGTTCAAAGTAATCCTTTAACTTTTCTCCCGCAGGCTTCATATATGAAGTATGGAAAGGGCCTCCGACTTTAAGGGGCATGCATTTCTTTGCGCCTAACGCAACCGCAGCTTCTTCAGCTGTCATCACATCCTGTTCCCTTCCTGCGATAACCACCTGTCCCGTGCTGTTAAGGTTAGAAATCTCTACGATTGATTTCTCATCCCCTTTTTCCAAAGCTGCTTTACATGCTTCCTTTACTTTATCCTCTTCAAGACCGAGGACGGCACTCATGCGAAAAGGAATGCCTTCGGCAGCCTGCTCCATAGCCGCACCTCTGAATGCGGTAAGCTTAAAGAGTGTCTCTTTATCAAATACACCTGCAGCATATAATGAGCTGTACTCACCAAGACTTAATCCTGCTGCAAAATCAGGCTTTACTCCTGAATCGTAAAGTGAATCCGTTACACCTGCCGCAAAGGATGCAAGTGCAGGTTGCGTAGTACCTGTCTTCTTAAGTTTCTCATCAGGTCCCTCGAACATTGTCGCCTTAAGTGCAAGTTCGGGAAGGATCTTATCTGCGAGATCTATGGACTCTTTTACGAATCCGTTCTCTCCGTAGAGCGCCTGTCCCATTCCGACGCACTGACTCCCCTGGCCTGCAAACAGAAATGCTGTCTTCAATTTCAAACCTCCTGTAATCCTTTGATCACTTTTTCCGCACCTTCAGTCAGATCTGCGAAGATATCCGCAAGAGGTCTGATCTCTTTGACCAGTCCACATATCTGTCCCGACATGAATGAACCGTTGTCTATATCTCCATCAAATACTGCTTTGCGAAGAGAACCGAGTGTGAGCTTTTCAAGTTCATCACGTTCACTCCTCTTGCTCTCCATGAGCAGATACTGTCTTGCCATCTTATTCTTAAGTACTCTCACCGGAGCGTTAGCACTTCTGCCTGTTACAACAGTCGCATTATCTCCGGCTTTCACAACAGCATTCTTGTAATTGTCATGGATAGGACATTCATTGCTGGCAAGAAGACATGTTCCAACCTGAACTCCGCATGCGCCAAGAGCATATGCTGCTGCCATTCCTCTGCCGTCTGCAATACCGCCTGCTGCGATAACCGGAACATCAAGTGCATCAACCATCTGAGGAACAAGAGCAAGTGTTGTCATCTCTCCCACATGTCCGCCGCTTTCGGTTCCCTCAGCGATAACGGCGTCAGCGCCTGCCTTCACCATTCTGTCAGCAAGCAGAACGCTTGCTACAACAGGCATTACATAGATTCCCTTTTCTTTCCACATGGGAATGTATTTCCCGGGATTACCTGCGCCTGTGGTAACGGCAGCGATAGGATGTCTTGCGATTATCTCTGCTATCTCGTCTGCCTGAGGATGCATGAGCATGAGGTTTACTCCGAAAGGCTTATCGGTAAGCCTGCTGCATTTCTCGATCTCTTCTTCAAATTTCTCCGGACTCAATCCGCCCACCGCAACTATTCCGAAAGCACCTGCGTTGGAACAAGCTGCAGCAAATTCTCCTGTCGCGATATTGGCCATAGCTCCCTGGATTATGGGATAACGCATACCCAGGATCTCATTTATCTTCTTCATGTGTTTACCTCTTTCATGCTTTCGTTTCTTTTTTACTCATCAAAGGGAAGCTTCGGATGCAATCTGAATATATGTATCAGTTCTTCCCTCAGGTCTTCTATCTTCACTATCCGGTCAACAAATCCGTGGGCTTCCTGAAATTCCGCTCTCTGGAATCCCGGCGGAAGTTTTTCGCCTATAGTCTGTTCAATGACGCGGGGGCCTGCGAATCCTATCAAAGCATCAGGCTCTGCTATGGTTATATCTCCAAGGGATGCAAAACTGGCGCTTACGCCGCCCGTAGTGGGATGCATCAGATAGGATATGAATAACCCTCCGGCTTCTTTGTACTTACGGATGGCAGCTGATGTCTTAGCCATCTGAAGCAGAGAAAAGAGTCCTTCCTGCATTCTCGCTCCGCCGCTTGCAGAGAGGATCACTAAAGGCGCCTTATGTTTGATCGCACTCTCAGTCAGTCTTGTGATCTTTTCTCCGACTGCACTTCCCATGCTTCCCATCATGAACTCCTTGTGGAGCACAGCAATGGCGGTGAGTCTTCCGTCTATCTTGCCGAAACCTACTGTCACGGCTTCATTCTTGCCGGATTCTTCGCAAGCCGCCTCTATCTTCTCCTCGTATCCCGGGAAGTCTAAGGGATCGTTACCTGCAATATTTTCGCCCAGTTCCTTGAACCTTCTGTTGTCGGTGAGCATCTCGGGAGAGACCTTCACCTTAGATTCGGGCTTCACCTCTACGGTAACCTGTGCTTTCCTGCGCATCTTTCGCAGTGAGAATATTCTTTTTCTTTTTCTTTCAAATGCCTGAATCATGGTCCCACTCAAGGAGTTCAGCCACATGTTCCTCAAAAAAGGCTGTCGTCACATTTCCTTTCAGATATTCGGGATGAAACATTAACAGATAGAGAAAATCTGCATTTGTCTTCACTCCGTCTACGGTAAATTCTGCCAGCGCCATTCTCATACGGCGTATCGCTTCGAGCCTTCCTTCCGCGTGTACGATGACCTTGGATATCATCGAATCATAGAAAGGCGATATTGTACTTCCGCTGTAAAGCGCTGTCTCAATCCTCACGCCTGCGCCGCAGGGAAAATGAATAAACCTGATATCTCCGGGCATGGGCGCAAAATTCTTAGCCGGGTCCTCAGCATTGATCCTGCATTCTATGGCATGCCCCCTGATCTGAATATCATCCTGCGTAAAAGATAACGGCACACCTGCAGCCGAACGAATCTGAGCTTTCATAAGATCGATCCCGGTAACCATCTCCGTAACCGGATGTTCTACCTGGATACGCGTATTCATCTCTATGAAGTAGAAGTTTCCGTCCTTATCGAGAACAAATTCCACCGTTCCCACGCTGTCGTAGTCAACCGCGCGTGCAGCCTTAAGCGCTGCTTCGCAGATGCCTTTACGCTGTTCGTCGTTTAAACAATAAGCCGGTGCTTCTTCAACCATCTTCTGCGAACGACGCTGTAACGAGCAGTCACGCTCTCCCAGATGAACCACATGTCCGTGCTTATCCCCGATGAGCTGAACTTCTATATGCCTCGGACAGACGATATATTTCTCCATATACATATCGCCGTTGGCGAATGCACTCACAGCCTCTGCTCTGGCACTTTCAAAAGCTTCCTTAACTTCATCCGGGCCGTATGCTATCCTCATGCCTCTTCCGCCACCACCGGCAGAAGCTTTGATCAGAACCGGGAAGCCGATCCTCTCAGCGGTCCTTACGGCATCATCCGCATCCTTAAGCAGCCCGTCTGATCCCGGCACCACAGGCACTCCGCTCTTTATCATCAGCTCTCTGGCAGACTGCTTGTCTCCCATCCTGCTGATCTTCTCATGAGACGGTCCTATAAAAGCGATACCGTTCTCTTCACACCTTCTTGCAAATTCTGCATTCTCGGAAAGAAATCCGTATCCCGGATGAACCGCTTCACATTTATACGCAAGAGCCGTCTGTATAAGGGCATCCTGATTGAGATAGCTCGCCCCCGCAGGAGCCGGTCCAACACACACGGCCTTGGCAGCGTATTGAACAGGAAGACTGTCCTCGTCAGCTTTGGAATAAGCCAGTACAGTCTCAATCCCAAGTTCCATGCAGCATCTCATGATGCGCATGGCTATCTCTCCTCTGTTTGCTACCAGAATTCTCTTAAACACGTTTTTCCTCTATTCTTACCAATGCAGTATCAAAACCTGCCATACTTTCATTTTCCGTAAGGATCTCAGTGACCACTCCGTCACAGGGAGCCTTCACTTCGTTCATAGTCTTCATCGCTTCGATAAGACCGATGACATCATTCTTCCTGACCTCGCTTCCAACCGATACATAGGGTTCCGCATCCGGTGAAGAACTTCTGTAGAAGATACCCGCAATAGGGGCACGTACCACAATGCCCTGTTCCTCTGCAGCCTCCTTAGGTTCATCGGCTTTCCCCGTGGCAGGTGCAGAAACCGTCGCAGGAATTGCCGCAGGTGCTATACCTCCCGTTACAGCAACAGGAGCTACACAATAATCCGCAGATCTGAAGCGCAGCTTCACATCTCCCGTCTCAAGTCTGAACTCGCTCATGCCCGAAGATTCGAACATCTTCTCCAGCTTCAGGATATCCTCAAAACTTATCTCCATTATCTCCAACTCCGTTAAATTATTTGAATATTTATTTAAATTTTTTTATATAAATCACTCCTGCATCTTATAGTCTTAAGTACATCATGTCAATACCAAATATGCCGTTTTCCCTTTATTTTAAAGGCTTTTCGACACTTTATGTTGTGGATACGGATAACATTATATGCAGTTTCAAAAACTACATAATATGGTATTCTTTAAATAATTTTACTAAATTTATTTAGTTTTATATAACTAACGATCGCACAAAAAACAGCCCCGCGTCATACAGGCGCAGGGCAAAAAAATCACTATATCACTACATTTACACTCATCGGTTCAAACCTTCATGTCAAAACATCCGTCATCACAAGATAAAAGCCTAACCGTCAGATCGAATTGTCGCTCCGATATTTTCCATATGCATCATCGATCTTTTCTCGTATCATATCGTATGTATCCCAGGAAAATTCTACGCAATAATAAAAACTGTTTTCATTCCTGATACACTGATAATAATCCGACATATCCGGATTCCTGAAATTAAGATACCCCTTTTCCTCAACCGTCTCAAAATAGCCGTCCACAAAAGGAAGTACCTTCTCCGATATCTCATCCCGAAGGAGACAGCAATCCATATTACCAACAAAGAATTCAACAGGAGATATTTCGCGTGCTTTAAGCCTGTTTATTTCTTCCTTAGATATCTGACCATAGAAGATCTCTGACATAAGATCATTTTCCACAAGCCACATCATGAAATATGCAGCAGGCATCGATGCATATTCAAATATCTTGTCTTCGTCTTCTTCAGGGATTTCCTCATAACCGGATTCAATTATCCGACAATACTCCATCGCCGCGTCATCCCATGCCCACTTAGACTTATAGGCTCTAAATTCGTTTTCATTGGAACGATCCGCCGGATCAAATGCAACATGAGCTTGGGCCTGAATATATTTCCCGGGTTCTCTGATCCTCTTATATCCCCGGACGATCCCCCAGATACAGGTACCGCAAAGAAGTGCCATAACAAATAATACCGGCAGGACACTGCCAATATCGTTATTCAGGGCAATAACAATACTTACAGGCACAGAAATGACCAATATAATGCTGCTCAGTATGATACAGTTTTTTCCGAATGCCCTTACCTCATTTTCGTTCATAGATGATCTCCCACACTATCCGACATTAAGCCGCCGTGATAATAAAATATACCCGCATCACATTCTATCAGCGATGCGGGCATATCATTACGATAAATACTTTCAGTTATTCGAAGTCACATTACTTTGAGAATTCTGCTCGCTTCCGGCATCATCGCTGCCTGAGAACGCGCTCTGAGGTGCATTCCACTGAGGTGCATTCTCATGATGAACAAACCCCTGAGTCGCGAAGCCGTTATTCATCCCCTGCATATTCATCTCGGGCCGCATGGGAACAGGCCCCGCAAAAGCATTCACAGGAGCCTTATTTAAAGGCTCGGTACAGATCATGTCCTTATAGATAACATATGTATCACAGAACATGTCATGGAATCCCTGCTTCTTAGGAGTGACAGCTACGGCCACATAACCTATATTCAACAGTCCCGATAAGAATCTTCCTACGGTTTCTCTGTAGAGGACATTCACGAAAGTCCATGAACCGTCTTCCGTGATCACTTCAAGTCTGAATAACTTCTTACCCGGCGTTGCATGTCCGAAATATGTAAGCAGTACAAAATATGATGCAAATACAAGATACTGGGCGATATCCTGAATAGTAAATCTAAAGATTATCCCCTTATTCAGGAAATCCAGCCCCGCCGTGGCTGCTGTCCACAAAGGGAGTTTTATCAGAAATGATAAAGCCACAGCGATGATACAATCAGTGAAATATGCGGCAAAACGAACAACGAAGCCGGCATATATCTTACTGTCCAATCGGTTCTGCATAGAACATCGGCCCTCCATTTCCCAAACGGTCTGCAAGATCCAACAGTATCTCTGTTTCGGTCTTCGGTGCCTGCAGTGATGATATGGATCCGAAGAGCCATGATAAATATCCGCTGTCGCTCTTAGGTTCGTAGAAAAGATCCACGCCGCTCTCTTCTCTTACATAAGCATCAAACTCTTCCGATGTCTTTATGCCATCGATCAGGCCATTCTCCAACGCCTGTGATGCAGTATAAACTCTTCCGTCCGCAAGCTTCTTGACATCCTTGACGTCCATGCCTCTGCCCTCGGCAACGATCTCCACGAACTGCTCATAATACTCATCTACGATAGACTGAAGGATTTCCATCTGCTCATCTGTCATAGGCTTACCGGGAGTACCCATATCCTTATTCTTGGCAGATACGATATTCACTTCCTTAACTCCGAGCTTTCCGTAGAGTTCGGAAAGATCATATGTGGACATTATCACACCGATGGAACCGGTCTCCGTGATCCTGTTTGCATACTGTTCATCGGAAGCGGAAGCGATATAAACACCACCGGAGCAGCACATGCTTTCCATGTATGTCCAGATAGGTCTGTCTGTCTCTTCCTTATACTTCATGAGTTTAAGATAAAGTTCATCTGCCTGATATACACCACCGCCCGGTGTATCCATTCTTAAGATGATGCCTTTATTGTGTTCATTCTCAATAAGCCTATCCACGTAAGCCATAAGAAGATCATGATTGTATGAATCAAGAGACGGGGAATACTTGTTACTTCCCGACGCCTGAATGGTACCTCTGATAGGTATCACAGCGATGAAATCCCTGTTGGTCGGCATATCGGAAAAGAATGATGCACTCTCATCCGTTACCTCTCCCAGCATACGGCTGAGTTCTGCCTCTGCCGCTTTCTTTTCTCCGTAATTAGCGGATAAAGTATTGGTTATAACACTGATCACACCCGTCACGATAAAAATGACCGCAGCTAAGATCATGCCTGTTGACTGTTTCTTTTTCATATATCCCTCCTACACTGTTTTTTCGGAGGCAGGGCATAATTTTCATTCCCCGCCCCGCCTACAGTTATCTATTTTGCACTTTTTATTCGGATAATTCAATCATTTTCAATCATCAGCAGTCTGCAGGAACATTCATATCCGTTAAATGCGCTTCTTCAAATAAAGTGCAAATTGCGTTAAAATGAGGTGTTATGAATGAAAAAGTATTAAGAATCCTTGAATTTGACAAACTGACACATATCCTTGCGGAATTCGCAGGTTCGGAGCCTGCAAAGAAGATATGTCTTTCACTTCGTCCGTCATCAAACATCGAATGGATAGCACATGCACAGGAAGAGACCTCAGCCGCATTGAGCAGACTTATGCGCAATGACAGACTCTCCTTCGGTGCAAATATCGATGTCAGGCCCTTTATCAAAGCAGTTTCCATCGGCAAGACTCTTTCTGCCGGAGATCTGTTAGCGATTGCCAGACTGCTGACGGCCGTTGCTGAAGTAAGACGTTATCACGAGAATGCACTTCAGACATCCGCTCACGAAGACGGAAAACCCATCGACTGTCTGGATGAATATTTCAATCTTTTAGATCCGCTGGATTTCCTTACGGACGATATCAACCGCTGCATCATCTCCGAAGAAGAGATCAGTGACGACGCAAGTCCCGCGCTCCGCGAGATCAGGCGAAATATCTCGTCAACAAGCGCGCGGATACAGTCCCAACTTTCCAAGATGGTAAATGATACCTACAGAACATATCTGCAGGACAGCATCATAACCACCCGCGGCGGGAGATACTGTATTCCGGTTAAGAGCGAATACAAATCACATGTTCCCGGAATGGTCCATGACAGATCATCCAGCGGTTCAACTTTATTTATCGAGCCCTCTTCAATAGTTGAGCTCAACAATTCACTCAAGGAACTGCTCTCCGCAGAAGAAAAGGAGATCGAACGCATCCTCTCCGTTCTCTCGGGAAAATGTGCGGCATACGGCGAGACCATCAATGAAGACCAGCGCACCATAACCATGCTGGACTTCATCTTTGCAAAAGCAAAATACGCACTTCGCTTAAATGCCACAAAACCTGTATATAACACAGCTGCAGATAACAGCAGGCGGATAATTAACTTAAGAAAAGCACGTCACCCGCTCCTTGATCCCAAGACAGCGGTTCCCATCGACGTAAGACTCGGAGATGATTTCGATCTGCTCATAGTTACAGGTCCCAACACCGGAGGTAAGACAGTATCTCTTAAAACCGTGGGCCTGCTTACACTCATGGGCCAGGCAGGACTGCACATTCCCGCTCTCGATCGTTCGGAGCTGGCATTCTTTAATGAAGTATATGCGGATATAGGCGATGAGCAGAGTATAGAGCAGAGCCTCTCTACTTTCTCTTCGCATATGACTTCCATAGTAGAGATACTTAAGAAAGCAAAACCCGACTGTCTGTGTCTCTTCGATGAGCTTGGCGCAGGTACAGATCCGGAAGAAGGCGCCGCACTGGCTATATCAATACTCGATCACCTGCACCGCCAGGGCATACGCACCATGGCCACCACTCACTACAGTGAGCTTAAGGTTTTCGCACTTACCACCGACAAGGTGGAGAATGCCAGCTGCGAATTTGATGTGGCATCACTAAGACCTACATACAGGCTCCTTATCGGTATCCCCGGTAAGAGTAATGCGTTTGCCATCTCCAAGAAGCTGGGGCTCCCCGATGAGATCATTGAAGACGCCGGCAATTATATAAGCAGTGAAGAGGAAAGCTTCGAAAGCATCCTCTCCGATCTCGAAAGCAAGCGAAATGCACTGGATAAAGACTCGGAAGCTCTTGCGGCTGCAAAAGCAGATATCGCAAGACGCGAAAAGATCCTCGCCGATAAAGAAGAAAAGATTGACGAAAAGCGCGAGAAGATCCTCACTGCTGCCAGAGAGGAAGCAAAAGAGATCCTGCAGGACGCAAAGGATGTGGCAGACGAAACCATCCGCGCTTTCAATAAACAGGGCTCCCAGATGAAGCCTTCCACCATGGAGCACAAACGTCAGAATATCCGCGAATGGATATCCAAGGAAGACGAGGCCATCTACAGAGAGGCCATGAAGAATTCCGGACGACGCAAGAAAAAAGATATCGATGATATCCCGAGATATAAGCCCTTATCGGCAAAAGATGCTATCCCCGGGACTCCGGTACACGTGATCTCCATGGATCTCGACGGAACTATCACTTCCGCAGCGGATAAAAAGGGAAATATAACCGTACAATGCGGTATAATATCCTCGAAGGTAAAGCTATCAGACCTTGCGAAGTCAGATGCACCGGTTACAGTTGAAAGCAGTACCTCAAGAAAGATCTCTTCGAAGAAGCTTGATATAAGCAAGGCTTCACATGTTTCCACAGAGATCAATGTTCTCGGAATGACTGTTGATGATGCGGTCTCACGCATAGACAAGTATCTTGATGATGCATATATGTCCAACCTGGAATCTGTACGCATAGTACACGGAAAAGGAACCGGAGCATTGCGTTCCGGAATACATGATTTCCTTCGCACCTCCCCTGTTGTGGGAAGCTTTGACCTGGCAGCCCACGGCGAAGGTGACGCAGGTGTTACTGTGGTACGCTTTAAATGAATCTCAAATGAATCCAACCAATGATCGGAGGTAAGACCAATGCCGACTAAACAGCGCATATTGATCGTAGATGATGATGAAAATATTGCAGAGCTTATCAGCCTTTATCTGACAAAGGAATGTTTTGATACAAGGATAGTAGGTGACGGAGAATCCGCCATCACTACCGCTGCTTCCTTTGATCCGGATCTGATCCTGTTAGATCTGATGCTCCCCGGGATGGACGGCTATCAGGTATGCAGAGAGATCAGGAAGGATTCCCAGACTCCCATCATCATGCTCTCAGCCAAAGGCGAAGTATTCGACAAGGTCCTCGGACTTGAGCTCGGCGCAGATGATTATATGGAAAAGCCCTTTGATTCCAAGGAGCTCGTTGCACGTGTTAAAGCCGTACTCAGAAGATATCAGCAGAATACTCCCGCGCCCGCTCCTGTTGAAGACAAGAACGAAGTCCGTTTTCCTGACCTTGTCATCAACAGAGTAAACTACAGCGTGTTATATATGGGTAGAAAGATCGACATGCCTCCAAAGGAGCTGGAGCTTCTCTTCTTCCTTGCATCCACACCAAACCATGTTTATACCAGAGACCAGCTTCTTGATCAGATCTGGGGATATGAATATCTGGGAGACACCCGTACCGTTGATGTTCACATCAAGCGTATCCGTGAAAAGATCAGAGATCATGCATCCTGGCGTATCGCAACCATCTGGGGTGTCGGCTATAAGTTCGATACCACTCCACAGTAATGTATTGCCATGAGAAGAACTCTCTATGTAAAACTGCTCGCAGCATATCTTATCTTTGCGGTATTCGGATATATCGTCGTAGCTACATTCATGCAACAGATGACAATGAATCAGGTGGAGAAGGAAAAGGCGGAAGCTCTCTATCGGTGCGCTGCATCTTTTGCAGAGAATGAAGCCCTCGCTATTTATAAAAACGAACTTTCTCTTACCAATCTGAAGGACAGCATCGACCGCACATCCAAAATGCTGGATTCCGCGATCTTCATAGTCAACCCTTCGGGACTCATCGTCGCTTCATCGGAGTCACCGCTTGATGTCGACAAGCCTTACAGCATAACCAATTTTGATGTGACCGCTCTGTCCGGTTCTTTTTATAATGTCGGCAATTTCTACGGAGAATTCGACACTCCCTATCTTACTGTTGCATGCCCGGTAACATCAGGCTATCTTGTACATGGATATGTTATCGTTTCCTGTGACATGAAAAATGTTGAAGCAGCAGCCAACCACCTGGTTAATATAGACTATATATTCCTGCTGATACTTTTTCTCCTGTCACTTATCATACTCATTTTCTTCACAGAGCTTGTTTATCTCCCCCTAAGACGTATCATCAAAGCCACAGAGCAGTATGCAAGCGGCAATCTCCATTATGATATTTCCGTAGACAGTGATGATGAGATAGGATATCTGGCAGCATCACTTGCATATATGGCTCAGGAGCTTGCCAAGGGAGAAGATAATCAGAAACAGATAGTCGCTAATGTATCACATGACTTCCGCTCTCCTCTCACATCCATAAAGGGATATCTGGAAGCCATGCAGGACGGTACCATTCCCGAAGAGATGTACCCGAAGTATATCGGTATCGTTATCAATGAGAGCGACCGTCTCATCAAGCTAACCAACAATCTCCTCACACTCAATAATCTCAATACCAGGGGAATGGTGCTTGATATAACCGATTTCGATATAAATAACGTGATACGTCAGACCGTATCAACATTTGAAGGGATATGCAGGAGCAAGACTATCGCCATCGAACTCACACTGACAGGTGACCTGCTCTATGTCCATGCGGATCTCGGTAAGATACAGCAGGTAATATACAACCTGTTGGACAATGCCATTAAGTTCAGCCACCGTTCTTCCGTGATAAAGATCGAGACCACCGAGAAGCATCAGAAAGTCTTTGTATCTGTCAAAGATGAAGGTATCGGTATCCCCAAGGAAAGCGTACCCCACGTATTCGACCGTTTCTACAAGTCAGATCTGTCCAGAGGAAAAGATAAAAAAGGGACAGGTCTCGGCCTGTCCATAACCAAAGAGATCATCCGCGCTCACAGCGAGAATATAAATGTCATATCAACAGAGGGAGTCGGAACTGAGTTTATCTTCTCGTTGCCTCTTTCCGATGATGCGAATATTCCCGAAGAGGATGAGGATTGATCACTCGCCTTTAAGCAACGATATCATCTGAGGATAATCCATTTCCAGCCATGCCACTTTAAGAGCTTCATAACGTTCCTGCTCTTTGGCAGGAAGATCGAACTTCTCAAGATTATCCATGATATTCTCCATGCCATCATAATCCATCCTCTCTGTATATCCGAGGAGTTCTTCATATGCTTTGGAGATGAGATCGTCACCTATCGCGCGTCCTGTTTCCGTCACATTCTCCGTATCATGATATAGCTTATCCAGATCGTCCTTAAGCTCTCTGAAGAGTGTAAGCAGGTGCGGGGTCTCAGCTTTTATAAATTCAAGATCTCCCGACTTCCCTGCTTCTTCCAAATTTCTTGCAATATCCGAGATAACAACTGCACCTATCAGTCTGGCTGCACTCTTAAGCGCATGTACCTTGATGGTGAAGTATTCCAAGTTTCCCGAATCATAATGATCCTCTATCTCTTCAGCTTTACCTGCTATAGTATCATAGAAGATCTTCACGGCTGACATGTATTCATCTTCGGAACCGCAATTAGCGATCCCTACCCGTATATCCAGCCCCGGGATCTGTTCAGCTCTTTCCAGCCATTCGTCTGATCCCCTTGAACTCTGTCCTGCAATCAAAAC
The DNA here is from genome assembly GCA_900102065.1 of Lachnospiraceae bacterium XPB1003. GTDB lineage: Bacteria > Bacillota > Clostridia > Lachnospirales > Lachnospiraceae > NK4A136. Next base: position 7,990 of record FMVK01000009.1, on the reverse strand, counting down.
GTCTCCCCCTCAAAAAGAACACCCCGTGATCCATGCGACCTGTCATCGCAGGAACAACTTTAACAGCTTTTCATTTATCTTAAGATAAGGCTGGTAACGCATCGGAAGATCCAGCCAGGTTTTCTTATCAAGTATGCTCTTTTCATGGGTAAAGGTTTCGAATCCCTTTCTGCCATGATAAGCCCCCATTCCGCTATCTCCTACACCACCGAAGGGCATCTCACTGGTTGCAAGATGGACCACAGCATCATTTATGCATCCGCCGCCGTATCTGCAACGCTCTGTAATCTTTCTGATATTGTCCTTATCCTTTGAGAAGATATAGAGAGCAAGGGGATGACTGTGACCTTCCACTGTAGAGATCACCTCGTCAATATCATTGTAGGTAAGAACAGGAAGCACCGGGCCGAATATCTCCTGTCCCATGACCGCATCATCCCAGGTCACATTGTCCATGAGAGCCGGAGTTATCTGAAGTGTATCTTCATCACACTCACCTCCGAATATGAGCTTATCCTCATCGATAAGTCCCTGCAGTCTCTTAAAGTGCTTTTCATTTATAATCTTACCGTAGTTCTTATTCTTTAAGGGATTCCTGCCAAACTGACGGATGATCTCTCTCTTCATCTGCTTTACAAGCTCATCCTTAATATACTCATCGCAAAGGATATAATCGGGAGCAACACATGTCTGACCGCAGTTTAAGAACTTTGCAAATACAATGCGTCTTGCCGCGAGCTTAATATTGGCCGAGCCGTCCACTATGCAGGGGCTCTTGCCGCCAAGCTCAAGAGTGACGGGAGTGAGACGATCAGCCGCTTTTCTCAATACCTCGCGTCCCGCCTCCTGACTTCCCGTAAAGAAGATATAATCGAATTTTTGGGTAAGCAGGAAAGCATTCTCCTTCCTGCCACCTGTGATAACTGCAACATATTCTTCGGGGAAAGTCTCGCCGATGATCCTGGCTATGATCTCTGAAGTAGCAGGTGAATAAGCCGAAGGCTTGATGATCACAGTATTGCCTGCCGCTATGGCATCTATAGCCGGTTCAATACTCAGCAAGAACGGATAGTTCCAGGGACTCATGATGAGAACATTTCCGTAGGGGCACTGCATTACCTTGCTCACAGACGGAAAATTGGTGATGGGCGTATGAACATACTTAGTCGCCGCAAAACAACCTATATGACAGAGCATATAGCTTATCTCCGAAAGAGAAAGCCCCACTTCGCACATGAAGGCTTCCATATTGGACTTGCCAAGATCGGTCTTTAAAGCCTCCAGGATCTCCTTCTCGTATTTCCTGATGGCACGTCCCAGTTTTTTAAGCGCCATTATCCTATAACCCACAGGAAGTGTCTTTCCCGTGGCAAAAAAAGCTCTTTGTTTCTTTATTATCCTTTCCTTAGCGGCATCAGTCATGGAATGATTCCTCCTTGTATATCCCGGTGCTCGTGATTTTTTCAGTCCGATACTGAAATTATACCGCGTCCGGCCGTGATTATCATCTTTTTTTGAGGTGTACTACGCAAAATGCTACCTTCCCTCCGTCCCCGGGACTCACTCATACGAGCGGTACAATCTCATCGATGGATACCAAAAACATCCGCCGGCTTTTTTGGTAAGCTTCATCCGGTTCGTTACCAATAGCATTGTGCCTCAAAATTCATGAACACTATTCTTCTTCCGGCACTTCCCAGCCATTGACGATTTCGTAATCAATCCCGTGATCAATAGCATACTGTTCGGCATAGGATCCGGATACTGTGACAATCTTGCACGAGCCGCCTTCTTCAAGATCATAATCAAGACAATAAACGTCATCGTTATCAATAATCGAATTTACACTTTTCGGTATGTATAGCGTATAGCACTCTGAAACTAGCAAAGCATAACTTGCTATTCTTGTTGTTGTTGACGGAATATAAACTGAAATATTTCTCTTCGGATAAATATCATAAGCATCGCCTATCGTTTTAACCCCTTCAGGTATAACAGAGATATCGCTCTCCCCCTTATATTCTATAAGTACGTCGCCAATTGTCACATATTCTCCGGTTTGATTATCCATCCATGGCGTACCTTGAAATATATCTTCACTCTCAATATTGACTCCTGTCAGATCTCCCACTTTAGTTATTCCGCTCCAAGCAAATGCCATTGTACCAATAGATTTTAATGACTCCCTAGACGGTATGTATTCCAAAGATTCACAATATTCAAAAGCATATTCTTCTATTGTTTCCAAATGCGTTCCTAAGTCGACATGTTTTAGATTTTTATCGTCAGCAAAAGCTGCATGCTCTACTAAAACAATATTATTTGCTTTAACAGATGCCAGATTTGGGCATGAAGAAAAAGCTCTAAATCTAATATTTTTTACAGTGTCCGGGATTTCAACACTCTCTATAGTCTCATTCCCGTCAAAGCATAAATCTTCAACAGAAGTGATTGGCTTCCCCAAAAACGAGTCTGGTATGATAACATTTTCATCATCGCCCAAATATTTTGAAACTCTTGCCTCATTGTTCCTTAGAATATATATATAATCTTTGGTTTTAATTACCACAGAATGGCAATACGGTGATACAAAAATAAGGATTATCCCAAATATTACAAAAAGAAAGGCCGCTATAAGGATTATTTTGATCAGTTTCCGTAAATTATTTCTTGTTATTAATTTCCGTAAAGCATTTCTTGTTATCAATTTCATTTATTAAATACTCCTTATGAGCTATAGCCTTCTAATTACAAGTACAATGAATTGCCATTATTCTGAGCTTTCTTCTGAATTAGAATTATTTATCGAGGACGGATTCCTCGGTGATTTAGACCACGGACAATCTAAAAACGCATCCTCACCAACAGTTATCCCTGTCAAATCTCCCGGATCTTCAATTTCGCATCCATAGAACGCATATCTGCCAATTTCTTTAAGCGATGATCTTGACGGGATATATGTTAAAGCATAGCATTCCGCAAAAGCATTCATTCCTATAGTCTGAAGTTTTCCTCCAAGATCAACCTTCTCCAGTCTATGTGCGCCTTCAAATGCTCCTTCTCCTATAGTCCGCACTTCCCCTCCGAGCTCAACCCTCTCCAGTCTGGGTGTGCTATAAAATGCACATCCTTCTACAATTTTAATATTCGAAGCTTCAACTGATTTTAAATATAAACACCCACTAAAAGCCCCCTCTCCTATTCCCCTTACATTATTAGGGAGGACTACAGTTTCTATCGTATCAGTATACTTAAAACAATCTCCACCAATAAAAACAACGGGAAATATTCCAATATAGTTTGGAATTTGAACATCCTTTTCTTTCCCTTTGTAATCCGTCAGATATGCCCCATCCCAATATAATGCCGCTGTATAATCATCGGTGTATATTACTATCGGAAAAATCAATTTGTATAGTATAAAAACTATTACCAATACTAAAACTACCGCAATCAGTTTGTTTTTGAATTTCTTCATCTTATCAATCCACTTGCTCAAATCCTTCTACTCCAATCCCTTTTATTATTTATCCAAAATTATTCCGCGCCAGCCTAACCTAACGCAGAGCTATCTAATGTCCTATTTAAGTTCCTCCCCAAATCTTAATGCCTTATTTAAGCTCTTCCAATTTTTCTCTTATGTAAGCTTTTCGCTCATTTTCATCCATTGTGACAATTCCTTTACTATAGAAGTCTCTGGTGAAAAATGCTTTTTCTTTATCTCCGTAACTTACCATACATATTATTTCGACGGGCCAACTACCTTTAGAGGCTGCCAGTGCTCCATCATATACATACTTCTCATTTCTTCAACTATTTCCAGTGCTGTTCTCTATTAAATGTAGGAACTCTTTAGTTGAAGATCTATACGCGATTTCTTCAATTACAAGAATCACAATGCCTGTTATTATTTCAAATTTCATCACCTTTCCACTTTCAATATATGCATTTATTGACATAAAGGATAGAAATACAAATATAAAGAGAGAAAGATTACAAGCGACGTTTCTATATATCCTTATTATTAACCCATTATTTTCACTTTTTCCTTTTATCTCACAAGCGCATGAGCACCGGGTCCGTGTCATTTTTGAACGTCCCACAAAATGTGGCGACACCTTAAATCCCTTATCATTACAGTAACCATAGTATTTATTCTTATTTGGCGAATATATACTTTCTTTAAGATTGTTCTGAACCAGTTGGTAAATATATGATATCTTGTCCTGATCATCAATTAATATCTCTTTCATAATAGAGCGAAATCACCTTTCCTCTAACCGCTAATACTCAACCTATGGACTGCTCACATTTTTGCATCCGCTTCCATCCCAAACTAATTTTATTGGATTTTAGTTCGCCCCGAATGAGACAATATAAATCTTCCTACTTCTCTATCAAATGAAGTCTTTCTACTTGAATCATTTATAGCACATAAATAATGTTGATTTTCATAATTGAAGAAAAACACAAGCCAAAAGCCATTATTGTACCCCCAATAAACGTAGTTCTGAAAACTCCTTCTATCTGTATAAGATAATATATCTAAATTCCCATATACATCGCTTATTTCTTCCAATGCAACCTCTGCTTCTTCATAATCTTTTGATAAATACAGCTGTTCTGTTAGACTATAATCAATATAATCATTTTCTTCCATTTCAGTTTCAGTCATGTTGTCTAAGTCAAAAGCAAATATTCTAACCTGTGGCGTTAAAGACACATAAGTGCTACCACTTGAATAGACACTTTCAGAATTACAATAGGACTTAGGAATAATCAGAACAAAATTATTTAGTTGGATTGTTCCGTAATCTTGCAATTTAGTTTTATCTATTAGAAATAATATTAAATTAAAAGAAATAAAAAATATTATTAATACAGCCTTTAGCGCTTTTATATCTTTTTCAGGTATATTGTTACTTTTCATAATATTATTCCTTACTCCAGTCATCGAATACGCTACCCGTCTTCCAATTTGCTTGACTTATATCTACTACCGGTCTTTCTGCAACATTATCATTGGATACGTTTCCAGTTTTCCAGTTTATTTGACTTATGTCCACTACAGATCTTCCTGCAGCATTAGAATTTAAGGATTGAATTCCAATTTTTTCAGTAGTGGCATACCCGGTTTATTTCTTACCGAATTTCTTGTTTTATTAATCCATCTTGACATCGGACAGCCTTTCTAGTCCAAACTTTTCAGGCATCTACTCTTCTTCCGGTACTTCCCAGCCATCGACAATCTCATAGTTCATACCGTGTTCCTTTGCATACTGTTCAGCATAGGAACCGGATACTGTGATGATCTTTGCTAAATATGGTTCATTCATGTAGGGCGAATAATCAATAAATTCAACGTTCTCCGGAATATACACTGTATACTCTTCTGAAAACATAAGATCTACAGCCACTATTTTTGTTGTAGATGACGGAATATATACTGAAATATTTCTATCAGGATGATACCCATATGCTGAAGTAATAACCTCAACAGTATCAGGAATTACCGAAATGCTACCTTCGCCTTTATATTTTTGAAGCACACCATTTATGACCACATAGTCCTCCTGTTGTTTTTCCATCCAAGGTGTACCCTCAAATATGTAATCCGCCTCAAGATTTACTCCTGACAAATCTCCCACTTCTGTTAATCCACTACATTCAAAAGCCATCGAGTCTATACGTTGTAAAGAATCTGTTGAAGGAATATACTCAAGAGAAGTACAATATTTAAACGCGCAATCTCCTATTATTTCCAAATGTGTCCCCAGATCAACACTTTTTAACTTTGTATTTTCAAAAAAGGCGCCCATACCTATTTCCACGACATTCTCTGCTTTTACAACTTGAAGATTATCGCACCCATAAAAAGCATCACAGTCTATTACTTTAACATTTTTTGAAAGATTCACATTTTCAATATAATCATTACTAAAGCAATTACAACCAATTGTAGTAACAGGTCTCGCCCACACATAATCCGGTATCTTAACCACCGGATCCTTACCATTATACTTTTCCAGCCAAGCCTCCGTTCCCCTTACCTGTACAGTATAATCGCCCCATTTTATTTCCAAAGGTTTGACGAATGGTATCAACATTATGGCTATAAAAACAGCAGCAATGACTTCTAATACTCTTTTCAAATTTTGCTTTGTACAAATCTTATGAAACAATTGTTTTATATTTATTTTCTTCATTTCCGACCTTAGTGTTATAGTCTGCACGGATAGACTGCTGATCATTAATTCCAGCTAAAACAGTAACTCGCAAATCTTTGGGAAGGAGTCAATGGAACCGTCCCCATTGACTCCCATTGGCTTTCCAAATCTTAATGCCTTATTTAAGCTCTTCTAACTTACTCATATTTTTCAGCCAAGGATTCAAACAAATGAGTTACTTCGTCATACTTGTCAGCAGCCAGATTCATATCTTTATAATATTTTGCATAGATTCTGCTTCTATATCCGCTATAAATTTCTGCTACAAAAGCATTTGCTTTGTACCAGCGGCCTTTTCCTCTAGCTAACATATCTGCATTTATTATCTGCATTGCATCTGATTTCATAGGTGTTAAAACTAGCTTTTCTTTTTTTACAACATCTGACATTATGTCAGCAGCCTCGTGTGTAAGCAAAGATATCCGGTTCATTATTTCACGTTCATCTTTGTCCTCAGATTCATTAGCCAATGCCAAATACTCTGAGGCAAGGCTATATTGCTTCTGACGCAATTCTATAATATTTATAAATACTTCCAACTTCTTTAAAAACATTTTAATAATCCTAGTATTTTAGTAGTTTAGTCAATGCTACTTTTCTCTATAGATTTCAGCTATCTGTTCGTATAACTGAGACGTTTCCTTATATAACTCCACTACCTTGTGTATTTCTTCGAAGTGCTTCACATAAGGTGTAAATCTATATTCCATACGTAAATCTTCCCAGGCCAATCCTTTATACCATATATACTTACCATGCCTCTTCATTCCCCATTCGCATTCAATGGCTAACATAGACTTTAAGTGTTTTCTAGGCTTTAACTTTGCCACACCTCTCATAATGTTAGAAATGTTAAGATAGTCATTTGCAATCTTAATCAGAAGTTTTTTCTCTTCTTCATTCTCTGTTCGATTTGACAACCATACTCTTTTACATGCAAATCGATATATAGTTGAATTGATGCTAAGGACATCCCAAAACGAATCAAGTTTATAACCCATAAATAACTGTTTTTCCATTTCTTCCTCTAGAATCACGTTTTATTTTAGACCTACAAATAAAAAGTTCGTTTCCACGCGTTCTTTCAAGCATTATTTTTCTTGATCGAGTTTCCCTAGATTACCATCTAATATACGAAGAAATTCATTAACAGAAATTCTATAACTGATTTCTTCCGCCACCAGGATCAGTATCCCCGCCAGAATTGCAGCTATCAAAATCTTTTCATCTTTAACATAACTTATAACAGATAGCAAAAACATATACGCAGAAAGACAAAATGCAAAAATGCACCCCAAATTTCTGTGAATATCAATAATCAACTTGTCACCTTCACTCTTCCCTTTAATCATACAAACACATGGGGTTTTTACTCCGCCCCCAACGAAAACCGGAGATACTTTAAAGCTCTCACTATTACAATAGCCATAGAATTTTTTGATTTTAGGAACAAAAGACTTCTTTTCCAGATTATTCTTTATTAAGTTGAATAGAAACAATATCCTGACTGAGTCATCCAAAACAATTCTTTTCATCATTCCCCCCACCTTTTCATGCATTTTGCAAACTCTCCACGTATATTAATATTTAATGATGAATTGTTATCATTAACCGGATATGACATCGGTTAACCTCCTCGTATTATATAGTCATACCCATTCTTTACCTCGGAATTTTTTAGGATAGTTGTCACCCTCCCCTTATTCCTTTCCTTAGTTTTTATGAGGCTTTTGCCTCGTTCTTAGTTTCTTTTTCTTGTCTTG
>FMVK01000007.1 GCA_900102065.1 Lachnospiraceae bacterium XPB1003 | reverse complement strand
AGCATTCTTTGCTACCTTTTCTCATACGCTCAATACCACGACTTTTCCTCGCAGCATCTATGAGTGTTTTGCAATCTCCACCTGTATGGCGATTGCGGAGGGCCTTCCTCCATCTCCAGAAGAACACTGCTACATTTCTCAGAAAATATAGCATTCAGGACGCACTGTGTGCTAAACTATTTTTATCCATTTCGGATACCTCCTTGATGTAATTTTTGCAGTTGGCGAACCTGCACTAATTATACTCTTGGAGGTTTTTTCTTGAAGCTAAAGCTTTTTGGGAACACACCTGCATAGCAGGTGGTTTATTTTTATGCCGATACAAAAAAGCTGCAGAAAGATTATTTTTCTGCAGCCTGACTATCATAGAAGTAAAAGTATATCCGTAGACTCAAGAGCTTTGCGTCACTGCCTTTTGACAGTTTTGCCGATTAAATTTGCATAAATCATTTTAGGCGCTATATATGATCTGTCAAGTATTTATTCCATATGAAGAAAAAACAGGCATCATCCCGATCACATTACATGGGCTTTGCAAGCTTAAGTATCTCGACAAATGTTTTCACATCAACCGGTACGTAATGTCCCACAGCATTTGCATCATTATTCGTTGCACGTTTTGCCATTTCCTCAAAGTGTTCGCTTCCGATATTGAGTTCGGCAAGTGTTGTTGCAAGACCCAAGTCTCTGCCATAGAAATCTTTAAGCCAATCGGAAAGAATGAGAGCCATCTCCTCGAGTGAATGATCGTGGTAATCAACACCCAGTACCCTGTTGGCGAGCTGCGCCAGCTTCTCCGGTCTTACACCGGCCATATATTTCGTCCAAGCAACAAATGCTACCGCCATACCTTCTCCATGAGTAATACCGTATTGAGCGCTAAGCTCGTGTTCGATACGATGCGAAGCCCAGTCTCCCACACGACCTGTATCAAGCAGATTATTATGTGCTATGGTAGCTGTCCACTGGATCTCCGCACGTACATCCAGATTACCGGGATCCTTAACTATCCTCTTTCCGTTTAAAACTATGCTCTTGATAGCGCCTTCGATCAGATAATCAGTGATATCCACATGTTCTACAGTAGTGAAATATCTCTCAAGAAGATGAGCAAGGATATCCGCAACGCCAACAGCGGTCTGGTATCCCGGAAGAGTAAGGGTATATACAGGATCCATGATGGCGAATTTAGGTATTATCTTATCATGCTCAAAACCCTTCTTGTAAAGTCCGTTTGAAAGTATTGCCGCATTGGATGTCTCGGACCCGCTGGAAGGAAGGGTTGAAACAACACCGATATTAACAACCTTCTCAGGCACGATATCTTTGATAAAGAAATCCCATACATCACCTTCATAGCCGATACCAAGAGCTGTTGCCTTGGCCGTATCTATGGAGCTTCCTCCGCCTATAGCGAGAACAAGATCAACTACGTTTGTCCTTGCTTCCTCAACAAGGTTTCTTACCAGTTCGATAGAGGGATTCGGCACCACTTCTCCGCTTTCGATAAGCTTTATCCCCTTCTTCTCGGTGATCTCATGGACTTTATCATAAATACCAAGCTGCTTGATGAAATCTCCGCTATATACCATGAGTACGGACGTCGTTCCCAGTTCTTCGAAAAACGTTTCTATATTATCGATAGCATTCTTACCGAAAGCGACCTTAGCGGGATTGTAATATACGAAATTATTCATAGTCTTATCCTTTCCTTTACGTACCTATATAAAATGACCGGACAGCCAGGCTGTCCGGTCGAAACACTCAACTCAACTTACTGTACGGGAACAACTGCTCCTTCGTATGTGTTGTTGATGTAATCCTGGATCTCCTGAGACTGAAGTGCCTCAACAAGCTTTACAAGTGCCGGATTATCCTTGTTCTCAGCCTTTGTTACAACTACGTTTTTGTATGTCTGAGCTGCAACACCGTCTGCATTCTCTACTGCAAGTGCATCCTTAACCTTAAGGCCGCCTTCAAGAGCATAGTTACCGTTGATGATAGCAAAGTCAAGATCCGGAAGAGAACGAACAAGCTGCTCAGGTGCGATCTCCTTTATATCGATGTTGTGAGGATTCTCTTCGATATCTGCGATTGTTGCTGTGATATCAGCGCCTTCCTTAAGTGTGATGATGCCTTCCTGCTGAAGAAGAAGTAATGCTCTTGCTTCATTTGTTGCATTGTTGGGAACACCTACGACAGCCCCGTCTGCGATATTTGCAAGATCATCTGACTTACCTGCATAGAGTCCGAAGGGTTCATAGTGTGTAGCACCGATTGATACAAGGTCTGTTCCGTTCTCGGCATTGAAGCTGTCAAGGAAAGGAACATGCTGGAAGAAGTTAGCATCAAGGCTGCCATCAGCAACACCGGTATTAGGTGTTACAACATCCTCAAGTTCGATGATCTCAAGTGTGATACCCTGTTCCTCAAGGATAGGAGCAACTTCTCTAAGGAGCTCTGCATGAGGTGTTACGCTGGCACCGATCTTAAGTGTTACTTTCTCTGCAGGTGCATCCTGTTTAACAGCATCTGTTGCTGCATCAGTTGCATCAACGATCGTATCTCCTGTTGTATCCGCAGGTGTCTGAGCTGTTGCGGGCTCTGTATTGCCGCATCCTGCAAGAAGTGATGCTCCAATGAGAGCTGAAGCTGCTGCTGTTGTAATTCTCTTTACTCTTTCTCTGATTGTTTTCATATTTTTTATTCTCCTTTTAAAATATTTTTTGATATTTAGTGTCTTGCCTTCTTGGCGATCTTCAGGCCTAACTCCTGTCCTATCCAGACGATCACCACAAGTATTGCTACTGTTATAAAAAGTACATCCGTCTTGTATCTGATGAATCCGTGCTGATAAGCGATCGCTCCAAGTCCGCCGCCTCCGATAAAACCTGCCATTGCGGAATATCCAAGTATTGTTACGAAATTGATAGCCGATCCCTGTATCAGTGAAGGAACAGCTTCCGGCAAAATGAATTGCGTGATCACCTGCCATTTGCTCGCTCCCATTGCGACAGCTGCTTCAACTATTCCGTGTCCCACTTCTTCGAGAGATGCTTCAACCATTCTGGCTACGATTGGTATCGCTCCCATTGTCAGCGGAACTATGGTCGCTTCGGTTCCTATGGAAGTTCCCACTATCAGTCTTGTAAGCGGTATCAGTACCACCAGGAAGATCAGGAACGGAATGGATCTGCTGATATTTACTATCACTGCCAGGATGTTGTAAACGATCCTGTTCTCACACAAGCCGCCCTTCTTCGTAACCGAAAGGATAACTCCGAACGGAAGTCCTGCCAGATAAGCGAATACGGTTGAGATGATGACCATCTCCATCGTCTGCAGGAATCCCTGCCATATAAAACTCCAGCCTAATCCTGCCATGCTTCCACCTCCTCTCCATACACACCGAGTTCTTTGAAATATTCGGTGGCTATGCGGCTTTTCTCTTCATCTTCAGGCAGCGCTATTATCATCTGTCCGAATCCTATTCCGCCGACGCTCTTTGTATTTGCACTGAGGATGCTCACTTCTATCCCTTTGGATGATGCAAGCTTTGCGATTATCGGTTCCTTCGCTTCTACTCCGTTAAATACCAGGCGTACACATTTTCTGCCCTGTCCGTCAAAGAGCCCCAGCCCCGTATGTTCCGGATAAACCAGTCTTCTTGCCGCATCCGATTTCGGATTAACAAATATCTCCTTAACCGCACCTTCCTCGGCAAGCTTTCCTCCGTCGACCACCGCAACCCTGTCACAGATTGCTTCTACCACCGACATCTCATGGGTTATCATGATGATGGTGACATTTAACTCTCTGTTGATCTTCTTAAGAAGATCCAGTATCTCGGAAGTGATCTTGGGATCCAAAGCACTTGTTGCCTCATCACAGAGAATTACTTTCGGGTCTGTTGAAAGTGCTCTTGCTATTGCAACTCTCTGCTTCTGCCCTCCGGAAAGCTGGGAAGGATAAGCATTTCTTTTTTCTTCGAGTCCTACTATCTTAAGCATTCTTCCTATTATCTCTTCATGCTTTTCCTTAGGGACTCCCGCGATCTTTAATGCTACTGCGATATTCTTCTCAACAGTCTTTTGATTCAGAAGATTAAATCCCTGAAAGATCATTCCGGCGGACTGTCTTGCTTTTCTTAACTCTTTGCCCTTCAGCTCACTTAAGTCTGCACCTTCAAAGAAGACCTTTCCTTCAGTAACCTCTTCCAGCCTGTTAAGCGTCCTTACGAGAGTACTCTTACCGGCACCGCTCATTCCGATGATGCCGTAGATATCGCCTCTGTTGATCGTGAGACTTATATCATCAAGTGCTACAACTCTCGGTATTCCTTCATACACTTTGGTGACATGATCAAGTTTATAAATTATGTCATCTCTATTAGCCATTACTTGATATTCTCTCTCCATGTTGCAGGCTTAAACTCATTTATGATGGGAAGCAGCCTCTTATCAACGTCAATCTTTAATACTGAGTTGAAGTTATTGGTTGCGATCATCTGTCCTGCAAAACCTACTATTGCAACTATCTCTGAATCAGAGAAGAACTTATGAAGCTTTTCGAATGTCTCATCGGAAACATTTGTGGGATCCTTTACGATCTGGCTTCCGAGATCTGTAAGAACCTGTTCCTTCTCGTCATACTGGAGATTTGCAGGATCAAGTCCAAGTCCCTTTACGTCGCTGATGAAGAACAGTGAGCACAGCTGGCATCCGTTTGTTGTTGATATTGCATGTGCATAAAGGATCGCATCCTTTTCTCCGACAACCTCTACAAGTCTTGCCCAGGATGTATACCATCCCATGAATGCGTCATATGTTGCATAGTCCTGAAGGAGTGCCTGCTTCATGTTTGTAAGGTTGCTCTTCGCTTCATGAGCTTCCCATGCCTTAAGTGCATCTCCGTTAAGATTCTCTTTCTTTGCAAATTCTACTCTTGCCATTTTTTTATTCCTCCTAATCTGTTTTACTTTTCCGGTGAGGATTTTTCTCTGCACCTCTTCTTGATGTTTTGATAATAAATCCGGTTCCATATACTGTCTAATCTTGAATACTTATCTTTAGCTATAAGTTTTTCTTATAGCCGTTAAAAAGACACTCTATTGCTTTAAAAAAGCTCTCTCGCCCTGTGTGGCTGTTAGGACAGAAGCCTCGTTCGCCAAGCAGTTTTTAGTAAATGCAGTCAATTGATCGAGCACGTTCGAAATCGTTCACACGCTCCTTCCATGGAGCGTTGTTCACTCATCCCGCCGTCCGTGGCGGGATGTTTCTTTTGTGCGAAGCATTTACTAAAACTGCTAAGGCTCACTTTAAAAACTGTCCTCACAGCCACACACAGGGTGAGAGAGTTCAATCAAACAAATATACACATGACAACACACAGCTGATACGATCACCACAAGGCAATGTTTCATTTGAATCCGAAATTCTCTCACTTGCAACTTTTCAGGAAGAAATCTCATTCAAAAAACTCACGTACAAAAATCACCCATATAGATTAAAAAATCGCTCCACAGGAAAAAATAAAGGCCAGCTTTACGGCCGGCCTTAAACTATAAACTATATTATCTTAAGTCATACATTTACGATTTCAATTATTCTCGAAAATACTCACCCAAAGAGAAAAGCTTTAAAAAAGTCCCTTACTAAGATATCTGTCGCCTCTGTCAGGAAGGACAACCACTATATTTCCGTGATCTATCTCTTCCGCAAGTTTTAATGCTGCTGCCAGAGCCGCTCCGGAAGAAGATCCGGCAATGATTCCCTCTTTTGATGCAAGAAGTCTTGATGTAGAAAATGCTTCATCATCACTTACTTTTATCGCCTTATCCATAAGAGTGATATCCATTGTATCGGCGATAAAATCATTTCCGATACCTTCGATGTTATAGTCCGCATGTTCACCGCCGCCTATGATAGACCCGATGGGATCCGCAAGAACTCCTACGATATTCTTATCTCTCTCCTTAAGGTACTTTACGATGCCACTGAAAGTCCCTCCGCTTCCCGCACCTGCAACCAGATAATCGATCTTCCCGTCCATCTGCCTGTATATCTCGGGCCCTGTTGTCTCATAGTGGGCCTGAGGGTTGGCAGGATTGTGGAACTGTCGCATGGCTACACTCCCGGGGATCTCTTTTAATAGTTCCTCTGCTTTTTTCTCGGCACCAAGCATACCATCCGCTCTGGGAGTTGATACTATCTCTGCTCCAAGGGCTGCCATGATCTTCTTCTTTTCTTCAGAAAATTTATCGGGAACGACAAATATTACTCTGTACCCTTTATTAAGTGCCGCTATGGCAATACCGATACCTGTATTGCCCGCAGTTCCTTCTATGATCGTTCCGCCGGGCTTCAGCGTCCCGTTCTTCTCCGCGGCATCGATCATATATACACCTACTCTGTCTTTAACACTTCCCGCAGGATTATAAAGTTCGAGTTTAGCATATATGTTTACGCCTTCTTTTACTCCAAGGTGATTAAGTTTAAGGATAGGTGTATTTCCTATCATTTCCTGCACACTGTCAAAAACCTGCATTTCAAGCTCCTTTCTTAGATGCGAGGATGGCCTGCTCCACATCTGCCTTCAGATCCTCTGCATCTTCAATTCCGACAGAGAATCTTATAAGTTCATCAGTGATACCTACTTCCTCACGGATCTCCTTAGGGATTGCCGCGTGAGTCATGGATGCGGGATGGCATACCAGAGACTCTACGCCACCCAGACTCTCTGCAAGAGTGATGAGCTTTAAGCTCTTGAAAAATGTCTTATAATCATATTCTTTCTTTAATACAAAAGAGATCATCGCTCCGAAACCCTTAGCCTGCTTCTTTTGGATCTCATATCCGGGATCGCTTTCAAGGCCGGGATAGTAAACCTTATCAACATAACCGCTGTCTAAAAGCCACTTTGCAAGCTTCAGCGCATTCTCCTGATGTCTGTCCATACGAACACCGAGAGTCTTGATACCTCTTATCATGAGGAAGCTGTCCCAGGGGCCAAGCACTCCGCCGATGGCATTCTGAAGATAATAAAGTCTCTTTGCGATCTCATCATCATTAACTATAGCGAATCCTGATACCACATCGCTGTGTCCGCCGAGATATTTTGTTCCGCTGTGGACAACTATATCTGCGCCAAGATCCAGAGGCCTCTGTAAATAAGGTGTCATAAAGGTATTGTCTACAATAGTAAGTCTTCCGGATGCTTTTGCGATCTTTGTTACTGCTTCTATATCAGTGATCGTAAGAAGAGGATTTGCAGGACTTTCAATATATACTGCCTTGATATTTCCTTCCTTATCATCATCAAGCACTGCCTTGACCTTAGCTATATCGGAAGTATCAACAATGATATATTCCAGTCCAAAGTCCTTAAACACATTATTTAAGATACGGAAGGTTCCTCCGTAGATATTATCTGAAACGATAAGTTTATCTCCGCTCTTAAATAATGAAAGAACTGTATTGATCGCTGCCAATCCCGATGCAAATGCCAGACCGTACTTTCCGTTTTCAAGTGCTGCGATCAGCTTCTCCAGGGCGGCTCTTGTGGGATTACCGGTTCTGGAATATTCCCATCCGCCTCTTGTCTGTCCCAGTCCATCCTGCTTATATGTTGATGTCTGATAGATAGGTACATTTACCGCACCTGTTGTCTCGTCTCCGTCCACACCTCCGTGGATAAGTAATGAATTAAGTTTAAGTTCCATATTTTCCTCCTTTAGAATAAAAAAGAGCAGGCATCTTTTTGCCTGCTCAGGTTTTGTTAGTTAATAAAAAATCCGGTATCACCCGTTATCTGACGTCACCAAAACAAGCCCGTATGTGATCAACATTCGGCAACAACAACATCTATTCTGATTTTCTCTTCTTACTGTTCTCATATCGACCAGCACCTTTTCCAATATCTGTGCATTAACTTTAACTGTATTCTATTCCGCGAAACCGACACCGTCCAATACAGTCTCCCTATAGTTTGTTATCGGTCTTACTTATAACCGTTATAAATTTTATTTTTTCTTCTTACCTTTTCCCTTTTCAGCTTTTTCCTCAATACCCAGATAATTCTTTATCTTCTCTATATAAAGCTCACCTATTCCCGAAAGAATGGTATTGTTCTTTATGATATAACCGATCTCCATTACACTGTTACTTGCAACAGAATCAGACTCAAAAGGTATCGCCAGGTAATCGCCTCCATTAAGCTCTTCGCAGATGATACCGGAGCAGAGCGTGTAGCCGTTTAGTCCGATCATCAGGTTCAGCATGGTTGCTCTGTCGTTTGCCTTAATGGTACGGATATATTCCTCTGTGCTGAGTATCTCTTCCGCATAATAGAATGAAGCGGTATCTCCCTGTTCAAAGGAAAGGCACGGATAGTCAGCCAGCTCCTCGAAACGGATCGTCTTCTTCTTTGCAAGGGGATGTCCCGACCAAAGATATACATAAGCCTTGCAGTTGATCAGCGGAAAAAATGTCAGTCCCGCATTCTTTAAGAGCTTGGTAAGCGCAGACTTGTTGAATTCACTCATATACAGGATACCGATCTCGCTCTTCATATTTGCAACGTCGGAAATTACATTTCTGGTCTGAGTCTCCATTATCGCGAACTCATATCTGGAAGTGTCATACTCTTTTACAAGCTCCACGAAAGCTTTTACCGCAAAGGAATAATGCTGCGTCGAAACAGAGAACTTCTTTTTTCTGTTCTTGGACTTACCAAGATAATCCTGCAGATCTCTGAACTGGTTATTAACCTGTCTCGCATGCAGAAGAAAATCCGCGCCTTCCGGAGTGAGAGTAACACCTCTTCCGCTTCTCCTGAAGATATCAAATCCTATCTCCTTCTCCAGCTCTCTTATGGAACCCGTAAGCGATGGTTGAGAAACATAAAGGATCTCCGATGCTTTATTTATTGAGCCTGCCTCTGAAATTGTGATCGCATAATTAAGCTGTTGAATAGTCATATTAATCTCCTTACTTCACCTCGGCACAATACCGCGGCTTTCACTTGATTCTATCAAGTGAGACCAACTACTATAATATACTTATTTTCTATAGCAGATAGTCCTGTTCTAAAGCTCATGCTGCATACTTTGCGATTATACGCTCTGTCAGGGCCTCGGCAAGCGCCGCATGTCCGTCAGGTGTCAAATGCTCTCTGTCATTATCGGAAGGCGCTGCCACATCTGATGCAGCAAGGAAGTCACATCCGTACTCATCAGCGATCTTTCTGTATTCTTCCTTAAGCTCACCTGATGTTTTTACAGACTGTACTCCGAATTCCGGATCAAACTCACTCTTCCAAACCTCATCACCAAGCAGGATCGGTGAAACAAGTGTCACTTTGATATTCTTATCGGCATTCTTTATCTGGCCAAGAAGCTTCTTGATGCCGCGGCCTATCACCTGTGCCGATGCATTGTAGACAGTCTTACAGTCATTGGTGCCGAGCATTAGGATCAGTTCATCCACAGGATAGTGACTTTCCAGAAGTACCGGGAGAAGCTCGCTCCCGTCTCTTCCCGGTCGAAGATTATCGGGAAATATGGTCGTTCTTCCCACAAGTCCCTCTTCAACTACTCTGAATCCTCGATGCTTTAATCTCTGACCAAGGATCCCCGTCCAGCGGATATCTTCAGGATATCTCTCCTTTGTTCCCGGTATCAGTCCGTATGTATTTGAATCTCCAAAGCACAATATTGTTTTCATAATCCCGTATCCTTAAGCTCATTTTTCTTATCTGAGGATACGATAACACCTGATCGGGTTATTGTATAATCCGCAAAAATGATGCGCGGTTATAAGTTTATCCTATAACCCAATAATATTGAATATCTAAAATAAAAAATGAAACCCGTTTTCATATTGACTTTAAAATACAGCATTACTATAATGTGAATCCGGAACTCAGTTTCATTTTTGCATGATTATTTGTATCGAACCCGCAATATTTTTCGACGCGGAGGAAAAAAATGGCGATAAAAGGCAGCTACAGAACAAAACATAAGGAAGAATTGCAGAAATACCTGGAATCCACAAAGGGATCTCATTTTTCAGCTTCAGATATTTATGACCATTTCAAAGCTATAGGACATCCCATGGGAAAGACTACGGTCTACAGACAATTGGAAGACCTGGTTTCCAGCGGCGAAGTAAAAAAATTCATTATAGATGAAAATACAAGCGCCTGTTACGAATATGCCGGCAGCCTCTGCAGTCATTCGGACTGTATCCATATGAAATGCGAAAAGTGCAACAAGCTCTTCCATCTTGAATGCAGCGATGTACTTGAATTGGAAAAGCACATTCTTGCCCATCATAACTTTAGGATCAACCGAACAAGAACCGTATTATACGGCTTGTGCAGTGATTGTGACGGAGAAAAAGCATGAAACGTAAGTATTCCGCTCCGGCGATCATTTTAAGCCTGTTACTGGTATTGTCCGTAAGCCTCTCATTTATATTTCTGATCCGCGAATCGGATCATGAATGCAGCGAAGAGCACTGTCATATATGCGCAATGATGCAGTCTGCATCATGCAATATACATTCCCTGAGTCTCCTCGTTCATATTAACGTGCTCGCTTTTATAACTGTTCCGGCCACTATCGGTATCACAGATTTCATGGCCGGATATTGCTTTGATAATACTCTGGTAGGACAAAAGATAAGACTGAATGATTGAGCTCAGCTTCTTTCTATACCGGATATTTCAACAGTGATAATACAAAAAGGATAAAAGAAACCATGAAAACATTAAGAAAAGTAGCAGTTATCGCAACTGCCCTTGC
Organism: Lachnospiraceae bacterium XPB1003; assembly: GCA_900102065.1. Classification (GTDB taxonomy): domain Bacteria; phylum Bacillota; class Clostridia; order Lachnospirales; family Lachnospiraceae; genus NK4A136. The sequence continues at coordinate 124,890 of FMVK01000007.1, read as the reverse complement.
AGTAACATTAAATCTTGCAGCATGTACAGGAACAACCGGCAGTGTAGCCCCGGATAATAATTCCGGCGCCACAGGTAATACAACAGGAGCTGTGAATGATACAGCCGAAGGATCATCAGATAAGATACAGATCGTAACCACCATCTTCCCCGAGTATGACTGGGTAATGCAGGTGCTTGGCGATAAAGCAGACAATGCCGAAGTAACAATGCTCCTTGATAACGGTGTTGATCTGCACAGCTACCAGCCCAGTGTTGACGATATAGCGAAGATCGGATCATGCGACCTCTTTATATATGTAGGAGGAGAATCCGATGAGTGGGTAGAAGATATACTTGCAGCCAAGACAAATCCCGATCTCAAGGCTATCAATCTCCTTGAAGTACTTGGTGACAGTGTAAAGGAAGAAGAAGTTGTTGAGGGGATGGAGCATGAACATGATCATGATCATGAGGATGCAGACCATGAAGATGATGATCATGAAGACGCTGATCACGAAGATCATGATCATGAAGAAGAACCTGAGATGGATGAGCATGTATGGCTCTCTCTCAGGAATGCAGGTATCCTTGTAGATGCCATAGCTGAGGATCTTGCTTCCATAGACTCTGAAAATGCCGATACTTATCTTGCCAATGCCGCTGCTTATAACGATGAACTTGCAAAACTCGATGATGCCTATAAGGAAGCTGTAGAAAATGCATCACTTAATACTATCGTAGTAGCAGACAGATTCCCCTTCAGATATCTTGTTGATGATTATGATCTGCAGTACTATGCAGCATTTGCCGGATGCAGCGCGGAATCCGAAGCAAGCTTCGATACGATCTTATTCCTTTCCGATAAGACAAAAGAGATCGGAACAGACAATATCCTTGTTATCGAGGGTAAGGATCACAACGTTGCGGATACGGTTGCAGAAAATGCAGGATTAGGAAGCGATTCTGTCCTTGTACTGGATTCTTTACAGTCCACCACATCAACAGACTTTGCAAACGGAACAACATATCTTACGGTAATGCAGCAGAACCTTGAAGTACTTAAGGAAGCTTTAAATTAATGAAAACATGCGGACTGCCACGGCGGTCCGCAATAAAAAAAGACAGAGGAACTATAATGGCACTTTTAAAATGTAAAGATCTCACTCTCGGATATGAAAATATCGAGCTGGTAAAGGGTCTCAATTTCGAAGTGAACAAGGGCGAATATCTGTGTATCGTCGGTGAAAATGGTGCAGGTAAGTCAACCCTCATGAAAACCATACTGAAACTTCGAAAACCTATTTCCGGCAGTGTGATTTATGACGACGGACTTAAGTCCACGGAGATAGGTTACCTTCCTCAGCAGACCATCGTCCAGAAAGATTTCCCGGCTTCTGTCTTTGAAGTAGTATTATCCGGATGCCAGTCGCATCTTGGCAGAAGGCTGTTTTATAACTCAGCCGATAAAGAGCGTGCTCTCTCCAATATGAAGAGACTAGGCATCGAAAATCTGAAAAAACACTGTTACAGAGAATTGTCCGGCGGACAGCAGCAGCGGATCCTTCTTGCAAGGGCTCTTTGCGCTACGGAGAGCATGTTGCTCTTAGACGAACCGGTTTCAGGTCTTGATCCCAAGGTAACCCTTGAAATGTACGACCTTATCAGGACACTTAATAAAGAAGGAATAACCATTATCATGATCTCTCACGATATACAGTCGGCTGTCAGATATTCCAGCCACATCCTGCATATGGGTGCAGAGATATTCTATGGTACAACAAAAGAATATCAGGATTCTGCCGAAGGCAAAAAATATCTTATAGATAACAACGGAGGTGATCATAATGCTTGATAAATTTGTCACATATATGGCTATACCCCTTGTGAGATATGCTTTTATCGTAGGTGTTCTTATTGCTTTATGCTCATCACTTCTTGGAGTAATACTTGTACTAAAAAGATTTTCATATATAGGAGATGGCCTCTCCCATGTAGCATTCGGTGCCATGGCTATCGCTGCCGTAGTCGGACTGGCTGACGACATGGTCCTCACGCTACCCATTACGATACTTTGCGCCATATTACTTTTAGCGACAGGATCTAATACCAAGATCAAGGGAGATGCATCCATAGCTATGATATCCGTCGGCGCCCTTGCCGTAGGTTATCTGTTGATGAATCTCTTCCCTACTTCTTCAAATGTCTCAGGAGATGTGTGTACTACGCTCTTCGGTTCTACCTCCATACTGACACTAAAAAAAGAAGAAGTAGTACTTTGCGTTGTCTTATCAATACTTGTAGTCGCTTTATTCATAGCCTTTTATAATCGTATATTCGCAGTTACCTTTGATGAAAGCTTCTCAAAAGCAGTGGGAACAAAAGTTAATGCATGTAACATCTTCATCGCGGTAATCATCGCCATCATAATAGTGCTTGCCATGAACCTCGTAGGTTCGCTTCTGGTATCGGCACTGATCATTTTTCCGGCGCTTTCATCCATGAGAGTGTTCCGGAGCTTTCTATCAGTGACAATATTCTCGGCGATACTATCAGTATGCTGTTCATCACTGGGCCTGATCCTCTCAATCCTTTACCCCGTCCCCGTAGGAGCAACCATAGTCGCTGTTGATATAGCGGCATTCACCATATGTCTGATCATAGGAAAGGTCACGGGAAGAGGATGAAAAGAATTGGCTATATAACAATATGTCTGACATCAGCCGTTCTCTGCGGATGCGGAGCAACGGTTTCATCAAGGCCTACAGGAAATAACAACACCATAGAATCAGTAGTTGCAGAACAGCTTGATGCGCTTAACAGCACATCCTCCGATTCAGCCTTATCGGAAAACACCCCGGGTGATGCACCTTCCGGAGTCACCGATGCTGCATGGGACTTCTATCCGCCGGATGAAAGCACCGACCCATCCGACTCCGATGCTTCTGTTTCTCAGGATGCCTGGGAATATATCGATCCCGATGAATTTCCCACGGGAGATAACATAGACCTAACGCAGCTGTCCGCCAATATGGTATATGCAACGGTTTTGGATATGCTGACCGTTCCTTCCGAATACGAAGGCAAGACCATAACCATGGACGGAACATTTTCGCTCTTTAGCAACGATCAGACAGGCCAGATTTATTATGCATGCATCATAAAAGATGCCACTGCCTGCTGTTCTCAGGGTATAGAATTCGTACTTAAGGGAAATGCCAAATATCCGGATGATTACCCGAGCGTCGGAGACTATGTAAAAGTGACCGGCACATATGAATTATATGAAGAAGACGGTCTAAAATATTGTCATCTGACAAATGCTGTCATGGAAGAACCTGTAGGTCAGGCCGGCTCCGATCAGGCTCCTTAAAGTGAACATGTGTTCAAAAATGTGATATCATTATAGCTGTGTCCGCGTGGGCAAATATCATAAAAAGGAGACTAAATCTATGAACAGTACAAAAAAGTACATTGCAGAATGTATCGGAACTTTTACATTGGTATTTATCGGCTGTGGAACAGCAATGCTTGTCGGATGTGATGCCGCATCAGGATGCGGATATCTTCTTACAGCACTTGCTTTCGGACTTGCGATCGTAGCATTGGCTTACGGAGTGGGAAACATCTCCGGCGGACATGTTAATCCTGCTGTATCTCTCGGAGTTTTTCTTACAGGCGGAATGACAGGAAAAGATTTCTGCGGATATGTTATATCACAGGTGATCGGTGCAACGCTCGGTTCTTTTACACTCTATGGAATCTTTACTTTAGGCGGTGTTAAAGACATGACCGGCGGTCTCGGAACCAACGGACTTGGAAATGTTAACGGAAATGTTGCTGCGGGATTCCTCGTTGAGATCATCCTTACCTTCCTTTTCGTACTTCTTATCCTTGGTGTAACTTCCAAGAAGTTTAGTCACGGATCATTCGGAGGACTTATCATCGGTCTTACACTTACTGCGATCCATATCGTCGGTATCGGACTTACAGGAACAAGCGTAAATCCCGCAAGAAGCTTCGGTCCCGCGCTCGTAGCCGCTATCACGGGCAACACAGATCCCATCGCAGTAGTATACGTATTTATCATCGCTCCACTTATCGGTGGCGCACTTGCGGCTCTTTGCCACAATTACTTTGTAAAAGAAAAATAATCGACTCATTGTCGCCTAAAAAAGATGCCGCTGTAACCTTACAGGCGGCATCTTTTTTATTGATCTAATCCTTACAATATTCGAGAATATCTCCCGGCTGACAATCCAGAGCTTCACATATGGCAACAAGAGTTGAAAACCTGATGGCAGATATTTTCCCGTTCTTCATCTTGGATAAATTTACATTGGAAACTCCGACCTTCTGAGCAAGCTCATTTAAAGATATCTTCCGGTCGGCCATTACTCTGTCCAGCCTTAAAATTATCTGTCCCATAGTGTTCTCCTTATAATGTCTCATCATACTGCTGCTGCAGCGAAATACCGTAATCCATTATCGCTGATACAAGCCAGGTAACAATACCAACTACAAGACCAAAACCTACACCTATTGTTGCTCCGATGGCCACTGCCGCAATTATCAGTGTTATGACCACCTGTTTTTTAACAGGCTTGCAAAAAGGTGTTTCAGCCTTCTCAACCTTTTTGAAGGTTGCCAGCACAGCTCCAAGAACCAAAGCGATTAATCCAACCAGTAATGCGATAACCAGTAGATAAACACCGAATGCAACTGATAACGGGCTTTCATCGATCCTTGCCTGAATGGCCGGATTATCGCTGCTGACACCTGAAAAATCAGACACATCGACATTTACTAATGAATAGCTGTAGGCACTGGCTTCAAGGCTCCCGCCGGAATCTTTCATCGCGTTATCAAACTGCGGTCCCATGTTAAGAATTGATATTCCTGAGATAAGTGACACCATAAATCCAACGATAGCTGCTATCAAAAGTATAGTTGTTATTATCTTTCCTGTTTTGCAGCTCTTTCTTATCTTTTCTAACTTTAAATCTTCGTTCATTATTATTCCTCCCTGATGAGAGATCTTCTCTCTCTTAATTCATGTTTTGGTATACGTGTCTCTTCGAAGATATTTATACTATACCCATGCTGTTATCACTTGTCAATAGATTTTTATCGTTTATCGATAATTTTTTTACGAAATCAGAGGGGGTGCCGAAAATAGCAAGCTAATGTGAACAATAAAAAAAACATCGGGCTGAATTGGAATCCGAGGTTCCAGTTTGCAAAAGTAAATGCCTGTTTTGGATAACTCTTGCAAGAGTAAATTCCTGATATCAGAGAAAAGAGGAAAAAAGCGGAACTTACAATTCCAAAGTGGAAGTTACGATTCCAAAGTGGAACTTACAAAACCAAATAGATTGAAACACTGGCATAAAGCGAGTAAAATGGCGGTAAATCAACCTTTTCCGATGCAAAAAGGCGCAATCTAACCGGAGGTCGAATTTAGCGTGTGCTTTTCGCAAAAGTAAATTCCCCCCCTCATCCTTGCAATAGTAAGTCAGTGAGACAGGGCAACTGGAATTTAGTTTTCCAATTGACCAACAATAAAAAAACATCGGGACGGAAGGCTTGCTTCCATTCCCGATGCATATTACTTCAGTGTATCTCTCGTCCGTAAGGAATATCATAGTTCCAGGGACTTATCTCCTCAAAAGCATGAGCTGCGGCGAATACATCTTCATCAAGGAATTTCTTACCTATGATCTGCATTCCCACGGGAAGCCCTGTCGCGGTAAGTCCTGCCGGTACGGAAGCCGCAGGATTACCTGCAAAATTCTCAAAAAAAGTCTCGCAAAAGCCTATCAGAGGCTCTATCCGCTGACCGTTCATCATCTCCGGTCCCCTGGTATTTCCGTCAGAAGCATTTTTTACCGGAGGACAGATCGTTACAGGCGATATGATGATGTCATATTTCTCAAAAATATTCTCCTGTTCATCAAGTATCTCTGTGCGGAGTTCATTGAAATACCGGTAATCCATGATCGATGATCTCAGTGCTTCTTCATTCCAGTAGATAAATTCCTCCGGAAGTTCATCACGATGATCTCTTACCAGATCGAATCCCTCTTTTTTCCACAATTCCATATCAATGGCCGTATCGATACAGATACTCCTGCACCAAATATTGGCAAAATCATTCTGAGAATGCTTAAACCCGAAATGAACCTGCTCTACGATTGCACCCGCTTCTTCCAACCTGTGTGCAGCAGCTTCAACAATCCCCGCCACCTCGGGATCCACTGTAAAAATATCAAAATCCGCCGTAAATGCGATCTTCAGGCCCTTAATCGGTTTCTTCATCAGTTCGGTAAAGTCCCGCTTGCCCCTGTCCAGACTTAATGGATCTCTCGGATCATGATAAGCCATGTAATTCATCATCACCGCACTGTCAAGAACAGTCCTGGTTATGGCGCCGTTAAAACAATAGGGATGTGTAGCCATCCAACCGTCAGGACGACATACACTCGGTATCGTTCCGACAGAAGCCTTGAATCCGAAGCACGAACACCATGCCGAAGGGATACGGATGGAGCCGCCTCCGTCGGACCCTTCCGAAATTGGCACGAGTCCGTCTGCAACAGCTGCTGCGGAGCCTCCTGAGGATCCGCCGGAATTATATTCGGTATTAAACGGATTTCTTGTAGGACCATACAGCTTGTTATCGCAGGTCCCGCGAAATGCAAATGCCGGAGCATTGGTTTTTCCGACAGCTATGGCACCGGCCCTGACTGCGGAATCATAGAAAACAGAATCAGCCTCGTCAACTCTGATAAGCGACTTTACACCGCCGTGACTGTTAGTCCAGCCCTTCTTCGAAGGGAGAAAGTCCTTAAGTCCCACAGGAACTCCGGCCAAAGGTCCAACATCTTCACCACGTGCCATCCGCGCTTCCAGCTTTTTTGCTTCCGCTCTTGCGTCATCAAATTTGGTATATACAAAAGCATTGATACCCGGATTGCGCTTTTCTATCCTCTCCGCAAAAAAATCTATGACTTCCGTAGGCGTGATATGTCCTTCAGACACTTCCCGCCCCAGTTCAACACCCGATAAATTTTCCAATCCCATTTATGCTTCCGCCTTTTTTAACAACAGATATTCGGATCCGATACCGTCTTTCTTCCAATTCTCGGACACACGATAACCAACCGGTGAGAATATGACTTCCGCGATCAGCTCTATAACCATTGATGTGGTGGAACAAATGATCACCTGCGTCCAGTTCCAGCCAAAGAACACATGCGAAACAAGAGCAGAAAATACGAAGTTATCTACCCACTGACCGATAGCTGTGGAAACATAACTTCTGATAGCAAATCCTCTGAGATTGCCCTTATCCGCTTTCTTTCCGATCATTTCATTAAGGATGGAATTTACTATTGAAGATAAAAGCATGGCTATGGAAGATCCGAGCACCACATACCATGCACCACCGAAAGTATCATTCAGTCCTGCATTGATATATTCTCCAACAACCGGATCACCTGCACTGTAATAAGCAGCCCATCTGCCCGGCGTCATTGAAAGCAGCTTAAAAATGATCACAGTCACAATATTTACAAACATTGCTAACATTGAGATCTTGATAGATGCCTTTGCACCAAAGCGCCTGCATATGCAATCCATACATAAGAAGGAAATCCACGAGAGTGCAAGACCGCAATTGATACAGAAATAAGTTGAAGCGTACAGTTCTTTGCCTGCCACAAGATTCATGCAAACAACCGACAGGATAAAGATCGAAATCACCATGGACGGCACATTTCGCAGAAGGATCCTGTAATCCTCCCATTCTTTCTTAAGATATTTCATTTTTTTCTCCTTTGGTTTTTATCTTTTACAAGCAGGATATCGGACCCGAACTGCTTGGCATGTCTCACTCGAAACATGCAAAAACAATTATAGCGCTTATTTTCCTGAAAACAAGCGCTATTTGCTTTTTCACTTCATTTTAAATACGGTAGTAACTGTTCCCTTGCTGTTAACAATAGTGAGAGTATCGCCATCGATAGTGCAGATCATATTCTGATCCGTATCATCGAACTCTATAACATATTTTCCATTCTCTTCTTTAACAGTTCCGGGATGATCTTTGCCGTTATTGGAAAATACACAGTTTACACCGTCGGAACATGTAAATCCGGGTGCTTTCTTACGTACCTCCGGAACCATATCAGCCGCGTTAGTTGTTTCACCGTTCACCGTAAAACTTACAAGCTCCCAATCGGAAGCCAGGGCAGAATCAGCCGTACCTCCCTTAACTTCACTATCCTTGCCGCATCCGCAAAGCAAGCCGGCCGTAAGCAGCGCACAACATAATGTCGTAAACAGTTTCTTTTTCATAACTTTTTCCTCCCTCATTAATGAAATATCATATAGTCTATCAAAGATTTTTCTAATTGCAATAGTTTCAGCTATTCTCTTTCCAGAACATTGTCTTAGCTGCCTGTTCAAGCTCTCTGCGTTCCTGTGAATCATCATATCCGCTTTCTTTATCATCTATACCTTTGATCGGATCGATATAATAAAGACCATCACGATTACAATAAAAATAGATCCTCTTCACGCCTTTGATCCTGAATCTTGCTTCCGCATTTCCTTCCGGATAAAGCTTGACTATTTGCATACCGTCGCTTGAAGCTGCAGCAACAAAAGAAATATAATGTGTCTTCGTCATATCATGATCTATCCGGACAAAATACTCATCTTCAACACGTTCAATAAATATCATATGACGTTCATCCGTAAATTCGGCTTCTAACGGGGAAAGAGTGATACCGTGACAATGAATAGCAGCCTCTCCCATGCTGTGTATCACATTTCCGCAGATCGGACAAACATAGATTTTTGACCGCAGCATATTTGCCGACACATTTGTATTATGGATCGTATTGCCCGATATCAGTTCAGTAACGGAGATACTGAATGCATTTGCGATAGGTTCCAAAAGAGTAACGTCCGGAAAGCCTTTACCTGTTTCCCATTTTGAGACTGTCTTATCACTCACTCCAAGTTTTTCCGCCAATTGGAATTGCGTCATCTTATTCTTTTCACGAAGTTCCCTTATCACTGTACCTGTCACGTATTGGTTCATATTATTCCTCCATCTGTCATACCATTACTTTATTACCGATTACTCTTTGCAAGCTTGCATGAACAGATTGTAAACCTATTTAACCGTGCATTGTACCTACGAAAAGTAGAGTCAGTTCTGTTTAAGAGAAAATGAATCAAGGGCTTTTTCGTAGCAAAAAAAATCCTGATCATACATAAAGCACTCTCCGACCACATTGAATCCGAATGGAGCGTAGCATTTTATTGCTTTAATATTTTTCTTGTTTACCAGAAAATGAACGCTTTTAAATCCGCGTTCTTTCAGAACCCTCATTCCGTATTCCATTAGCTGTCTTCCGATGCCGCGACTCTGTGATGAAGGATCCACTGCAACACGAGCAAGCTCTCCTCCCGGTAAAAGATCTTTATCCCAGCAATCAAGAGCATCCACATCATCATCCTTCTCGATGGAGATCGCAGCGATTATCTTTTCATTTTCTTTCATCACAAATAAAGAATCCCTGGAAAGATCAAAGCTGATAGTTTCATCGGACGGGTAATCATCACTCCAGGGACAGAATTCTCTCCCCTTCTGCATCCGGTAAAGCTCCAGTATCTCTTCTCTGTCATTTTCAGTTGCCGATACGATCATACTCATAAATTTCTCCCTATGGATTCAATGCTTCCGATTCGCTTGCAACGATATCTCTTATACTCTTCCAGTCTAAACATCTCCTGTAATTTCCGTTCGGGAATTCACACTCTCTGTTCCAGGGTCTGTCAAATACCAGCACCTTTAGATCCGGAAGGTGATCGAAGAATTTAAAAGCCTTCGGTGAATCTTCCACGGCATAATCGAAAGTCATCTTATAATAATCATCAAGTTCAAGACTGAAATCATTTTTCTTAATGAAGCCGTCTCTTCCGTATTTGTTGAGACAATACATCTTCACATTTTCAAGTCCATGACGATCAAGCCACAGACGGGACGGTTCATAAGAACTAAACGGCCTTCCGGTGATTATGGATACGTCATGGCCGACAGCTATCCACTCCCGCAAAGTCTCGGACGCTCCCGGTGTCTCTTCATAGGATAATAGCACTTCCGGTCGATGTCCCGCTGCCATGAAAAGATCCAGGTGCTCATCATCCAGCTCAAATGATTTCTTCAGTTCGAAATATCTGATCTTCTCATAAGGAACATGCTTCCCAAACATTTCTACCGCAAGCTCGGAAAATGAACGGGCAGTCTCACACAGACAGTCATCAAAATCAACATATATCTTCATAACAATATCTCCAATTTATCAGCCGAATGCCTCAAGAAGATCTCTTATCCTTTCTATCTCACCGGGTATATACAACTTCCCCGGGCATTCTTTCATACAGCTTTTTTCTTCGCAGGTCCTGCAATGCCTGTAGGTATTTTCCAGATCCATTTTGAGTTTTCCCGCTGCCCAGTATTCTTTTCCAAGATGAAAATAATTAAACTGTCTGAAGCTTGTATGGATCTCATGGCCATAAGGGCATACACATCTTTGACATCTGTCACAGGCAATGGGTTCGAATTTACCTTTCAGTCTTTCGATCACTTCTTCGAATTCAAAATGAACCTGCTCATATTCACATTTAAATGCATCATCCGCCTGTTTAAACGTACCTATCCCAAGAAGAGCCGAAGAAAACGGATATTCCAGTATCCCGCCTATCAGTTCGGATACGGAAAATGGACCGATCAATAAGCCCGCAGCATAAACCTTATTTAAGATAAATCCCTTTTCCCTAAACCGTTCTTCTTTTCTTATCCTTTCAAGCATGCCCCGTTCAAGGATATTGCCGCTGCCCTGTAGCACATCTACTCTTTTATCCATAGCAGCCCTGAGAAGAACACTGTAATAATGTGAAGCAATACCCGTGAATCCGATCTTTCCTTCTCTCTTCAGATCATAGAGTGCATCAAGAGCGCCATTCTTTCCAAAGACTTCATCGGCATTGTCCTCATCAACCTGATGAACGAAGTAAATATCCGGTTTTGTCCCAAGATGATTTGTCGACCTTACTACTTCTCTGTAAATATCTCCTCCGCCGTAGAATCTCGCTTTATCCGATATTATTATACTGTTCCTGTCTACAGTCTTTATGAACTTACCCAGTTTTATCTCGGCATCACCGTACTCTTCGATAATGGCAGTATCAAAAAAATTGCATCCGTAGTCATATGCTTTTTTCATGATCGCCACCGCAGTTTCTTCATCAGGGCTGAAATACTCCGGAAGAACGGGTACATGGCCGCTTAATACCGGAATTGTTCCGAATCCAAGTTCAGATATTTTAAGACCTGTTTTTCCAAGTTCTCTGTATCTCATTTAAGTCTCCTCAGGATCGGTATTCATGATCTTAATCAGTACCTCACTATCCTGATACCGTCGCAGAAATTAAACGCACTTTCTGATATCGCGGTCTTTTCGGATACACGGACTTCTTCCAGCTTCTCGCAAAAAGCAAAACTCTCTGCTTCGATCTCTTTAACAGATTTAGGAATATAAATCTCCGTCAATGATTTACATCTGAAAAACGCACGCTCCGGGATCTTTTCCAAATTATTCGAAATATATATTTCCTTTAAGCATCCGCAATGTTCAAAGCACCTTTTTCCAAGTTCTGATAAGCTGTCCGAAAGATCTATCTCTTCAAGAGACTGACATCCTGAGAAAGCCAGTGCTCCTATGCTTTCAACAGCACCTGCATTGGAAACACTCTTCAGCCACTTACTGCTTTCAAAAGCCGATCTTCCGATGCTTTTTGTTTCATCCGAAAAAACGATGGTCTCAAGCAGATGACAGTCTTTATAAACTTTGTCGGCGATTGCTCTGATCCCCTGCGGGAAATTCAGTTTTTTAATATTTCCCGTACTTTCAATAAGGACATCATTTTCATCCAGCTTGAAGCAGTTGATACACTCCGTGAATATCCTTTTTATCAACTCAGGATAATCTTTGTTCTTTAGATCAGATATGTCATTCAGTACATATTCATTATCATTCCAGTCAATGATCTTCTTAAGATTAAGGCAATTACGAAATGAAAGGGATTCAACTCCGATACTCTCGGAAGGAATATGTAATTCGGTCATATCAATATTCCCTGCAAAGCTCCACGCCGCAATGCGTCTGATATCCTTAGGGATTTCGACCCTGCCTTTACAAAGTGCACCATCCAAAAGCACATTGTTCACGATAACAAAAGGGGATCTTTTTCTCTCTTCTTCGAGCCATGTCGTCATTGAAAAAGCATGACTCCCGAATAACCTGACGGATTTAGGGATACTTATCTCTTTTAATCTGTTATGATCCCTGAAAACATCCTGACCGATCTCTTCTATCCCGTCAGGGATCGTAATCCTCGTTGCATCCTGAGAGTAACCGGTCAAAGCAACTTTATCACGTATGTCATAGCAGGAATAGATCGACGCAATAACCTCTCTTACAGGTGCGGGATACCTGTTTTCAACATGATTTAAACAGTCCGTAAATCTGTTAAAACCGAAAGCTTCGGAATTAAATGATATCTCCTTTACCTGCGTACAGCCGATAAACACGCCGCTTTTAAGTTCAGTTTTATCCGTGATACTGATCGATGTTAAAGATGCACAGTCCGCAAATGCATGATAACGACACAGGATATCGTCAAGCTCCACGTGCTTTAACGAATCGCATCTTTCGAATGCCCGCTCATCAACAGTTCTTATCCGCGAGAGATCAAATTCTTCCAGACTTATACATTCATCAAAACAACGTGCTCCTATTCTGGTTACATTATTGAATTCAATTTTTTTCAGATCAAAGCATCCCGCAAAACACCCCGCCGGTAAAACAGATACTCCGTCCGCTCTAACCTCTTCCAGATTCCTGCAAAAGGAAAATGTACCTTCGCATATTTCTTTAACATTTAAACTCAAGCTCTTTAGTTTGGGGCATCTGTCAAAAGCACCCTTTTCTATCACACATTCAGGAGCATCGATCTCGACTTCCGTCAGCTCCGGGCATGATGCGTACGCAAACTTTCCTATCCTTTTTATATTTGATAATCTCAGGATCTTAACCTCTGTCGAATTGGTAAAAGCATAGGGGGCTATCAGATCATCATCCGCATCATTTTTACATTCATGAGAACTCTGTTTTTCTTTATTCTTAAGAACACTGTTCTTAAGCTCTTCCGTTATCCGTGCGTAATGTCCGGCTCTGTAAAAAGCATATGGATCGATCTCGGCATGCTCAGGCCATGGAACGAAAACAGGCAACTGATTGCAGCGTCTGAAAGCATACTCTCCGATATATTCAATAGTTTCCGGAATGCTACATTTAAGGAGCTTAGGACATTCCGCAAAGGCTTCTCTTTCTATTCTTTTTACTGTGTCCGGCAAAGCAACCGTTTGTAATGTAAGGCAGCCTTCAAAAGCCTGTTCTCTGATCTCTGTAAGTCCCTTGGGACAGGTTACGGCCTTTAATCTTTCATTACCGAAGAAACAACGTTCCCCGATGATCTCAACTTCATCCGGCAGCCGTATCTGTTCTTCATCACCCATGTAACGCACAAGGATCCGTCCACTGATATAAAAATCTCCCAGCACCTGGCTTCTTATCCTGTTCGCCAGACAACTTTCGGTTTCCTCATCCAAACAGAACGTCTGATCATCTATAATTACTTTCTTCAGATTACAGCAGCCTCTGAAAGCCTTGTCATCCAAAGTCACATCTTTGCTTAAAAATGTAACTTCCTCAAGGCTTATACAATTTAGAAAAGCATTCGCCCTGATATCTTTAAGCGTCTTTGGGAAAGTAATACTTACGATACCTTTTTTATCAAAAAAGCAGCTCTTACCGATCTCGGTGATCCCTTCGGGAAGAGTGATATTTTTCAGATTTATATTAAATGAAATAAGCCTTCCGTCTTCTACCTGCAGCGAATGATATACACTTTTTGCAATTGATTTGATAAGTTCCGGATAATCTGTGTGGGAATCCATAGCTTCGATAAGGTTGCTTACTTCAAAAACCTCACCGGAAAGGATTATCTTCTCAAGACATATACATCCCTCAAAAACCTCGTCGGAAAAGTTTGAATCATCAACATCTTTATTCAAAGAGATCTCTCTAAGGAACATGTTATGAGAAAACGCAGCCTTTCCAATACGCTTCGGTCCCTCAATGACCACCTTTTTCAGTCCATCGCAATAAAGAAAAGCATAGTTTCCGAGAGTAGTCATTGTCTTCGGAAAGACTATCTCCTCAAGGTCGTGGCATCTGTTAAAAGCATAATCGCCGACTTCCTGCAGACCTTCCGGCATGTTGATCTCTTTAAGTTTTTTGCAGCCTTTAAAGGCTCCGACACCTATACTTTTTACGCTCAAAGGAAGAGTAACTTTGATAAGTCCTGCCATTCCTTTAAATACACCATCAGCAATAGTATGGATACCGTCGGGAATAACTACTTCTGATCCGGATCCAAGATAGGCCTTAAGTATTCCGTTTTCTGTTTCAAATTGATTCAGGTTATCCATTAACTCTAAATATTTCCTCTATAAGTTTTCGTAATTCAGAAACACTTCCGCACTTATATAATTCAAGCTTATACTGTTTTGTCCCCGGCATCTTTTTCATAAAGTATGATGCAAGTTTTTTTACATACGTCAGAACATATAATTCATCAAAACATTCATTTGCTATATCCAGCTGTTTCAGCAAAAGTCCTGCTTTGGTATCCGTTATCTCCCTGCCTGTCAGTTCTGAGAAAAGAATAGGATTTTCAAATCCGTACCTGGCAAGCATTATCCCGTCTGCCCCCGTCTGCCGCATCATTTCATAAGCTTTTTCTTTTGAATCTATTCCACCGTTTGCAAACACGGGTATATTGACAGAATCTTTCGCCAGCTTGATCAGATCAAATAACGGTTCGCCGTCATACATCATATCTCTGGTCCGTCCGTGAACCGTGATCATATCAGCGCCCGATACTTCGCACATTCTGGCAAATTCCTCTATCACGATCCTTTTCTTATTCATGCCTACACGACATTTAATCGAAACAACCTTTCCGCTTCTTTTGCAGGCCTCGATTATCTTCGAGGCTCTGGGGATATCATCCATAAGCGCGCAGCCCTCTCCCGACTTGATAACATTCGGAACCGGGCATCCCATATTGATGTCTATCACATCAAACTTTTCGAGCAATCCGCTCTTTGCCGCTTTTTCAAAGGTTTCGGGAACAGCTCCCAAAAGCTGCACGCACTTAAGTTTTTCTCTGTCGTCAGTATAAAGAAGATTGTGGGTGGCCCGATCATTGTATTTAAGGGCATCAGCGCTGACCATCTCCGTGTAGGCACTTCCCGCCCCCAGTTCTTTTACCATCAGGCGAAACGGGAAGCATGTATATCCTGCAAGAGGAGCCATCAATACATTGGACGAAAACTTTATTCCCCCGATCATAACGGGTCCGAAGATTTTATTATTTATAGCATTATCCATATACTGTTTTTACCCCGCTTCAAATAATTTTAATCTTTTTTCGCCCAATAAAAAAGACCGCTTACCCTTAAAAATAAGCGGTCTTAATGCCTTAATGATCAGCCCGAAACTTTCTTGACGAATTCAGCTATCTTACTTTCATTATCTTTGGAGTCTTTATGTTTTTTATCAAGTAATGAAACAGTATTCTTGAGATTGGGGAGCAGTTTTGTTATAGCATCAAGTCCTTTTTCAACTTCCCCGCCTCCGCTTAAGAAAAATAATGAAGTAACTTTTTGAGCGGCAGCTTTATCCTGTAAAAAAGCATTTATCGCAGGAACGCCTTTACTGTTCCAGATAGGTGAGCCGAGAATGATCTCGTCATATTCATTTATATCTTTATCAATGGGTTTTAATTCCGGAATATGATTCATCATCACCTGTCCGCCTCCGACGAGCATCTGAGTTAAGAACCCTTTGGGCATCGGTTTTACTGTTTCAATCTGTAAAATATCCGCGCCGAGTCCGCCTGCAATCTTTTCTGCAGCCTCTTTTGTATTTCCCGATAAAGAATAAAATACAACCAGTCTTTTCATCCCGTATCACTCCTTTTCTTGCAATAACTTTCATAAGTATCTATCATTATTGCCGGATCTATATTACTTCTTTTTATTATAAAGCGGCGCAAAAATGAACAGGAAGAATACTATTCCGGATAATGCATGAATAGGAATATACGACCAGGGAATCTGCTGATTCTGCAGAGCCTGACTGCCGCCACCGCCTAAAAGCGCACCAAGATTGTTATTAAGGTAATGCATAATGACCACAACCCAGATATTTTCCGTTTTCATATATGCATATCCGAAGAATATCGCTATAACTACGCATGTAATGATCTGCGAAACAAGGACCTGAGCGCCACACTCCGTTGTGTAATACATAAAATCAACACCTATGTGCCAGAGCGCCCATACAACACCCAGAATTATTACTCCAAGGCGTTTTCCCATTTTCTTCTGTAAGACAGGCTGTAGGAAATATCTCCATCCATACTCTTCTCCCCAGAACGCGATAAATGAAAAAACGTAATTTATAGGAAGGGCTACCAGTCCCAATATGAAAACACGATTCAGAACAGCCGCCTTTAATTCATCCCAACTTTCGGTATTGTGGGCAGTCAGATCCGAAAGGAATACGGCAAGCATCGTTCTACCTATAAATAAAGCTACAAATACCGCCACAAGGATAACACTCCATAAGATATTCTTTCTGCGCAGTCCGGCATTCTCGCTCTTTTCTTTTCCACATACCCAGAAACCCACATATGCTATAACACTGCCTGTAATAATCACCAGAGTTCCAACAGTAGACCAGATATCAATCTGAGCAACTCCTTCAACATCAATGGGATCCATATGTAGAAAGACTGAACACAGACTGCAGATAAACATCAGTACCGTAGTAATAAGAGCAGTAATGTAACCTAACATGGGCAGTTTCTCGCCTTCTTTTTTAAAGATAAGCTTTCCCAGGATAACACCACAGGCAGGATACATCATCTGAGTATTTACAAACATTGTCAGATCATAATTCTTCTTTAATCCTATGATCATTATCAGATTCGCAGCGTATGCAACACCATATGCTATTGCGATATATAACCATAATCTCTTTTTGTCCCTTGCTTCCATTATCATGTCTCCTTCATCATGTATAAATGTTTTTTTCTGCTATCAGCCGAATTTTAGCTAACAATTATTAGCTCGTCAAGTTTTCTATAAAATACCGGGCAAAGAATGTACAAAAAGAAGATATGTCTATCTCATGTCAGTTGCCCGAAGGATCCTCATATACGCACTGTGCGAGATAGATGCAGCTGTTTAATAGTGTTGCTGCCGTATATATCTCAAAATATAAAAATAAAATTCAAACGCATCTTAACACCTGCCTATTTATTATCAAAAAACAGGCAGATAATCAATCATTATCCACCTGTTTTTGACATAAATATGTTCAAATACATCTCGTTATCCAAAACGGATAATACGGGTACATGCTGTTTTTATGAGTTCAACATCATGCGTTACTATAATGAGCGTCCTGCCTGAACGCCTAAGCTTCTTCAACAATTCGGATACCTGAAGCATATGAAAATGATCAAGTCCGCTGGTTGGTTCATCAAACAGAATGATCTTCCTCCCGGAGGCAACCGCTGATGCTACAGCAACTCTCTGTTTCTGTCCGCCGGACAAAGCAAGCGGATGCTTATCGGCGAATCCCTCCAAATCAAGCGATCTGAGTATTTCGAGCGCTTCATCCTTATCTTCTTTATCCAGTGAGATCATGACTTCTTCAAGAACACTGTCTGTAAAAAGCTGATGATTCACATCCTGCATGACCATGTAGATATTCTGCCGTCGCTTCTTATTGTTCCAGACTTCTCCGTTCACTTTAAGCTCGGCTTTGCATCTTCTTTCCAGTCCGCAAAGACACCGTAAGAAGGTTGACTTCCCGGCGCCGTTTGCTCCGACTATCGCAACTATCTCTCCCGCAGGGATTTCCATTTGCAGTATGTCGAATACCGGCTTCTCTCCTCTGTATGAAAACTTCATATTTGAAAGAATAAATTTGTCGGATTTATCCGTTTCCTCTTTGGTATCTATGCTTAATCCAACCGGATCCTGCATTGCTTCAGCTCTTAGTCCAAGTCCGTGGAGATCATCGGCTGACAGTGCCTTTATTTCTTCTGCAGAAAACTCCTTCACTATCTCGCCAGAATCCATTAACAGAGCTCTGGTTATATAGGGAAAAAGATATGATATCCTATGCTCGGCTATAAGAATAGTCTTGTGTTCTTCCTTCCACGCAGCGATCATTTTTTGGAGTTCACAGATCCCACGATGATCCAAATTTGCAGATGGTTCATCAAGAATGATCACATCGAGAGGTTCTACCGCAATACTTGCGCAGGCGATCTTCTGCTTTTCACCGCCCGAGAGTTTAAATATACTTCTGTCCATCAGCGGACCGAGCGCATGCCTGTTAACCGTCTGATCGATCCTTCGCTCAATCTCATCGGGATCCATGCCGAAGTTCTCACATCCGAATGCAAGCTCACTGGTTGTATCGACATTAAAAAACTGACTTCTGGGATTCTGAAAAACCGTCCCTACATGCCTTGACAGCTTCCTTAATGTGGTCTGTGATACATCTATCCCGTTTACTGAAACTCTTCCAGACAGTTCTCCTTCATAAAAATGAGGTATCAGGCCGTTAACACATCTGACCAATGTCGATTTTCCGCACCCGGACGGTCCGCATACAAGTATAACTTCTCCTTCGTTTACAGACAGATCTATACCTTTAAGGCTTTCTCTGTCTTTGACATATTTATACGAAACATTATCAAAACAGATCATACAAAAAACCTTCCTATCCCCCACCAGCCGAAACATGCCAGACATAATGCGATGATGATCATGTCAGGGAAACCGAATCTGATCTTCCAAATGCAGCTTCTCTTTTTTCCAACATCCAGTCCTCTTGTCATAGCTGCTGCGGACAGTTCCTCTCCTATGATCGAACAGGAAGCGATAAGCGGGACCATCCTGTATTCTACCGCTTCGGAAGCTTTTTTTGCGCCCATCTCAATTCCCCGCATTCGCATTGCATCATTGATCGCCTTAGCTTCCTCCGCAACGGTAGGGAAGAATCTGAAGATAACACTGATGGGTATAGTCAGCTTGTCCGTGATATGAATACGTTTCATTGCCGTCAGGAATTCCGAAACCTTAGTTGTTTTTATGATATATCTGGCAAGAATAATAGTCGGTAATATCTTTGTTATGATATAGAGCATCAGCGCAAACATCGATTCAACCGCTGTCAGATCATGCTGCAGTGCCCTTTGAGCATAATAACTTGCTATATAGATTCCAACCGCAGCCAATCCACCCTTCCATTCTTTTTCCATGAACAAAAGCACCACCGGAAGATACACCAGTATCCAGTAAAAAGTATTCATCCATGCTTCTCCCGCATTTCCTATCACAAATACGGAACTCGTAAATAACAAAAGAAGCTTTGTTCTGGGATCAAGTAAAGAATGGATATTTCTGTCTAATCTGTATTCCATTGTCAGGCAATACCTGCCTTTTCAAAGTGTTTCTTAAGTACCTTCGCTCCTATCCATCCGCCTATGATTCCGCACAGGATATCAACAACCAGAAGTACGGGACACATCCACAGCGGAAGCATTCCTGTTACGGCATCAATATAATCCTGACCAAAATTCTGCCTCGTCGAAAAATAGCTTTCCGCGTTAAAGAAGATACCAATGTAATTGGCCCAGCAATATATACCGGAAACTGCATACGCAAAGATCCCACACTTCTTGCTTTGATATCTTCCTGCACGATAGATAAGTTCAGCTATAAGACCTGCCACAGTTCCTACGATCAAAGCATAATAACTCATGCCTGTAACCCACATGAAAGCTCCCATGAGTACATTCATAATAAGTATCATTCCGAACTTTTTTACTTTAGTAAGGAACATCATATACGGGATTCCCGTAATGATCGGAACAAATACGACTAACAATACCATCATGATGGGGATCACGCCTGTCATGGCCACAGCACAGCACAAAACCGCACATATTGCCGTGTATATCCCGACATTTATCAGATCTTTTGCATTCAAACGATTGGTGTTTTCCATTTTTATTTCTCCTCGTAATTTATATTTCTTACATACGCCAGTTCTGTGACATCATCTGCTGCTTGGTCATCCGACTGTATATGCTGTCATATGCACCAAGTGACTCGGGGCTTCCCTGTTCCGCAACCACTCCGTCTTTCAATACAACAACATGATCCGCATTTGCTATGGTTCTCATTCTGTGTGCGATGATCATGACTGTTTTATTTTTTATCAACCTTGAAAGAGCCTCCTGGATCACAGTTTCATTCTCCGCATCGAGTGAAGCCGTTGCTTCATCAAGCAGAATAATAGGTGCATCCTTAAGAAAGGCTCTCGCGATAGATATCCTCTGCCTCTCGCCACCGGAAAGCTCACTGCCGTTCTCCCCGATGTATGTGTCATATTTATCGGGAAGGAGTTCAACGAATTCCTCACAGTTAGCCATTCTCGCCGCTTCCATTACTTCTTCATCAGTTGCTCCGCTCTTTCCTATACGGATATTTTCCATAACCGAATTATTAAAAAGCGTTACATCCTGGAATACGATCGAATAATTGGTGAGCAGTGTCTCCGGATCGATCTTCGAAATATCTTCACCTCCAAGTGTGATCTTACCCTCATTCACATCCCAGAATCTGGCAGCAAGTCTTGATATCGTTGTCTTTCCGCCTCCAGAAGGTCCTATCAGCGCCGTTACCTGTCCCTGTTTTGCCGTAAAGCTGACATCTTTAAGAACATCTGTATCGTCTGAATATTTAAAACCGACATGATCGAATACGATATCATAACCGTTATTATTCATTTCTTCCGATCCCGTCTGTGGCTTTGTGGAAAGCATCTCATCAAGTCTCTCACACTGGATGCCGCAGGATATGATGGCAGCAAAATTCTGAAGCGTGATCATCATAGGATCGTAAAGCCTCGATACAAGCATAAGGAACATAAAGAAAGTCAGAATAGATATCTCCCCCTTTGCAAAAAGCGCTCCGCCCACAACAGCCGTAGTACCTATTCCGATCTTTAAAATGATCGATGCGGAATTAACATATACCGCCATCTTAAGTTCCGTAAGCAACGCCTCTTTTTCAACATTTCTGATCTTGACCTCAAGTTCATCCATATATCGGTCTTCGGCATTATTAGCTCTCAGATCCCTGATGGATTCCAGACATTCCTGTATTCCGTCTGTCATGGTCATCTTAACGGCAGAGTTTTTTCTTACGGCCTTTTTCTCCGCGCCGGAACAGGTGGCAATGATGATGAAAGCAACAGGTATCACCCAGAAACTGGCAAGTACCATTCTCCAGTCAAATGCAATAAAAAGACTTATACCCACTAAAGTTACGGAAATCACCGCTCCGATAAGTTCCGGTATCCAGTGACTCGACGCGGTCTCGATCTGTGCACAGTCTCCCATGATATTCGTAGTAAGGTCCGACAGATTTTTCTTCCCGAAATAAGACAGCGGAAGCTTTCTAAGCTTTTCTGCTATCGTAGTTCTTCTGATCCCACTCTCCTTATATGTAGTCAGGAATGTCGCATTATACTGAATATAATATGTCACTGCTATCATGATGATCACAATAGCAGATCCCCATACATAAAACGGTATCCTTTCCTTCGTAAGTGTTCCTTCCAAAAGATCCTTTATCAGGCAATAAAGGATACCGGCAGGCATCATCATGACAATGTTCGTGACAGTAACACTTACGCAAGCCTTTATCATATCCACAGCGCCCTGCCTTGACAGGGCATACTTATGTTGTAATCTCTCTATCATCTTCCTGCTCCTACCTTCCACTCAACAGATCTTGAGTATTCATCAAACATTCGCCTATACAGGCCGTTTTGTTTCATAAGCTCGTCATGACTTCCACTTTCCGTGCACCGACCATCATTCATGACAAATATCCTGTCCGCATTCACTACCGTGCTTAATCTGTGTGCGATCATGATAAGTGTCTTTCCTTTTGATAGTTCCTCAAAAGCAGCCTGCACCTTTGCTTCATTATCGGGATCGGCAAATGCCGTAGCCTCATCAAGTATCAGTATCGGAGCATCCTTAAGAACAGCTCTGGCTATCGTGATCCTCTGTTGTTCTCCGCCCGAAAGATAAGTTCCCTTTTCTCCTATTACCGTATGTATTCCGTCAGGAAGCTTTTCAATGATATCCATACACTGAGCTTTCTGTAATGCATCAAGTACTTCCGATTCCGATGCATCCGGTCTTGCCATCCGAACATTTTCCAGTATTGATTTTTTAATAAGGCGGCTGTCCTGAAATACGAATGAGATCTCTTTCATCAAAACTGCAGACGGAATATCTTTCACGTTTACGCCGCCTACCGATATCTCTCCCTCCGTAACATCAAAAAACCTAACCATCAGTTCCGCCAGCGTAGTCTTACCTGATCCGGACGGACCAACCAGCGCAACATGCTCACCCTGAGAAATCCTGATGGATACGTTCTTTACCGCATCCCTTGAAGCGTCCTTGTATCTGTAAGTCACATTTTTAAGTTCAATGGTATGATCTGTCATATCCTTTCTGCCCTGATTCTCCGCAAGCGGTTCAATAGCCATGATAGATTCAACACGTTTAAGCGCATCTATCAGCGTCATTTCCGCCTCACCCGAATATGCCACCTTTGTGAGAGCCACCGTGATCAGAGGTGTTACGATGATGTAATACATGATGTTAAGGATCATTCCCGCAGTAACGCCATCCTTGGTAAACTGAAATGCAGCTATCACAATAAATGCAAATATCGTATTTATGCATGTCATGAAGCCTGTCATCGGCCACCTTAAGATCAGCGTATAGTCTGTCGTCCATTTTCCGAATCCGTCTATCGCTGCCTTGAACCGCTTGAACGAATGAACAGTCTGTCCGAAAGTCTTTACTACAGGAACACCTCTTACATATTCAGTCGCCTCGCTGCTCATGGTATCCAACGCGTTCTGGTATTCTTTCATCTTCTCCTGCATGCCCTTCCCCATCATGGACATCATTACAAGGAATCCCAGTACTGCCGGTATCATACATATAAGACCGATCTTCCAGTTAAATGCGAAGATCAGGACAAGAAGACCTATCGGTGTTACTGCAGCCACCGTCTTATCTGCAAGCTGATGTGCGATAAAAGTTTCGGTAGCAGCCGTCGAATCATTTACGATACGCCTGATCTTGCCGGTACCGTCTTCATCAAACACCCCCAGCGGAAGAGTGATTATCCTTCTCATGAGCGAACTTCTCATGTTCGCCTGGACTCTGAACGCGGCAATATGCGTACATAAAAGAGCCATGATATATATAAGCAGTGACGCTACTGTAAGGATCACAGCCTGCCACGCATAATGATCTATTCCCGAAAGTTCCTCACCGTTGACTGCTATACTGATGATCTTCCACAGGTCGTAATAGGGAATGAGCACAACTAACGCACTTATCCCTGCTAAGGCTCTTCCCAGCGTGATAAGGCGCGCATGTCCTCCCGCATATTGTCCGATCAGCTTCATGTGATCGAATTTTGGTGTCTTTCCCAATTTTGTTTCCTCCGTTCTCGGTTAGCTATCGCTAACCCTTTATTGATAACTTATAACATTAAAAAAGAGCCTTGCGGCTCTTAATCTAATCCCATGATACTTTGCCATCCCGGCATAAAGAATTTTTGTATCGTATCTAAATATTTCTCTATCTTTGCATCATCACAATCATGTATGATCGGTTCAAAACACGCTGTCAGATATGCCGATATCAGCATATGTAATTCCTCCTCATCGATATCCCGCGCCGGATATCCCTTGTCTCTTAAGTATCGTATAGCTTCCACCAGCTCTTTCTGATTTTCGCCGGCATATTCATGAATAAAATTTTCATACTTAGTTCCTGCGGAACATGTCATGAGAAGTTTGAATTCGTCTCTTCTTGGTAATATCACTTCCCTTACCATATCAACGAACGATTCCCCGATTATCTCACTGTCAGGAGTCTCACCGTCAACGATCGCATATTTCTTTTCCATATGCTTTGCCGTCCAGGATTTGATCTCCCCGATCAAAGGCTCAACCATAGCGCCATACATGGCTTCCTTATCTGCATAGTGTCTGTATAATCCGGCAGACGTCATCCCTGCCCGGGCTCCGATGCTGCGAATGGATGCACCATCAAAGCCCTTCTCCAGGAATTCTTCCTTTATAGCTTTATTAACTTTGATATGGCTTAATGTCTTATCCCTTGGCATTTTTGTCTCATGTAGAAAATAGTGATCAGTGTTCGCTATCAAAGGTTACATTAAACTAACCAATCTGTCAATCCGTTTTTATACAAGCGCTGCACCGAGACTCTTGCATTCATCAAGAACATCTTCTCCGGGCGCATTATTTGCCGTAACACTTTCACATGCAAGCTTTGCTCCGGCGGCATTACATCTTTCCTCCCAGTCTCTCATCCACTGGCAGTCTCCCCAGCCGTAAGAGCCAAAAAGAGCAATCTTCTTGCCTGAAAGAGATCCTTCTACAGATGTAAACATCGGTTCAAATGATGACTCCTCCAAAACCTCTGCTCCCATAGCGGGACATCCGAAAGCTATACCGTCAAACTCCGCTACCTTATCAGCTGTGAAGTCATCGGATCCGAATACGGTTACCTCGGCCCCCTTGTTTTTTGCACCAGCTTCTACAGCATCTGCCATTGCAGCCGTATTGCCTGTTCCGCTCCAATAAACTACTGCTACTTTACTCATATTGTGTCTCCTCCTTAAAAGGTTTTAATATTTTTTCCCGCCACTGTCAGCCGGTCGCAACAGCCAACTGTGCCAGGGATTTACCGTTTCTGTTCATCACGTGGTAGTTTTCCGTACAATCCTTAAATCTTGCGAAAGTCGCCAGTGCTTTCTCAGGTTCCGAATATGCCTTCCAACATCCACAGCATTTAACACCGTCACAGGGACTTTTAATAAAACACGCCACATCCGATGGCGGATATCCAAGAAACAAACCAATTTCATGTGGAAATCCGGGATCACTCTTCAGATGTCTGACCAGCTGAACGATACAACATTCGGGATCTTTGATCGCATAGCCTCTTTTCTTAAGAATATTGACGGCCACCGGGTCCTTCAGATCCTTTTTCAGGTACGATGGACGATAAAGATAGATCAGTGCGTACTCATCAGTCTTTTTCAGAGGGAGCATTCTCAGCCCCTTATCCCTTAACAGCATATTGATCTCACGTACTTCCCGATCAATATCGGTTTCTTCTGTGATCTTTACGGAAAACAGACTTCCTGTTTTTATTCCTGCAAGCGTCGGTGAGCAGTGTTCTATGATCAGTTCTTCCGACATGACTTCCTCCAATTATGATCAACGGTCCTTTGGTTAGACACAGCTAACCTGCGGGTAAAAAAATTTCTCTTAATATTTCGGATTTTTCTACTACCACTTAAATACAGCAAGCCTGTTGTTAATGTTTCTGCCTACAATTGCAAACAGCTTTCCGCGTATCGAGTATTTCTTCATTTCATCGTTGTAGCTCTTCTCGAAAACATATTTAAGTCTCGGTTCCAACTCAAGATATTCCTTTCCGGATTTCGTTCCCCAGCCAAAGGTTGCATTGGTATTCTTCACCGCATCATGATGGCTGCCATGCTTTTCAAGAAAAGGGGAATGCAGTTCGGCAAGGAGATAACCGTGTTTGAAACTGTCGCAGAGCATATTCAGACATGTTTTAACCTGCTCCTTTGAGAAATATTCAAGTACTCCTTCCATTACAATGATATTCATTTCATTTTCAGGAAGAGCTTTTGTCCAGTCTCCCTCAAGCGCACTGCCATCAAGCATAGTACAGCGTTCTCTGTCTTCATAGACCTTTCGTCTTACAGCGATCTGGTCAGGCAGATCCACATCAAACCAGGTGATCTTCCCGTTATCGACCTGCGAAAACTTATCGTCAAAACCACAGCCGAGATTGATACACAGTGCCTCCGGATATTTTTTTATAAGCTTTTTTAATACATCACGAAACATAAGTGTTCTTGCAACAACACCTTCATGGGATAAAAACGGATCAAACTTGCTCACATCAACTCCCAGAGCATCGATGATCTCCTTCGCCTTTTGATCCTTGATCCTTGCATTTGGCCTTGCGGTTTCGCTGGCTTTGATCGCAAGCGGAATAAGTGCTGTTTCCTGAACGTCTCCAAATTTCAAATCCATATTTTGCTTCCTTTCCCGACCTGACTTACTCGCACGGCAACAGATCCGTCATACTCACAAGTCCGAGCGCTTCTGTTGATCCATTGTGACCTTCTTATTGTTTTCCCTTTTTTATTCCAAAGTTAGCAATAGCTAACCCATCGACAAATTTTTACTCCGCTTAGACCGCGGAGTTGTATTCAGCCAAAAGTCATTCCTAATATTCGTTAGATCCTGCTAACCATGTTATAGTAGCACTCGTTTATTCATACTGTCAATATCACTTCCCTTGTCCGGTCGCTTCATCATTTTGACCGTGTCTGTGCACTTTCCTCTCAATAAGAAAAAGCCGTATGTTTTACATACGACTTTTTCCTCAAACAAAACAGAATCTAAACTAACTACAGTGGAAGTTCGTAATAAACAAAATCAGTCCAGCCGGTATTCTCGGCAAATGACTTCTGCGTACCTCTGTATTCAAATCCGCAGTCTTCGTACATTCCCTGTGCAGGAGTATTGGATCTTAACACATCGAGTCTGATCGCTTTTTTACCGTTTTCTTTTGACAGTTCTATGGCTTTATCAAGCAATACTCTTCCAAGATGCTTTCCTCTGTATTCCGGGCATATTGCAAGAATATGAAGAGTGCTCACTTCATCATTCTCCAGATCGGTGGACCAGTCGATCTTTTTGTAGTCATCATCCTGATGCATTACGATCGCTATCATTCCTACCAGATTATCATCTTCTTTAAGAATGTACATATCTCCGTTATCGATATAGGATCTGATCATTTCATCTGTAGGATGCATACCATATATCCATCTGGCATACTGTTCCATTCTGGGCGTATTTTTAACAACCTCAATATAATTATCTCTGACAGCCTTGAAATCTCTTCCGCGAACCAGTCTGTAATCTTTTTTTACACAATTGACCATGATAAACCTCCATGTCCAAGCGCATATGTTTCTCTTATGATCATTTTACTTCGCAAGAAAAAAAGGCCCGGCAATTACACTGATTTGGACCTTTTTTACACTGATTTCATTTAATATATTCCGCCGGAATAACTCCTTATTCCACAGCCCTGCCTGCCGCTTCTTTGGCGTGGATGATAGTCGTATCATATGTCGGAAGTGAACTGTCCTCAGCCTTAATGAGCATACCGATCTCGGTACATCCCAGTATCACACCCTCCGCTCCTTTTTCCTTCATGTCGTCGATGATACGCTTATACTCATTTCGGGAATCGTCCAATATTTTTCCAAGACATAATTCCTTAAAGATCACGTTATCGACTATCTCCATATCTTCCGCATTCGGAACGATCACCTCAAGTCCTGATGCGATCAGCCTGTCTTTAATAAAATCCTGTGTCATGGTAAATCTCGTTCCGAGAAGACCCACCTTCTTTATTCCGTCTCTCTTTATTGCATCTGACGTAGCATCAGCTATATGAAGGATAGGTATTCTGATCTCTTTCTCGATATCAGGAACGAGTTTATGCATTGTATTTGTAGCGATCAGAATAAAGTCAGCTCCTGCCTTTTCAAGCCTTATCGCAGCATCTGTCAGAATGGCAGCATTGCCCTGCCAGTTTCCCTTATCCATATTTTCTTCAAGTTCAGCAAAATCCACACTGTACATTAGTATCTTGGCGCTGTGGAATCCGCCGAGACGTTTTACGATCTCCTTATTTATCACTTCATAATATGTAACCGTACTTTCCCAGCTCATACCGCCTATGATCCCGATGGTTTTCATATTCATCCTCCTTCTTATTTCCTGCGATCAACCTGTTGTTTGAGGTTGATTTTATCATCAAATATGCTTTTCACCTATATTCACACTTATTTTGATCTGTTTTTCACTCAGGTTTATTTTCAGTGTAGAATATGCCTGAATAAGTGCATTTTCAATGCTACACTGTTTCATTATGTTAGATTGATCATATAGAAATATATTTCATAAAGGAGAAACCCTATGTTTGAGAGTGATTTTGCAAAAGTCGAGTATATCTCCAAAGACAATGTAGTATTTCATATCTGGAAAAAGGAAGCTCACTATGATGATTATCGCAAACCGGTAACAGCATCCTTAAATCTGCTCCGTGAACATCAGGACAGCCTGTTTATTGTAGATGCAAGAAACGGATTCGAAGATGTTAAAGAAGATGTGGACTGGGGATTTGAATATTTCATTCCGGAGCTCAAGAAGACCGGCTGTAAGATCTGGGGATTTATTCTCCCGGAGATTTCAGACATCGAGGGCGAGATCGATCTGTGGACAAAAGAGATCGAGAAAAACTTCCGGGTTATCCGTGCTGTATCCTACGAGGATATCCTGGCTGTGATAGATAAAGAATAGTTCACCGGCCACAAAAAAAGGCCTCCTATGGGGAATGTATAGAAGACCTTTGGGGCATGCGAGAAAGCGCAATCACGTTTTCTCTTTGTCCGTCCCGCACTTACACGTTAGTGCAGGCGAAAATAGGGAAAATCAGAGAAAAGAAGCATTTCTCTATAGGCAGATGTTATCACCGGCAGTAGGAAAAAAATCGTATTACACTTATTTTGATCATTTTTACACTGATTTATTCATTTTCCCGCTTCACAGGTGCCCATGCCATCTAAATGCTCACACCATATTGTCCCTTTCGGTCTCGTAATTTGTCCGGATTAATACCGACTTTTTTCGAAAAACGCAACTGTACTTTAACTAATCTAACATCATATAAAAACAGACCCATCGACTACACCGATTAAGGTCTGTTTTCACTGATTTTCTTTTATTCTATTTCAGCGACTGATACTTTCAGATACTTTCTGTATCATGCCCGCTGCCTCTTCGGGAGTAATACGTGACATTGCCAGATCTTCAAGCACATCACAAACGGCAATGCTTAGATCTTCATACTTGATCCCTCTTGTTCCGGCAACATTTGTCTTTCCGTTCTCAAGGATATAATCAAGATTCCTTCTCCCATCTTCACTTAATCCCTGAACATTTAACGCCAGATCGGCTCGGGACGGCATATATTCCAGATATTGGTTAACAAGCAGATCCTGACCTTCATCCTCAAGGTATGACATAAATCGAAATGCCGCTTCCTTATGTCGCGACTCCGGATTCAGACACAGAATCACATCAACATTTGAAGTTACCGGTGATACTATTCCATCATCATTCCAGTCGATAAGAAAAGCTTCGTGTTTTGCTCCTTCGGAATCAAAAACCGCTCTTGTCTTTTCATCGTTAACCGTATACATATTCATAGCCCAGGAACCGTTTACAAACATGGGAATACTGCCTTCCCTCTGAAACATGTCATTAACCGTATCGTAGATCGGCATCTTCAGAGCTTTATCCTGGAATACCCCGCTAGAAAAACAGTCCTGCCATATCCTGAATGATTCTATTATCGGTTCAGACTCGAAAGAGGCTCTTCCTTCTATTGCATCATATAATGTATCCGTGTCGCAGTCAGCTGCTATGGACATCCACAGATCCAGATCCATCCAGGAATCCTTTGCACCGATGGCAAGAGGGAAGCTTCCTTTTTCACGAAGTATCCGACAGGTTTCCTGCATCTCCTTAAATGAGGTCGGCACATCCAGTCCGTAGGTGTTCAACATATTAACATCAGCCCACATATATCCGGCATAGGTCTGTCCAAGAGGAAGACCATAAACCTTACCGTCTTCACCGCAGACCCGGTCAAGACAGGTATCAAAGAACTTATCCTTCCAATCAGTGCCCCAGGTACTTTCGCAAAACGGAGTCAGATCCTCCTCAAACAATCTGAATGAATCAAATGCTGCCCCGGAGCTTATTCCATATATATCAGGGCCGTTTTCTCCGATCAGTTCTACCCGCATATGTTCCTGATATGCCGCCGAGCTCGTGAAAACATATTTCACATGAATATCGGGATTTTCTTTTTCAAAAGAATCTATTATCCGGTAGATAGGGCTGTCAGGTCCTAAATCCGCAGGGTTCCATGTATTAAATATTATGGTTGTTTTCCCTTCCTGTTCCTGAGATTCACATCCCGAAACAGAAACCAGGCATATTATCACAGATAAAAAAAACAAAAATCTATTTTTCATAATTCATTATCCTCTGCCTTAAAAACGTGATAACCAGCTATTTTAACGCCCCTTATCCTACTATCATACGAACTTTAAACCGGTTGTCCCCGACATCATATCTGATCACACTGTTTGTCTTTTGGGCAAAATCAAGAACACTTCTGGTACCTATGCCATGGCCTTCTTCATCCGTAACCGGATGTCCTTCTTCATCAAGTTTTTCTTTACCGTCACAGGAATTAACTATCTCAAGCAACAGCTGTTGTTTAAATCTGGCTGTGATCTCGATAAAGCGTTCGGATTCCGGAAGCTTTTCACAAGCATGAATGGCATTCTCTAAAAGATTGCTGACAGCTATGGCAAGCTGCATATCATCAACTCCGGTCTTATACGGTATATTGGCAGATACTGTTACTCTGATATCACTGCGTTCCGCAAGCGTCACATAATGCATAAGTGCAGCATTAACCGTCGTATTCTCACAGTAACGTTTACTTGAACGCGGTTCCTGATTCAAACGTTCTTCGAGACACTTTACGGCTTCTTCTGTTTTTCCATCCCTGATAAGAGAAAGGACCAGTGCCTCAAAATGTCTTCTGTCATGACGCATTGCCCGATCCTGGCTCAGAAGTTCTTCAGCAGCATTCAGTCGATCCCTCATGCTGCCTGCTGCCATTTCCAAAATCGCCGCATCGGCCTTCAACTGATGTTCTCTCTGCTTAAGTACAGTAGAATCAACCAAAGCATAGAGTTTTCCGATAACCTCACCATCTGTTGAAAGCTCCTTTTCCTGCGGTGTGTAGTACTTGTCACCTAACTTTATGGTATCTCCCTTCAGAATAGCCTCTTTCAGTTTATTCACAACGCTTACGGGATCATTAGTTATTTCCGGATAGAGTTCTTTCGCATGCTCGTTGAAATACTGCACTTCCCCGTTTTCATCAAGCGCAATAACACCTTCAGACAACCTGTCTACGATATAATCTCTTGCCAAATCTATAACGCCAAGAAGGTTGTATCTGAATATAGCTACATACATTGAAATCGTGATAGCAACATTACCGAAAATAGAAATATCAACGTAGTAAGTGATAAAGAACACATGAAAGATCTGCAGAACATACATTGTTGCGGCCACAAAAAAACCACCAATGATGATAAGCGCACGTTTTCTGGCAATTTTACCTTTATGATTCTTTACAAATCTGATCAGGCATATGAGTATAAATACTATTGCAACAATCTGGCATCGCATAAACACTTTATGCACAATTCCATTTCTGTGCAAAAGGACCGGGAACATTCCGGTCTTATCAAACCAGATCTTCGAATAATACAGAGTGTGTTCCTGCAGAGAGTAAATCGTCGCATAAACCGCAACATCAAGCAATATAAATAATTTTATCCACGCTCTGTGGATCCTGATGTGAGCAAACTGAACTGCAAACATGAACAGAGTAAATACGATCCAGACCCTTCCTGCATACGAAAACTTAAGAGCCGCGATATATGCATCTTCCGTCTTAGCCAACAGCTGCAAAAGATAACCCGAATTGCTGATAAACATCGCAATGCAGTTGAGAAAAAGATATGCGTGCAGCTTATTCTTTAAGTTCTTAAAGACAATATAACCCTCAAAAAACGTTGCCGTCACGCTAATTATGATTGCCGTCAAAAGAAATGTACTTACCGTCATACTCTTACAGCCTGTAGTCCATGTATTTATCCATAACCTCGGAATATCTGCTCTTGGTAACAGGTATCTGCCCGCCTCCTCTCAGAGTGATATCCGTTCTGGTAAGTTTGTCTATAGCCGCGATATTGACCGCTATGGATTCATGACATCTGACAAAATCATTTCCGCGGTGATTCTCTTCCATGTATTCCGCAAATCCTATCCTTAACGTAGGAGTCGATATGACTTCTCCACTATGCATATGATAAGAAACCACATGGTTGCTGTACTCTATGTAGAGTATCTCTGCCAGATATAAAGTCTGCATTCCGCCCTTAACTTTAACGGTAATACTTTTTTCATTTGAAAAATCTACTCGGGAAATCGCAAGATCAAGTGTAGAAAAGAGTTTTTCTTTTTCAATCGGTTTCAGAATATAATTGATTGGATTAACATCGAAAGATTCCAGAGCGTAGGAACTCTCGGATGTTGCAAATATTATCTGCGCATCAGGCTGGTTCCATCTCAATTCCCTTGCAGCCTGAATCCCTGTTATCATGGGCATTACTATATCAAGAATGAAAATGTGAGGTCTGAATGTCTCACATTCTTCAATGAGCGAATCGGGATGATCAAATATTTTTACCTGAGCTGCGACTTTTCCTGCAGCCAGATATTCTTTCACAAGGCTGCTAACCCTATCCCGATCCTTTTTATCATCATCACAAATCGCTATCCGAAGAACACTGTCTTCGTGTGACCCCTTTTTTTCCATAAATCCTCCCTAATAAAAGAGATTCTCCCACTCTTTCCTGGAAATTGCATAAGCATATGATATTTTATTCTTTGGATCCGGATATTCCTTTACCTTTTTCATACCATTTGCCATAGCCGTTGAATAGGATCCTATATTGGTATATTTCATATATGAATAGATCATATCATATTCAGTATTCCGAAATACCCAGTCTCTGCAGGCTTTGGCCGCCTCTTTCGCGAATCCCTGCCTCCAGTATTTCTTATTTATATGATATCCTATTTCGGGCAGGAATTCTCCGTCAATATCCTGGATACTTATACCGCAATCGCCTATGAATTCTCCTGTACGTTTTAAAACCACAGCCCATAGTCCGAAGCCATATTTCCTATAATTATCGAGATTCCATGTTATCCATCCCATAGTCCTGTCTTTATCAAAAGGAGACGGATAATGCTGCAGGGTCTCAGCATCGGACATTATCTCATACAGAGCATCAAAATCATCCGATGAATATTCTCTTAGCAATAATCTTTCTGTTTCTATTATTATCTTATGATCCATAAATATAATTATAACTCAAAACCGGTCATATCCGTCATTCCGGCTTGTTACAAAAAAGGACAGAGGTTTTACTCTGTCCTGTGGCTAATATCAGCGCGGAACTCAAGGGCCTGAGTATTGGCATTTAATTAACCACCGAAACGTAATCTACCGAATCAATCGATCACTTTATTCGGCCAATTACAGATCCCAACCTCAAGTACTCTTTCTTCCTTCAGATGGAAGTCTGCAAATTTACAGTACCAGCATCCCCTGATACTGGGAATCGCATCCTCTCTCGGTGTGTACGCCGGACAGATATCATCCGGCCATACGCTTCCATACCTCTTAGGAATATCATATTTATTTGACACATTACTCATCCTGTTCCTCCCAAGAACACCCCTCAGTCAAAGTACAAACTTTGCGTAATTAACATACCATCAATAAAAAAAAACAAACTCAAATACACTGATTTAAGTCTGTTTTACACTGATTATTTCAAACAATACAATTGTCGAAAATTATTTTCTTTGAAAACCGAATTATTCTAAGTTAAATCCTCTATTCGATTAGTTTCAAAGATTCATATTATTTTCACAGCTAAACCTTAGCACACAAGATCAGAAAAGCGAATCATAAGAAATCATCCACACCGCCCACTGAGGATCATCATTTCCAATAAAACTATATTTTTTCCCCTTGATTTTTATACTGCTATCTCCATTCGCAAATGAATTAGTTAGTTCTTTAAGCTCATCATCATTCAGGTTATATGCTGCTCGAACTATTTTTTTATCTTCTTCCGAGAGTCTTCTTGCAGCGCCGCTAAAATTTCCATGCACGTCTATTATTCTACCACTCTTGCCTTCATATCGTCCCTCGGTCCCCGTATAATCATGACAATAAATCTCATAACCTTCATAATAAATGCGTAACGAACCATACGAATAATGTAAGTTGCTTTTATCTATTGGGTGATCAGGATGTCTGTCATTAAAATCCTTTGCAAATTTATCATATGCCTCATCAATGCACCACAAATCTTCTTTTTTTTCATTCTCAGCTTCTATTGTTAGTTTTTCCTCTTCTTCACCCGACTTTTCCGCTTTATCTTGTTCGGGTTGCTTAGTTGATAAACTCTCTTCTTTAGAAGAGAAAGACTCAATCAGGCCATCATACTCTTCTTTAGTCATTGAGACAGCATTCTTATCAACTTTAACATATTCTTCCTCATCCCATTTTGAGCTTTCTGATTTAAATAAAATATCTCCAGTTTTATCCTTTTCTATAGTTGCGAATACCTCAATATTTGTACGTATTCCATTCATTTTCGGAATAAAAACTATAACATTACCATTTTCATAACGCCACAAGTTTTCTTTTTCTGCATCATCCCACTCTTTCCAATAGTAGTCTGCTTGACCATTCTCATATAAAACCATCACGCTCCCATTAACTCCAACATAGGTTCCTGTAATAGCCGCTCTCAATTCCTCTGAAATGAGCTCCCCCTTTTTTGTTGCTGATCCTCCTCCAGGAAATGTGTGGTAAGTAATAACTATAGAAGCATCTGAATTAAACTTATCCCCTTTTGAGAATGATTCTTTACCCTCAACAGAAATACTTTCTACAGATCCATCCTCAGTTATCCATCCTGTAACTAAATCTTCGTTTGCAATAAAAACAATATTTGTAAACCCAACAGATTTCAATATTGTTTCAACTTCTGCATAATTCTTCCCCTTCATACTTTTTGAATTATCTGGCATTTGGATTCTTTCATCCTTAGATTCATTAATCTCTCCAAAGCCCTTTGATAAAATAGGCCCAAATAAAACAATAAACAAACAAATTAATAATAAATATTTTACATTTAGGGAATTCGCTGTCTTTTTTGAAGTTTTTTTAGTATTCAATCCACTATTGTGAAACCCACCATTACTCTCTAGTTTTTGATCACATAACAAAATGTTGTCAATTTTTTCACCACAGTTTGAACAGTACTCGTCACCGTAAAAAAGTTTTCCACCACATTTTCTACAGAATTTAACTACTCTTTCTGTTTCATGCACTTTTGTTCCACAATTTTTACAAAACAGCACTTCATTCTCTAACTTTTCTCCGCATTTTTTGCAATACATATTCTTTTCTCTCTATCTTTTTTCAGCAAAACTATGAAACATAATTATAATCGACGAATCTTTTGAATACTTCTTCGCATAAGATATTGCTTGTCCGTTTATTGTTATAGACTCAACCATTCCAGGCTTTTTCAATAAGCCTGTTGTAAGATCATTAAGCGGAATGCATTTAATATTAGTAAAACCAGCATCCTTCAGGATTGTCTCAATAGCTGTATAGTTTTTATTTGCATAATCTGAGATCCCTGATGGAATCTTTAAATTGTCTCCAGTCTCACAATCGTTATCACTATTATTCCCCCACATAAACATAAGTGTTAGGGCTGAAACCATGCCTACCAGCAGCCCACTGGTACCAAGTTCAAGCTTATAACCTAATCCAAAAGATATCAGCATTACTATTCCCAATAAAATAGAAATGAAAAACTTTATTTTATTACGCTTTTCTTTTTCTACTCTATTCTTTTCATATATTTCGTATTTTTTCATCTGAACATCGCGATTTACTTCTGCCTGTTTAATGCCAGCTTCATCAATCATTCGATAAGTATATTCATTTTCATTATTAATAATAATCTTGCATCCACAAAAGGAACAAAAAATCTGTTTACGATCCTCTTCAACACTCAATTCAGCTCCGCAACTTGGACATTTCATAGGAATCAATTTAATTGCCATTTTCGCCTCCTTAGATTAATTTAATAATCTGCCACGTTCTCTAACATTACTATCTTATGTCTTGCCAGTTTTTTACCCATGAATACACTCTATTTATCATTAAATCTGTTATCTGCGATTTCAACATATACCCTCAACAAGTTTAAATTTTTTAATAATTACATCATATTTATTGTCATCACGACATAAATCTGCCATATCGAATTTTTCATCGGTTATATTGATATAATTCAACTTATTGCGTTTGCAAAGCCTAATAATATCATCGATTAAATCTTGATCACCACCTACACATCTGAATATGGCACACGGATTATAATTTGATATGTCCTTATGAATTCTTTTAATTTGAATTAATTTGTTGATAGCATCTGTTGGTGAACCATTTGTTTGGTTAACCGTACGAAGCATCATAGTTTGCGTAAAATTACAAACTATATCACTGTTGATATTTGTTGCCGAAAAATTAATGATTTTATAGCAAACATTTTCCAACAGTTCTTCATATCTGCTTGTCTTTATATGTCCTTCATCCCTAAGCCAAATACACTTACTATTAACAGGTATCCGGTTAATAATATCCTCTGCTTCCAATAAACTGTTAATTCTGTAATCCGAACTTCCATAGACTGTAAAATTATTTTGTTTACAATCCTGTTTAAGAGAATTTCTTAATTGAATATGAAGTTGACCTTTTGAAAGTGTCGTTACAATATAATAAAATTGTGGGCATTTATTTATTAGCTTTGCCATCATCTTGGTTTTTCCTGTTCCGGTTGGAGAGGTAAAACTAATAGCCTTCATTTTTTCGTATTCTGGATCGTTAATTAATTCAATTAGTTCTTCAACATAACTATCTTGAATTCTATTGATTTCCTCAAACACTTCTTTCTTGGTCATTTATCGTCTCCATTTTCGAATAATATAGAAAATGCATGCCTTGCTTCACGTAAATCCGGTTTATCAGTATGGTGATAGCATTCTAATAGTCCTGATTATACACATTATCCCTCCACAGCCCCTGGAAAAACGCATGCTTTACTATTTCTAACCACGTTAATCCGTTACGTCTTCTAACGATCAGTGGTGTTACGGCAAGCGAATTTTGGCCCCTCGTTTTCAAGTCAACACTACTGTACGAAATATAACTACATGCCTAATAGAAAATGATATAAGTAAATTTTACCACCTCCGCCATATTAATCGAGCCGTTAATCCTCCGTGCAAAAGTGATATAATTGAACAGCAATATCCGATGCGCCTTATGACATAGAGATCGGTATCAAGTACTCACTCTCCGTTGCAGCAGCAGATCTGGACGGATTCGATATACAGGCCGTTGCTGAACAGATGTATAACCCAGACAATAAACCTTGTACCGGTGAATAAGCAATTAAAAATACCCGTCGTATCATATCGACGGGTATTATTTCTGTTGATTTTATTTCTGTTTTTACTTTGAGTATTCGAGGCATAATCCGGGGGCTGTGCTTTCTATCCAAAGCTTCTCATTTTGGGTATCCAAAGTAAACTTATACTCTGAATTATCATCACCTTCGGAAACTATGACGAATTCTACGGCCACATCATCATTTTGAGGATAGTCTCCTGTTTTTACCGTAAATACTTTATCCTTTTCTTCTCTGTCAAGAAAATACAGCTTTGATATTTCGTACGCTTCACAGGCTGCCAATTCAGGTTTATCGTTATTCCTGTACTGCCAATCGTAAAATGTTACTGTTTTTTTATCCGAGTTGCAGTCAAAGACCACTTTTAAACACCCGTTTCCATCTACAAGTTTCCATTCACCGTCCAGAGTCGTGAAAACATAATCTTTATCCACTGCCAGCTTAATCCGTTCGCAATCTTTATCCAATGCCGCCTTGACCTGTCCGCCGTTAGTTTTTGTGACTTTACCGCATGCCGCTAAGTTTCCGATCACTCCGATCATCAGTACCGCCGCCAAAAAAACGCGCATTATCCTGTCTTTCATATTTTTCCTATTAACCATTATATTATCTGATCTCTGTTCCGCCCCATTCGACTACGCAGAATCCTTCACGTTCAAATGTTTCGAATTCCTGAGGCTCTATCTCTACCGGTTCATCTACTCCCTTCCATGCCATCATTACACGGAGCATGCTGTCCGGTGTATCACCGTCGGCAGTAACGATATCCAGCGGGAACATCTCGTCATAGGAGCTTCCCTGGAAAGATATTATATTGTATGCATTTCCCTGCATCCTGGGTGTCCAGTAAACGATGAATTCGTTGTACTCCTCCGGTGTAAGACCGATCTGTGCAAGAGTCTCTCTGAGGAACTCCGCCGTATCCTCACCCTTTACACACCAGCCCTTTGAAAGGTCAGCCTCGCCATATCTGTCTGCTTCCCAGAAAAGGTAGGAATACTCATTTCCGTCAGCATCCGTTATCTTTCCGTCAGGTTCTGCATTAACCTCCCAAGTGTATGTATCACCGCTTGCAACAGGCACCGGCCAGGTCATGATAAGATTAGTATCCTCAAGTGTCGTTGTGAGCTTTACTTTTACCTCTTCACTTTCTTCGGGATACAGATAGATGACCGGCTTGTCAGTTGTCATATAAGGGTCATACCAGCCGGTTCCGGTGCCGCACGGTTCTCCGGTGCAAAGTTCTTCCGAGATATCTCCCACATCTTTTCTGATATCGTAAATATCCTCGGACATCTCATCAATCGCTTTAGACATATCCTTAATGTCTTTATTTACTGAATTCTTAAGATTCATATTCTGGAATAATACAGCGCCGAATCCTGCCACTCCGAAAACAAGCGTGATCACAGACAGTATGATAGAAGCTCTTCCCTGCGATCTGATCTTCTCAAGATCAGCATTCTGTATATTTTCCATTTGAACGGGCTGAATGTAATTATTATTATCCATATTTCCCTCCCTTACCTTTTTGGTTAAGTTCCAATAACTATACGAAAAATTCACTTCTTTGTATATTCCTGTAAATTATAATCTGAAACTTTGAATTTTAGTATCTCTTTCTCAGTATCAAGAACAAATTCATGATCGAGGATCCATTCATTTGTTTCATTCTTTTCATCCGCCGATACGAAATGGAATTTTACTACAGTATCTTCTCCGGCCGGATATTCAAGCTTCAATATAACTGTTTCTCCCACGGGGACCCAATTTCCGTTGTCGGTCATCTCATACATAGCAACCGTTTTCTCATCGCCACTGCAGTCAACCACTATTTTCCCACATTGATCATCTCTGAACCACTCTCCATCGAGGATCTTGTACATATAGTCTTCACTGCGCATTTTCTGGACGAACGGAATTGACGGTTTGGTTGTGATCCCGCATGCTGTCATGCTTCCGATCACAGCAATAGCCAATACTGCAGCCATCATCAAACGTTTCATTATTGTTTTCATAATCTTCTTTCTCCCTTACCTTTGTTATTATCGGTTCCAATAACTATACGTATAATCCAGGCATACTTTATGGGTGAAAAATTATATTTTTCATCGCTTAAAAAAAACTCTTCCTACAAAGGAAGAGTTTTCATTGCATATTAATCCGCTGCCTTAAAGTTATAGATAGGTTTCATCACATCAACAATATCAACCGACTCTCTGATCACATCGATGATATCATCAAGTGATTTATATGCCATAGGCGCCTCATCAAGGGTAGCCTCGCAGACCGATGAGGTATAGATACCTTTCATGGTCTCCCTGTACTCCTCCATGGAGAGGTTGTTCTTCGCCGCAGTTCTTGACATGAGTCTTCCCGCACCGTGAGGCGCTGAGTAATTCCACTCAGGGTTACCTTTACCAATCGCAATGACAGAGCCGTCTCTCATGTTGATGGGTATTAAAACCTTCTCGCCCTTATGAGCAGCGATGGAACCCTTTCTTAATATCATCTCATCGGTATCAATATAGTTATGGATCGTATGGAAAGCCTCGCCTGCGGCAAGACCTGTTTTATCCATAATGATCTCAGCCATTTTCTCGCGGCTTCTCCTTGCAAAGGCCTGGCATATCTCCACATCATGAAGATAATCCTCAAGATATCTGCCTGATAAGAAGCAAAGATCCTCAGGCATAGTTAAAGCACCCTCGTGATACTTCTTCTCATAAAGCTCCTTAAGAGCACTCTGAATCTCAGAGCGTCTTCCCTGCTCTTTGAATGATGTGATCAATTCCTCCCTTGCCTCAAGATAATCGCCTATCCCTTTATTGAGGTCTACTGCAAGCGACTGATAATACTCTGCAACCTGCTTACCAAGATTTCTTGACCCCGAGTGAATGATTAGATACTGCGTACCGTCTGCTGCTCGGTCTACCTCGATGAAATGATTGCCGCCACCGAGTGTACCGAGTGATCTCTCAAGACGTTTTGTATCCTTGAGATGTCGATAGCATTTAAGCCCTGTAATATCAAATTTCTCGACTCTTCCCTCCCATACATTACGACCTGAAGGGATATAAAACGCTGCCATATCAAGCTTCTCTAAATCGATCGCCTGCTTACCGAGATTGACTGTATACATACCACATCCGATATCAACACCTACTACATTCGGAACCGCCTTATCCTTGAGCGTCATGGTTGTTCCTATGGTGCAGCCCTTACCCGCATGGACATCCGGCATGATCCTTATCTTTGCGCCCTCTGTCATGGGATAATCGCACATTCTGCGTATCTGCTCTATCGCCTCATCCTCCACTACCTTTGCATAGCAGATGGCTGTATTTATTTTTCCTTTTATCTCTATTCTATTCATTATCATCATTTCCTTTCAGGCCGGAAGTCTCACATTCTTCCGGCCGGCTTCTCATATATCATGCAGCTATCCTTTTATAACGAATTGACGAAAGGACGCTCATCATGAATTTGTATGGTTCAAGATTGCCTGACTTCAGCATGGAAAAAATCTGTGGATTGCAACCCGATACAAGGGCCACGCCCTGATCGTTAATCTTTACAGGCTGTTGCAGGTTACGTGAGTTAACATTCCAGAATATTACCTGAGGAAGCCTGTAACCGCACTTTGCATATTTCGCCTTTGCATATTCAAAATTGGTCACATCCGAATTACCTGCGCAGCAGTCAAATTCCATATCTGAGATAATGTAAAGTCTCTCCGGCATATCCTGCTGTTTTAGATTGTTTTTTACCGCTGTATTCAGGATCAGATCGAATGTTTTCTTTATATCAGTATTTGCACATTCATTGAATCCCATGCAGTAACGAACCTTATCTACTATATCTCTGCCCTTGATCTCGATGAGTCTTGGATTAGCGGAAAAAGTAATGAAGTTATTACGAAACCATCCCTTATTTCTCTCCGCAAAATATATACCAAGTGACTGTGCCACTGCGGCAGGAAGTGGATTTGAGCCCCAATACATCGAGCCCGAACCGTCAACTACTACAAGAGAGTTTTCAGAGCCGACGTAATTCTCAAGATTTTTCCATGTTACATCCATCGCTCTTCTCTCATCCTCTTTGATCTCTGCCCTTTTTATTATGGGTGCTATAACATCGTAGGGAGTAAGTGTTGCCGTATTCATCATTACAGGATTCTTATCCGCTCTGTCCAAAAATGACTGATATCTGTCTTTATCATTTCTAAGGAACGCCTTTCTGTACTTATAAAGGGCCTTTGAAGGCTGAACCATATAATCAAAAGTGTAATCTTTCTCACGAAGAGCATTCTCGATTATCTTTATCTGTGCTCTGAGAGCGGATAATGCTTTACGGTACTCGGAATCAGACATGTTCATGGCTCTTGCTATTCTCTTTCCGTTTCTGACAGCTTCTTTATTGCTCGTATTTACGGAAGGAAGCCACTTTGCAAGTAACGTAATCTTTGCATTAGAGCCGTCTTTCCTTATCTCATCCAGATCCTCTTCAAGAGTTTTCTTTATATAAGACATTACTTCCTTTTCTACAGGTGTATCTATAAGCGAAAGAAGATCATCGTATCTGCCGTACTCCGCAACATTTTCAATATTCTTCTTCACGGATTCAGGTTCATTTACCGCAAGATATTTAAGGATCACCTTAAAAACCTTTCTCTCTCCGAGTCCGCCTCTGATATCTCTTGCAAAGAAAAGTGTCTTCATTGCAAGATCTGCATTTTCAGAATAAGCTCTTTGGAATCTTGCTATAACATCTTCTTCATTCGCATTTCTTAGTGCTCCTATTGTTGCGAACAGATCCAGGCAGTCAGATTCTGTAGAATCATAAGTTACCGCTCCGTTTTCCGTATAAGTTTTATTTGCTTCTTTTCTTAATAAAACCAAAGTTTTGTTTGTTTCTTTTCTTAAAAATCCTAACATTTTAATCTCCTCCTTAATCAAGGTGCCCCCCGGGAGACCGGCCCGGGTTCCGTACCTGCTTTTGCAGGTCATGTTTATCAGACATGGGATCTTGATCATCACTTTTGCTGTATGCACCTTTATTCAAGACACGCTTCCTTGTCGGGAATGGACGGGATTCGAACCCGCAAGTCCGGACCGAAGTCCGAATGTGCCTATTTCAACCATCGTTTGCTGCATGTGTCTTTGCTTTATCGTGATTCAATCATAGCGCTTGTTTTTGGAGATAAAAAGATGCAGATTGACTTATGATTGCAACCCCAATATAATCTGTTTAATACTGTATTTATCAGATTGTTTGTACTGATTTGCAACCCCAAATCGGAGCCCTTTATGACAGAAAAATATAAAATTTATCTTTCGGATGATACAAAAGCAAGACTTATTAATGACGCGGAGCTCTTTGAATTCACCAAAAAGGATGAGAGCGTGAATCTTAATGCGTTTCTAAAGGTGTTGATAGTAAACTATTTTGAAAGATATAGACACGACAGCGCGGATCTCCTGGCACGGATCAAGCAGGATCTGATCTCGACCGGGGCGATAAAAGAAAAGACCGCAACCGTTCTTGCCGAACGTATAGCCAATACATATATTAAGCCGGATCATGGTCAATCAGGAAAAAACTCCGCCATGACCCTTACTGTCAGCGGTCCGGCGTATGAGATAATGAATATCATTGAGCACAACATGCTTAAGGACACTTCCCTGTCTCAATATCTTAAGGATATGTTTAATTCATATCTGTCCATTCCGAGAAACGAACGTGAAGCTATCATATTTAAAGATACTTTCGAGGATATTGAGACAGCAATAAAGGAACATAGAATACTTACCTTCACGACAACCACATCTGAAGGAAAGCTCTTTTTTGACGTTGAACCATATGTGATCGCGCCATCAAAAGAAGAGCAGTGCAATTATCTTCTGTGTCGTGACAGAAAAACAAGAAGACCGAGGACTTTCAGAATATCCAGACTTAGAAGCATATTTATAAAGCCCGAAACTTTTCCGGTCGATCCCGAAATTGAAAAAGAGCTTCGCGAAAAAGCTGTGCGAAGCCCTCATTCTGTTTCTAAAACAATTCATGCCGTTATCAGATTAAACGAAACCGGGAAAAGCAAATTCAAAGTCATTACCAAAAACCGTCCCGTAGTTTCAAATACAGAAGGAAATCTATATCATTTTGACTGGCCGGAACTGCAGCTTGAGGAATATTTCATCCGTTTCGGGAAAGATGCAACCGTTGTAAAACCCGCATCGCTCAAGGAACGGATTAAAAAGTTCTATTATTATGGTTTAAGAGAATACAGTAAGTGATCATTGTCGCCTGCAGAAAAAATAAATGAAATAATATTATAAATCATTTATAATAATCTCCGTGAATTTTAGTCAGGAGAAGGAAATAAAATGAACAGTTCGAGTTCCGAAGATAGAATGAATAAAATGGAATCCCTACGATCCAGAACAACTATTGCAGCAATACTGCTCGGGAGCGGGGTTATAATACTTTTTTGTATCATACCTCTCATACATCCTCACAATACCACAGCACTTGGGATCTTAGGTTTTTGCCTTATCA
The DNA here is from genome assembly GCA_900102065.1 of Lachnospiraceae bacterium XPB1003. Classification (GTDB taxonomy): domain Bacteria; phylum Bacillota; class Clostridia; order Lachnospirales; family Lachnospiraceae; genus NK4A136. Next base: position 80,580 of record FMVK01000007.1, on the reverse strand, counting down.
TCGCAGGGATATTCTTTTGTTCGGGCTTAGTCGGTGACAATAAAAAGCTTTACAAAGAAACATTTGTAGAGGAAACCATTAAAAAGAACTTTGATAATGTTTTTTATGCCTGGAAAACAGGCTTCAGCAAGGACGATATCATTGACTTTAAGCTCTTTAGAAACGGATTAAAATATAAGTCTGAAGATTTTCTTAAAGCAACTCACAAAGGAATAGATTTTGAAATGTCGGATATCATGATCGTGTATGATACCTCCAAAGACGGTAAAGTCAATTCATTCCAGGGAAGAGTCATGGTATTTGATTTTCCCGACAAAACAATCGCACCGACACGCATCATTTCCAAATCATTCTACAGCCGCAACGGAATAAACGATGGCATAGTTAAGAATTCGGAAAAAGTTGAAATGGAAAATGCAGAGTTCAACAATGCATTTCTGGTTTATTCCGCAAACCCACACGATTCATTTTATCTTCTGACGCCACATTTCATGGAACGTCTCATGGTATTGAAGGAGAAGTACGACAGTATCGCCCTCTGCTTCGAGTATAACAAGGTCATAGTGGCCTTTAATGAAAACGGAAAACATAACGCATTTGACGGCTCAATGATAAATGAAAAACTCCGCTATTCGGAAGAGATCGCCAAAGTTCAGAGCGATATTGATGATTTAAAATATATAATCGAAACAATAAGACTGATCGGATAAACAGTTACACAATGCCACCATGATTGCACATTGGAAGAAATATATTCAGGTCCACTGATTGCAAAGCATCCGGCATAAAAAGCAGCCATATCTTCCCGTTTTACGAGGAAAATATGGCCGTTTATAAAGACGTAAAACCTAATTACCGGATGATCGGGATCCTAAGGCTTATTGCAGTCTGATTTTTACTCAGTATATGATCTTATTCATAGCTGCATATTTCTCATACAGCTCCTGAGCAGGTTTTCTGTCCAGCTCGACTATCTCCAGAGTATCCTTATCCTGCATCCTGTCCTGAATATATCTGTAAATGAAATCATCTCTGAACCCGATCTTCTCGGCATCTTCAGGCAGGCCGCATACAAATACTTTCTTGATATTAGCCCATATGATCGCAGACAGGCACATGGGGCAAGGGTATCCTGTAGCATAGATCTCACATCCGCTCAGATCGTATGTCCCAAGCTTCCTGCACGCACTCCTGATAGCCTCGACCTCTGCATGGGCAGTCGGATCATTGTTCGCAAGAACATGGTTTGAAGAAACGGCGATCACCTCACCGTCCTTAACTATCGCAGCTCCGAAAGGCCCTCCCATATTCTCTGCCATGGTCTTTTCGGCTTCCTTTATTCCAAGTTGCATTATCTCAATATCATTCATGATATCTATTATACTCCTATCGGATCTGCAATAGCCACACTTACGATCACTTTGCCGCAGCTTCGGAGGTGTTTGTAAGGTAATGTCCAATCTTCGGAGCTTTCAAAAGAACTACCGCACCGATGATCGTAAAGATCATTTCCGGAAGCATATATGCTCCGTTATAGAGCAGACTGTATAAAACCGTATTCTCCGTAAAGAAATCTCCCCACAGCTGTCCGAAAGATTTCCAGATAATAACGCCGCTTAAGAAATGCATGATAAAGCGAAGCATTACAGCAAATGCGATCCCGCATATCCATCCTGTCACACCTTTTTTACGAAAGATACCTGCTAACCCGAGAACAGTAAATGCGATCAGATAGTCTAAAAGGATGCATGCGACCAGGCTGACCGGAGTCAGTCCCCATCCAAACAGTCCGTCAATGATGCCTTGAAAAAACTGGACAAGTGAGAAAAGAAAAGATACTGTCAATCCTGCTTTGATGCCACGTCTGATGGAAAATAAAACTATCGGCAGCATGGACAACAGTGTGATAGAACCGCCCCAGGGCAGCTTGAATACACGAATGAAACTGAGAACGGTTGCAAGCGCGACCATGATCGCACCTTCTACAAGAATTTTGGTTTTGGAACTTTGCATAAAAAAATCCTCCTTTAAAATCACGCGGAGGAATCACATCGAAGCAGACCTGACGATCAAGGTCTTCCTTGCGCTTCCTTACGCCGGTATTATCCGGGTCAAGTGATAAGGGTCAGAAAGGTTTCATTTCATCCTTTCATTCTCAGCGATGTGCTCCCCTAGCTATATTTTACGAATAACATTTATAACTATTATACGGATGTTTGTCAAGCGTTCATTACTCTGTCACATTATAACAAATGCCGACTTCATTATGAATGTCATTCGTCAGATACTATGACCTTATCTGTTAACTTCCGGCCCATTTCATGTCTTGCCTTTCGATTTTCCACAGTATCAAAGATAATGGAAAAATCATAATCCTCCGGATAAAGCGCTTCAGCTTTTACATGGAGTTTTACCCTCTTGTGATTGATATATATCTTCTTATTCTGTAGTTGCACTCTCAGGATCCCTTTTTCATCTATCGGCTCGCAGACTATACCTATCTTCCTATCCGGATAGACCATCACACTGTCACCGATATTGAATCTCTGCATCATCTCTTCTGTGGAATGTATCTTCTTCGCCTTGACGATCTTACTCCCGACATTTTTGTCTGGATTTTTCCTCACGTCATTTTTCGCATCTGCCTTTTCTTCAAGGCGCTCATATCTTTTGTATGCTTCTTTATCGGCAGACACATTCCTGCTCAACAAAGCACTTTCTCCATACGCAGCTTCTGCAGCGACCTTCAGCATCTCTTTTGGCATGCCGAGCCTCTCTGCTATATAAAACGCACAGCTTTCTCCGGCTTCTCCGATGATCATCTCATAGGTGGGGCGCAGCGTCTCTTTATCAAATGCCATTCTTGCATTTACTATATGTTCTGTCCTTGAAGCATATTCCTTAACTTCAGGATAATGCGTTGTTACCAGGAAGTTCGCTCCGCTCTTTCTTAGTTCTTCCAGTATTGCGACAGCTATTCCCATACCTTCCGCAGGATCCGTTCCCGAGCCGAGTTCATCCATTATTACAAGGCTTTCATGATTCACCTTTCCGAGGATATCCAGCACATTTTTAATGTGTGCCGAGAAAGTGGAAAGATTCTCGGATAGATTCTGCCCATCTCCTATGTCTGACAGATAGTTGCTGTTCATGCTTATATCAGCTTCCCCGCAGGCAACATGCAGTCCGCACTGAGCCATATAGCAGCTTAGCATGACAGTCTTGATCGCAACGGTTTTTCCGCCGGTGTTTGGTCCGGTTATGACAATTCCCTTTATATCTCCTTCACCCAGCGAAAAATCCAAGGGTACATTTACTTCCTTATCCATTAACGGATGTCTGGCTTTACCAAGCTTTATGCGTCTTTCAAGGTTAATGGCAGGTTCGATGCATTCAAGATCGATGCTGAGTTTACCCTTTGAAAAAACAAAGTCCAGCTTCTCCATCATTTTGATGTTCTCTTCGATCACCGCAGCACTGTCCGATACCATGGCCGTGAGGGTATACAGTATCCTATATACCTCATTCTCCTCGTCTATCCGAAGAAGCTCCAGTTCTTCATAACACTTTGCCAGACCTACCGGCTCAACAAAGATCGTATTTCCCGTGGCTGATTTATCGATCACGCTTCCGGGTATTTTGATCCTGTATTCTTTCTTTACGGGAACGCAAATCCTGCCGTTTCTTGTTGTATAGTAAGAATCCGCCATGTAAGCCTTATTCTTACGGATCATCTCCTCGGCCTTCTGCTTCATGGATTCTTCCGCAGCCGTTATACGATTCCTGATCTCATAAAGTTCCCTGGTCGCTCTGTCATCGACTTCTTCACTTCTTATCTGCCTGCTGATCTCTTCCCTGAGTTCCGGCAACGGATCCAGATTTTCGTCATAGTATGCAAGAGAGTTTTCATACTGTTTTCCTCGTGACAGATAGTCCATCATCCTTTCAACCGCAACAAGAACCGTCTCCACTCTTTCAAGCTGATACGGGGTCAGGCACTTTCCTGTGTCGGCTATTGTCAGGATCTCTCTTATCTCTGAAACATTCTGCAAAGGAGGAGTGCCGAGCTTCTCTATCAGAATACGACTGTCTGTTGTATCCTTCAGTGCCTTTCTGAGTTCACTTTCATTTAGTATTATTTCGCTCTCATCAATCTTTTGCTTTGCATAGTCTGTTATTGCGAGCCCTGCCCACAAATTTTTGATCTTATCGAATTCTATTTGTATCTGTGTCTTCATCTTTTTCCTCTTTCATCATTCAAGCAGATTCTTAAACACCCTGGTGACAGAAGACTCACCCTTATGATTCCAGATAAACTGAACATCGCTTCCTACATCCGGTTTTTTACCCAGATCCTTTGAAAGCTTTGCGGGAATGCTGAGTTCCCAGTAACGAACCATATATGTATCTCCATCTATAGCTTCAACCACTCCCAGGTGTTGGCCGAATATCTGCATGAAACCTTCCTGTACTTTTACTTTGCGGTATTTGGGAAACTCTTCATTGATCTTTGCAAGCCTTTCCTTATCTTCCAGTTTTTCAAAATCCCTGCTTTCGATCAGTTTTCCCTTTATGTCTGAAAAATCGCGATTTAACGGAAGTACCATTAATTCATCAAAGCTGTTTCCGCACGCATCGGTGATCCCATACTTTGCTCCGCGCTCAAATCCGAAACGCGGGTAGTAATTTGGCTCTCCCATGAGAGCGATCCCTGCAAAGCCCGCTTCTTTTGCAAGCCTTATGGTTTCCCGCATAAGTGCGCCGCCTATATCATGACCTTCCAATGTAGGCTCTACCGCAAGCGGTCCGAATGTAACGATCTCGTGCTTTACATCACCATCAACAATCCAAGCTTTAGTGTAATAAACAGCTCCGACTATACGGCCGTTGTATTCGGCGACTCTGCTTATCTCCGGAACATAATCCTCAGATTCTCTTATTATCCTTATCAGATAATGTTCATCTGCTGCCGGCCTGTATTTGTTATAAAAACTCCTCAGGGTCATCAGTTCCGTATCTCTGTAATCTTCAGGTTTTTCAGATCTTATAATCAAATTGTCTAACATTTTTATCTCTCCTTTCGAATGCTAAAATTTATCTGTCAAAATAAAAAACCATGATATCTTACGCCAAGATATCATGGTTTGATAAAGATCGAGATATATCAAAATACAACCTCATAAAATGCGGCTTCTTTTCCATAATAAATTTAAGCGCAATCAAATTAACCTGTAGCAACCACCACCGGTTCACTATTTTGATTTATACTCATTGCATTATACGGAAGCCGTATTGCAATGAAATTAATTAACCACGCTTAACATAAAGCTCCTTTAATATACTATGGAAAAGCACATTCTATGCTTAATCCGAATATAACACCGTAATATACGTATGTCAATCAGGGATAAGAAATCGAGGGACCTCACATTATGTTATAATTATGTTGAAGTTTATATGACAAACATAGGATTAAAAAATGCATATCAATAAAATTTCAAAAATTATTTTTCCTTTGGTAATTCCCGGATATCTTTTTCTCTTCGGTTGCAGCAACGTTTCATCTCCCACTCCATCAGAAAACACGGCCAATGCAACAATCAGTTCTGATTCTGTCGATGCGGCCGTTTCAACTAAACCCACCGATGAGATATTTGAAAAAGCAGATCTCGATTATTTCACACCTTTCGCCGACCCGGAGCATAGTTTCTGTCTCCTGAATGAGGGTGCTGTACTCCCCATGCAGGCGCAGACCGGAAATACATGCTGGGCAAATGCAGCTGTCACTTCCATGGAGAGCAGCTGCTACTTAAAGACCGGCGAAGTGGTCTCTTTTGATGCCATGGATCTCGTCCGCAATACTTATCATCCGAAAGTCGATGCACCTGACACGGCAGAAGATCCGGATAAAAAAGATCAGCCAACCGAAGGACTGTATATTACAGTGGGAGAGCCCGACTTCTACGGCGGAGGGATTATTACTGTACTCGGAGCCATGAGTGCCACCCCCGTTGGCGGTTTCTTTCTTTCCGATCTGTATATCAATGATATGGAAGATGTTGATTCGATCAAAGAAATGATCCGCACGTATGGTGCAGTAAATATAAGTACTCACCACGGTGAAGGTTTTTTCCCCACATATTTCCACGGCTATAAAACTCAGAATTACACAGGGCAACAGCCTGATCATATCGTATCCCTGATCGGATGGGATGATGATTTCCCGGCAGAAGCTTTCTCTCCTGCTGCAGCGCAAAACGGCGCCTGGCTTGTTCAGAATTCACTGTCCCGCTATTGGGGAAACAAGGGGTATTATTGGCTCTCCTATTCCTCCGCCCTGACAGCGTTCGTCTATATCCCGACAAATGATTATCAGTATGCGCTAAACCACGGCGCCTATGTGTTTAATGCTTTGGATCCTGAAGATTCGGAAGCCGTCTATGCCGCCGTTTATGAAGTAAACGGGGCTCTCGGTGCCGTAGGGATAGTTTACAACAGGGATGAAACAGATCTGTCTTACACCGTCGAGATACTGGACGGAGAATTTGGTGAAACACTACTGAGTTTCAGCGGAACCGAAGATATGCCCGGATATCACATAGCCAAGCTCCCGGAACCTCTGGATGTGGAAACCTGCACAGTTGTCGTTCACAAGCATAAATATATCCCTGTCGAAGGTGAAAGCAGTGACAATGCCGCAGTGACACGCACTGCGCCCGGTCCTGTCGAATTCGTTGCCACATCAGAACCCGGACGTTCTTTTGTTCTGATAAACGGTGAGTGGGTGGACAGTTCTTCCGAAGAGATAAAAACAATCCTTGATCTGGACTACGTTCCCGGCGACGTATTCCTTCCGGTATTGTATAACTGAAGTTTAATTAATTCTGTGTTTCGTCCGGATAATCCCAAAAGCCGCCCGTATGGAAATTCTCATTCCCCAAAGGCTTTGCGGTCAGTCTGAAGATCACACATCCATCCGGGCATACGACTGTTTTTGTATATTTTCCGTCGCCACCGACTTTGGTAAGGTCTCCGCCGCTTCGGACAGCTTCCATTAACGGATACATCATCATCATTGTCTTGGAACAGATTCCGTAACCATCCTTGTTAACCGGACATCCATAGGTAGATTTATAAACATCACCGACCTCTTCACCGTTGCGGCAATATCTTTCCGTGTGGTCTCCATGCAGGAAACCGGTTACTTCTATCGTAAATTCATATTCTTCGTCATACCATTTTTTCATGATCATCCTCTCTATACTTTCTTATTGAAATTCCACAAAAGATGCCAAAGTCAACGGGGACGGTTCTCATCGACTCAAAACAATATTGCAGTCAACGGGGACGGTTCTCATCGACTCAAAACAATATTGAGACATCGCCATACATAGCAATTCTAATGATCCCAATAACTACAAGATGGGCAGGATAGTAAATATAGAAAAACCATTTTAGCCATTTGGCTTTTCCTCTCTGTCCGTTATATTGCTTCATAAACGGGTACACCAGGATAACAAACAATTCTACGATACCGTAAATTTTATTTACAAAGAAGAACGACACTGCTGCATACAGCAGAACCCAAAGCATCATTATGATAGTCTGTTTCTTCAGATCGCCGCGATTTCTGTATATTCCCAATATCGCCAAGACCGCAATGCAGCTCCAGTCTGCAGGAAAAGCACTCCACACCAGAACAAAGATCAGGATATGTTTAAGGATCTTATACTTAAACTCCGTATCCTGAAGCCACAGCACCAATACAGCGATAAATAAAGGGTACATAACGCTTGTCTGGTTGAATATATCGGTTTCGAACGGAACGAACTTCATTCCGAAAGCAAAACAATATGCAAAATGAGAGACTATAGCAAATATACCCAGCCTGAGCAGATACTTCTTTATGTTGTGTGTGTAATGATAGCCTTCTGCAATAAAGAACCACATGATCGGCGCAGTCAGTCTTCCAATTATGTGTAAAATTATCGGAAAAGGCTGTGCCGGGAAAGACGGGTAAAATAAGTCTGCCACGTGATCTATCGTCATGGCTATAATTGCTATAATCTTTAGATGATTTGAATTTAATCTCTTTTCCAAATTTTTTCTCCTTAACTTAAAACATGCAACTATAAATTTTACCACATCAAATAGAAAACAAACATAAACGCACTGATTTTAACCAGCTCTGCACTGATTTCACTTTGTCGTATCGCGCTTCCTTTTGGGAGTCAACGAGAACCGTCCCCATTGACTCCACGCATCAATTTCTCTGATCGTTTCAGTCTTTTATTTCAATTTTACTGATATTACATTTGATGTTATTGTTTAATCAAGAACAGTATAAATCAAGTCATGTAGGGAGGACTCAGGATATGGGCATCGAAGTAAAAGACCTGACTAAAACATATAAACTAAAGCGACATCAAAAAAAGCTTGCCGTTGATAATATCTCTTTTACCATACCCACAGGAGAAATCGTAGGCTTCATAGGGCCTAACGGCGCAGGAAAATCCACCACAATAAAGATGATGACAGGAATCCTCGTACCGGACAGCGGTACTGTATCCATCGATGGACTTACCTTCAAAAAGAACCGAAAAGAGATCATGCTGAAGACAGGTGTGGTCTTTGGGCAGAAGAGTGTTCTTTGCTGGGATATTCCGGTTATTGATTCCTTAAAGCTTTTTAAAGATATGTACCGGGTTTCCGAGGATGTTTTCAGAACGAATATGGATTCTTTTTCGGACATCCTGGGGCTTGATGAATTTATCAGCCAGCCTCCAAGACTTTTAAGTCTCGGGCAGCGAATGAAGGCAGACCTGGCAGCTTCTCTCATCTATAATCCGGACATTCTCTTTTTGGACGAGCCCACCATAGGAATTGATGTTCTATCCAAAGAACGTATCCGGCAATTTATCAAAAAGATAAATGAAGAGAGGCATACCACCATAATTCTGACCACACATGATGTTTCGGACATTGAAACACTATGTGAAAAGATGATCATTATCGATAAAGGGACTCTGATCTATGACGGCACTCTTCCACAGTTAAAGAGTATTTACAAGACCACTGATCTCGAAGAAATCATAAAAAAGATCTACCTTGCAGGAGAGAAAAATGCGTAAATATGCTGATCTGGCAATAATAGGAATCAAGGAACATACGGCTTACCTGAACTCTGTATGGGCAAATTTTCTGGCGAAGATCGTTTATCTTTATATGCAGTTTGCTTTGTGGAACGCACTGTTTGCATCGAATTCAGGCAGCAATATCCCTCTTAGCCACGACGATACAATAAAATATATCATTGTGGCCACAATACTCTCCACGTTTATGGAATGTGATGTTATAGCCTGGATCAACAATCAGATCCAGTCAGGGGATGTGGCTAATCAGCTGATACGTCCCATAGACTATAAGTATATGATCTTTGCAAAGCACCTTGGTACCAGCGTAGCACGATTTGTGATCTATACTCTCCCCCTCGGGATTCTGGTTGCTGTCTTTTACCATGGCGAACTAATTTGCAAAGAACAGCTGGTGTACGGATTCATCTCCATAATCCTGGCGTATGTGATCCAGTTCCTGTATTCACTGATAATAGGACTGATGGCATTCTGGCTGATCGTAACCTGGCCATTGAACATGCTGCTTGCTGCAATTTACAAACTGCTTTCCGGTTCATGGATCCCTACTGCAATGTTCCCGGAGCTTCTCACAAAGATAAACATGTTTCTTCCGTTCCGGGCAATATATGCTATACCCGTTACCATCATTACTACTCCAATGTCTTCAAAGAGTATCTGCGAAAATTTATCTGTTCAGCTTGTCTGGGTGGCTGTGTTGTTGCTTGTATCGGAAGCTGTATGGATAATCGGAAAGAAAAAACTCGTAGTTCAGGGAGGATGACTTATGTATCTGCTAAAGATGTACAGACACTTCGTGATCATATATATGAAAGGAAAACTGGCCTACCACTTTTCTCTTGTATTTGAACTCATTGCCAATACGATTCAAATTGGTGTTTACTTCGCGGGATTCATGGTCATATTCCACAATTTCGGGAACATTGCAGGATGGACGCAGAATGAAGTTCTTTTCATGTTCACTACCAGCTGGCTTGCCTACAGCCTGAGCTGTTTCTTTTTCTGGAGTCCCATGAAGGATATGGGGCAGCTCATCCGCAGCGGTAAATTTGACCTGTATCTCACCAGGCCGATCGGACCTTTGCTGTATATGGTCCTGCAGCAGTTCCAGTATACTTTTATCCCCCGTCTTGTTTTGTCAGTATTTTTCTGGATCTACAGTATGCTGTCGCTGTCCATAGAGTGGACTGTAAGTACTGTTGCGTTTTATGCCGTAAACATGGTTTCCTCATTTGTGATATTCTCGGCGATCACAATTTTTACCGGCACTATCAGCTTTTGGACAATAAAAAGTGAGGAGATAGTATCGCTCCTCACCAATAACAATTATGGATTAAAAAACTATACGGATTATCCGATCACTATTTACGGTAAAGGCATCGGATTCCTGCTTACCTTTGTCATACCATACGCTTTCACAGGCTATTACCCTGTGGGACACCTTCTCGGGAAAAATCTGTCGCACCCCGGATACGCTTACCTGTCACCTCTTGTGGCACTTATTGCGGGAACTGCTGCTTTTTTATTCTGGAAAACCGGTCTTAAGCACTATAACAGCGCCGGGGCTTAATGGAGTCAATGAGAACCGTCCCCATTGACTATCCCATTGACTATCGTACAAAGTTGACCAATTCTATTAATAAGATGAACTCATACGGCAATCCCATGAGAGTCAAAGCGGAAACGATAATAGATATTATTCCCAGCGGACCAAATTTTGGACTCTTTCCGAGCTTTACTCTTATGATCCATATGATGTCCAGGATGATCGCAGGGGCGATAGAAACGAGAAAACCACCAACCACAATGAAAACAACTATTCCTTCCAAAACCATCATACCTGCGTCCATTATTCGCTACTCCTTTCATTATACCCGGCATTCCCGGCCATCCGGAACCTAGGGAGTCAATGGGGACGGTTCCCGTTGACTGGTATCAACTATACAATTTAGATTAAAGCACAGGCCCCAATACACATATTTGAGCCTGTTTTACACTTACTTAATTAGGTTCCTATTTTATCTTCCAATATCAGCCACTGGTTCATTCCGGCACCCGCATCCTCATTCGGGCGCTCCACGAAACCGAGTTTTGCGTAGAAGGGTTCCTTACCCTTAGCGGAATTAAGATTTAGATTCACCATATAGCCCGGCTTCATATCGTCCTTAATCCTTTTAATGACGGCTTCAACCAGTTTTTTCCCTATTCCCTGTCCCTGATATTTCGGAATAACGATTACGTCTGACAGAAAAGCCACATATCCGCCGTCCCAGGATAATCTTACAACACCTATAGCTCTTTCATCATCCCTGGCACAAAGAACCATATATGCATTCTCAACACAATTCTTTGCCTCCTCGAGCGGAAACAGTCTCCATCCGACCATTTTGCGTAATTCTAAGTATTCTTCAGGCGAAATATTGTCATCATATCTAATCATTTTTCCATATCCTTATTTTATTATTCCGGGAAAACAACAACCAGGCATCTAGAGTCAATGAGAACCGTCCCCTTTGACACCCTTTGACATTCTGTCATGTAAGCCTTTCCTTTAACATGGTATTACGTTTCGTCACGGTCACATTGTTAATTGCACAGGCTAATGCCTTCCTCGTTCCGATCATCACCATTACCTTCTTCGCACGGGTGATACCTGTATATATCAGGTTGCGCTGCAGCATGACATAATGATTCATCAATACCGGCATAACAACTATCGGATATTCACTGCCCTGAGACTTGTGGATAGTAGTAGCATATGCATGTACGAGTTCGTCCAGCTCCGTTACGTCATATTCTATACTCCTGCCATCAAAAGTAACCCGCAGTGTCCTGTCCGTCTCAGACACAGCGTCTATGATACCGATATCACCATTATATACTTCCTTGTCATAGTTATTCCTGATCTGCATCACCTTATCACCTTCACGGAAAGCAAATCCGCTTCGACGCAGGCACTCCTTTGGCATCAATACCTTTCCTCTTCCGCGTATAAACACTTCACATTCTGCCGGATTCAAGGCTTCCTGCAATGCCATATTAAGATTCGTGGCACCCACCACGCCACGCTGCATCGGAGTAAGTACCTGGATCTGCGACGGATCGATCCCGTAGTATCCCGGCAGATCAGTTTTAACGAGTTTAACAATGCGGGATACCACCTCTTCCGGATCTTCCTTTTCTATAAAGAAGAAATCAGAGCCTTTTCCGTTGTTGATCTCCGGCAGCTTGCCTTCATTGATCCGATGCGCATTCATGATGATACGACTGGTCTGCGCCTGTCTGAATATCCTGGTCAGCCGCACCACCTGAAAGGCACCTGAATCTATCACATCACGAAGTACATTCCCGGCGCCAACCGACGGCAGCTGATCGATATCGCCTACCAGTATTAAACGCATGGAAGGCGGTATAGCTTTTAAAAGCGAATTCATCAGTATGATATCGATCATGGAACATTCATCTACGATCAGAACATCACCTTCCAGGGGATCTTCCTCATTTTTACCATACCCCTCCGGAGGCTTGCATTCCAAAAGACGGTGAATGGTCACGGCTTCCAGTCCCGCAGCTTCCGTCATACGTTTGGCCGCCCTTCCCGTAGGTGCTGCGCAGAGGATCCTCAGGCCAAAGGATTTATATACTGAAATGATGCCGTGGACAGTGGTAGTCTTACCGGTGCCGGGGCCTCCGGTGAGCACCATCACCTTTGCCATCGCCGAACGTCTGATGGCATCAGCCTGGATCTCGTCATATACCATACCGGTCTTTTTTTCCACAGCGGAGATATCCACAGACAGGCTGTCATCGCCTCTCTCCTGCCTCGCTTTCAACAGTCCGGTATACAGCCGGTCGGTGGCGGGAGCTGCGGCCAGTTTCCTTAATTTGGACGCCACTCCTATCTCTGCAAAATAAAAAGGCGGCAGATAAACAGGATCCACGGGCACTCCTTCGTCATTATATTTAACAAGCTCCCGTTCCGGTATCAGTTCTTTCTTCCTCAGCATGTCGTCCATAGTAGCGGCCACAGTGCCTTCACTTGCTTCCAGCAGCTTAACCGCTTTATCGATCAGCTGACGCTTGTCCGCGTAAACATTCCCTTCATCAGACAGTTCGGACAGCGTATACATCAGACCACTTCGTAAACGTACGTAAGACTCCTTTTCGAATCCCAGTTTCTCTGCGATCCCGTCTGCCGTCTTGAATCCTATACCCCATATATCATCTGCCAGCCGGTAAGGATTTTCCTTCATAACCGGGATACTCTTGTTCCCATACTGCCTGTATATTTTCGCAGCAAAAGAAGTTGATACCTGATGCTCCTGCAGAAAGAGCATGATATTCTTCACTTCCTTCTGCTTCTGCCATGACTCTGCGATCATGGCGATACGCTTGCTGCCTATCCCGTCGATCTCCACCAGCAGCTCCACGTTATCTTCGATAACAGTAAAGGTATCCGTGCCAAATCTCTGCACTATCTTCTTAGCGAACTTCGGTCCCACACCCCGGATGAGTCCGGAGCCAAGGTATTTCTCCATTCCGTATACTGTCGCAGGAAGTGTTTCCTGCCAGTTCTCAGCCGCAAACTGTCTGCCATACTTTGGATCTACTTTCCAGTTTCCCTCCACTATAAGAACCGCTCCGACATTCGCATCCAAAAGATTCCCTACAACGGTCACGAGATCGCTGTAATCCTTCACTCTGCATTTTAAAACAGAGTAACCGTTCTCAGGGTTCTGATATGTGATCCTTTCTACAACACAACGTATCTTAATCACTTTTTATATCCCACATTGATCTGTTCGCGAAAAACTTTGCCGGATCCTTATCGTTCTGCCTTTCATAAGAGATCATGTTTTTTTATGCCAATCTTTACCATGTATGTATTTCCAAACCTGCGCAACATCGCAAAACGTTGTTAATTCATGAATTATTATACTTGCAAAACGGATATTTCCAAAGCGTCCGATAATGCATCCGATCTATAAAAGACTGTTGCAAACAGATCCTTCGCGTGGTAGGATGATCGCAAAGCAGAATATTTCTTCAGCGCAAACGCGCGTCAATTATCATGTAATTTCTTACATTTCGAAATTCCTGCTTTAAATCCAATTTTATTTTTTTATGGCAGGAAATGAGAGATGCTATTATTTTCGTCTCCTGCATACTGTTCCTGAAAGGAGACATACGGAATGAATGAAACAAAAATAACTGCAGTAAAAAGGCAGATCACTCCCCTGGAGGAGATGAATGTCATCGATGACTTCCTCTTCAACGAAATGTTGTTTGACGAGGATACAGGTGAGGAAGTCTGCAGGATAATACTGGAGAGAGTACTTAAGCGGAGTATCGGCGAAGTGAATTACACTCCGCAGAAAATGATACCCGGCATATCACAGGAAGCTCAGGGAATACGATTGGATGCTTATATAACTGAAAAAACAGGCGACAGTAGTGCCGGCCCGGATATAATGGTTCATGACCTGGAGCCGGATAACAGAAAATCCAAAAAGAAGTTTCTTACCAAAAGATGTCGTTATTATTCGGACCTTATAGATGTTCAGATCGTAAATACCGGAGTGGCGTATGAGAAACTCCCGGAGGTAGTGATAATCTTTATTCTTTCATACGATCCCTTTGATCAGGGAGATATGTATTATGAAGCTAAAAGTATGTTAAAGACACATCCTGATGTTCCGTATGATGACGGGGTCAGAAGAATCTATCTCTATACGGACGGAAAACTCCCTCGGAATGCGGATGATAGTGACATAAAGCTGAAAAATCTATTACAATATATGAGAAGAAGTACTGAGGAAAATGTGAAAGACGAAACAACAAGGCGCCTTGATGAGATCGTAAAGGCCACCAAACATAAGAAAGACGTGGGGATCAGATATATGAAGAGCTGGGAACTGGAACGCGAACTGAAAGAGGAAGGTCGTAAAGAAGGCCGTGAAGAGGGCCGTGAAGAAGAACGCGCCAACACAGAAGCTGAACGTCGTCGCGCTGATGCTGCCGAAGCTGAACTGGCAAAGTATAAGGAGAAGTTTGGGATTATTTAGCGCCCGGATAAGCTCAAATATTGGGTATATACAAGAAGAATGAAAAGTACCCTAATGCCTGATAACTCCACCACTCTGCTATTGCATGGTGGGGGAGTAAACAACAAAAAACAGTTCTCATTTACTCTTTAACTTTAACTCATCAAGTTCAACCATAATCTCAGCATAAGCCTCGCATAATGCTGATTTCGGTAATGATCTCGCATATCGGATATACTTATCATATTTCTTCGAACGCCTTTCATCTTCTTCAGAAGAATACCTTGTTTTCTCATTTTTAAACCGTTCTGCTTCCGATTCATCTACACAAAAAGACACCGCAACAATATGTTTACATATGACCATCCTGCCATCTGCCATAGGACAATTACATGTTGATTTACGAGGATGAGCCATATCTAAATGAACGCGATAATTCTCATTACCACTCCCCTCGACTATACCTTCATAAGTCCCATCTTTGTTTTCCTTGTAAGAAACAACTTTATTCTGTTTATAATATTCCAGGCCTCTCCAAACGGATTTATGACTGGATATGTCGACTATACCCATTTATACCGCCTTTCAAATCACATCTCCGTGCAACATTATCGTTATAATATGATTCCCGTTAGTCATAGCAGCTTAATCACCAGCTATCCCTTCAGTTAAATAATATGTTGATTCCCTCATAAAACTGCGACCTAGCCTTTTCCAACTCTTAATAGCCCTAGGCGCATAGTATTACATTTATCGCATAATCCTCGGTAAACTGCCTGTCACAATTAATCCAAGCCTGCGTATCATTAAAATAATAACATTATAAAATTGAATTATATTACTCAAATATGCAATGCCCTTTTTCATCATTAAGATTTAAACTTGGAACACATCTATTTCAGCATCTTCCAGATCTTCAGGACGCTCAGGATGTTCATCCGGTTTATACACATTCATCATACCGCATCCCAAATAACAATCGCTATCCGCCTGTTCTGCTGCTTCGCTTGAATCCGGAAAACGAAGTGCCCAACCCCATTTTGCCATATGTGTCTTCCTCTTGGATTATTATTATAGACACGCTATTTGGAAGAGTTATTTATTCTAGCTTCAAGAGAAAATGCCTTCTCTCTTAGTCAAGTATCCAGATAATTTAATATTATGCTTTCAGATTCCATAAGCCACAACTCCGACAAGCGCAGATACACAGATAAGTATTATCGGTGATATTCCCTTTTTAACCATTTTTCTTGACCCAAAATACACCGCTGCCAGAAAACAGGTAAGTCCAATGGTTAGTACATCCGGTTTTGCTTTTAAAAAGATATAGCAATTCCTGATCATCATCATAATGCCTGTCGACAGAATTATACCGATAATACACGGCTTCAAGCCTCCAATCGCTGCTTTCACATACTTATTATGCAAAGCTTTTTTTAGCAGAACCATGATCAGCAGGATTATAAGAAATGCAGGAAAAACTACCGCTGTCGTGGCTATAATCGCACCCGGAATTCCTCCCTTTACGCTTCCCACATATGTTGCCATATTCACCATGATCGGTCCGGGTGTGCTTTCACTTATCGCGATCATATAGGCAACCATTTCTTCATCCATCCAGCCATGAGCCAGTACAACTTCCCTTATCAATGGGATGGCTGCATATGCACCGCCAAAGGAGAAGAAACCTACTTCGAGGAATCCAATCAACAAATCAAGATATATCATTGCCTTTTCTCCCCCTTCTTAGTATGTGATCCTATAATGAACACGACTATCCCGATGAAGGCTGCGATGAGCATAAGCACAATGGATGAAATGTTTACTGAAAAAATACTGATAAGTATCATAGCTACCGCTGAACAAACTACTATAATTATTGGCATAGGTTTTTTCTTCATTTTAATCAGCATTTTTACAGCTGCGTCCACTATCAGTATACCAACCGCTATCTTGATCCCACGGAATGCATTTGAGATCCATGCTATTTCAAGAAATCTGTCAAAAAACTTTGATATCAAGAAGATTATTATGAATGAAGGCAGAACCATCCCAAGCGTAGCTATTATTGCCCCAGGCAGTCTCCCTTTTTTATATCCAACATAAGTGGCACAATTGATGGCGATGGGGCCCGGAGTTGATTCCGCAATAACAGTCACATCCATCATTTCATCGTGCGTTATCCATCTTTTCTTTTCTACGCAATCATTCTCTATAAGAGAGATCATCGCATATCCCCCGCCAAAGGTGAACAATCCGATCTTGGCGAAAGTCAGAAATAAATCTATGAGTATCGGCAAATCTCTATACCTCTTTGTAAATTAAAATGAAAGTTAAAGTCTCTTCTCAAATCTAAACATTCCCTCAGGGAACTGCTCATCTATCTGCTCTGCCGTTTTGGAATCATTCGGGTCCGGGTGATGGCTGTTATAAAACTCCACTATATGGAATCCACATCTGTTCACGTAAAAATGAATATTTCGCTTCTCAAAATATGGAGTAACCGTTTCCCATACCTTTACCTCGGGATGCAGTTTCTCAACCTCGCACCAGGCGGCGTACCCGATTCCCTTGCTGTGACCTTTGGGCGTAACAAAAAGAATGTCAAGATCCCCCTTGTCACCTTCAACCTTTATGATCACACCACCTTCATTTCTGCCGTCCTCTACGATCCTATAGTTGAAAATGTGATAACCATCATCAGGCAGAAGAATAGCATGAATGATATAGTCCCTTTATCCGAATGTTCACCGGTGTGCATTGCCGGGATATTTTCTTCCAATACCAGGAATGCAATGGCACCTGCCGTAAGAGCCATTACAAACATCTGAATTCCGGGGAATGTCGTCACCAGAATCATCATTGCAATACCGAGAAGAGGTTCAACCACGCCTGATACCACACCCATAAGGAATGACTTACCCTTCTCCTCTCCGCCGGTTCTGATAGGATTTGATACGAAGATTCCCTCAGGGATGTTCTGAACGGCAATACCGATAGTAAGAGCAAATGCTGCGGCCAGAGACACATCTTCGGCCCCGTTAAATGCTCCTGCAAACATGATTCCGACAGCCATTCCCTCAGGAATATGATGAATCACCTCGGAAAGCATTACTTTAAACGGATATTTCAGGCTGTTTGACGGACCTTCTTCGGCTTTTGTAAAGACATGAGTATGAGGCACAGCCTTATCAAGCAGATACTGGAATCCGATCCCAAGAATAAATCCCAGGGCTGCCGTTACAACTTTTCCCTTAATGATAGCAGGATATAACAGGGTCCATACAGAGCACGCCAGCATAATACCACCAGCCATTCCAATCATAATAAGTTTGAAGGCTCCTTTGATCTCCCTGTCTGAAATAAATACCAGCGCTGAGCCAAGCACCGTTCCAACAAAAGGAATCAACAATCCGAAAACAACGTCTCCGTTGCCCATAAATTCCAGCACTCCAAGGTGTTCAAGTAATATTTTGAGACCTATGAAGATAAGGACAAAGCCTCCGGCTGCCTCTGCTCCGGATTTAAACCTTGTTCCGAAAGCATTTCCTATCTTGACTCCAAATGAGGAGAAAACAAAAGTAGTAGCCATAATTATACTGCATCCGATTATGGTATTTATAATCGCAGGCACCTCAAGAAGTGTAACCGGAACAGCTACAAATGTGATGCCGACTGCCAGCGCATCAATTGACGTTGCGACTGCCAGCATAAACATCGACTTTACATCAAATCCGGATCTTGTCTCCTCTTCCTTTGAGGAAAATGCCTCCCGCAGCATATTTACCCCGATTATGGCAAGCAGTATAAACGCCAGCCTGGGTGCCACTTTGTTAATGATAAATTCAAGCTTTGAACTCAGGATATATCCTATAAACGGCATAAGGCCCTGGAAAAATCCAAACCATACACCACACAGCATTACCTGCTTAAACCCTGCTTTTTTTGTTTCTATCCCCTTGCATATTGATACTGCGAAGGCATCCATGGAAAGTCCTATTCCTAAAAGCAGTAATTCAATTAATCCCATTCTTTTTGTCTCCTTAGCCCGGTTAATATAAAAGAAAACCCGAATACAGTCTTGACTATACTCGGGTAATATTTCATATATGGACACACGTATAGCCTCACTATACATGAGTCTCGCAATTTAAAACAAAGCCAGATCCGCAGATCAGTATGTTGACTTGCTACGCTGTCGCGCTTGCTACTCCCTCATGGGATGGTAAAAATATTATCACAACAATGATAACGGTGTCAAAATATTAAGTCAATGGGGACGGTTCCCATTGACTTCGATGATCATATTGCATCTGTCCCATGCTTCATCTTTATATATATATGCACCCTGTTCTGTGCTTCTTTCTTTAAAACCCATTTTTTCATAAAATCTTTTTGCTCTGTTATTCTGAGGAAAAACCATCAATTGTATTGCTTCGGCATTAGTTTCTTTAAATGCATGTTGAAATATTATTTCAAACATTTCTTTTGCCACACCCTTGCCCCTGCAGCCCGGATCTACAATAACAAACTTAAGCATCCCCTCACCGGTATCAGCATTATACGAATAACAAAAGAATCCAACCGCAGAATCGTCTATTTCAGCTACATAGGGCAGATCCCCGAATCTTTCATTTATATCATCCAACACTTCTGCAAAGTTTTCTTTCTCAAGAGGATACGTGAACCTGTTTGCACACCACATAGCATGAGTTCTTTCATCGGCAGCCCATTTTTTTATGATATCAAAATCTTTATCAGGATCAAATGCTCTTACTTTCATGAATTTATTCCTCTCCGTTCCCGCTTGATCTTCCGGAAACAAATCTTGCAAGTTCTACACCGCCATCGCTTTCTGTTGATACAATACGAAACCCACATTTTTCAGTGTAAAATTTTACATTCTGTTTCTTATCAAAGGGAGTTACCAAAGTTAGTTTCTCCCAATCTTCATAGATTGTCTTCAGTAAGTCAACGGGGACGGTTCCCGTTGACTTCCCTTGAGTCAATGAGAACCGTCCCCATTGACTTTCCCATTGCCTTTCACTCTCTGACCTCCAAAGGCGTGAATTGACCTTGTACCGGCTTTAACTCTTCCGCCCTGCAAGCTTCCCTTTGGAATAAATAATTCATCTCCCGCATGTAAGGTATATTCTTTCCCGTCTATTGTAACGATGTATTCTCCCTCTACACAAAGCATCCATTCATCATAATCATGTGTATGTTCTTTAGAAATTCTATCTGCTTTATATATCCAAAAAGCCATTTGGCTTCCATCATTAGCTGTATAATAATAGCCCTCAATATCAGGTGTATTTTGCTGAGATGCAGGAATCATATTTTTTTCATTAAACATAAACTCTGGAAATCCCATTTTTATACTCCTTATCCAGTTCTTGTTTCATAAATACATCCGCGTAAGTATATCAATCTTATTGAAGCTTCTCTATTAGCTCCTCCAGTGCTTCTTGTCCGTCATCACTTCCGAGTATTGAATATGAGTCACAATATTCATCATCTGTAGCAATCACTTGAAAGAACGGCTTCGTTGTAACACCATTTATTATATACTCATATATTTTCTTTAAATCTTTAGTAAAACCATGCTTCTTTATAAATCTGTTAAATACCCTGTTATAATCCGACTCAGGTGCTTCTTTATATTCCTCTAAAAATGCTTCTTCTGATTTCAGTATATCAACACTGCAGAAATCATCTACGTATCCTCTCTGCACCGCTACTATATTCATGAACTCATTTATATTTCGAGCGATGATCCCGCATTCTCCCTCTGTACCGATATATCCGATCATTTCATCATCCAGGACAACCCATAATCCACCCGATCCGTCACGGGCAAACGGCTTAATATTCTTATAGTTGGATTCTCCGGTTCCCATAAGATCCTCAAACCAGGAATCATCATTCTCCAGATCCTTAACCCATGCCTCTTCATAGATTTCAATATCACAATCGAAAAAAGCATCTTTCAGATCTTCATCATTATAGATTTCTTCCAGATACTTTTGGACATCCTGGGGCAGATCAGTATTATTGTATTTTTCATATCCATCTGTGATATATGAAAATTCCTCATTATTTACCGAGATCCCAATATCACTATACAGTTTCTTAAGATCTGCTCTCATAGCTTCGACGACTCTTTCATCTGTAGCATCATCGATTTTCATATCTTCCATGTGCTTTCTCAGCAAAACATCTCTGACTATGGCATACTCGATCATACCATAGCTGTAGTGTTTGAATTTCTTAGAGAAAATGTCTTTTCCGTTTTCTACTATTCTAACGACAAATTCTTTTTCATCCACTTCAACAAATACTTTGCCGTCCTGAGGATTCTCAATATTTATATATTCCGCTTCTATTTTTTCTGCACTTGTATAATTGTTATAAAGCTTGTTGATCCGTATAGGAACCCCTTTCTTAATGCCATCTATAGCATCAATTTTATAGAGGATTCGTGCTTTCTCAAATATACCCGCCAGGTCTGGATAATCTTTTGACAAAACATCCATATTTCTGACAAGCGGTAATGTACTAGGTGAATGATTAGCAATAACATAATCAACAAGTTCATTGAGCAGTTTAATTGTTTCATCTCTTCTATGCATGCTTTGTGAAATCATCGCAATGGAGTAATAATAGCCCACGATATCCGGTATAAAATCCGCCTCACTAAAAGGATATTTCATATCCTTTAGCGTATCTAAAACAACATCGACTAATGCATCATTTTCAGCAAACACAGCCATCTTTTTATAATCCGCTAAAGTACCCGGTGTACGGGCATAGGTCGATATCTTCTTGATGAACTTCCATACAGATCCCTTCGCCTCTTCCGGAGCATGTTCCATTAACGGCATTGTCATCTTCTTATGACTGTACTTCTTTAATTCCTCTTCAGTGGGAATATTTTTCTTCATTTTTCTTCTCCCTATGCATCCGGCTTTTCAGATTCGATTTTATCAATTGCTATTCGATAGTGAAGCTTTCCGTCTTCAGATCACAATAGTATCTTCCGCTTTCAGCGGTAAACTTTAATACACAATAATCGGGATCAGTGACTCCGCCCTTATAGAACATCGTGTCGCCTTTACGCCAGATCATATCCTTTGTCTCCTGATCAGTCAGCACTTCCATTTTGCCTTTCAGCATAACACCCACGTACCTTATCAATCCCTTATGATAGAAGTAGATACATGCATTGGGATTATTCATATACTGTTTAACTCTCATAGAAGATGTGTTTGTTGAAAAATAAAAACTCTGTAAGCCTTCTATCTTTCTCGGCTTCAGCATAGCTTTCACATTTGGAAATCCGTTTTCATCAATAGAACATATTAAAGAAACCTTCTGTTTTCTGATAAAGCTCTCAATAGTGTTATTGTCCATAATGCTCCTTTTATTCCTTAAAATATTATCTCTTAACAGCAAAATTGATTATACCATTGATGGTATGGATCACAAAAAACGGAACAGCTGCCCCTGCTAACAGATAATTGCGTCTCCAAAGTCCAATGAACAGATAGTACAACGGCACAACAGCAAACTGACTGATCAGGATAAGCCATCCATACTGATAACCCATATAATACATCGTCCATCCGAGGAAATTGATCACCATCATCAGAACAGCAAGTGAAAAAAATATTTTATCTTTTGCAGTTTCTCTTGGAATAAGCTTGACGTCATCCCTTACGATCAATATCAGCATGATCATTGCCAAAACACCGAATATCCCCTGCACTGTCTCTATCCACTTAATCTCATTCGTCATATTCATGATCGGATTTGATGCAGGTTTGATCAATGGCATAGCAATATACGGAATTTCCTGTATCACAAATGCTGCTATACCAATAAATGATATTCCAAAAAAGTAGTGCTTGAATAAATGTTTAATCTTCAACATATCCCCCATACTCATACTGAAACCAAATGATTGCTTCCTCATCGTTTGTTAGTCTGGCAATCTTTGAACACTGTAATAATGCTGAAGATGTAGAAATTGTTTCATCTTCAATTCCATTGATTACTTTTTCACATGCAACTAAGGCGTTTTCTATCCTATCCATTTATGTACCATCCTTATTTACTCATCTAATATATTTTAATAAAAAATCAGTAATTCCAATGATCGTGAACCCATTTTCATCCATGGTTTCTTTAATTGGTATATTTACAACAAGTAGCTTTAGTACTTGATCATTCAACTTAAAATATGGTCTTATTTCTCTTTCTCTCGTATCTGCATTAGAGATGTCAGCAGTCACTTGTATATAAAGAGACCTAAGTCCTTTAGTGGCATAGAAATCCACTTCATTTTTCTTCCTTATGGATTTACCAGTCTTATCTTTCTCTACCGTATCAAACACACCGACATTTACAGAATATCCATTATAACAAAGCTCATTATATACAATGTTTTCAAGCATTTGACCTTCATCTGGGAAAGCGAAATTCAGGCGAGCATTTCGTAGACCAGTATCAATAAAATAATACTTTCTAAGAGCACCTATTTCTTTTCTTCCTTTTAAGTCATAGCGTTTAGCCTCACGCAAAAGGAATGCATCTTTAAAGTAACCAATATAGTTTTCAACTGTCTGCTTATCAATATTTTCATGTCTAACACTTTCAAACGTATTGGCTATTTTTTCTGAATTAAGTAGTGAGCCTGTCGAAGAACTAATAATATTACATAGTTCGTCCAGAGCCTCTCCCTTTTTCAACTGATTCCTTTCAACAATATCAGCGAAGTATGTTGTAGTGAACAAGTTCTTTAGATATTCTTTTCTCTCTTCGTCACTTTTTAATACAGCCAATGGCATTCCACCATATTGCATATATGAATATATAGCTTCAGTTGCCGAACCTCCGACATATCCATAGTATTCTTCAAATGAAAGCGGAGAAAGTTTTATATTTGTTGCCTTATCTCTAAATTCAGTAACTATATCTGAAGACAACTTTTTAGAATTTGATCCTGTCACATATAAATCTATATTCTTTTCTCTTGATAGTCCGAGTACAACGTCTACGAATGATATTACTTCAGTGTCATCAGAATTTGCCAAAACATGTTTGCCATCGGTAAGGTTAGGATTAATTATCGAATATACCTTTTGTATCTCGTCAATAAAAACATAGTAATTCTCTTTATCTTTGCATTTTTCCCTTATATATGCTCCTAGTTCCAAAGGATCACGATAATTACTGTTTTTATCATCATCCAATTCCAAGATAATTATTCTATTCTCCGGAACATTATCTGAAAGCAGGTATTCTCTATATATTTCTTTAAGAAGAAATGACTTTCCACATCTTCTCACACCTGTTATTACCTTCGGAAATCCATTGTTCTTTGCACTGATTAACTGAGTCAGATATTTATCTCTTTTTATCATATAATCTCCTAAATTGTAGAATTCTACATTTTTGTCAATTACACCTTATCACATCACATCGCCTTAATCAACAAAATTGTAGAATTCTACGCTTTTAGCGATTATCATAATTCAAAAAAACACCCCAGGACAGTTGTCCTGAGGTGTAATAAGTCGGGAAGTCAATGGGGACGGTTCTCATTGACTACATTATATAAGAAATGATTATCTGAAGAGTCGTTAAAAGCGCAACACATAGAAAAGCACTTTTTGATGACTTTCTTTTTTCATCATTTGATAATAACCAAAATTCCCGGCAATGCTTCAAAGGTTCTGCAAAGTCAGAGTGAAAAAGAATGACACCGCCGATTATCATAAAGCATATAATAAAAATATAACCTATGACTTTTATAATCTTTTTATTCAAAATATAGCCCCCTTTTTCTTCTTGGAGTCAATGAGAACCGTCCCCATTGACTCCCGGTCCCCATTGACTCCACATCCCTACTTAGAACATTTCCCAATGTATCTGCGTATCATAATCCACATCTATCTGCTTTGTATAAACAGCCGTTTCAGCCGGTCGTCCGATTCCTATAAAACAAGGAATCATATACTCTTCGGGAATATTTAAAGCATCTTTAGCTATTGACTCCTCATTTCCCAGTGGAATTCTGACATTGCATCCATATCCTTCTGCCACAGCTGCAAGCCACACATTTTCTATACTGCACCAAATGGACGCATAACAGTTAAGATCCGACAGGCAGGAAGGATTTAGAATATCCACTTTCTTCTTCATCAGCGGAATTATTATAGCAGCAGCATCTATTAGCATTCTGTATTGCTTTGGTACAGCAATCTGATAGCTCTCCTTCTGAACAGGATCAGAGATAAATGTCATAGAATCCACATCCTTAACAGTCAGATTCTTGGGAACTCCTTCTATAACATTTTTCATAATCTCTTTATCTGTTACCACTACATAATGCCAATCTCTGAAATGGTCATTTGCAGGTGCACTATATGCCGCCCTGACTATTCTCTCCATCATATCCTTAGGAATACTCTCATCTGCAAAATCTCTTATACTATGTCTTGAATTTAAAACTTCATAGAAATCCATATTAATATCCTCTCCGATTTTAAATATATAATCCAAACATAAACTCAATTGCAATTCTCATTTACAGTTTTATCTTATCATCAAACTTATATACTGTGAAATGAATATATGTTATTATTTATAAACAATTGGAATAAATGATATTTCATCTCTAAACCCTGAATTCCATGAATTGCAAAAGCCAAGGAGAACACTATGACAACATCTCAGCTTGAATGTTTTATCAGCCTGGCAGGTACCCTGAATTATATGAAAACCGCAGAACAGCTCGGTCTCACACAACCAGCCGTATCAAAACAAATTCAGTCTCTGGAAACAGAACTAAACTGCAAGCTTTTAAGCAGAACTACCAGATCCGTTACACTGACAAAGGCCGGCACAGCATTTCTTACGGATGCAAATACAATAATTGATACCTTCTATCACTCCAAAGAACGTATATCCAATTATCAGCAGCGGGATCTCCACAGTCTTAAAATCGGCTATATGGATCCGCATACAATATATCTTATAAGTCAGATTCTTAAACCTTTATTTGTATTAAAACCAAATGTGATACCGGAGTTCACTCAGGATCAAACAGACGCCAACTTAAGTCGTCTTGCAAACAGCCAACTGGATTTGATTGTAGGTATGAAGGATGCCAAATTCAAAGATTCCAATATTCATTTTACCAAGTTATATGATGAAGAATTATATTGCGTAATAAATAAAGACCACATTCTGGCAAAAGAATTAAAAGCACATAGAAAAAAGACGGTAACCACCAAAGATTTATGGGAGTACCGTCAGATTATTTCTGTCCCTCCATATCTAATAAGGAACCTCTTTTCAAAAAGGCGATATATCATACCTGTAAATGAAGAAGTAGATAATGCAATATGTGCAAATGCCACTGAAGCATATAGTCTTCTTCTGGCAAACTATGGCTATGCTCTCCTCGCAGGTTACGAAATACTACAGCATAAGAATCTTGTCACATTTAAATGGGAAGAATCTCCTCAAGCCCCTTTTGGAATATACAGTAAATCAACTGTTCTTAAAGATAAAAGCTCTATGGAATATGAATTTATACAGATTGCGGCAACGCTGGTGTAGCAAAACCGGACACTTCTGGTTTTACTCGTACTTCCGCTCATGGCACTGATCGGGATATGCGTTCCCCTGATATCATATAGTAATATATCAAAAGCAAGCATCATAGATCACATCAGAGAGATCGGGCAGTAAGGAATACAGCGCCTTTTAACCCCCTCCCCGGGTTGTGGGTGCCCAGGTACTGTGATAACCTCAGATTTAAGTCTGTATATAGTAATATTGGGAGGTATAGATATGGCTTGTTTTACAGTACCTGTTGCAGAGGCGATCGTTACAACAGCTATCACAAAGATCGTAAAGTCAAAAGAGAAGGCAGGAAAAAGCAGCTCAAAGGGCGAAGTGATGAAGGTCAAGCTCTCCGAAAAGCTTTCATGGCTCAACAAGATGCTCCTTGGAGGCTCAGCACTCTTAGCATTTGAGCATGTATGGCATGGTGAAGTTATCCCTGCTTTCCCTTTCCTTACTGCAGTGACTAACGGAGAGACATCTGAGATGCTGCACGAAATGGGAACCGTGGGTGTCACAATGTCTGTACTGGTAACGCTGGTATGGATAGGAATGGTAGCAATATCATCTGCTCTTGAGAAGCGTAAGACGGAAGAAACCGTAACCATTGGAGGTGCAAGATCATGACATTACTTGTGACTGTTTTCGCTGCTGTTATCTGCAGCATACTCTGGTACAAGGGAGCCCCCAAGGATGAAATGCGTCTGAGCACACTCTGCTTCATGTTGTGGGGCGCATCGATAATGTGGTTTGTAGATGCTATATTCGAATATGCCGAACTCGGTGCTGAGTTCTTCAACGTAGCCGGAGCAGACATGTTAAATGATCTCTATCTCGGCTTATCCGTCATTGCACTGGCACTCATCATCTGGATCGTTACTCTTTTTATCAAGGATCCAAAGGGAATCGTAAGAGCAGCTATAATGAAAAAGGACTAATGCGCTAAAAAGGGGACGCACCTGCGTCCCCTTCGTGTGTATGATCTGCTTATGCAAGCAGCAATTATTCATCACGCCAATTTCCGTAATAGTCGATTTTTACAGATAATATCCATATTTTAATGAATACAGCACCAATAATATGCAACTATCCTTCCTGTAACCGGATTGGCCAAAAGGCACTGTGTACTATGACCAGCTCCAATAGGATAATAATCTAATACCTGATAATCTCTGATGTCATCATCTATAACTTTCTCAAATGGAGCATAAACCGGAAGAATATAGCTATTATCGTAAGGATCTCTCACATCCTCTACTCTCTTCAAATACCAATCCTCAGACCTCTTCGCGATATAAAGCGCGATATAATCATCATATGATTCCTTTTCGAGCGTAAAAGCATAGATAGAGCTGGAAGTAAGCATATCTCTACTATAATAGAATTTCTGATCTTTAGAATCTTCGGGCATATAGTAATCGATCCCAAAATATGCCTCATTTCTAAATTCATCCCACGAATCATATTGCCACTCACCCCAATGATACTTGTTCTTTAAATACAACCTCAATCCCACAGGTAATAACACGATTAATAACAATATGATTATCACAGTATACTTACTTTTCTTTTTCTTTTTCATATTTACCTCATCAAATATAATTCAGTGAGATCCGAAACTCAGAGAACTACACTCCGCTTGTTATCAATATAATAACTGATGTTAGCATCTGATTAGTACAATTAAAATGAGTTATAGTCTCAAATATGCAGTGCTAATCTGGTTTATGCCAGAACATTTTCCGGATAATTTATCAAACATGACATGATGATAACTATCCCCCCGATAAACTGATTTACCCTATGCTTATAGTACCACTTCTACGGAATTTATCGAGGCATTAATCCGCAAACAAACAGATCCGCTTTTAAATATCGTACAGTATTAATTTCAGAAGATATAATCGGCCATCCTTCCGGATATTAAAAACCCCGCTTTGCGGCGGGGCTATTTATCATTTCTTTGTGACCAGTCAATGGGAGTCAATGAGAACCGTCCCCATTGACTCTGCATAAATCATTTTTTCACAGTGTTTAAAAAGGCCTTACTTACCACTGAGTAAATGATGTAAGTGATCAGCGTTCCAAAACATACATCAGAAAGAAAATGATTGGTCATATGAATCCTGTTATAGCCGTAGATAATGACAAAACACGATGCAATAATAAAGCAGATCATATTCTTTTTCTCCGAACGTTTTTTAAGAACATCCGATAGCATTGGCAGCGAAAACATCATGCTTGCTATTGTCATATTACCGCTTGGCCAGCTCTTATAGCTGTCATTGGAACCTGCAAGATAAGGAACCATCTGCCACCAGTTCCTGAATTCCGCCATGGGATCATCAAGGGTTATCAGATACTTATATCTTGGTCTCGATGCCACCTGCTTTAACCAGAGATTTATATTGTCAGCCGCGATGCCTGCTATCAGAATAGCTGCCCCTGTCATTATCAGTTTGTCCGGATCGGCATCATCAAATATCCGATAGCAGACAAACGGAACCCATGCATACAGAACAACCCAGAACACCCAGCATGCTGCAGATAAAAGTGGTGAGGAATCTCCCGCAGTATAACCAAACAACTCCCTTACCTTGGATCCGTTATAATTATTGCTGTAATAAACGGCCATAAAATATGCTATTACCATGAGCACACAGGCCAACATATTAAATCTGCCGCCCTTGTTTTTAAGTCCCTTATAGATGCACATTCCTGCCGCAGGATATAAACAGTAAGAAAAATAAGATCCATAGGTGGCAAAAAACGCACCAATATCAGTCTTGTTCGCCAGTGCCACATTAATACTGAAATCAAAAAACGAACCTACTATAATCCCCAGAATACAAACCGCTGTCACAGCATAAGCACATACCTTTGGAACAGCCATAACTTTCACATTATCCCCCCCTTCTGATTACTGATATGTAATGACCTCCTGTCAAGCACAAATTTCTAGAGATCACCACAAACTTATTTAATTGTTGCTGAAGGCATCTGGAAAGAGCCTCGGGGTATCAGTTCCCGGCATTGGCCACTCTGATATACGTGGATTGGTTACCGACAGGTCAATGGTCCACCGTGAGCTCTACCGTCTAAAAGCGTGGATCACAGATCACTCTGTGCCTACATAGTAGTCAATGGGGACGGTTCTCATTGACTACTTTATAAAAGAAATGATTATCTGAAAAGACGTTAAAAGCGCAACACATAGAAAAGCACTTTTTGATGACTTTCTTTTTTCATCATTTGATAATAACCAAGCTAATATCATTGCTGCTAAACACGAACCTAATCCCAACAGATGCTTCAAAGGTTCTGCAAAGTCAGAGTGAAAAAGAATGACACCGCCGATTATCATAAAGCATATAATAAAAATATAACCTATGACTTTTATAATCTTTTTATTCAAAATATAGCCCCCTTTTTCTTCTTGGAGTCAATGGGAGTCAATGAGAACCGTCCCCATTGACTTTAATTGTCTCTCCTCTTTTTCTTCCGATATAACGCACTATCAATCATTCTTTTTCAAGATACTGAATCGCCCATTCAAGTTCATAATCTTCCTTGTCACGGAATATCTTCATCGCCGCGTCATAGCCGCCATCGTTATTCCTCAAGTAATCAATTCTTTTCATAGAATACTATATCCATCTGCTCATTAATCTTTTCGATCTTACCAGTTCTGTGATATCCCATCTTTTCATAAAGATAGCAATTACCTTTTTCCTGTAATATAGTATCAAGACACCAATTATCTTCGCCATAGATTTTCTCTAGTTCGATGATGGCTTGCTGTGCTAATCCCTTGTTTCTGCATTCTTTCATAATCCATATAGGAGAGATACGTTTTCTGCTCCCATCTTTCTTATCAACAACACGGACTACACCTGCCTTACTACCATCGGCAACAATAAAAAAATAAGACGTCCATGACTGTTCAAAACGCGCCAGGACTTTATCAATATCTTCAGCACCAGGGTTTGTCTCATAATCCTGATACTTTGCCAAAAGATCCGAAAATGCCTCTACCTGCATCTTCCAAACCAATTCAATATCGTCTCTTGTCACTTTCTCCAATGCTATTCCCATGAAAGTCCCCTTTTTTTCTGTATTATATTGCGATATAACTTACTATCAGATAATCCAACGAATCATATTCTCTGTCAGCTTCATCTCCGAGTATCTGTTGCAGTCTATTACAGGACAGATCATCTGAAGGTCATATGGTTCCTTTTCAGCAAGTTCTTTTATAGGAATGCTTGCCAGGCCACTTCCCATTGCTCTGTAAAATGCAATCGTCTCCTCAGAAGAACAGGCAGATATGTACAGATCCTGTGCACCAGCTTTTATTGCTTCCGCTTTTCCCAATTCAAATAATTGTCTGCCAACACCTTGGCCTCTGCATTCAGAAGATACCTGCATCATATCAAGAATCATGTAAGGACCGTTTAGTTTCTTTAATAGCCCAATAAAGCCAACAACTTTATCATTTTCTAATGCGATGTATGAAATATAGTCATCACTGCTTATTTGCTTTGCCACAGAACGCTTTTGGCTTAAGTCCCAATCTTCGGTATATTTGCATTCTACTAATTCATATTCTCCGTCTATTCTTCGATATACTTTATTTACATTTTGTTTTCTGTTATATGAATCTAATGATTCTAAACAGAAATTTGTCTCTGATAATTATTCGATTTTTATCAAATGATAATTCCTCTTTCATATATTTTTACTTTTCCAATTATTTCTTTTATCATCATATCCGCCTCAATATAAATCTGTATACTTTAACACTTCCATCCATTTCTTCAGACTGGATATCAAAGCCGCATCTTTCTGTATAGAATTTTACATTTTGACTTTTGTCCACAGGTGTTACCAATGTAAATGTCTTCCAATCAGAATAATGTGTTTTTGCAAATCGCATTGCAGTCGTTCCTATTCCTCTTCCCTGAAACTCAGGAATTACACATAAACATCCGACTTCATAATTACCAGCTTCCAGCTCCCTGCATGAAATGACGCCAACCGGTTTACTTTCATTAAGAATTATGAATTTAGGATAATCAATTATTGACTGCTCCATCTCTTCTTTTGTTCTACCATACGCCGGACATTCACCATACTTTACATAATCATCAAAAAACGCAGCGTTATATATATCTACAACCAACTCTGCATCAGCCACCTCAGCATTTCTGAACTCAATCATTTTTATTACCCCTCTTATTTCTATACCCATCCATCCCGGATATCATCACATTCAGTGATATCTCAAAGCTCTCTTCCAATGATATTGGATTTCTGCTTGAAGAAAAAAGAATATAATCCCTCTGTGGCAGGAAGCAGCGCATCATCTGAGTATTTGTTATACCAGAGCATAGCTTCAAATACGCCAGGATTCTCTATTGCAAACTTATAGAATTTTTTTCCGTACTCAATTAGATTTGCTTTTTCATCTGAAGAATCAATTCCTCTGACAACGTCTTCCGATACAGTTTGCCAACCATATATCATAAGACTTCTGTGCATATCTTCTATGGTCTTCATGTGGTTGTACAATGAAGGCTTCCTGATTCCTAAATATTCTGACAGTGTAGTAACCGACAAGTAAGACAGCCCCTTTTCGTTGGCCAGTTCTGTAGCTTTTTCTACTATTTCTTCTTTTGATAATCCTGTTCTTGGCATATCATAATATTTTAATTATACATTTAATCCAACTACTTCACCATCCAAGATCCAACTTTTTTGGATCCAACCCTTTCAACAACACCTTCTTCGATGAGTTCTTTCATTATCATCTGAATTGACCTTCGTGATTTCCCCATTATCTCTGATAATTCATTCTGTGTAACAGAAGGATTCTCTCTCAATAAAAGCAAAATATACTCTCTATCCGATAAAGCACCACTTTGCGCTTTAACTTGCGCTTTATTTTGCGCTTTATCATAAGCATAATTCAAGTTCCATAGAGTAAGAAAGATATTATAACCATCAGTATAAAACTCTGGCTTTAACAAAAACACCCCAGGACAATTGCCCTGAGGTGTAATAAGTCGTATTTGATTGTCCAAAGACGTAATACGTTGTGAAACAATTATCTCTTTGAGAACTTTTTCAATGTCCTAAGTGCTGTGTTTGTGGCATTTCTAGGACGAGTTGCTGTTTACCTGCTGCGTACGGTAGAAAGCTCAGGGCTACTGTATGCGGCTGGTGGCAACTTTAATAACCACGATCAAAAATAATACTCTGATTTTACTTTCTGCTCATTAAATCTTTATCTGTTGTAAGATTATCTTCCGATATATCTTTCTTAGCGGAGCACACGGGACTTAAACCAAAGGTTCACAATGTACCCACAGCTCTAATTAATCCGTTATTTCTCCTCCAGCCTCTCTAAGATCAAACAATGAAACGATCTTAAACTCTTTCTTTTCAGTATCCACATCCCTAAACCAGATGCTTCCACTATTGATACATGCGCCCTGCCAGTTCGCCCATAGATCTGATATGTCCCATGATGCAAGTGCGGTCATCTCTTCCTCATTAAATGCTTTTTTAAGAATAGGTATGCTTATCGTTATTCATTTTACTAAAATGTTTATGCCACCGGTAGGATTTCCTCACATATTGCACGGATCTCTTCACTGAAAACAGTATCTTTTGGCCAGATGAAGGTAAAATCATGTTTTACCCTAAAGTCGTCAAGGGGGATTGTTTTCAGATATCCGGACTGCAGTCCGGATGCAACCGCTGCTTTATATAAAAAGGTGATGCCACAGTCTTTTTCAATAAGGCTTATTATGGCATGCATGTTCTCCACCTGGATAAAATTCCTAAAATCACTTGTAGAGTAATTGTTCAAGGCAAGAGCTCTTTCTAATATATTGCGCGTTCCTGAACCGGGTTCTCTTATAAGAATTCGCTCGGGAAAGAGATCTTTTATCACGCGCGGTTTCTGAGTGAAAGAGTGCTTTGCCGAACAGACAGAAACAAACTCTTCTTTGCTAAAAAGCAGCGTTTCATAATCATTTTCAGGAAAATATCCTTCTACAAGTGCAAAATCTATAACCCCCTCGGAGAGTTTTTTAAGAAGCTCCGATGTGTTGCCAAATGTAATCTTAAGATTAGTATCCGGGTGATTTTTTATGTAATCACTGATCGGATCAGCAATTATGTATTCTCCTATGGTCATGGTGACACCAAAAGAGATGTCTTTTAAGCCATGGTTATTCTGTGAAAGTATTTCTTTGAGACTTTCATCATCATTTTTTATCTGATTCATTTTTTTATACAGGAGTTTTCCGTTGTCAGTTAGAAAAAGTTTTTTTCCATCCTGAGTAAACAGCTTTGTCCCGTATTCATTTTCAAGATGATGTATGTGTTGAGAAACAGCGGGCTGAGTAATATTCAGCTCCTTAGCCGCCTTGGTGAAATTGAGGTGTCTGCAAACGCAGAGGAAAGTATCTATTCTGAAATCCAGCATAATCAGTCCTCCCTAACGATAAGAAATGTTTATGGATATATAATAATATATAATTTTATCTTTTTCAAAAGACAGAATATAATAAGACCTACGAAAGAACAGATTAAAAAGAGAGAGAGGTCTTGAGATGGATTTTTTGAAAAAGAATTACATGGGAGTAATAGTATGCTTCACTATTGCAGTTCCTTCATGGCTCCTGGGAAAGCGCTTCCCTGTCGTTGGCGGAGCGGTGATTGCAATCATTCTGGGCATGATAATAGCCCTGTTCTGGAATGACAAGGGGAAGGCGGCTGATGGAATAAAGTTCACATCAAAGATAATTCTGCAGGAGGCTGTTGTCCTCCTTGGATTTGGTATGAATCTTTCGGTCGTTCTTCAGACCGGGAAACAGTCACTTCCTATAATTATCTGCACGATTTCAACATCGCTTATCCTATCATGGATTCTTCATAAGGTTATGAATATCAAAGGAAACACAGCTACTCTTATCGGAGTTGGCTCATCAATATGCGGCGGCTCAGCAATAGCAGCTACGGCTCCTGTCATTGATGCGGATGATGATGAAGTGGCACAGGCAATTTCTGTGATATTTTTCTTTAACGTGCTGGCAGCACTTCTTTTTCCTTCGCTGGGAAAGCTTATAGGTTTTGATATCACAACAGGAGAGACTTTCGGTATTTTTGCGGGAACTGCAGTTAATGATACTTCTTCCGTCACCGCAGCTGCATCAACCTGGGATAGTATGTGGAACCTGGGGAATCAGACTCTTGATAAGGCAGTTACGGTCAAGCTTACAAGAACACTGGCTATCATACCTATTACACTGGTACTTGCGTATCTGAGGGCAAGGGAAGCAAAAAAGGATGGAAGTTCGACAAATGGCTTTAGCTTTAGAAGAGCATTTCCGATGTTCATAGTCTTCTTTGTGATTGCTTCAATTATCACAACTATTTGCTTGAGAGCAGGTGTCCCTTCTTATGTTTTTAAGCCACTTAAGGAACTTAGCAAGTTCTTTATAATAATGGCCATGGCTGCTATTGGCTTGAACAGTAACATAATCAAACTAATTAAATCAGGTGGGAAGCCGATTTTGCTTGGCGGCTGTTGCTGGATCGGAATAACAGTTGTCTGCCTTTTGATGCAGCATGTAATGGGAATATGGTAAAGACCTGAGTCTGAATAAAGTTCCACATTACGGTTCTCCCTTACAGCACTTGCCGGTGGTTTCATTACAGAGAGTTTTTATAAAACCACAGAATTCCTTCATGATGTCCGTGTTTATTGAATAGTAGTGCCACTTACCTTCTTTCCTGTCTTTAACCAAGCCCGAATCCACAAGTATCTTCATGTGATGAGAGAGAGTCGGCTGTGTAATATCAAACTTTTCAAGAAGCTTACATCCGCATTTCTCCTGATCAGAAAGCATCTTAACTATTTCCATTCTGTTGGGATCTCCAAGAGCCTTACATATCAGCACTTCGTCTAATTTGGTCATAATCTTCTCCTTATATAGATGTTTATCTATGTGTTGATAAAGCATATACATAGATATTCGTCAATGTATTATTTCAAAAAGGAGACAGAGCTTTTAAAACTCTGTCTCCTCCGTGGCAATTTATCTTCGGATATAAACGATAACATTTCTTCCACAATTCATATTTTTTCATAGTTATGGAAATTTTGTTAATATAAAATAACAGAATTTATTTTTAGTCCATCCGTTTCCAGCATTTTTCTTTAAGAAAAGTAGCTATCACATTGATGTCTTCACCTTCATAGTATGCAACCAATAATTTCTTGAACTCCGGCACATCTTTCTCTGGTATGACAAGAAGTCCTTGCCCATGGGATATAAGATAATGATTAGCAAATATTACTGAAGCTCTTTTGTTACCGTCAACGAAGACCTGCGTTTTCATGCAATACATGCATAATTCTATAGCTTTATCTATATCCACCTTATCAGATGATCTTATTTCGTTTATGTTCTCTATAACCATTGACTCTATAGGAATAGGCGGTACATAACTGGTTCCGCCTATGGTTACAGGCACACTCCGTATCTTTCCCCCATAAGAGAAAAATCCTTCATTAACAAGCTTTGCTACATGGCAAAGTAAATGATAATCAGTTTCAGCCTGTATAACATCCTGGTCAAGAATAAACTCCCAAGAATGCTTAAGATTCAGGATTTTTTGCACATCATCTGCTGTCATGCCATTGACGATACCTTTTTCCAATATTTCCTCTGTCTGTGGAAAGGTCGTTGCTACTCCCTCCAACACAGCCTGATCATAGATATTTGATTTCATATTGGCTCTGGCGAAATCCAAATTCATAACAACATCTGCAGATAGTTCAGTAGGGCTATATCCAACTTCTGCAAGCTGCTTATCTATTTTTCGAATACTCTTTTTTAATTCTCTGGCTTCTCTAGCGTTCCTAAGAAGCAACTGATACAGATTATCTGAATAAACATCAACATATGTTGATGTAAGTTTTCCATTTACTCTTTTTCTTATATACAAGTATTTGCCACTGGAGTTTTCCTTCACTTCCGGTGAGCCGTCATAAGGTATGAGATTTAGACGGGCCTGAAGGTCAGCTTTATCCTGCAATAGGCTCTTAATTGTTTCCAACTTATTATCCATCGATTTCTCCTTTTAGGGAACCTTTCTAATAGAAATATATCAAAAAGTTCCCTAAAGTTCAAATAAAAAATAGGGAACTTTTTTCGATAATCAGCAAGGAAAGTTCCCTAAAATGTCTCGAAAAGAATTATTACCTCCGACTTAACATCGTCTATAATACTGAAAGTTAATCTATTCAGAAATACTTAAATTTTTTCTTTGTAGCAACTGTTTATAATTATACCTATATCTACCATCCTGTTCAATATTATGTGCATAAAACAAGGGCGTTTTCACGCCCCTGCCTATTGCACTATCAGTTATTCATCTCTCAGGTCTTAGATTATTCCTATTAAGATTTGGACTTTGCTGCTCCTTCCTCTGATCAACTATCGTCTGGCTTTCTCTTAGCTTTTGCAAAATGCTTGTTTTAGCCTTTTCAGCTACCTCAGGCTTCTTGGTCTTATCCCACCATTCCTTGAATGTTCTGAAGGCTTTCGAGACTAGTTTTCCCAGTGTGGTCTTAGGATTTTCGAGTGTTGCGTATCTCATGAATTCCTTTTTCATTTCTGTATTTACCACTGAGTCCACATATTGGTTAACTGTGCTTTCAATGTCCTCCTTCATTTCTTTAGCCGTTCCGTCCAGAGCTTCAATCTGTGTCTCCTTCTCCTGGCACTTATCTTCCAGCTTTTCATATTCTTGCTGCTTTAGCCTTAAGTAGAATTCTTTTGAGAAGTCGCTATTCCTTCCTTTTTCCTTTGGCTTTAAGGTTTCATCTCCAAAGATCTCCGGGTGGTCTATCATCTGATGCTCTACAAAATCGTGCATTAGATCTTGTATTTTTTCTAGTCTCTCCTGATCAAACACTTTTGTTTTTGCCACCTGTTTGCTTAGTCCTCGTTTGTATCCTGTTGCTACCGGAACTCCTACTACGTGCATATGAGGTGAATCCTCATCCAAGTGTGTTACCGCCGATGCGATTTTGAATTCCGGAACTATCTCTTTTACATATTCAAGCTGATCTCTCAAGAGTGGCTTCATTGCATTCCACTGCTCTCTCGTCTTATCTGCCCAGAATTCCTTATCCCCTACTTGGAGAATTACCTCCGTAGCCACATCATTCTTTTTACTTTCGGATACATACTCCAGATAGTCAGGAATCTGTCTGTCAATTCTTTTACCTTTGTTGTATTCCGCAAGTGCCTCAGAGAATTCCCTTTCATAAATCTCTTTTACATCATCGAGAACATTTACTTCACTCCCGACTTCCACTTCGATCATTTCTTCGTTATACTCTTCGCTTTGAAATAATCGAAGATTGTGTTTGCTCACCGAAACCACATCTCGCGTTTTAGTGAGCGAATGCTTCTTACATGAAATGTGAAATGTCACTGTTATCATAAACAAACTCCTTTCGTAATATTTTTTTGCCGCCGGCAGGCCCCTCGGAGAGCCCCCGGATAATGATGTGTAATGTCATTATCCATAGGGGGTTACCCATAACGACACGTTATGGGGAAGCTCGCTCCGCTCGCCTGCCAAGCCATTCATTCCTTGGCTGATTATTACCGGAGCGTGTCACGCTCCCGTTCAATCCATCAAGGGAAATCACCATCTAAAATCCCTGTGCATTCCCACCATATCGAGGTAGTCCTGACGAGCTTTTTTCTTCTCCTCTTCTGTGGGTGCTGTCTTGAACTTTGAATAGATTTCATGCCTCACTAGTTTTTCCATCTTGGAAAAGAAAAATGTTCATCTTGAAGAACAGTATTTCGATGTGATACTAAGTAAGACTGAAAATGGTATCAGAAAGGTTCCTATAGCAGATAAGGTTCTACCATTCTACAAAGCCTGGTATGAATCCTCTGACTGTGAATACCTTCTTCACACAGATGACAACAAAAAATTCACCTACAGGAACTATAAAGACAGCTATTGGACACCACTAATAGAAAACCTTGGTATGGAGCACAATCCTCATGATACTAGGCACACCTGCATATCAATGCTGGCGGAAGCTCATGTGGATCCTACAATGATCAAGAAAATCGTAGGACACTCCGGAGCAATGTCTCTGACAGAGAAAGTGTACACACACCTTGATATTCAGTCTCTGGTAGAAGCAATAAATAAAATCTAAGACTTGATAATTTTGCTGTCTACCTGCTGTTTACTCGCTGCTTACGGTACAAAATTTTCTGCGTTTCACCACAACTGAATACAATTATAGATAAAAGAAAAACCCCAGAAACACTGAGTTTCTGAGGTTTGTAAATTCTTTTTGAATCTCGAAAGATTATCTCTTTGAAAACTGAGGAGCACGTCTTGCACTCTTTAAGCCGTACTTCTTTCTTTCCTTCATACGAGGATCTCTTGTAAGGTATCCTGCCTTCTTGAGTACAGGTCTGTTCTCTGCATCCTCTTCGCAAAGTGCTCTTGCGATACCATGACGGATTGCTCCGGCCTGTCCTGTGTATCCGCCACCCTTAACAGTAACAATAACATCGAACTTGCTCTCTGCGTCAATTGCTGCAAGAGGCTGCTTAACGATAACCTTTAATGTCTCGAGACCGAAGTACTCGTCAAGGCTTCTCTTGTTTACTGTGATATTTCCCTTACCGGGTAAAAGATATACTCTTGCGATTGAGCTCTTTCTTCTGCCGGTACCGTAGAACTTCTTAACTGATTTCTTAGCCATTTCTTATCTCCTTTCGATCCCGATCAAAACTTAAGCTCTTCAGGCTGCTGTGCAGCATGCTTGTGCTCAGGACCTGCATATACGAAAAGCTTCTTGTACATTGCATCACCGAGAGGTCCGTTGGGAAGCATTCCCCTTACAGCGTCCTCGATAACACCTTCGGGATTCTTTGCGAGCTTCTCACGAAGAGTCTGGCTCTTAAATCCGCCAACGTAATCAGAGTGTGTGTAGTAGATCTTGTCATCAAGCTTCTTACCGGAAACTTTGATCTTCTCTGCATTTACAACGATCACATAATCACCTGTGTCAACACTGGGTGTGTAAACAGGCTTGTTCTTACCGCGAAGAACCTTGGCGATCTCGCTGCAAAGGCGTCCTAATGTGCATCCGTCCGCATCAACGACGTACCACTTTCTTTCAACCGTCTGCGGGCTGGCTAAATAAGTCTTCATTGATCTTTCCTCCAAAATACACGGCGTGTATGATCCACGCCTATTTTTCAGGTTAACAGACCGTTTGAGAATACGGTCTTTATTGCTTAATTCTCGTGAACGTTCGCTGACTGCGTGATGTCCGGGCACGCAGAGAGGTCGCCACAGAGTGTTATTATATATCTACGCATGTTTGATGTCAACGGTAAATATTCTCATCAGTCTGCTTTTATCTTAGCTCTCACTGTGTAATATTTTCCCACTGCAAACTCGTCCTTTGCCGCTTTCACCGCTGCATCCACTGCCTGATTGATCAGGGGCTGGTATATCTCCTGAACCGTGAGCATTGCATATTTATTCGCCTGCTCTGTAGCATAGGCATCTGCTGTAAACGCATCATAAAGAAGGATCTTCGCCTTCATCTCATTATTCTTGGTCTCTTCTGCAGTAAACTCGATATCTCCGAATGCCAGCAGACCTCTGGATTCATCATAGATCTGAGTATGCTCGGGTTCGTAGATCACCTCCAACGAGGGCTCGGGGATCATGATCGTAATGGTATTGGCATCATCATCGATGATCACATCATCTTCCGTTATTTTCGACAGATCCACTGTATACTGAGCGTGCCCGTGATAGATCACCACCTGGCTTTTTTCAAAAGCCTGAAAATCAAGGAATCCGCTCTTGGTGATGGTTGCGGGCACCTCAGCATCCTGCTTCATTACTATGAGCTCCTTCTGCTGAGCACTTTCGCCAAGGATAACATCCCCGAAATCCACCGAAACCTCGTAGGGTGAACGGATCTCGTCTTTTAACTCCTGTATGCTCTCCTCATATGCAGCCTTCATCTTGTTATATCCGATAAGTATTGCAATGGCTGCTGCCAAAACCAGCGCCACGTAAATGCCGGCTTTGATCAGAAGTTTTTTCCACCAGGGAAAGCGATGTCTTCTTTTTTCCCTGTCATCTCTGTCATAGTCGTCTCTCATACGCTTCCTCCTTTTCCGTGGCAATCTCATATCCGTTTCAGTATCTTATGACTGTCTCAACTCAAACCGGTTTTCGCTCTTACGCTTTTCCGGTTATCTCATATCCCACCAGCGTGAGTCCCTCGGGCGGCGCAGTGGGACCTGCTGCCTCTCTGTCTCTCGCCTCTATTATATCAGCGATCTGCTCAGGTTCGATCCTTCCTTTTCCGACTTCCATCAAGGTTCCTGCGATTATCCTTACCATATTGTAGAGGAATCCGCTGCCTGATACACGTATCACGATATCCCTGCAGACCGGTGCCTCAGGGTCATCCTCCGAATCAAATGGATCGTCCGTTTCTACAGTAAGCTCATAAAGCGTTCTCACCGTAGTAGGAGTCTGCGTTCCTGCGCTGCAAAAGCTTGCGAAATCATGAGTTCCGATAAAATAGCCCGTCGCCCGCTGCATCTTTTCAACATCAAGCTTTGCATATGTCCAGTAGCTGTAAAGCCTCTTCTGGGGCAGATTAAAGGGTGCATTATAAATCCGATACTCATAGGTCTTGATGGTATCGCATTTCCTTGGATGAAAATCCAATGGCACTTCCTCACCGCACAGAACTCTTATATCCTCAGGCAGGCTTCTGTTTAAGGCATAAGGCACTTTTTCCGCTTCTATCCTTGAATGGGTATCGAATACCGCCAGGTTACCGTAAGCATGTACGCCTGTGTCCGTCCTGCTGGCCCCTATAACCTCTATCGGTTCCTTGAACACGTTAGTTAATGTGTCATTGAGAACTCCTTCTATCGTCACTGCGCCCGAATTCTGCTTTTGAAAACCATGGTAATTCGTGCCATCGTATGCAACAGTTATAAGTATTCGTCTCAAAGGACCCTGTTCTTTTTTCTTCTTCTCTTTTTTCTTCTGTTCTTCTTCCAAATCTGTTTCCTATGATTTTATCAGCGGGTGACGTTCTGCCGGATCTCACCGGCGGTAGCTTTTATGGATCTCACCGGGTATTTTTTGACGGATCTCACCGGATGAATCTTTTACCGGATCTCACCGGCGATGCTTTCTATTGAATCTCACCTGCAGGCTCGTGATATAT
The DNA here is from genome assembly GCA_900102065.1 of Lachnospiraceae bacterium XPB1003. Classification (GTDB taxonomy): domain Bacteria; phylum Bacillota; class Clostridia; order Lachnospirales; family Lachnospiraceae; genus NK4A136. The sequence goes on along the minus strand of FMVK01000007.1, from coordinate 38,413 downwards.
TTCGTTTTTATCCGGGTACTACAGTTTTACACTTCCCGTATAATGACCGATCATTATGACTGCCATCATATAGACAACAGATACCAGAAATGCCGCCACATCGCGTTTTGCATATCTTAAGGGCTTCATCTGGGTCCGCCCTTTTCCGCCATGATAACATCTGGCTTCCATTGCCATTGCCAGATCGTTGGCACGTCTGAAAGCCGAGATGAAAAGAGGAACAAGCACGGGTATCAGGCTCTTGGTCTTCTTTATGATATTTCCGCTCTCAAAATCAGCGCCTCTTGCCAGCTGCGCTTTCATGATCTTGTCCATCTCATCCACAAGTATAGGGATAAAACGCAGAGCTATGGACATCATCATAGCGATTTCATGGACCGGGATCTTTATGACCGAGAGAGGTTTCATCAGGCTCTCCATTGCATTGGTAAGGCGGGTTGGTGTTGTGGTCAGAGTCATTATATTCGATCCGAACACCAGGAAGATAAGGCGCACAGACATATATACGGCGCGCTGAACTCCTTCCTTAGTCGCTTCTATCTTCCAAACGGAAAAGATAACTTCTCCGCCTGTAAAGAAGATATTCATCACGGCTGTAAACAGCAAAAGAAAACCGATGGGTTTTAACCCCTTCAGGATATACTTAAACGGCACCTTGGAAAGCAGTGTCACCAAAATAAGAAATGCCGCCGCCAGGGTAAATACGTATGGATTTGTATATATGAACAGGCTGATCAGATAAACGAAGGTAATGATAAGCTTCGTGCGGGGATCCAGTCTGTGGATCGTTGACTCCGCCTGATAATACTGTCCCAGTGTTATATCGCGCAGCAATTTATTTTCCTATCCCAATGCTCTTAAAATCTCATCTCTTGCTTCCGAAACCGTCAGGATATTCGTGTTCACATCTATCCCCGCTTTCTTCAGATCACGCATCACATATGACATTTCAGGTGCTGCAAGACCTATCTCGTCGAGTTCTTTTATATGAGAGAACACTTCATGTGGCGTTCCGTCAAACAGTTTCTTTCCCTTTTCGATGACCATTATCCTGTCGGCATATTGTGCTACGTCTTCCATGGAATGGCTCACCAGTACTATTGCCATGTCACCGTCTGATCTTAACGAGTCGATCATGGTCAGTATCTCTTCTCGCCCTTTCGGATCAAGTCCTGCCGTAGGTTCATCCAAAACCAGCAGTTCCGGCTTCATTGCAAGAACCCCTGCTATGGCTACCCTCCTCTTCTGTCCGCCGGACAGATCAAAGGGTGACTGGTAAAAACATTCGTCGGGAAGGCCCACTTTTTTGATCGTCTCGTATGCAGTCAGTTCAGCCTGCTTCCTGCTCATTCCTATATTCTTTGGACCAAAGCAGACATCCGCAAACACTGTCTCTTCAAAAAGCTGATGCTCGGGATACTGGAAAACCAGTCCGACTTTACTACGGAGTTTTTTTCTGTCATAGCCCTTCTCAAAGACATCCTCTCCGTTGAAATACACGGTTCCCGATACCGGGCTTAATAGTGCATTTAGGTGCTGAACGAGTGTGGATTTACCCGAACCCGTATGGCCAATAAGTCCAATGAACTCGCCCTTCCTGATGGTAAAGCTTACGTCATCAAGAGCACGTACCAACTGATTTGTTCCCCTGCTGTACTCATAGACCAAATGGTCCGCCACAAGAAGCGGTACACGGGGATCCCGGGAACTGTTTTCTTTTTCCAAAGCAGACAGATCTGTTTCAGAATTCTTATCTCTTTCAGCTGAAATTGTCTCGGGAGCGCTTTCTATTCCGGATTCTTTATTTTTTTTCTTAAAAAATAACATCAGGGTCTCTCCTTTTTACGAAGAGAAATATATTTCTTAAGTTCCTCTGTAAGCTCTTCACGGGTAAGTATCCCATCCCGTATGGGTATACCTGATTTTTTAAGCTCCCATGCAAGTTCCGTCACCTGAGGAACGGTAAGTCTCAGATCCTTAAGCTCGGATACTCTGCTGAATATCTCACGCGGAGTACCGCTCATGGCTATCTTGCCCTTATCCATTACGAAGACGCGGTCGGCATCGACCACCTCCTCCATGTAGTGGGTTATGAGAATTATAGTTATCTTCTCGACATCGTTCAGAGCTCTGGCGGCCTGGATAACTTCAAATCTGCCCTTGGGATCCAGCATGGCCGTAGGCTCATCAAATACTATGCATTTGGGATGCATAGCTATTACAGATGCAATGGATACTCTCTGCTTCTGGCCGCCTGATAGACGGTTAGGAGACTTATGCCTGTACTCATACATTCCGAGTACCTTCAGACTCTCCTCCACTCTTTGGAGTATCTCTTCCGTGGGAACACCGAGATTTTCAGGGCCAAATCCTACTTCCTCATCCACTATCTGTCCTATTATCTGATTGTCCGGGTTCTGAAAGACCATTCCGGCTGTCTGTCTTATCTGAAGAAGATTGTCTTCATTGTTGGTATCCAATCCGTCAACCACTACGGTTCCTTCCGTGGGAAAGAGCATGGCATTGATCTGTTTCGCAAGTGTGGATTTTCCCGATCCGTTATGTCCGAGTATAGCTATAAACTCTCCCGGTTTAACAGACAGGCTGACGCCGTCAACGGCTGTTGTTATGCCCTCGACGTTGCCCTCCTCATCTCTGCGGATATATTCAAATGTTACTTTGTTGATGTCTACGATTCCCATGTGGTTTATGATATCACAAAACCCCCGGGGTTTTACCCACGGGGGTCATAATCTTATTACTGTGGCTTTGGTATTAAACCAGCTCGATGACAACCATCATCGCTGCATCACCCTTACGAGGTCCGATCTTAACGATTCTGGTATAACCACCCTGTCTGCTTACATACTTGGGTGCGATCTCATCAAACATCTTAGCGCAAAGATCGATCTTCTTGGTGTTCTTCTTTCTGCCCGCAAGTGCTGTAGGAACACTTGTTGCTCCGTAGAATACCTTGAGCATCTGACGTCTTGCATGAAGTCTTGAAGGAAGATCCTGCTTGATCTCCTTATCCTGCTCTTCGTAAACAGTAACCTTCTTACCGTCTACAACTTCCTTAACACGTCTGCCGTCCTTATCCTTTACAGCAACCTTAGTCTTAACTGTTACTGTCTCGAAGTTATCCTTTTCCTTAACTGCGAGTGCGATAAGCTTCTCAGCGATCTTCTGGATTTCCTTAGCTCTAGCCTCTGTTGTAGTAATTCTGCCGTTAAGAACAAGCATTGTTACCTGGTTTCTGAGAAGAGCCTTTCTCTGATCTGATGTCTTGCTTAACTTTCTGTACTTAGCCATTTTTTATCCTTTCGACAGCGCTCATCGGTCTTACCTGTCAAACTATTGCGGATATGTTTCCCGCGTTATCTGTATACGCTCCCGGCGCACTTCGGGCTTATCCGGGAACGCTGAAAATAAATTTACTCTACCTCGTTACGAAGGTGAAGTCCCAGCTCCTTTAACTTAGCAAGAACTTCGTCGAGTGATTTCTTACCAAGGTTACGAACCTTCATCATCTCATCGGGAGTCTTATTGATAAGCTGCTCAACCGTATCGATACCTGCTCTCTTTAAGCAGTTGAAGGATCTTACAGAAAGCTCTAACTCGTCGATAGACTTTGTAGTAGGCTGCTTCTGCTGGATCTCTGTCTCGTTGGTAAGAACCTGAGCCTGTAAGCCCTTATCGGAAAGGTTAATGAAGAGCTTTAAGTGCTCGCTCAGAACCTTAGCTGCAAGGCTGACTGCCTCATCGGGAGAGATAGTTCCGTTTGTGAATACTTCAAGGGTAAGCTTGTCGTAGTCTGTAACCTGTCCCACACGGGTATTCTCAACGTTCATGTTAACACGCTCAACCGGTGTAAAGATAGAGTCAACTGCGATGCTTCCGATAGGGAAATCATCTCTCTTATTCTTGTCTGCGCTAACATATCCACGGCCCTTTGAGATAACCAGATCCATCTCAAGTCTGGCATCCTTGCCGCTTAATGTTGCGATTGTCTGATCTGTATTGACGATTGATACATCCGGGTCTTCAATCTTGATGTCCGAAGCCTTAACAACACCGGCGCCCTCAAAATTGATATGCGCTTTCTTGGGTTCATCATTATCGCTGTCATCTCTGATCGAAAGTGACTTGATGTTCATAACGATCTCGGTGACATCTTCTTTCACGCCGTGTATTGATGAAAACTCATGCAGTACACCGTCGATCTTGATCTGACTTACTGCTGCTCCGGGAAGGGAAGCAAGCATGATGCGACGAAGCGAATTGCCGAGGGTGATACCATATCCGCGCTCAAGCGGCTCAACGACAAACTTGCCGTATTTCTTATCATCTGAGATCTCAGCAATCTCAATATTCGGGCTGTCAAAATCAAATTCTAACATTTATGACCCTCCTTAAAAGTCGAAAACTGTTTATGAAGATTAAATTACTTGGAATATAATTCGACGATAAGCATCTCGTCTACAGGAACGTCGATCGCTTCTCTGTTGGGAAGTTCCTTAACTGTTCCCTTCTTTGCTTCATAATCAACTCCGAGCCATTCAGGAACGATCCTGCCATTTGTTACCTCAAGAACGTCCTTGTATCTCTGCAGTCCCTTAGCCTTCTCTGTAAGCTCGATAACATCTCCTGCCTTAACAAGGTATGAAGGAATGTTGATCTTCTTTCCGTTTACAAGAACGTGCTTATGTGTAACTACCTGACGTGCCTCTCTTCTGGTACGTGCGAATCCAAGACGGAATACAACGCTGTCAAGTCTGGACTCAAGAAGGATCATAAGGTTCTCACCGGTCATACCCTTCATGTGATCAGCTCTCTCGTAGTAGTTACGGAAAGGCTTTTCAAGAACGCCATAGATGAACTTAGCCTTCTGCTTTTCCTTAAGCTGTGTTCCGTATTCGGAAATCTTTCTGCCTGCTCTGGGAGCACGGATAGACTCGTTAACTTTTCTGTCGAGTCTCTTGTTGATATTCTTCTTTGCTCCGTCTACTTCCTTGTGCCACTCGTTTGTATGAGTGTACTTCTCAACGCCAAGATAAGCCGGATCAAGACCTAAAGCTCTGCATCTTTTTAATACAGGAACTCTGTTGATTGCCATTGTTCTATATCCTCCGATAAATTAACTGATATCTAAACTGCTGCTTTATTCGTCACCTTGTGACGGCGGTCATTATACGCGGCGTCTCTTAGGCGGACGGCATCCGTTATGAGGAACGGGTGTAACGTCGCTGATGCTCGTAACCTGAAGTCCGTTTGCTGCAAGCGCACGGATAGCTGACTCACGTCCTGAACCGGGTCCCTTAACAAATACGTCTACTGTCTTAAGGCCATGGATCAGCGCCGCTTTTGTAGCGGTCTCAGCTGCCATCTGGGCTGCATAAGGAGTAGATTTCTTTGAACCTCTGAATCCAAGACCACCGGCTGATGCCCAGGAAAGTGCATTACCTTCTGCATCTGTCAGAGTAACGATTGTGTTATTGAAAGATGCCTGGATATGAGCCTGTCCATGTTCAACGTTTTTCTTGACACGCCTAACTTTGCTCTTTTTAGAAGCATTTCCATTATTTGCTGCCATTTTAAACTAACCTACTTTCTTTGAAATTCTTAAAGGAAGAAACCTTATCTGCTCTTCCTATGAACTGTTACGACGCCTTCCGGATATTATTTCTTCTTTCCGGCAACGGTCTTCTTGGGACCTTTTCTTGTACGAGCGTTTGTCTTGGTCTTCTGGCCACGAACGGGAAGTCCCTTTCTGTGACGAACGCCTCTGTAGCATCCGATCTCCTGAAGACGCTTGATGTTAAGTGCGATCTCTCTTCTGAGGTCACCTTCAACTATCATATCACGGTCAATAACCTCACTGATAGCCTTAACTTCTTCGTCTGTAAGATCTCTGCAACGGGTATCAGGGTTAACACCTGATGCCTTAAGGATCTTGTCTGCGCTTACTCTGCCGATACCGTAGATATAGGTAAGACCTATCTCAACGCGCTTGTCTCTCGGCAGATCAACACCTGCAATACGAGCCATTTCTAAATTCCTCCGATTAAGTTGTGGTGTGTGTCCCTTTTCCTTATATATTCGGAATATGGTAGCAGGAACATCTATTAACAGTTACTAATTGATTGGGCGGCGCAAGACTCCTTTCGGCTAAGAGTCGTTCATTTCCGGGGTTACGGAAATGCAGCTGTTACCCTTTTGATTACCGGATAACTACCCGCCGGCAGTTTCTACTGCCTTGTCCCTGGACTGACGTGTAAGGATCAGTCTTCGGGTATCAACCGTAAATGCACGGCGTCACCATAATACGCCTCACATTTATCGATAAACCGGTCTCACTTTTGACGGAAAGCGAAACCGCAGCCGCTTCACTAGCTAAACACAAATTAAAACCGGACTATCAGCCCTGTCTCTGCTTGTGCTTGGGATTTTCACAGATGATCATGATCTTCCCTTTTCTCTTGATTACCTTACACTTGTCACAAATAGGCTTTACTGATGATCTTACTTTCATGGCATTACCCTCCTTTCAGAAAAGTCCGTTTTTTAGTATACTACTCAGTTTTTTCAATTGCAAGGACTTTTTTACTTATTTCTCCAGGTGATACGTCCCTTTGACAGATCATAAGGTGAAAGTTCTATCGTCACCGTGTCTCCCGGCAGGATCTTAATATAATTCTGGCGGAGCTTTCCGCTGATGTGAGCAAGCACTTCGTGCCCGTTCTCAAGCTGCACTCGAAACATTGTATTGGGCAGCTTCTCTGTTACCGTGCCTTCGATCTCGATAACGTCTGTCTTCGACATATTATCCTGTTTCCTCCTGATAAGTTGACTTCTTACTTTAATAAAACTTTTGCTGATTTCCGGCTTTAAACCAAAGATAAGATCTCCGGCTCTCCGTCGGTGATGAGTATTGTATTTTCGTAATGTGCGGCAGGTGATCTGTCCTCGGTCACTACTGTCCAGTCATCATCCAGCCAGTCCACATCGCCTCGCCCCAATGCTATCATCGGTTCAACGGCCAGGGTCATTCCCGGTTCAAGCTTCGGTCCCTTTCTCTTCATATGGAAGTTGGGGATCTGCGGTTCCTCGTGAAGTGAAGTTCCTACTCCGTGTCCCACAAGATCTCTTACTATTCCGAAACCGAACTGTTCAATATAATCGGCTATGGCATTTGATATTTCATAAAGATGATTTCCGGCCTTTGCCTTCTTGATACCTTCAAAAAAGCTGTTTCGGGTCTCATCTATCAGCTTCTGTACTTCCGGCGCGATCTTTCCAACGGCATATGTTCTTGCTGCATCGGAATGATATCCTTTATAGATCATTCCCGCGTCGATGGAGATTATATCGCCTTCCTTAAGTATTCTTTCTGCCTTCGGTATCCCGTGCACTACTTCTTCATTAACGGATGTGCAGATATTTCCGGGATATCCTTCATAATTTAAAAAGTTTGAAACACAACCACAGTCTTTTATAAAACGTGCTGCTGCTTTATCAAGATCGAGAGTGGAAATTCCGGGACGGATCATCTTGGCGAGCTCATTGTGCATCTCTCCAAGCAACCTGTTGGATTCTCTCATAAGTTCGATCTCTCTTGCAGACTTTATTGAAATTGACATTTAAATTGCCTTCTTTCAGCCAAGTATCTTTACGATAGCAGCGAATACTTCCTCGCTGTCAACTGTACCGTCTACATTCTGTAACACACCCTTCTTCTCATAGAAATCAATGAGGGGCTGTGTCTGCTCATGATAAACCTTAAGACGGTTCTTTACTGTTTCTTCCTTGTCATCATCGCGCTGAACAAGAGCTGCTCCGCACTTGTCACATACACCTTCCTGCTTGGGCGGGATGTGAACGATGTGATATGTTGCTCCGCAGGACGGGCATGAACGTCTGCCTGACATGCGACGAACGATGTTCTCATCGGGAACATCAACATTGATAGCAAAATCGATCTTGTCGTTTAATTTGGTAAGTTCCGCATCAAGAACCTCAGCCTGAGGGATAGTGCGGGGGAATCCGTCAAGAACGTATCCCTTAGCGCAGTCATCCTGAGCAACTCTGTCCAGGAGAATGCGTACCGTGAGTTCATCGGGAACGAGCGCACCCTTATCCATGTATGACTTTGCTTCTTTGCCGAGTTCGGTTCCGTTCTTGATGTTTGCGCGGAAGATATCGCCTGTTGAAACATGAGGGATACCGTACTTTGCAGCGATCATCTTAGCCTGTGTACCCTTACCTGCGCCGGGAGCGCCGAGCATTACAATCTTCATAAAGATGCCTCCATTCCTTTAAACCCAAAGGACACTATGCTGCGGAAGAGCCGCTGCATAGTGTTCTTAGATGTATAGTATATTTATTTTTCAATCATGAATCCGATCACGAATTCAAGAATCCCTTATAGTTACGCTCAACCATCATCGTCTCTACCTGGTGGATAGCCTCGAGCACAACGCTCACGATAATGATAAGGCTGGTTCCTCCGAAAGTAACTCTTGCTCCGAACAATCCGTTGAATACGATAGGTATCGATACAACGATGAACAGTCCGATAGCACCGATGAAGATTATATACTTCAGAATATTATTTAGATATTCTGTAGTCGGCTTACCGGGTCTAACTCCCGGAATGAATCCGCCGCGCTTCTTAAGGTTGTCCGAAATGATCATGGGGTTAAATGTTATCGCTGTGTAGAAATATGCAAAGAACACTGTAAGTACCACATAGATCACAACACCGATGGTATATTTCGGATCTTCTTTATCAAACCAGTAGGATGACTGAAGTGTCTTATAGACATGCATCCAAATTCCGGATGTGGGCTGTCCCTTTCCGATCATCGTCGCTATAACCACCGGGAATTCCATGATGGATGATGCGAAGATTACCGGCATAACACCCGAAGTATTGATCTTTAAGGGAATATTACTTGTATTGCCTGTTGCTGCGATCCTGCTCTGATTGCTCCTTCCGTTGTAATGAACGGGGATCTTTCGGATAGCATCGTTAAGCATTATCGTAAGTACGATAGTGAGCAATATAACACCGATTATGATGATAGCTGCCACTATTGCTTTACCTACATTGGAAGCTGTGAAAACAAACTGATCAAAGAGACCCTTTATATCACTCGGAATTCTTGATGCGATATTGAAAACGAGGATTATTGAGCTTCCGTTTCCGATACCTTTCTGAGTGATCTGTTCGCCCAGCCACATTACGAATGCAGCACCCGCAGTAAGAGAAACCGTAACTACCGCGATACTGAATGCATCTCTCTTCTCGAGAAGTCCCTGGTTGCCGAATCCGATCGACATTCCGATACCTTCAAGAAGTGCAAGTACAACCGATGCGTAACGAGTGATCTCTGAAAGCTTCCGATGACCGTCTTCCTCCCTGCTCATTTCTTCAAGAGCAGGTATGGAAAGTGTCAGCATCTGGATAATGATTGATGCCATGATGTACGGGGTGATACCCAGAGCAAAAATTGACATCTGGGTAAGCGATCCGCCTGTCAGCGCGTCAACGAAGCCAAGTGCTCCTCCGCTGGCAGTAGCGAGTTCATCAAACCACTGCATGATTGCAATGCGGTTTACGCCCGGTACAGGAATCTGACAGCCAAGCCTTACGATAAAAAGGGCGAATACAGTATAAAGTATCCTTAAGCGTACATCCCTGATTTTTAAAGCATTGACTATTGTTTTGAACATTAAACCACCTCTGCGGTGCCGCCGTTTTTCTCGATCTTCTCTTTAGCTGATGCGCTGAATCCGTTAACCTTAACATCAAGCTTCTTTGTGAGTTCGCCGTTACCAAGGATCTTAACGCCATCACGTGCGTTCTTGATAATGCCCTTCTCAAGAAGTGTATCAACAGTAACAGCTGTTCCGTTATCGAAAACCTCAAGCTTATCTACATTGATAGTAACGATATCAAGTGTATTGATGTTCTTGAAGCCCCTCTTAGGAATACGTCTGTATAAAGGCATCTGACCACCTTCGAAACCGATTCTGGGTGCTCCGGAACGAGCCTTCTGTCCCTTATGACCCTTACCGGCGGTCTTACCGTTTCCTGATCCGTGTCCGCGGCCTCTTCTGAAGTTATCGCTGTGCTTAGACCCTTCAGCAGGTCTTAAATTAGATAATTCCATTTTAATAGTCCTCCTAAACCGACCTTAAGCCTCTTCTACCTTCAGCATATATCCGACCTGACGGATCTGTCCTCTGGTCGCATCGTTATCGGGCAGTGTAACGGTCTTGTGCATCTTTGAAAGTCCCATGGCTTCCACTGTCCTTCTGTGCTTCGGAACCGCACCGCAGGGTGACTTCACCAAAGTAACCTTTAATGTTTTCTCTGCCATTTCCTTGTCCTCCATCTATCCTGTACTTAAGCTCTGATATCCTCAACGGACTTGCCGCGCATGATTGCGACTTCCTCCGGGCTCTTGAGCTCAGCAAGACCTGCGATCGTTGCCTGTACAACGTTCTGCTTGTTGTTTGAGCCGAGAGACTTTGTACGGATATTCTTGATACCTGCCATATCGCAGACGATACGTGCGGGACCACCTGCGATAACACCGGTACCCTGAGGAGCTCTCTTCATAAGAAGAGTAGCTGAACCGTACTTACCGAGCTGATCGTGTGTGATACTGTCATTCTCGTCACGTGCAACTGTTACGAGGTGCTTTATAGCATCCTCTTTACCTTTACGGATAGCTTCAGGGATCTCGGCAGCCTTACCGATTCCGGCACCAACATGTCCGTTGCCGTCTCCGACAACAACAAGTGCTGAAAATCTCATGTGGCGTCCGCCCTTAACAACCTTGGTGACACGCTTGATGGAAACAAGCTTGTCATTTAACTCAAGTCCGCTTGCGTCAATAATCTCATTTCTCATGCTTGTTCCCCTTCCTTAGAACTCTAATCCGGCTTCTCTTGCAGCATCTGCAAGTGCCTTTACTTTGCCGTGATAGAGATATCCGCCTCTGTCGAATACTACTTCCTTGATGCCTGCGTCAAGAGCACGCTTAGCAACAAGCTTTCCTACGAATACAGCTGCGTCCATATCGTTTGTATGACTAAGCTCAGCCTTAGCATCCTTCTCGGTTGTTGAAGCTGAAACAAGTGTCTTACCTGCTGCATCATCGATAACCTGAGCATACATATGGCTGTTGCTGCGGAATACGGAAAGGCGAGGTCTTTCTGCAGTGCCGCTAAAGCGATTGCGTAATCTGTCATGCTTCTTTACGCGGATTTCCTGTCTTGATTTTTTGCTGACCATCTTCTGTCGCCCTCCTTATTTCTTACCGGTCTTGCCGACTTTACGTCTGATTGTCTCATCAGCGTACTTGATACCCTTGCCCTTGTAAGGTTCAGGTCTTCTCTTGTCTCTGATCTCAGCCGCAAACTGACCAACTTTCTCTTTATCGCAACCCTTCACGATAATGACGTTCTGTCCCTCGACAACGGTCTCAACACCTTCAGGATCTTCCATCTCAACGGGATGAGAATATCCGAGAGTGAGGTTAAGCTTCTTGCCGGACTTAGCTGCTCTGTAACCTACACCGTTGATCTCAAGCTTCTTCTCGAAGCCGGTGGTAACACCTACAACCATGTTGTTGATAAGTGTTCTGGTCAGACCGTGAAGAGACTTTTCTCTCTTTAAATCGTTCGGTCTTGTAACCTTGATTTCGGAGCCCTCAACTTCGATCTTCATATCGTTGGGGAATACTCTCTCAAGTGTTCCCTTGGGTCCCTTTACAGTCACTTTGTTATTTTCTGCGATAGTTACCGTTACACCGGCAGGAATCGCGATTGGCATTTTTCCTATACGTGACATGCCCGTACCTCCTGTTATGGATTCATATTTACTGATATTGATCAACAACCGCCTGCGGTCATAACCGTATCCGGCAGACCGACCTGCGGCGGGTTTTGCAATTTTATGCAAAACCCATTTTGAAAATTAATTACCAAACGAATGCGAGAACTTCACCGCCGACATTAAGCTTTCTGGCTTCCTTGTCAGTGATAACTCCCTGGTTGGTAGAGATGATCGCTACACCAAGTCCTCCGAGAACTTTGGGAAGCTCATCCTTGCCGGCATAAACACGAAGACCGGGCTTTGAGATTCTCTTGATACCTGTCAAAACCTTCTCGTTCTTGTCTGAGCCGTACTTAAGTGTGATGTGGATATTCTTGAAGTTTCCATCATCAACAACATCATATTTTCTGATGTAGCCTTCATCCAGAAGGATCTTCGCGATAGCGAGCTTCATCTTGGATGACGGAACATCAACCGTATCATGCTTTGCAGTATTTGCGTTACGGATTCTTGTAAGCATATCCGCAATCGGATCACTCATTGTCATCTTGCTTGTCCTCCTTCTGATTTACCAGCTTGCCTTCTTAACGCCCGGAATCTCACCCTTGCTTGCAAGTTCACGGAAACATATTCTGCAGATTCCGTACTTCTTAAGAACTGAATGAGGTCTTCCGCATATTCTGCAGCGCGTATATGCTCTGGTTGAGAACTTCGGTGTACGCGATTGCTTAACCTTCATTGACATTTTTGCCATTGAAACTATTCCTCCTTAGAAATTGACACGCTGTCAGCCTTACTTCTCAAAAGGCATACCGAACAGCCTGAGTAACTCTCTTGCTTCCTCATCGGTCCTTGCGGTCGTTACAACGATGATATCCATACCTCTTACTTTGTCGACCTTATCGTACTCGATCTCGGGGAAGATGATCTGCTCCTTGATTCCGAGTGCGTAATTTCCTCTGCCGTCAAAGCTGTTGGGATTTACACCGTGAAAGTCACGAACACGCGGAAGTGCGAGGTTAACAAGTCTGTCAAGGAACTCGTACATCTTCTCACCGCGGAGTGTTGTCTTGCATCCGATTGCAAGACCTTCACGGAGCTTAAAGTTAGCGATGGACTTCTTAGCCTTTGTTACGATGGCCTTCTGTCCTGTGATGGTCTCCATGTCAGCTACTGCAGCTTCCATAGCCTTGGCATTTTCCTTTGCCTCGCCGACACCCATATTTATAACGATCTTATCGATCTTGGGGATCTCCATCACATTCTTGTAACCGAACTTCTTTGTCATGGCGTCCATGATCTCGTTCTTGTACTGATCTTTTAATCTACTCAATGTTCTGGTCTCCTTCCTTAATCGATCACATCACCGGTAGACTTGGCAACACGAACCTTCTTGCCGTCTTCGGTTATCTTGAATCCGATCCTGGTCGGCTTTCCCTTGTGAACATACATCACGTTGGAAATATCGATAGGTGCTTCCTTCTCGATGCGGCCGCCCGTCTGATTCTGTGCTGAAGGCTTAGCGTGCTTGGTCACTTTGTTTACGCCTTCCACAAGTACTTTACCTTTTTCGTGGTCGATCTTAAGGACCTTGCCTTCCTTACCCTTGCTTTTTTCCGTATCACCTGCGATAACCCTTACGGTATCGCCGACTTTAATCTTTGTCATAGCCTGGTCCTCCTTATAATACTTCCGGAGCGAGGGAAACGATCTTCATGAAGTGCTTCTCTCTGAGCTCTCTTGCTACCGGCCCGAAAATACGGGTTCCGCGCGGAGTATTGTCATCCTTGATGATGACTGCCGCATTTTCGTCAAACTTGATATATGATCCGTCTTTACGGTGTGCACCCTTAACAGTGCGAACTACTACAGCCTTAACAACTTCACCCTTCTTTACAACGCCGCCGGGTGTTGCATCTTTTACAGAAGCAACGATCACGTCGCCGATGCGGGCATATCTTCTGGTAGATCCGCCGGAAACACGGATGCAGAGAAGTTCCTTTGCGCCGGTATTGTCAGCGGCGACCAGCCTGCTTTCCTGTTGTACCATGATTTATCTCCTTCCGAAATCCATAAATAAGCTTATTTAGCTTTCTCAACGATGTTTACAAGTCTCCATCTCTTATCCTTGGAGAGAGGTCTGGTCTCCTCAACCTTAACCGTATCGCCGGTATGGGCTTCGTTCTTTTCATCGTGGGCTTTGAGCTTGTATGTATTCTTAATGATCTTGCCATAAAGCGGATGCTTTACGTGGTCTTCAACGGCTACAGTAATGGTCTTGTCCATCTTGTCGCTGACAACCTTGCCGATACGTGTTTTTCTTAAGTTTCTTTCTTCCACGGTCTTCTCCTTTCTCCCTTAAGCTTCCGCCTTGATCTTACCGTTCATGACTGTCTGGATGCGCGCGATGTTCTTGCGTACTTCCTTGATCCTTGCGGTGTTATCAAGCTGGTTGGTAGCGTTCTGGAATCTTAAGTTAAAAAGTTCTTTCTTAGCGCTGACAAGATCGTTGTTCAGTTCTGCTGCGGTCTTGCCTTCGAGCTCTGTAACATATTTATTTGTCTTCATCTAGCTACACCGCCTTCCTTCACTATTGCATCAAGCTCTGCCTTGGAAACGATCTTGCACTTGCAGGGAAGCTTGTTGGCAGCAAGACGAAGAGCCTCTCTTGCGTCTGCCTCAGCAACTCCGGCGATCTCATAAAGAACGCGTCCGGGCTTAACAACTGCTACCCAAAATTCAAGAGCGCCTTTACCTGAACCCATACGAGTTCCGGCGGGCTTTGATGTTACCGGCTTATCAGGGAAAATCTTGATCCAGGTCTTTCCGCCTCTCTTGGTGTAACGTGTTAACGCAATACGGGCAGCCTCAATCTGATTGGACTTAATCCAGCAAGGCTCTGTAGCCACAAGACCAAACTCACCGTTGCTGATCGTATTTCCTCTCATAGCCTTTCCGGCCATGTTGCCGCGGAACTGCTTGCGGCGCTTAACTCTCTTCGGCATTAACATTATTTATCGCTCCCTTCCTTAGAAGACGCATTGTCTCCCTTATTTCCCTTTGCAGGAAGTACCTCGCCTTTGTAGATCCAAACCTTTACACCGATCTTACCGTAGGTTGTATCTGCCTCAGCGAAACCATAGTCAATGTCTGCACGTAATGTCTGCAGGGGGATTGTTCCGTCACTGTAGAACTCGCTTCTCGCAATATCGGCACCGCCGAGTCTTCCGGAAACGCATGCTTTGATTCCAAGTGCGCCTGTGATTGAGTTTCCTCTGTTGTCCTTCTTCATTGTTCTTGTCATGCAGCTCTTTACTGCACGTCTGAAGGATACACGGTTCTCAAGCTGCGCTGCAATATTCTCTGCTACAAGCTGTGCATCAGCATCAGGCTTCTTAACTTCCTGAACATCAAGGGAGATCTCCTTGCGGCCGATTTCCTTCTGAAGAGCCTTCTTGGTAGCTTCGATTCCTGCGCCACCCTTACCGATCACAACACCGGGCTTCTGTGTGTAAACAACCACTTCAGCCTTCTCACCCTTACGGGAGATCTCGATCTTGGAGATTCCGGCAGCGTAAAGCTTTTTCTTTAAGTACTTACGGATCTTGTGATCCTCTACAAGGTAATCTGCGAACTTATCTTCGCTGTACCACTTGGAATCCCAATCCTTGATCACACCGACTCTTAAGCCGTGAGGATTAACTTTCTGTCCCATACTTACTTAGCTCCTTTCTCGTCCAGAACGATCGTGATGTGGCTTACTCTCTTTTCGATCCTGTAAGCACGGCCCTGCGCCCTGGGATGGATTCTCTTCATTGTCGGTCCCTTGTTGGCAAAGCACTCTGCCACATAGAGGTTATCCGGATTCATTCCGTTGTTGTTCTCTGCGTTAGCTATTGCAGAATCAAGAAGCTTCTTGATGAGCGAGGAAGCATATCTCGGATTGTACTCGAGGATAGCCTTTGCTGTTGTTACATCCTTGCCTCTGATCGCATCAAGTACGAAACATGCCTTCTGTACCGAAACTCTCGCATAAGATAACTTTGCTGAGGGCCTCGTATCTTTCTGTGCGTTTCTCTCTCTCTTAATTTGAGATCTATGTCCTTTAGCCATAGTTTACTTTAGCCCTCCTGTTAATTCTTGACTGCCGTCTTCTTATCTTCAGCCTTGTGGCCGCGGAAAGTACGTGTAGGAACGAACTCGCCGAGCTTATGGCCTACCATATCTTCTGTTACATATACAGGCACATGCTTGCGTCCGTCATATACCGCAATCGTAAGTCCCACGAATGAGGGGAAGATTGTGGAGCGGCGTGACCAAGTCTTGATCGCCTGCTTCTTGCCTGATGCATTCATAGCGTCTACTGCCTTGAGTAAACTCTGATCAGCAAAAGGACCTTTCTTTAATGATCTTGCCATTTGTCTGCCTCCTTATCCGCGATTACTTTATTGCCTTGCCGTTACGTCTTCTGACGATCAGCTTGTTGGAATGCTTCTTAGCCTTTCTGGTCTTAAGACCAAGAGCGGGCTTACCCCAAGGGGTTGTAGGACCGGGACGACCGATTCCTGTCTTACCTTCACCACCACCGTGAGGATGATCATTCGGGTTCATAACCGAACCGCGGACTGTAGGACGAACACCCATATGACGAACACGTCCGGCCTTACCGTAGTTAACGAGGTTGTGCTCACCGTTTCCTACTACACCGATGCTTGCACGGCACTCGATGGGAACCATTCTCATCTCGCCTGAAGGAAGACGAAGTGTTGCATACTTACCTTCCTTAGCCATGAGCTGCGCACCGTTACCTGCTGCTCTTACCATCTGGCCGCCTCTGCCGGGCATAAGCTCGATGTTGTGAACCATCGCACCGATGGGGATCTCTGATAACGGGAGGCAGTTTCCTGTACGTACTTCAGCCTTGGGTCCGTTCATGATCTTCATTCCAACTTCAAGGCCCTGAGGAGCGATGATGTAGCTCTTTACGCCGTCTGCGTAGCAGATAAGTGCGATATTAGCTGTTCTGTTAGGATCGTACTCGATGCTTACTACCTTTGCAGGGATATCATCTTTCTGACGCTTGAAATCGATAAGTCTGTACTTCTGTCTGTTTCCGCCGCCGTGATGTCTGACAGTGATCTTACCCTGGTTATTTCTTCCGGCTGTCTTCTTCTTGGATACGAGCAGGCTCTTTTCCGGTGTCTGCGTTGTGATCTCTGAGAAGTCGGAAACCGTCATGTTTCTTCTGGACGGTGTATATGGGTTGTATGTCTTAATTCCCATTTCTATCTTTCTCCTTTTGATGTTTATTATCACACTTTACTGTGTTTATCCGGATCCTCGGGAGGGATCCCTGCGCTTTAGAGTCCTGCGAAGATCTCGATATCCTTGCTGTCCTCTGTGAGAGTAACGATAGCCTTCTTTGTCTTGGCTGTCTTTCCTGTTACTGCTCCGCGTCTCTTATTCTTTCCTTCCTGATTAAGGGTGTTAACCTTTGAAACCTTAACACCTTCAAACATCTTCTCAACAGCATCCTTGATCTGTGACTTGTTTGCTTCAGGATTTACAAGGAATGAATACTTCTTTAATGCCATACCGTTCATACTCTTTTCTGTTACGAGCGGCTTTAAGATGACGTCATAATACTTAATGTCTGCCATTATGCGTATACCTCCTCGATCTTAGCGACTGCGTCCTTTGTAAGAACGAGTGTGCCGGCCTTCATAACATCGTATACATTGATAGTCTCGGGAAGAGCTGTCTTTGTGTCTGCGATGTTTCTAGCGGAACGGATAACTGTGTCATCCTTGCTTCCCATAACCACAAGAGCCTTGTCAGCCTTGATGTTCTTAAGGACTTCTGCAAATCTCTTTGTCTTGATCTCGTCAAGCTTGATCTCATCTACTACAACAAGCTGTGACTTCTGAACCTTATCGGTAAGAGCACTCTTTATAGCTGCCTGCTTTTCCTTCTTGTTCATCTTGAGAGTGTAATCTCTGGGAACGGGAGCGAATACCACTCCGCCGCCCTTCCACTGCGGAGCTCTGATCGAACCCTGTCTTGCGTGGCCGGTTCCCTTCTGTCTCCAGGGCTTTCTTCCGCCTCCGGATACCTCAGAACGTGTCTTAGCCTTCTGAGTTCCCTGTCTGGAGTTTGCAAGCTGCTGAACGACTGCGAGATGTACAAGATGCTCGTTGATCTTTGCACCGAATACTGCATCGCTTAAGTCGATCGTGCCTACTTCTTTGCCTTCCATATTTACAACAGATACTGTAGCCATTGTAAAATTCCTCCTTTCGCTTAAGCTTCTGCTTTCGTTGTTTCTTTGATAGTGATAAGAGCCTTCTTTGCTCCGGGAACAGCACCCTTAACAAGGAGCAGGTTCTTGTCAGCATCAACTCTTACTACTTCAAGGTTTCTTACGGTAACTTCAACAGCTCCCATATGTCCGGGCATGTGCTTGCCCTTGAACACGCGGCTGGGTGAAGAACATGCACCGTTGGAACCTGCATGACGGTGATACTTGGAACCGTGCATCATAGGTCCTCTGGACTGGCCGTGACGCTTGATGGCGCCCTGGAATCCCTTGCCTCTTGAAATAGCGGAAGCATCTACCTTATCGCCAACTGCGAAGATGTCTGCCTTGATCTCCTGAGCAGGAGCGTATTCGGATGAATTCTCGAAACGGAACTCTCTTAAATACTTCTTGCAATCAACGCCGGCTTTCTTGAACTGGCCCTGTCCGGCCTTGTTAACGCCGTGGCGGTGGAACACTTCCTTTCTGCCTGCCTTGTCTCTGTTGACTGTCTTCTCCTTGGCATCGCCGTATCCAACCTGAACAGCATCATAGCCGTCGTTCTCTACGGTCTTAACCTGAGTTACAACGCACGGACCTGCCTGAAGAACAGTTACAGGGATAAGCGCGCCGTCTTCAGCGAAGATCTGTGTCATTCCGACCTTTGTCGCTAAAATAGCTTTCTTCATACCTTTTATTGCCTCTCTTTCTTTCTTTTGTCCGGATCTCATGGGAAATATCTTTCCCGCCCTCTCGGGTGACAGCCTCTTTCGTGTTGTCTGCGATCACGGTTTTTGTCCACTAAGCGGTATCTCTGCGGTATTGCTTTGTTGCTGCAGTACCGTGTGTTACGGATACATTAAGTTTAGTAGAGGTTTTTGTTACTGCATCTTGATTTCCACATATACACCCGCAGGAAGATCCATCTTCTGTAAAGACTCTGTGATCTTCGATGAGGGATTGAGAATGTCGATCAGTCTCTTGTGTGTTCTCTGCTCGAACTGTTCTCTTGAATCCTTGTATTTGTGGACTGCACGAAGGATCGTAACAACTTCCTTCTTTGTAGGAAGGGGAACGGGACCGCTTACAGCTCCTCCGTTCTTCTTTACGCTGTCGATGATCTTCCTTGCAGCAGCGTCGATCAGCTGATGATCATACGCTTTCAGGATTACTCTCATTTTCTGGTTTGCCTGCATAAAAAAAGTCTCCTCTCTGTTTTTTACAAGCGGCGACTGTACACATTTGGATTTGATGTCTGTCTCCTGACCGGGCATCTCATCCACCCTCCCGTGTGTGTCCTGCCTTTTCTTTAAAAAAGACGCAGAACCACGCGTCGTTTCCGGATCTCTCCGGACGGTTCCTATCTGTACAGTGACTTGTCGTCAATATTTTTGCGGGTAAAACTTATTCCCGCTACTGACATTCGCTCAGCGGAAAACCCGTCATTCCTTATTATTTTCGGTTTGACGGCAACCTCACGCTTCACAGCTATCATGTCACAGCAAGGGCTATTATAAACCAGCCTCTGACAAATTGCAAGAAGTTTTTATAAAAATTTCGTCGCTTTTCCGACCACTTTCTGTGCACAGTGACGGAAAGGCGAAATCGACCACAAGTTATTGTGTATCGGCATATACATGCGTATAGTAGTCGTAGTTAAGCACCGATTTACAGAATGTGATCTTGTTCTTTACTAATGAAGAAACTCCCGCAACATATCCATCCGGGATCACTACCTGATCATTTACCGGGGTAAAAGTCTTCTTTGCGGCATTGTACGTACCCAGATCGGTCTTCCAATCGTAATTGGTATTGAAAGCCACCGGAAGCGCATCCGAAAATACATCACGTCCGGGATAAAGTCTTGAATCCCAATCCGTATCAAAGAGATTGCAGAGAGTGGGAAGCAGGTCGATGGAGGACGCCGGGGTGTTAACTTCTATGGGCGCATATTTCTCCAGCATTCCGCTCCAGATGATGGCGCGGTTCCTGTCGCGTTCTTCATATGTTGTCACGGGATATCCGTACAGTTCCGACAGATAGGGCATATTTCCGATAGAGGCATCCTTATCCAGACCGTAAGGGAAATGATCGGCATTGATACAGATCACCGTATCATCTGCTATCCCCTTTTCCTCCAGAGTTTCTACTATATAAGTAACCGCATTCTCCAGTTCAAGATTGGCAGCCAGATATGCCTTGACTTCTTCGGAATACTGAAGCCCCTTCTCTTCACACCAGGCTTCCACAGCATCCTTGTTCTTCTTCGACATCGCATTGGTTCCGAAAGTATAGCCGCTGTGTCCGCTGACAGACATATAATATACGGAAAAAGGCTGACGATCGATGTACATGGGCAGCGTTCCCTGCATCATCTCCACATCGCTCTCCGGCCACTTCTTTCCGACGAATTGCTCCATGCCGTTGCCCATTCCCATAAATCCCTCGCTGTAACCGAGCTTATTGTGGGTCTCATTCCTGTGGTAATACGTATAGGATCCGTTATGAAAAGCCATGCCGTAGTAGCCTTCGTCATTTAACATGGCCCCTATGTTGGTATGGGTACCGTTGGCCGTGATAGTACGGACCGAGCTTCCGCCGGAAGTGGGAAGGAGTCCGAAAAGCAGCTGATATTCTCCACCTGTGGTTCCCGCCGTAGACTGCTGATAATAGTTGTTAAAATTGATCCCCTTTGTGGAAAGTCTGTACAGCGTCGGTGTAAGATCGGGATCTATGACATTCGGTCCGGAAAAAGCTTCCGCGCAGATAACGATAAGATTCTTTCCTTTAAACATTCCCGTGTAGGGATTCTGTCTGGAGGGCTGGAGCGAAGCTACATAGGCATCAACCTCGCCCACCTTACCGCCTGCCGCAGCAAGAGCATTAAAATCAATATCCGATACACTGTAACCGTAGGATGCGGGATCCATTGAAGCGCCCGCACCATATACCGGAAGAAGGCTTCCAGTATTTCCGGAAACAGAATTCCCGGAGACGGGGAAATCACCGCCCTGCACATTTACAAAATCATTAAGGCTTCCTGCTCCCGCTGTAAGATCTGCAGCCGCCTCCGTGATACCATAACCGTTCCCGCCGGATGTGACCATGGACGAGGGGTCACCGGTACCCGAGATCCTGGATACCTGACCGTTTCCTGCCCCGCCGGTCTTTCCCGCATTATAATTTGTACTGCCGCCCGCAGATGCAGGAGAATCTCCCGATACAGTCTGTCCCGTAACTCCTGCAGAAAAACCGCCCGAATAAAGACTTCCCGAAGAACTCCAGGACTGATCCGCACCTGCTGCTGCAAATGTATCATATCCTGTTTCAAATTCAGGCCCTGCCGTTCTTGACGCCACTATATTCTTAACATCAAGTCTAACCGCCGTTCCGAGGCCGAAATCCGACACGGCAGCTTCAAAATTATACTGATCGGTATAAGCAGAAGAGAAGATCCCATATCCCAGGATCATAACAAGCGCGCCGGCATACGCTGCTGCCGCAACCGTAAAAGATATTCCAAAACCGCAGGCCGCCTTATGCCCGCACTTTCCGAAGATGCCTCTTTCCGATAATACCGGCGTGATCCTTTTTCCAAGGACTGCCCAAAGTAACATGGGGATAGCAAAAAGAAGTATATGCGTGATGCCGTCGGCACAAAAGATAAGCGCCGCGATATCGCTCTTAAATCCGCCAAGTGCATCCGTAGCGGCATTGAATATGGTATTTATATCATAAGCCACTTTAAACTGTCTGCAGATAAGGAACTCAATAAGAAATACGAAGAATAATACAACAAGCACCAGAGGCGAAAGCACCTTTGCCGCCTTTCTCGGAAAAAGAGAAATAAGTGATGCCGTAAGAAAGCCTGCACTTAAAGAAAACAATCCCATGACCGCGAAGGAAACGGGGTCATGCATACTTTCCACCGCAAGCTTGAATACCGTTTCCGTGAAAAAGAAAGATAAACTTAAGAAAAAAGCGAGAAGAACAGTGCCCCAAACAGGATGAGCAGGCTTTTCTACATGCTCAGATGTCTCCCCGGACTTCTCGGGAGCTTTCTCTGTCTTTTTCCCCATCTTCTCAGCAACAGCTTCGCCCGCCTTAGACTCAGTCGCAGACTTCACATCGGATTTATCAGTCTTCGCCTCCACCATCTCCGCAACTGCAAGCTCTGCTCTTTCAACAATATCTTTTTCTTCTATAAAAGCAGTCTCCGAAGCAGTCTCCGAAGCGATCCCTGAAGCACTCTCTGTCTCCTTCAGCCCCGCTGCCATTATAGCCTTTTTTCTTTTTGCCTCTGCAGCTCTGTATGACCTCGACCTCTTCTTTTTCTTCTTAACACTCATTATCATTCTCCTCGAACCCGCGGACAGGTTCGATCACATTTTCAAAAACCGATGCAATGATTTCTTCTATTTTTTCAGTACGCCTGCCTGCGTAAGCATACGCCTTATCCTGTCATCATAGGAAAAGTCAGCTTTAACTCTTTCATATCCGCCCCGCGCGATGCTCTCACGCTCATCACCATGTTTCAGATAATACTCGACCTTCTCGAAGGCTTCTTCAGCGCTGCGATACATTACAGCTTCTTTTCCTTCCCTGAAGTACTCCGCAACCTCGGGACAAAATGACGATAAAACAAATGATCCGCATCCGCACACGTCAAGTATCCTTAAAGGTATCCCCGACACATTTTCTCTGAAGATCGGGCACAGATTGACCTTGCTGGACTTAAAGACTTCCGGCATCCCCTTTTCATATGAAACGGGGCCGTGGAACTTCACGTTCGGAAGCATGCTCTTATAATCGGCTTCCGTGTCCGTGCTGTAGAGATGAGTGTCGAATTTCTTCGAAAGTACACGAAGCAGCAAGAGTCTATCCAGATGCGATACATATGTGGACGCAGAATAAAGCAGTTGCTTCCTCGTGGGACGCAGCGTCGCATCCTCATCAGCCTCATATGTCCTGCAGATCTCCTGCGCAATGCCATCCGTTATGAATTCTTTAAGTATATTCCTGTCATAAGTCTTGAGCTGCAGATCCGTCAGCGTCTTAAAGAACTGCTGTTGTTCCGCGCTCATCCTGGACATCAGTACAGGGAGCGTAGAGCTGTAGAGCCTGCCCACAAGCGAGACATCTATATCTCTGCCCGCAGTCTTTATGGCATCCCATTTGTCGGTATCAACCGCCAAAGGCATATGCCACACGGTATCCAGTCCCTGTGACCGGTAATCCTCTACATCATCCTTTGAAAAAAAGAATATATGATTGGTGGGGTGGTCCATTTCTTCAAGCGACGCCAGATTCGGCGGGCTGTCGTAGGACCATGCTATATACGGAATATCCTTCTTATAACATACACGTGCTATGAGCGGGAGAAAATTAGTCGTAAAAACGCAGTCATAGTCTGCATCTTCGAGGATCTTTTCAAAGGATCTGCAGAATTCATCATTGTGATATCTGTCGCCGTTGCAGACCTGAGTATCTTCAATGCGTCTGCAATTGATCCCCATCCCGCGGATATGACGCTCTATATCATCATCCGTATATGAGCCAAGCCATGTATATAAGAGGATATTCATCTGATCCGATTATTATTTCTTCCTTAATTTTTTATCTGTTTTAAGACCTTCGATAGCGGTCCTTAAAGCCTCTGATCTGGTCACTCCCATGGTCTCGCAATATGCTTCGAGAAGTTCTCTGGTCTCCTTGTCCATACGAAGTGAGTAAGTAAATTCCTTGTTATTAGTTCCCTTGGGTCTGCCTGTTCTAGCCATTGTATTTCCCTTCTTACAAAAATCATATGTCGCGCATTTAAGGCAACACAAGAATCATTATAATTATTGCGTTACACCAAGTCAATTTGCACAATTGACCAAAACCATATAATTTATCATCTGTTTTGGGATCCGAAAATCCCATCTTCCGCTACCCTTAGTTGCCAAAATTCCATCTTCCATCGGTGGAAAATTGTAAACCATTTATATAATATGTTAATATGATTTTTTATGTGAAGTACATCGAAACGGAGGAGCATTATGAAAAGAAAAATGTTTGCACTGATCACAGGAACGGTTTTATCCGTATGCCCGCTCGTCGGATGCGGTGCATCGGATGATGGCCTGTTCTCTAATGTTTCCGAGCTCATTGATGAGATGAGCCCGAATGATGAAGGCGAATCGGCACCCGGAGTACTTCATCTTCATGATGAGAATAATGAATGCTATTGTATCGACATTCCGTCCGACTGGGGAATCCTCGAACAAAAAGAAAAAGACGGAAAAACCATTACAAAACTCACTCCCAACAGCGACCAATCAGGTAATTCCGGTGTTATCGCCGTATCTTTTGGCAGAAGTACCAACCCTGATCTCGACATCGAAGAATACATCGAAAAACTGAAGGCCGACAGCGAAGATAAGCATTCCGACTGTACCTTCACGGAAGGCACCACAGAAGTAAACGGTTATTCTTATGTGGCGATCTCATATACGAAGGATGACGGCGACTCAGTCATTGATTACCACATCTTCGACATAGATGATGAATTAAGGATCATGCAGCTTACCACTGATGATGAAGAAGTAACGGCCGGTGTAACCGATGTCGCCATGATGATGGTGAACTCTACCGTCCTTTATCATCCCGAAAAAGAAGATACTGATGAAGCTGAAACGGATACGGATGATACTGAAGATGCCTCAGAAGAACAGGATTCGGATGTAGTTCATGTCAGTGACCCTGACAATGAAGAATATTGCGCTGACTTTTCCCTTCCGTCTGACTGGGGAGTTGTCGAGAATGAGGCAACAGATTCAGTTGAGACCGAAGGCTGGACCTTCATCTATCCCAACAGCGATCAGTCCGGCGACAGCGGCCTTATTGTTGTTCGCGTTGGTTATACTGAGTCCGATATTACCAAATCTGATATAGACGCCCTTAAGGAATTATATGAAAATGAATATCCGGACTATGTTTTTGCCGATGGAACTACCAAAGCTAACCATTATTATTACACCTTAGGTACATTTACAGAAGATCCTGATCGACAGATTTCAGAGTATTGGATCTATGACGGGGATGCCTATATATTAATCCACGTTGAAACATTAAAAGGTGATGATGAAACGGCCGCCACAGCAAACGATGTTGCCATGATGATGCTTAACTCCGCTGTCATATATCACCCTGCAGAGGAAACAAAATAAAGCATCAGTTGATGCATAACAAAAATCGAGTAGGAGGGGAAACTTAAAGATTTCCCCGACCTCTCACACCACCGTGCGTACCGTTCGGTACACGGCGGTTCCTTAGTTTTCGTACACTTGCAGATAATAGCCAGTCAAGGACATATATCCGAGATTGGCTATTTCATTGTTGGTAAGCGCCTGATTTAACACCAATGCTGACCGCCATATTCCTTTGCGGCAGTTGGCTATCTCACGCACCACCCATTCGGGTAAGTTCAGACTCCGCAGCTTTCTTATTCGCGTCCGAACTTTCTTCCATTGTTTCCAATAGATTGCCCTTATCCTGTGGCGTATCCATTCGTCCGTGTCTTGTAACAGTTGTTTCATATCTGCTAATTTGAAGTAGTTAATCCATCCTCTGATAAACTGTTGTAATTTCAGAATACGGTATTCATTACTCCAAGCATTATTTCTGTCCGTTAACTCCCGCAATTTCTTCTTCATCTTTACCACCGACTTTGGATGTACTCGGAATCGCTGTCCCTTGTGGTTGTAAAACGTATATCCCAGATACTTTACCTTGCTGATGTGCGCTACACTTGTTTTATCCCTGTTCACCTTGAGAAATAGTTTATTCTCGATGTACGGCAGGATATTTTGAAGCGTACGCTCGGCACTTTTTCGGCTTTTACAGAAAATCATGCAATCGTCTGCATATCGAACAAATCTGTGCCCTCTGCGCTCCAACTCCTTGTCTAACTCATTCAGCATTATGTTACTTAACAGCGGACTAAGTGGTCCACCTTGTGGCACGCCGACTTCTGTCTTTTCAAACAACCCATTTGCAACTACTCCGGCATTCATATATTTATGAATAAGTGAAATCACTCTGTCATCTTTTATGGTTTTCGACAAGACCTCAATAAGCTTGCTTTGGCATACATTGTCAAAGAATTTCTCCAAGTCCATATCCACCACATAGACATAGCCGTCGTTTGCATTCTTTTGGCATTGCTTTAGGGCGTCGTGTGCCCCTCTGTTTGGGCGAAAGCCGAAACTGTTTTCTGAAAACTGCGTCTCAAAAATCGGTGATAATACCTGTGCGATTGCCTGCTGATATACGCGGTCAACTACTGTCGGTATTCCCAGTTTCCTAACCTTTTCCTTTTCTTCTTTGGGTATTTCTACCCGTCTGACTGGATTCGGCTTATATTTTCCGTCTAAAATCTGTTGGTTAAGCTCCTTGCCGTGCCTTCGCAAGTACGTTAGAAGTTCTTCCACGTCCATTCCGTCCACACCGCCCGAACCTTTGTTGGATTTCACTTTCTTATACGCCGCATTAAGGTTGTCGTTTTGCAAAATCTCTTCCAACATTCCAGCCTTCTGCAAGTCTGTGATGATGTCGGTGTTTTCAGCAATCCTTGAACAAGCGGACGCCTCTGCATACTCTTTCTGTTCCGCAGATACCATTTGCAGATGACCTTCTGTATGAAGTTGTCTGTCCTTAAATTTGTCCTCGGTTACATTCATTTCCTAACATCTCCTAAAGTTCAGCCCTTCGCCGATGTTTGCAACCATCGGTTTACTATGGCTTCTGCTGACTTCTCGCCATTCGTTGTTACTACGGCTTCTTACTCTGTTTCCACCGCTGGCGAGACCTCCCTGGGTACCACACGTTTCTTTCCCTCCATATATCTGCCACATTTACTATGCACAGTTCCGTACAGTTATTGGGCTTTGGTGTGTGATGCCACCTTACCCCCGTACATAGCCTGATGTGATTTCTGTTCGTCAGACCAGAGGTTTGCTTACAGCTTCCTTCAGATTCCACCTCACGATGGACACCCTTGCTGTTCAGCTATATCCTTCCCACTGTCGGGCGGATTCGGGACTTTCACCCGTTAGAAACGTGCGCCGCCAGGCGCACATCAAAAAACCGGCGGATCGATCCGCCGGTTTTTTGGTCATGCAGTTATTAAGTTATGATCTACGCTTATGAGCATATATCAATGACTTTGACTTCACCATCTTCTATAGTGATCATTACTCCCAGCCCTCTGTGACTTTCTCTGTCCGATGCATTGGGATCAGCATAGAATGAATTAAAAGTGTCTACCGTTGACTTTTCCGGTTCTCCTTCTCCGCCTGCAAACTCAACTACTACGTCTTCTGCAACCGAGAGCTCTCTGGTCTCATAGGTATAATATGCAGTCTGATTCCAGTTGTCATCCTGCTGCTCGAAAGAACCTGTAATGGTAAGGATACCGTCCTTGATCTCAGCCTGTTCAAAAGCTGCGTACTTCTCTGCATCAGGATCCTTTACATCAATGTTATCACAAGTGATGTAAACTCCGTCCTCGAAGGATGCTTCTTCGCCTGCATCTGCAGATCCGGTTTCATCCTCTCCTGCCTGTGTCTCATCAGCTTCACCCGCCTCGGACGCACTTGTTTCATCACCAGTTTCGGGTTCGGGATCCTTTTCATTTTCTTCAGAAGCGCTGTCAGGTTCCTCCTCCTGAACTGTTCCTTCACTTAAAAGTGTGGATGCGCTGTTAGCTTCACCGCATCCTGTGAGTGCTGCTGCAAGACCTACTACTGCAAGCATCTTTCTGATAGTACCGTTTTTCATTATCAAACAACCTCCCTTTTGGTTAATTAATTATCCGGCAAATCCGACCGTCTTTATTCTGATCTTACTGTCTGTTTGCCGCTTCCATATAGATATACGGAGCACCCGGACAATATTTATGGTTATTTTCAAAATTTTTTAGTTTTTTACACCGTCACGATATGATGTGTGTCAATCGTGCAACGTAGGATCTCTGTCAGGATCGATCAGCGGGTTGATATATAATACTTTTACCTCGCCGTTTTCTACCTTCATTTCTATCCCCACCCCTCTCCAACTGTCATCACATTGCGGTATAGCATAGAGTGTATTGAACTTTTCTATTGATATTCCTTCGGGATCGGCATAGAGTGAATTAAACTTTTCTACCGAGATCTCCTCTTCTCCCTCTTCGAAAAGCCAAATTTTCAGATCCTCAGCAACAGGAATCTCTCTGGTCTCAAAAGTCATCTTCTTACAGTCAGCGTCTTGCTGTATGAAAGAAGCAGTGATGGTCAATACGTTGCCGGAGATCTCAGCCCTGTACAGCACATTGATATTATCCTCAGCCGTGTAAACCTCATTAAAAAAAGGTTCCTCACATGCACCATCCGGATAAACTATGGGCATGCAGTTAGTATAATAAGTTGCATCTTCTAACGCAGCATCATCCTTCGATGCTTCTTCATCGCCTGCATCGGGCTCAGACGTCTCTCCGGCATCGTCCTGCTTTTCGTCTTCAGCATCATCCTCTGAAGAAGTTTCATCTTTGCTCTCTTCGGTTGAGCTGCCGGGTTCATCCTGAAGAGTTTCTTCACTTACAGGTGTGGATGTGCTGTTGGCTTCACCGCATCCTGTGAGTGCTGCTGCAAGACCTACTACAGCAAGCATTTTTCTGATAGTTACATTTTTCATTATCAAATATCCTCCCTTTTGATCTATATATTATCCTGACAAACTCAAACGCTTACGCGCTTTTTTGGTCTGTTTGCAACTCCGCATCCATATACGGAGCGCTCCGGTAATAATTATAAGCTTCATCCCCAATATGGAATAAAAATCTGTTCTGCTACAGCCACGGCAAGACTTATGCCCATCATGGCCGCGAATTCTTTAGGCTTTCGCCTGAGCACCCACAGCGACACGGCCCACACCATAACCTCCGTTAAATGAGCGATCCTGATCCCCTGAAAAAAGAAAATCGCCTGAGAAAGCAGGACGCCTGTTATGCCTCCGGAGAGTATGACCGCAACCTTTCCTTCTCTTTTCGCATACCAGCAAAAATAGGCCGGAACAGGCGAAAGGGCTGCGATAACAAACCATATGAGAGCATAACTTTTCGAAAAAAAACCTGCCACGAATTTTGAATACAGGTAGTAGAAACTCACCATTCCCACGAAGAACACACCCACATTCAAGGCAGCCCTCTTCGCACTTGAGCTGTAAACAGCAATACATACGGCTATGAAGATCCAAACAGCGAACCTCCCCAGAAAGTTTCTGATATCAATATAATCCAGGATCCTCGGTAATTCGCTTACCGCGGTCTCGTCAAGAATTTTAGAAATCAAGCCCAAGGCAGCACCAAAGATCAATACCAATACGGTGTTCAATGCCCCGGGCTTTCTTTTCTTATCAGCCATACTCATAGTGACTGAACCCACAGACTGTCCGTCACGAGACTCATACTCATTTATTATCTGATTAATATTCACTCCCGATCCCTCATAATCCGGTTTGCCTGTTTTGAGCCCTGCAAAAGTGGCTTTGTCCCGTGAAAACTTCTGCCGGTTGGAATAAGCTAACGTTTATTAGCCAAAGTCCATTAGCCGATTATATACTCATAGCATCCTGTCGTCAATATCAACCTCAAATTCACACAAAAAACAGCGGAAGTTTCGCCCGCTGTTTTTGACTAAATCTTGGTTATTATCTCTGTATCTGCTCTATGATGATCGGTCTGTCACTGTCCGCCCCCCAAGATTACTGATTACCTGGAAGTCAATAGGGGAAGTCAATTGGAACCGTCCCCATTGACTCCCTATTCACTTTTCATTTTTATAGCAACCATGATGATATATCTTTGAAAGAACAGCATGACGATACATTTTTCTGAAACCTTTTTCACCACGAAAGCATCGCTCAAGAAAGAATGCATCAAGTACTTTCTTTTCAGGTTTTACCGCTCTCTTTTCTTCAGGTGTAAACCGGGAGTACATCCTGTCTACAGTTCTGTAAAGATCACATATATGCTTCACAAGCGGCTCATCAATATTTTTTACATCCTGCAGTTCATATATAACTCTGCTCATGCCTCTGAAATTGATGGCACTCTTCTTCTTTGTAGTGATCGAATCAGGTCTTATCCGTCTTATATACAATTGTTTCGGAATATAACTGATATTTTTTATACTGTACAAGAATTCCGGTGTGAATAATTCATCCTCATGAACTATTTTTTCAAATCTTAACGACAAGGCAGATCTGCGGATAAATAACAGTACAGCACAGCTTGTATACTCATTGTTTTTTTTCAATTCCGCAAAAAGCTTTTTCCCATCATGTATACCTGTATAATCGTTACTCTTATCAAAATATCCCTGTTCTGTTCCAAGGAAATCTTCATCTGTCTTTGCAGCCTCAAACATGACTGCATCATACGCATCTTTTTCGATTTCTTCTACCAGTATGCTAATAGCATCTGAAGTCAATGAATCATCGCCATCAAGGAAATAAATATATTCTCCATCTGCTACATTAATACCTTCGTTCCTTGCACTGCTAAGTCCTTCATTTTTTTTATGAATAACAACAATGCGATCATCCTTCAGTGCATACTCATCACAGATTGTTTCACTTCCATCATTTGAGCCATCATCCACTACAATGATCTGGGTATTTCTATAATCCTGACCAAGCACACTTTCTATACAGTCTGCCACATAGTCTTTAATATTGTAAACCGGTATTATTATGCTTACTTTTTTCATAAGCCAAGCCTTCGCTGAACCTGCAGGCGCACGATCTTAAGCATGGTAAACACCGTCTGCTTATTATGTCCGCAGCAATTTATCATACGTTTATAAAATGACCACGCCTTTTTCCCATAACCATTACTTGCACTTTCAATAGCTATAATACTAAAAAAAGTGCATTTTGCTTCTTTATGACTGTCAAACTCACTTTTCCACTTCCGGTAATAAGCCTTCCAACCATACATTCTTTTGTCGAAATCACCTGTGAGACTTTGATCATGAAGATAATATGTGATCAGTTTTTCTCGCAGGAAAACAACTTTCCCTTTTTGTGAAAGGGCTGTCCACAGATCATGATCCTCGGAGAATTGCATTCTACAGTCAAATCCACCACATTTAAGTGCCATCTTTCTGTCAAATAAGGGAACAGAACATCCACCAACGAAATTATTACCAAGGAGTTTATCAAAAACGTCCCCGGAATACTCCATTCCGGCATTATAAATTCTGTGTCTTTTTCTGCTGCCCATACTTTCCACAGAACTTATATACCCGGTTACCAAAACAGCTTCCGGGTATTCTCTTAAAGCTTTTTCCTGAAGTTCCAGCTTATTGTCATTCCACACATCATCATCATCAAGAAAAGCAATATAATCACCCGAAGCTATTCTTAACCCTTCATTTCTAGCCGCTGCAGCCCCACAATTATGTGGCATCGCATAATACCTGAGTTCAAAAGAAGCGCTTATTCCTCTGAGCATTTTATCAATTTTCATTGAAAGCGACTTATCTTCAGGATAATCATTTATTATTATCAATTCATCCGGTTTTCTTTCTTGTGCACAAACAGAAAGAACAGCCCTACGTAAAACTTCAACAGGACGCTTATATGTTGTAATAACTACACTGATTGTTTCTTTTCTATTTTCTTCCTTCACTTATTAATCCCGTGATTCCTGATTTCTTAGTAAAAGTCACCAACCCCCATTTCAAATGGGGGTTTGATAGGAACCCCTCCGAGGTATAATACTGGTTCCGCCTAAGGCGGGGCCACAACCACACCTTATACTGGTTGCCTCCCAGGTGAGGCTCTTTTACTTCGCTCCGTCTTCTGTTTTATCGTTCTCTTCCTGGTTCCTTATATATTCACGTATTGTATCTTCATTCACATTGCCCACAGGTGACGGTCCCCATATTTGGGACGCAATTCCGGATGTCTATCATAAAACATCAACGCGCTCTTCCCCTTAAAATATGACATAAACTCCGATATGCTCTGCTTGGGGGGAATAGATACTTGCATATGCACATGATCCTTGCATATCTTCCCTTCCAGTAATCCCACACCTTTCATTTCACCTACTCTGTAAGTCAATATTGTCGGGAGGTAATATACCAATAGATTTGCTTTAGCACCATTGACTATATACTTGTCCATATATTCAAATTCGTCCCCTTTTATTCCCAAATACTCCGCGTTACTTATTTCGTAATAAACATTTCCATCGTAATAGCAAATTGAGGGGGCCTTACTGATATCTATCCAATTATTTCCATATCTTCTAATTCCTCTAATAATGATTGGTATAGATATCAAAATAAATAACAACAATATTATTTTTACCGGTTTTTTCATATATTATCCCTTTTCAACTGTTAATTATAATCCAGTTTCAGTATAGGCATCTTCATGCATTTTTCCAATATTTTGAAAATTACATGAGTAATCAAACGTATTTAGTTTATTTATTATACATCAACCAAATCTTCTGGCAAAAAACACCTTCTGCCATAAAACATTTAATCGTGACCACCGGCTTAGTCGGTGGTTTGTTCTGCGGCTATAAGCCACTTTTCCCTCCTGCATAGCAGGTAGTATATTTTTAATTCGGATACAACGGAAACAGCACCGCTCACTTGCGGTGCTGTTTAGTAAGTAGAGATCGGTCCAGACCCCCTGTCATACCTATCATACGAAATAGACTGCAGAAATTTTTTCTGCAGTCCGATAGTTATTTATACATTAGATAATAATATATTAATCTCGTTATTCTCTATATCTTCAAAATGCTGAATATAACCTCCGCTTGAAACTGTTGCATCCCATCGATCACCATTTTTATATATATCGAAATTAATTGATAACGTTTGGTGTCCGGCATCATGATCAACCCTATGATAGTTTACTATAGGATGAAGCTCTGCTCCCTTGCCATAGATAGTATATACATACTGCGAATAGTTCCCGAAAAAACAAATTTCATCTGTTCTCGTCAAGAAGTATGATAATATTTGTATATAATTTTATTTCAGGATAAACGATTAATGACAGATCGTGTTTTTGAATGGGGAGTAATAATTTCATGGAAAAAATAAATGATTCAATAATCATAAAATCAGCTGAAACCGATGAGGAATTGTGTGGGAGAGGATATGTTCACTGTACTGCGTGGAAGGAATCTTACAGAGGCATTGTATGTGACAGATATCTTGATACGATGACCACAGAGGCTACAACAGCACGTGCCAGGAATTTCCCGGAAAATACTATTGTAGCTAAGGATAAAGATAAAGTTATTGGATTTGCAGTATATAGTCCGTCGAGAGATGAAGACCTGCCGGACGCCGGAGAAGTTGATGCGATCTATGTCCTTTCGGAGTATTACGGCCGGAAAGTAGGATATAGATTAATGAATGAAGCAATTTCAAGGCTTAGCGAATACAATACATTTTTTGTGTGGGTATTAGAAAAGAATGAGAGGGCCATAAACTTTTATCACAAATACGGCTTTGAGTTTGACGGCTGCAAAAAGGAATGGACTCTCGGTACACCGGTTACAATAGTCAGAATGGTAATGAAAAGAGCGTAATACAAGGATATAAGGATGAAAGAATTTGATGCATTTATACAACCTAATATAAGCCTTTTGATTCCGATATCTAAAGTGAGTCAGGATACAGAAATATTTGACGGTACATCAGACGATTATAGGATAGTGATAGATTTCAAATTACAGGCGAAGAAAAGAAATTATTATGTATCTATAATAAGTTCACCGCATTCAAAGCTTAGTGAAGAATTGTCAAATGATTACTATATCGTTTTGATTAAGAAAGATTTCTTCGAAAAGGTTTATGCCATGTATGATGAGGCAGAAGAAGGAATTCCTCATTATGAGAATACTTATGTCGAGATATGCAGTGATATACTTAAATATCTGAATATGTTTGCATTTGAGTCATCTAAGTCTATGCCTAATTCAGAAGTGACTATAGGGGCACATACTACCCTTATCGGACATTGGATTATAAGAAGTATTCTTGGAGAATCGGTTGATATGAGAGCTATTTCTTCTGATTATTCGGTAGCAAGGGCTCAGCATTATATAGAACAGCATTATTCTGAAAAAATCACAGTGGAGCTACTTGCCGGATTAACATATATATCTTCTTCGAGTTTGTCGCATAAATTTAAATCGGAAATGGGAGTGTCACCGATAGATTATCTTTTGGAAGTGAGACTTCAGAAGGCACAGAATATGATGAGGAGAAAAAATGTATCATTGACGGACGTCGCAGAATCATGCGGCTTCTCCAGTTTGTCACATTTTTCAAAGTATTTCACATCGAAGATGGGAATGACTCCAACTGAATATATAAAGCATTATGTATAGGTGATATCATTTCATAAAGGCATACTAATTGCAGGATTGTATAAATACTATGCAGCATTCCGAAAGCCAAAAGTAAACTATTTCGTTATAATATGCAAAAACTAAAAAGGAGGAATATATTATGACAAAAGAAGAAATGATTGCTTTTATGAATGCAAATCCGGTAATGCAGCTTGCAACTGTTGAGGGGGATAAGCCAAGAGTTAGGGCGATTTTGCTTTTTAAAGCGGATGACAAAGGAATCATATTTCATACCGCAAATTCAAAAGATTTGTATAAGCAGCTGATGAAGAATCCAAATGTTGAGATATGTTTTAATAGTCCTGATACTCAGTTACGAGTGACCGGTGTCGCGCATGTAGATGATGATCCGAAGCTCAGGGAGGAAATTTTCGCTCATCCAACTCGTAAATTCCTTCAGGCCTGGAAAGATATGGGAATAGATAATTTGCTTACCGTATTTCGAGTTACAGATTGTATTGGAACAACATGGACTATGCAAACAAATTTTAATCCTAAGGAATATGTTGAGATTACTGAATTAGAAAGATAAATAAGTCAATAGGTAAGTCAGTGGGAACCGTCCCCATTGACTCCAATCAGAATTAACTTTATCCGATCCGGAATCTGCGGATGTAGCGGCTGAAGAGGGCATTCATGGATAGCAATCGTAAATTCGGTCGTAAAAATTTACGACTGAATTTGCGATTGGATACAAGTATAAAAATTTCATTGCCTTTAATGAGCGAAAACATGGATTTGACTCAAGATGAGCTTGCGGTTTACAGTGTATTTAGTAAGAATATAAAAAACTTGTTGATATAGAAGGTACAGGAAGAGGATATGTAAGATGAAGGGAAAAGGGATAATACTTCTGCTTTCGGCGATATTATGTCTGACGGCATGTGGGACTATAGAACGAAAGGCCGACGGTGTAGTTAGTACTACAGAAAGTGAGTCAGATAATGATGCCGGTGAGATCATTATGGAAACAGAGACAGAGGAGGCCGTATCAGATACTATCCCGGATGATACGTTCACGGAAACTTCCATGCCATATACGCCCTGGGAGGGAGATGTGGATGCAAACTTTATTGGAGTCTGGCACCGGACAAATTGTCATTCCGCTATTGCCGGAACAATTGCTATGGATAAGATTGAGAAGGAAACACACGGTGGTATTAAAGGAACCTTCATTCACTTTAAGGGGGAATTTATACGAGGCGGTAACTTTGGAATTATAGAAGGTGAGGCATTATTCATTAATGAAAATGAGGCAGTATACACAAGTTGGAAAGCGCTGGAGGATCCTGATGCGGTATATGATACTTACCTGATCTTTAATATTGATGATTCCGGACTGCATGTATCACTACAAGGTGAAAACGATAGGCTTGGTTTTGGACAAGGTGTAACTGCCATAGGTGATTATATAACCGATGAACCGGTATACACGAATACAAATATCGTTGAGGAAACTTTTTCGGAAGAAGAACTGGGGCGGATAAAGGAACTCCTCGGTGAGCAGATTTATAATGATGAGTTCATCTATGTAACTTCCGGAGGAGTTGTTTTTGATGAGACTGTTATTTTGGCCGATGAAAAAGAGGCACGGTATATAAAGGCTTTTATTCCGGGGGTGGGCATCGGATACGATATGCTAATTACAGAAGATGGAAGAATTTACTATAAACCAACCGGAGTGGGAAAGGACGGTTTTGCGGTGATAACAGATGATCCGGAATATGAAGGGACACAACTTCCGGAATATACGGACATCCCGGAACAGTAAAGCAGCTACCGATAACTTCCCCCACCGTGCAGCCTTGTCTGACGGTGAAACCGTTCGCCAAGCAGTTCTTACGAAAATGCCGGGGATTATGGCATGTTTCCGGAACCGTTCGCACGCCACATCCATGTGTCGTTGCTCACTCGGCCCGCCATCCGTGGCGGGCCGTTCCTATTGTATCTATGCATTTTCGAGAACTTGCTAAGGCTCACTCAAACACCGTCATACAAGGCTGCACGGTGGGGGAAGTTTTAGTAAAAGCGTAAAAAAGCGTAAAAAATAGTAAAAAAGCGTAAAAAATAGTAAAAAAGCGTAAAAATTAATAAAAAAGCGTAAAAAACAATAAAAATTAGGTGAATTGGAATCCGAGGTTCCAGTTTGCAAAAGTAAATGCCTGTTTCGGATAACTCTTGCAAGAGTAAATTCCTGATATCAGAGAAAAAGGGAAAAAGCGGAACTT
Source organism: Lachnospiraceae bacterium XPB1003 (assembly GCA_900102065.1). GTDB lineage: Bacteria > Bacillota > Clostridia > Lachnospirales > Lachnospiraceae > NK4A136. Next base: position 1,571 of record FMVK01000007.1, on the reverse strand, counting down.
ACAATTCCAAAGTGGAAGTTACGATTCCAAAGTGGAACTTACAAAACCAAATAGATTGAAACACTGGCATAAAGCGAGTAAAATGGCGGTAAATCAACCTTTTCCGATGCAAAAAGGCGCAATCTAACCGGAGGTCGAATTTAGCGTGTGCTTTTCGCAAAAGTAAATTCCACCCCTGAGTTGAGGTTATGGACGGTTCGGATGGCGCAGCTCTTTTTACTTCTTCAGCAGCAGAGGTGTGAGGTTGATCTCCTTAGAGGGAATCAGGGTTATCCCTAACTTCTCAAGAAGGCCCTCGTCATGAAGAAAGCTGAACAGCTGGTGTGCGGACCGGTTGCCCAGCTTTTTTCTTTTGTAGGAATTGATGTGGCTCATCATCAGCGACACATCATCCTGAGTGAGATCATCGAAGCTTGTTTTCTTCGGAAGCACACGGCGGATCATCTCGTGGGTAACCTCAATACCGCCTTTCTGATCGGAACGCTGAGGGTCACAATAAAACACATGTGTCCTGCGCTCTCCATCGGTATTGAATTCGAGGGATAAGGGATCGGTAAACTCACTCCCCCTGTCCGTCAGAATGACCGGAAACAGTGTGGTGAACATTTCATGCCCCAGCAGTTCATAAAGTCTGTTGAAGACCTCTGTGACGCTTCTGGCGGTGTTGTGATCGCGGATGAAAGCAAGCATCAGTGAACAGGTTCTGAAGTAAATCGTGAGGAAAACTTTGCCGCCCTTATGACCTTCAACAGAGTCCATCTCCACGATGGCAATGTCAGGGTTAGCAGCAATGAATTCCTGGAAGTCATCGTAGGTGCGTCCTACATGACACTGCTTATCGACGCGGACAGGCTTTTTCTTTTTGCGAACCCTGTACCGCACCTTCCTCGGAAGGTCAATATTTCCGACAGACAGAAGCCCTGCATCGATGTAGTTGTAGATGGTTTTTTCATCAAGCATGATGTCATCTGCATTCTCGATGCATATGTGATGGATGGACTGTCCCTGCTTTACGAGGGGAGCGATGATCGCATCAATACGCTTCAGCTCTTCCTCGGAAATAGCAAAGCCCTGACGGCTTTCGCTGCGTACTGCTTCGTATTCCTTCTGGGCAAACTTGGCATCATACAGGTGACGCTGCAACTTACAGCCGTGCCTCTCCGTACACCCATTACAAACGTATGGAGGCTTGAGGATAGCAGGACAATGCATTTCCTCAAATTCAGGGCAGATCTTGTAACAGGCTTCCGTACAGGTACGACAGTTCTTGCTGTATTTCTTAATACAGGGTTTACAGACATCCTTTTTATGGGTGCAGGCCTTACGATGCAGGCACGGATTGAATGATCCCTTCTCTTCGATCTTGAGGTGTCCTTTGACTTCCTTAGCGATCGTAGAAGGATCCTTCCCCAGGATCAGTCCTATCGCCTTAAATGAGAGACGGTCTGCGAGGGATGATTGTATTGTTAATCGTTCGTCATAGGTTAGATGTGCATTCTTAGCCATAGTGAAAGCTCCTTTCTTGATTACAGGCTTGCTGTGCCATCCGACCTCTGCTGCGAACCGAATTA
>FMVK01000015.1 GCA_900102065.1 Lachnospiraceae bacterium XPB1003 | reverse complement strand
ATGAGATCGTCGATCCTTATAATGCAAAGATCATCGGTGAGGGAAGTGGAAACGGGAAATGGATATTCAAGAACGCAGGATATAATCAGGACATTTCTGCAGGAGGAAGCGTAGAGTTTGGCTTTCAGGTTCACTTTGGAAAAAGACTGGATATTCCTAAGAGTTTTTACATAAGCTCGGGAGATGTTGATGTTTCGAAATCGGATTATGCAATAGAAAATATTATAACAGCGAGTTGGGACACCGGATATACGGGAGTTTTGTGTGTAGACAATCTCAGAGATGAAGATATAGAAGATTGGATCATGACAGTTCAGGCAGATGATGAATTCTCTAACGTGTGGAATGCCAGACTTAAAAAGATAGGAGAAAATCTTTATGAGATCGAGTGTCCGGATTATGATCAGAATATTTCTGTTGGAGAAAGAGATGCCATTGGATATAGCATGACATTATTATGCGAAGAACCTTCTGAAGACTCTGTTATCGTAATGGGATTAAAAGAGCGGAAGATGAAAGCAGCAACTATTCCCCCTCTGACCGAATGGGCGAATATGGCGGATAACGATGAAGATCAGATCCCTGATGAGGTTGAGGATATTATCGGGACTAAGAAGATGGATCCTGACTCTGATAAGGATGGCCTGTCTGATGGATATGAATTATTGATACTTGCTAATGATCCTTTAAATGTTGATTCTGATAATGACGGAATAAATGATGCGGATGAGGATTCAGATGAGGATGGATTAACCGATCTGGTTGAATATAATATGGGATTATCCGCTGTTTCTTACGATTCTGATTTCGACAGAATATCTGATGGACGTGAGATAAATGAATTGGGGACTAAGCCTTTGGTAAGGGATAGTGACGGAGACGGTTTGGATGACGGAGATGAGATAGCAATCGGAACAGATCCTAATTTGGATCATACTTTCGGTTATCCTGATGCGGATTATATTTCTGTGCAGAACGTTGGTGAAGACAGCTCGGCTCTTGCATCTGTAAATAAAGAAGATAGCAAGTATAAACTATCGTTGTCGGCCTCAGCAAGCGGTTATCTTAAGAATATAGATGTAAGAAAAAGTTCTTATCACTCTATAGCAAATGATAATATAACAGTAGGAGATCCTGTTGATATCAGTTATCCTACCGGAACGATAGATGATTTAACTGTCAGATTCAGACTTGGTGATGCTGTTGTTAATCAAGCAGCTGGAGAAGGGTTAAAGAATTATTGCATTGCCAGATTCTATAATGAAGCCAATGTGTGTCTTCCTGTAAAAACAGAGTATGATTATTCAACCAATACTTTGTTTATAGAAAATGCTGATTGTGGCTCATACTGTGTAATGGATATCGGAAAATGGTTGGGAAGCATAGACATTTCGGATGACAAATCTGAAAATGAGACGCTTTCAGAAAATGGTGGAGTTATAACGGCTGTTACACCGGAAACAAATGGTGACAGAGCATATTTCAACGGCCATACGTATGAGGTGATTAAAGTTGCAGTTCCCTGGATCGAAGCAAAGGCGTATTGTGAAAAAATAGGAGGACATCTTGCTACGATCAATACAGAAGAAGAACAACGGTTTATAGAAGAAAGCTTTTTAACCGGAAGTGGAAATACATACTGGTTAGGCGGATATGCTCCTGAAACAGTTCAGAGTTTTGAGTGGATAACCGGAGAAGAGTTTTCTTTTACAAATTGGGATCCGGGTGAACCCAATCTCGAGATTGAAAAAGCGCTTCATATGTATGATTATTCGAATTCGAGATTCGGAAAGTGGAATAATTGTCCCGAAAAGGATTATATTTATTTTATCTGCGAATGGGAGTACGAGATAAATCCTAATTCTTATAGTTTCTCCGAAATGTATGAAGCTATGGGATGGGAAAAGTTTCCTAATGATTTTGGAAATATAGACTCATCATCTGACAGAGATTACGATCAGGATAACGCAAAGGATGTTGATGAGATAGACTTTGAGGTAATACATTCTGTAACGGGAGGAATTGACAGAGCACTTAGTATTGAAGATTTTTATTATTCGATCATCGGAAATAAGGAAGATTATGAATGGCTGCTCGAAAATCACAGTAATTATGCCAGCATAATTCAAAAAGTAGGTATAGTTCCCGTAAAGTCGGTTCCTTTTAATGAAGATTCGGAAGATGATGGCTATAGTGATGGTGAAGATCCCAGACCGTTTGAAAATGATATAGAAGTTATAACTCTTGATTCGGAATACCTTAGTGTTGATACATCAACATCAACTATATGGAAAGATCCAAACTACAGCTGGAAAAATAAGTATAAAACATCTGATAAACAGATATCCTATGGAGGAAGTCAGATGTGGTTTACTGAGCTTGAAGAGAATTATTTCAATGAGAAGATAACTGAAGATGGTTGTGGTGTTATAGCAATTTCTGATACGTTACTCTATCTTGATTGTAATTATAGTGGAGATCCCAAATTTTATACTGCGAAGAAAAGAACTACATGGAGCTTGGATGGTTCTTCAAATACGATAGGGGTTTACAGATATTCCGAGATTAATGACACGACATTAATTAATTTTGATGAATACGTTAGGTATGTAACACATTTAAATCAGGATATACTAAAATTAAAAAATGGAACGATACCGTTCACAAATATAACCCTTGTAAATCTTGATGGGAGAATGGGGAGTTTCGTTAATGATTATTTTAGAGAAAATGACATAACCGGCTTCAGTGCCATGTGGTCATTTTTGGATGATGACTATTTTGTTGATTCATTAATTGAAGAAATGATAGAGAATAATATTCCGGTTATTGCTTCTCAGTGGGGAAATCCAGTTGGATTGTATAATCCTGATAATGCAGATATTACAAAGAAGACCACGTATAATGAAGTTGATTCAATAAGTGGAGGTCATTATTTCACGATTACGTCAATTATTACCGATAGGATTAAGATTGAACAGGGCGAAAAAGATGCTGTTATGTATGAGATATCAACATGGGGAAGGAAGCATTATATTTCAAAGGAAGACTTAAACAATTGTCGAAAAGGGCTGGGGGTCGGAAAAATCAATACACATATAGATCCCTTTGTGAATATTCTATTGATATCTGAGAAAGAATAAAATACACATTTATCATAGCTGTGTTGACTTGCAGAACAAGTGGAAAAAATTAGCTTTGATTATTAAGCTGGTCATACAGCTAAGTCATCTAAAAAAGAGAAATTGTTTTTGTGGACTAACAGAAAATTTAGACTCTTTATACTATAAGGATAGATTATGAATTCACTTTTTTCAAAAGAAACAATTAAACCTATATTGATAAGAGTGGTGATATATGCAACTGTAACGGGCATGGTTTTTGCATACAAAGGTTATTTAAAAAAATGTCGTAATAATTTAAATAGGCAAGAAATAATCATTCGAGATTTAGATAGTAAAAATTGGAGAGATGGAGAGTTCGAGGTTATAGATCCGGATTGTGTAGTAACAACATTTTCAACCAGAAACAATGTGACCATCCCGGGTGCAGAGGAATATGAAATAAGGTTGTCTCCGCAGAAGATAGGAGTATTCTTTGTTTTAATCAGTTTCTCGGATCCGGAAAAGAAAAGATGGGACTTATATCGTGTTGATGTAGACGAAGATTTGAATTATAAGATTGAAGTAAAGAAAGATTTGACAGAACCTTGCGATATGTATTACGGAATTCCCTGTAGCAAGGCTTTGCTTAGTTTGAAGGGAAGAAGTTATATTGATGATATACCGGAAGATCTTTCTCTTATGAAGCAAAAAAAATATCTTTGCAATGATGGCAATACTAGAACTATTTATTTCAGTGATGAAGGATATATATACAGTATGGATTTTGATTTGGGGCTTTTAAAACAATGCATGAGAGTAGAAAAAATACCGGGGACGGACGATAATAATTTATGTTATAAATTCGTTCCGGATGAATGGTGTGATGTTGAAGAGGTTTTGAAGATAGAGGGAGTAAACTGAAGATATGAACAACAAGTATTTCCTGAGGATACTTGATATTCTTTTTGTAATTTTCATATTAGCCGTATTATTAGAACCGATGGTTGTAAAAAAAATATATTATTCGAAGCTTCAGAGTATTTGCCAAAGCCAGAAATTTGAATATATCAGAAATTATGATTGGAATGCCGGAATTTATTCCGACAGATACATATTAACGTTTTTAAACGGCTATGAATATAGATCGTGTATGATGTATGATCTTGCAAAAGTGTACAAGGCAGTAGATAATTATTTTTCTGACCATACACTATTCTATTCGGAATTGCCGGATATATATTTTGAAATTAATTATGATCCGTATATTGAGTTCTATCGAACAAGTGATGGCAAATGGTACATGGATACGTGCGCAGATCTTTATTTTGAGAATTGGAATGCATTGGAGGGATTTGCGGGGATGCAGTCGATAACCGGAGTTATATTGGAGAATGATTCCGGAATTAGAGAGGCGGATCCAACTGTGTGGGAAGGTCTTGAGAAATTGGATGTAAGGATTTCTGATAAGTATATATCACAACAGGAGTGCGATGAGGTTGTAGACCGTTTTAAACAATCTTTACCGAACTGTGAAGTAAAGATAACGGCTGTGGATTACCTGTAATTTAGTGACTTCAGATGTAAATTTGCTTATAATTGTATAACCTGCAGATTGTCTTTAGGATTATCTGCAGGTTTTTATACGTGTAACTGAAAGCTGTGTTAGGATATAACCGTATATGGAATTAGCGGAACTGTATATGATGAAACAAAGGACATTGATTATGTGAAAGACAAAATCAATGAAGATTTAAAGAAACGCCTGGAATACTGAAGGGGGAACCATGGACGAAGAAAAAAAAGAAAGAAAAAAGCTTCCAAGGAAAGGCAGAGTATTTTGGGTTGTACTAGCATGCATAACTCTATCTTTCCCTCTGTATTCTTTTGTTAAGCAGATTCTTTTGTATATTGAATGTTCTGGAATAGAAGAATACAGAACTAAGGAAATAGTGAATAATGCGGAGGATTATGATCTTAATGTTAGTGATCTCATCTTTGTAATGAATGTATATAATTATGAAAAAGATAATTACCATCTATATTTATTTGACGATGGAAAGATTTTTACAGGAGAAATCCAAACTATGGAACTCTTTTGGCAACAATATGATGCTATAGAAAGGTCGGATGCTGATGCTATGGTAGACAATGCGGAAATGATCTACTTGGGCAATATGTCGGGAGAGGAACTTTATAAAATTAAGCAGTTTAAGGGTAAAATTAACTATTCAGCTGATGATTATGACTATGTAAGTGAGTATTATCGTTTATTTGAGATGATAGAAGACCCAAGGGAAACGTCAGATTTTAAAACATTTGAGGTTGATCCATGGATAACAGCTGATTGCTTTGAAAACGGAAAAGTTAATAGTATTTATACACAAGCATCGGATGGGATAAGATACTATCTTTATGATAAACATGCCAATGAAATGCTTCATATAATTGAAGATTCCTGGTATTTTGATCAGTGGATGACAGAAATTTACGGAGAAGATTGGAGTAATAAAATTACGATTTACAGATCAGAGAAAGATATAGTACGACCTTAAAATAAACAATAATTAATATGTTCTAATGATTCCGTTTTCAAAAGGCTGCAGTATTCTATGGCCTTTTTTATTTCCAAAAAAAGCAGTTTTATTAAGACAAAAAAGTGAAAAATTAATCAAACAATTGGGCTCAATGGCTTATACAGTTAGAAGAAACTACTAATAGTTCGAAAACATATTGACAAGTTCGATATGTGTGACTAAAATAGCAACGAAAGTTAGATGAAACTAATATACGTAAGCTGAATCTATATACAACTTCGTGAGGAGGCGGAAAATGATGCCGTTAGCACTGGCAGATATAGGCGAAGAGAATACGGTGAAGCGAATAGGCGGGAGTGCTGAAGTCAAGAAACACTTGGAAGATCTTGGCTTTTCGGTAGGAAGCACTGTTACCGTCATTTCATCCATTAACGGAAACCTGATCGTAAATGTCAAGGAAACCAGACTTGCACTCAATGAAGATATGGCAAGAAAGATCATGGTCTGAAGCGTGTATGTAATGTGTTGATCATAGGAATGGAGGAAATCAGAAATGAAAACACTTAAGGATGTGAAGGTCGGAGACACCGTAAAGATCGTAAAACTTCACGGCGAAGGTGCTGTAAAGCGCAGGATCATGGACATGGGGCTTACAAAGGGCGTTGAAGTATATGTACGCAAGGTTGCTCCTTTGGGAGATCCGGTAGAACTTACAGTACGCGGATATGAGCTTTCATTGCGTAAAGCTGATGCAGAATCGATAGAGATTGAATAAGAAGGAGATAAATGATATGGCAGCACAGATAAGAGTTGCCCTTGCGGGTAACCCTAACAGCGGTAAGACAACGCTATTTAACAGTTTGACAGGATCGGCTCAGTTTGTGGGTAACTGGCCGGGGGTTACTGTTGAGAAGAAGGAAGGTAAATTAAAAAAGCACGACAATGTGACGATCACCGACCTTCCGGGAATCTATTCTCTTTCACCCTATACTCTTGAAGAAGTAGTAGCAAGAAATTACCTCGTGGGAGAGCGCCCAGATGCGATCTTAAATATAATCGACGGAACCAACCTTGAGCGTAATCTGTACCTTACGACACAGCTTACCGAGCTGGGTATACCTGTCGTGATCGCGGTTAATATGATGGATCTCGTTCGCAAGAACGGTGACAAGCTTGATACCAAAGAGCTGTCGAGAGAACTGGGATGCAAGGTGGTTGAGATATCCGCACTTAAGGGCGACGGTATCATGGAAGCGGCTGAAGCTGCTATAGAAGCTGCATCAGGAACAAAGACAGTTCCCATGCATAGTTTTTCCGGCCCTGTAGAGCATGCCCTTGCTCATATCGAAGAAGCGAAGCTTCATGATATGCCGGAAGAAATGCAGCGCTGGTATGCCATTAAGATATTTGAAAGGGATGAAAAGGTACTTGAAAAATTAAACATCCCTCAGGAGACCCTTTCACATATTGAAAAAGATATTAAGGCTGCTGAGAAGGAACTTGATGATGATGCGGAGAGTATCATCACAAATGAGCGTTATCTCTATATCGCATCCATACTTAAGGGCTGCTACAAGAAGAAATCGGCAGGAAAGCTTACTGTATCGGATAAGGTAGATAAGATCGTAACAAACCGTTTCCTTGCGTTGCCTATATTTGCATTCATCATGTTTGTTATCTATGCGATTAGCATGGGTACGTCCATTGCCGACGGCGGTATCGCTATAGGAACATTCTTAACCGACTGGACGAATGATGTTCTTGGCGGTGAATGGATGATAGAGGGGTCAAGAAGTCTTCTTGAAAGCTGGGGAGCATCCGGATGGCTTGTGGGACTTATCTCCGACGGTATCATTGCCGGAGTGGGAGCGGTTCTCGGCTTCGTTCCTCAGATGCTTGTCCTTTTCCTTATGCTCTGCATACTGGAGGATATCGGATACATGGCCAGGATCGCATTCATCATGGACCGTATCTTCCGTAAGTTCGGTCTTTCCGGAAAGTCATTCATCCCTATGCTTGTGGGTACGGGATGCGGAGTTCCGGGCGTAATGGCTTCGCGTACTATCGAGAACGAACGCGATCGTCGTATGACCATAATGACAACATGTTTTATCCCCTGCGGTGCTAAGATGCCCATCATCGGTCTTATCGCCGGAGCACTCTTCGGAGGATCCAGCTGGGTAGCTACATCAGCTTACTTTATCGGAATGGCAGCGATCATCATCTCAGGTATCATGCTTAAGAAGACCAAGATGTTCGCAGGAGATCCGGCACCATTCGTTATGGAGCTTCCTGCTTACCACATTCCGTCCTGGAAAAATATCCTCCATGGAACATGGGAGCGCGGCTGGTCATTCATAAAGCGTGCAGGAACCGTTATCGTTATATCTTCAATAGTCATCTGGGCTATGAGCAGTCTTGGGTCCGTTAACGGTCAGTTCGGTATGGTTGATGAACTTGCTGAGGATGAGAGCGTTTGGACAGAAGAGTATGTTGCGTCAGTTGCGGCACAAATGGGTGTTTCACCTGAAGAAGTAACTCCTATGGACGATTCGATCCTTGCAGGAGTCGGAAGTGTAGCAGCTCCCATCTTCAAGCCCCTTGGTTTTGGATCATGGAGACCTACCGTTGCAACTGTAACAGGACTTGTTGCCAAGGAAGAGGTTGTAGGTACCTTCGGCGTTCTTTACAACTATGAGGCTGAAACAGAGGATGATGAGCTTGATGAAGAAGGCTCTCAGATCTGGGCAAATGTTAACGCTGATTTCAATGCATTTTCAGGCGGACACGGAATGCTTGCGGCATTTGCTTTTATGGTATTCAACCTCTTATGTGCACCCTGCTTCGCAGCTATGGGCGCCATCAAGCGTGAAATGAATAATGCAAAGTGGACTGCATTCGCTATAACGTATATGTGTGTATTTGCATACGGTGTAGCTCTAATGGTTTACCAGTTTGGATTACTCTTTGCGGGAAGTGCAAATATAGCAGGTCTGATATTCGCCATCGCGGTGTTCGTATTCCTGATGTATATGCTCTTCAGACCGTATAAAGAGTCAGAAAAACTTACTGTTACAGTTTGATCCGGAAAAAGGAGAGTGACATTATGATCACCTGGTTATCGTTGCATATTGTTGATATTGTTTTGATCATTGCCCTGGTGGCGATCGTAACTCTTATCGTCATGAAAGGGATAAAAGATAAAAAGGCCGGCAAGTCATCCTGCGGATGCAATTGCTCCGGCTGCGCAATGTCAGGTGAATGTCACTGTCACGATAAGTAAATTTATATAATTAACAAATCCATATTCCTTCATAATATTGCCCTTCTGATAATAAGGATATTATCGGAAGGGTATTTTTATCTTGATTCATCATGTTCGTGGTTTAGTCGAGGGATCACGCCATAAAAACGACGAAAAAACTTGGTATGTGACAATTCCTGGTATATAATAAAGACATAAAGAAACAGGTGATTTTACCGGTAATTATTTGGAGAAATAAGTATAAGTACGTGAAATGATAATAAGATAAAGGCTGTTTAAGAAGGGCCGTTAAGAAGAAATATTAAGAGGGGCGCGAGAATTATGAAGCAGAGGGGGCTTGATCTTACATCGCATTGCATTTCGTTTCAGGGCATCGCTGCGCCCTGTTTTCCGATAAACAGATTAAAAGGAGTCTTTATGGGCAGATGAAAGCCTGTAGAGACTTTTTTATTATGTGATCCTATAAATTCAGCATTTAGTTTACATGATTGACTTCACGAACAGACAAAACTCTGTCAGGCCGGAAATATTTACATTTCAAAACCAAAGATAATAAGGACATAAATGGCAAAAGTTTTTAATGATGAGATACAGATCAGACTGCGGCGCAACAGAGATGCTTTAGCTATAAGCGGCAGTATGGTGATCGCCTTATCCATATGGGATATCATCAAACTCTATATCGGTTTATTCCTGGGGGAGGAAACGATCGCACAGCTTATCGGGACGGTCATGGAGCAGAGCGGAAGTGCGGTTATAGGCACAGAATATGAGAAAACAGTATCTGTTTTCCTCTGGGTGATGATCCTGCTGATGATCCAACTGTTTAGTGTAGCAGTGTTTTTGTATCATCTCTACATAGGTTTAAATGCTTTTCGGGACGGAAGACAGACAGCAGGAAAGCAAAGCAACTTTTATATCGTACTGACTGTTTTCAGTACTGTTTTCTCCGGGATATTGCTCATATTGAATATCATGAGTTTGAGCAAACCGTCGGATCCAAACCAAAATGTGGACGTTGCTTTTTTCGTTATGGAGGTTACAACACTAATTAATTATATATATATATTGACTGCGGTTCGCACGATAAGAAAACTTGAAAAGGCAGAAAAAAGATGACGATCTGGCAGAGAATAAGACGAGTATTGCTGTCAGTTTTAATGATTCTCATAGGTATGGCAATGCTTGTGTTTGGCGAAAAAGCATATATGGGCATAATCGGTGTCTTTTCTTTCACGCTGGAGATAATGGGATTGCGTATGCTCTGGTTTTACTTTCGGATGGCACGCCACATGGTGGGTGGAAGAAATATATTTTTCCGTGGGGTCCTGTTCCTTGATTTTGGCATATTCACAGGTTCTCTTGTCTGGGTTCCCAAGGTCTATGTTTTAATGTATCTGGCAGGGACATTAGTTTTTTCGGGGGCGGTGGATCTGTTGAGAGCAAATGAGGCGAGAGGAATTCAGAGTTCGTGGAAATTAAAGACCTTTCAGGGAGTGGTCAAGATATTGATCGCGATCTGTTGTCTCGTTTTTATCCGTAGCGGAACAAGTGTTGTTTATATCTGTGCCGTAGGTTTTATCTTTTCCGCAGTTATGAATATGGTTGGTTCGTTCCGCCGCCGACAGGTGATCATGATAGATTAGGAGAAAGCAGAAATGCAGGGGGATTTTCACTATTACGCGACATACTGTGCTGCGATACTGGCGGGTTACGATCATAAGAAAAGTGTGGATATCTGTCATGCGGCACAGCTTGTGGATCACTGCTCCGAAACATGGCTGAAAAAAGCGGGAGGGCCGGCACAGGCTGCCACAACACAGTTGCAGACAGAACTCTTACAGGCAAGAACGGACCCTATGGGACTATGCGATATCACCAGGATCTGGGCATCATTTCATTTCCTGCCACGGGATCTGTATGCGGTTGTAAACAGAGGGGCGCGGAATTATAAGGATAAGTACCGCTTGATCTGTGGGCCGAACGGAGATTTAACAGTGGATACAGTAAAACTGGCGAAGGGTAAAGGGCTGGAAGCTGCAGGGATCGCAATGCATGTACTTGCGGACACCTGGGCTCATACTTATTTCGCAGGAACACCGTCACTGGTTATCAATAATACAAACTGGTATTTCTATGAGCTTTTACCGGGGGATGGCGGTGATCCGGAACGCAGGCAGATCAGGTTTTCTCATAACCCTTCGGCTGCTGAGGATGTTGACAGGCCGGTTTATGTTGGAAGTGTATATCAGCCTTACGAGAATTCCATCATGAACCTCGGGCACGGACGGGCGGGGCATCTGCCCGATTACAGTTATATCCGGTATGTTTATCTTCCTGCATGGGGAGATTACAAAGAAATAGTTAAAGATAATCCAAGTGACTACGAACGAGCTTTTTCACAGATGGTATACGCATTGACATACCTTCGCGGAGAAAATGACGATTATAAAAATGATACTTATGATAAAGATAAGATCGCACCGCACATAGACTGGATCAGGAGGATAATAGCAAAACGACAGGTTGATGCCTCTGCTGACTGGAAAGAATTTGGAGAGAGCCTTTCGGGGGAAGTCGTACCTGATTTTGATATGGATGAGTATATTACGGAATATGCAGAATCCAGCAATAGATCCGATACATATCTTGGCCGGTTTTTTGAAGCTGCGCTTTTACAAAAACAGATGGTTACCAAAAAGATCATGGAATCGGGCAACCGCCTGGCGGGACTTAAATAGTCTGCAGAAATATATAAATGTATAGGGGAAACAAAGCTGATATATGAAAGATCAATGGAGATCGCGTCTGATGATTCACTGATGAGCGATAATGCTTTGATATACAAAAAATGGATCGATCTTTATTCAGACTGGGATGCGCGAGATGATCTTGGCGTGGAGCCTGTCAGAAAATATATTACTGATATTCAGAACATATCTTCAATATCGGCGGGGGGCAGGTATGAACAGCTCTGAGAGTGCATATCTGCAAAGTTTGTGTTATTTACGTCGCTCTGGCATATTTGCTTTTCAGAAAAAAAGAACTGGATTTTTGATTTTAATAATATGTGGGGGTGAAAAATATGATAGCGAAAAGAATTATCAGACGAAGCGATATGATATCCTGTTTGTTATGTAAGGATGCTCCGTGTTCTGCCGCGTGCCCGAAGATGGAACCGGGAGATATACTACGTCATGTCTGGTTTGACAATGAAGATATCGCGGCGTTGTCTGTGCCGCAGGAAAGCCCCTGTTCTGATTGTGATGCCCCATGTGAGAAAGTCTGCGTAAGATCCGGAGAAGTTCCTGTCCGGAAGCTTATGGAAAAATTGGAGAAAGAAGTAATCCCGATGGCAGAGATCGATACCCCTTCGGAGGAAGAACGCCTCAAATGTGATATTTGCGGCATTCCTTTGGAGAATCCGTTCATGCTGTCGTCTTCGGTCGTGGCATCCACTTATGATATGTGTGCGAGAGCTTTTGAAGCCGGGTGGGCAGGAGCATGTTTTAAGACGATCTGTTCAATGGATATCAGGGAAGCATCTCCGAGGTTTTCAGCGATCAACGGTGATAATGGCACGATCGCCGGCTTTAAGAATATAGAGCAGTTATCGGATCATAGCGTGGATGAAAATATGGAGATCATCCGAAGACTGAAGAAAAACTATCCGACAAAATTTATACTGGCTTCCATTATGGGTCAGGATGAAAATGAGTGGGAAGAACTGGCAAGGCTCTGTGAAGAAAACGGCGCTGATGCTGTGGAATTAAATTTTTCTTGCCCTAATATGATGGAAGAGGGGCTGGGATCCGATATCGGACAGATCCCGAAACTGGTGGAGAGATATACCCGGGCGGCTAAGCGGGGAGCGAGGATACCGGTATTGGCAAAACTAACGCCTAATGTGGCTAATATGAGTCCGGCGGCGGAGGCTGCGCTCAGAGGAGGGGCAGATGGTCTCGCTGCGATCAATACGATCAAATCTGTCATCGGCGTGAATCCCGATACGTTTGTTTCCTCACCTGATGTAAATGGCAGATCAGCCATCGGCGGATACAGCGGCAATGCGGTAAAACCCATCGCACTTCGATTTATCTCGGAATTGGGGCGGAATCCGGTGCTTCAGGGGATGCATATCAGTGGCATGGGCGGCATCGAGACTTGGAGAGATGCTTTGGAATTTATCCTTATGGGAGCAGGTTCTGTTCAGATCACGACTGCGGTTATGCAATATGGTTACAGGATCATTGATGATCTGAAAAGCGGATTAAATTATTATCTGACACAGAGGGGGATAGGATCTGTAAAGGATATTATCGGAGCAGGATTGGAACTTGTCAGTGCGACAACGGATGTGTTGGAACGTGATACAGTGCTGTTTCCTGCATTTGATTATGATAAATGTGTCGGATGCGGCAGATGTGCGATCTCCTGTGAGGATGGCGGACATCAGGCTATCATTTTTGAGGAACGCAAACCGAAGCTGGATGGGAAGAAATGCGTCGGCTGTCATCTGTGTCTGCTCGTTTGTCCTATGGAGGCGATCAGTCCTGCAAAGAAGCGGATAGACAGACGATGACTTATTTTTGGCATATACAGCTATGAGTTCACGCAACTAACCAAGGATGCGCATCCGCTTGATTATTCCGGAGCCATGTTTCGGTTTTGCAGTTTGAAGAATTCTATAAAGCCTTTGACGTTTAATAAGTCGACAGAATGTATCTTGCTCCGGAAGACCGACTTATCATCCGGTAAGAGTGCGGCATAACCGGATGAAGCCGAATGGTTTTATCGGAGTTGCAAGTGACTTGCTACCCCGATTGATAAGATTTAAAATTATGACGATCGTACAATGATCGTATAACTTTGAAAAAGGAAACCAAAATGAGATCAGATGTAAAGAAAAGCTGCGAAGAACTGATAGATTTTATAGATAAGAGCCCTGTCAGCTACCATGCTGTTGAAAATATAAAGCATATGCTTGCTGACAAAGGTTTTACGGAACTTGCGGAAGCCGACGGATGGAAGTTAAAGTCCGGCTGTAAATATTTTGTTACAAGAAACGATTCTGCCATCATCGCTTTTGCAATACCTAAAAAGTTTAATGGTATCAATATAGTTGCATCACACTCCGATTCTCCCTGTTTCAAAGTAAAAGAATCTCCCGAGATGGACAGAGCCGGTGCGTACACCGTTCTTAACGTGGAGAAGTATGGCGGTATGCTCATACATCCATGGTTTGACAGACCGCTTTCCGTTGCGGGACGGATATTTACCGGAAAGAACGGAAAGATCACGGGAAAGTTGGTGGATATTGAAAAAAATATTCTTATGATCCCGTCTCTCGCTATACATATGGACAGGAATGCAAATGATGGACATAGCATCAATGCGCAGGAGGAACTGCTCCCGCTTTATTCGGTTAAAAACCAAGGTAACGATGAGAGCTTTATGGATGCGGTTGCAGATGCAGCCGGATGCGGTAAAGGAGAAATCCTCGGAAGCGATCTTTTCGTTTATAACAATGAAAAAGGATATATCTGGGGACCGGATGATGAATTTGTATCGGCGCCGAGACTGGATGATCTTCAGTGCGCGTTCACCACACTTAAGGGTTTCTTAAGTGCGTCAAAGTATCCGAAGCTTTCTGTATATGTTGTGTTTGATAATGAAGAAGTTGGAAGTTCTACCAGACAGGGAGCTGCATCCACCTTTCTTTCCGATACATTGGAACGTATCTACAGCGGACTTGGTATCGATAAGGAAAAATATCACAGAGATCTTGCGGAAGGCTTTATGCTCTCGGCAGATAATGCTCATGCGATGCATCCGAATTATGTATCCAAGGCTGATCCCGTTAACAGACCTGTGATCGGAGGCGGCGGTGTTCTTAAGTTCTCCGGAAATCAAAAGTACTGTACGGACGGTTATTCTGCAGCGGTGGTCAGATCGGTAGCAGAAAAGGCAGGATGTAAGATTCAGACATTTACCAACAGATCGGATATCACGGGAGGCTCAACTCTTGGTAATATCCTGAACAATAGTGTGCCTGTTGCTACCGCTGATATCGGACTTCCGCAGTTTGCCATGCATTCACCTTTTGAGACGGCGGGAACAGGCGATACTGCAGATATGATAAAACTTGTTAAGACATTTTACGAACTTAGCGTATAAGCAGATACACAACTCCGAAGAATTCCCTCACAGTATAGTGTATACCCATCGGGAATACTGAATCTGCGGGAATACTGTATATATCCTTATATCCTTCACGTTCGGCGATGAGGCCCGCTCTGTATTCGTGAAAACTGCTTGTGATGATGCCCACTGAGGCATCATCTTTTTCTATAAGCTGTCTGCTGAATCTGAGATTTTCCTCTGTGGAAGTGGATTTATCCTCTACAAGGATACGTTCTTCCGGTATATCGTATACGCCTACCAGATATTTTTTTATACATTCTCCTTCACTGATCCATTCATCCGGACCCTGTCCGCCGGAAGCGATAAGTATCGTGTTCGGGTTATTTTGCATATACTCGCCTGCTTTTTCTATCCTGTAGCACAGAGTAGGACTTGGAACATCTTTGCTTACGCCCGCACCGAGTACTACCACATAATCCAGACCGTTTTGCGGAGTGGTATTCATATCATTGATTATCAGTCCTTCTATGACTATAAATGCGATGAGACCTGCAGCGAAACAGCTTCTGTAGACTATCCGGACAATCTTCGATATCTTTATTACGGGCTTTCCTTTGATCTCTGCTGTAAGCATGATGATGCGTATCAGACCGAAAAATGCGAGTTCTGCCCAAAACAATACCATTGGCAGACCTGAGAGCATCAGATATCTGACAAAAAAGTATGCAGACCACAGCGTTAAAGGACTATAAATATATACGAGTATTTTTAAAAATGTATTTTTCTTCTTATCTGTCTTGCAAAGCAGGATCATTGAGATGATGATCCCGACAAGTACAGTAACAGTTGATTCTATAAAGAATTTCAATTTGGCCTCCGAATTTATTTAATAATATCTTCCGCTGATCCCGGAACAAAAGAAATTATAATTTTCTTGCGATATTGGTGTCAACATAGCCGGTATATAACGGTTCACAGTAATTTCACTTTATTACACTTGCGGTATTTGTTAAGATAAGCAAAACTTATAATTGTTCAAAAATATTTTGCGGATCCATATATAACGGGAAAGAGGGGACGATGATCTATGAAAAATATACTTAAAAAGGCAGCTGTTCTTGGATTTGCTTTATCCTGTCTGATGCTGTCGGCTTGTGCCGGCGGTAAATCGGGGAGAAAAACAAATGAAGAGGTTGTGATCTTATACTGCGACTCATGGATAATGGATAATTATATGAATGCGATCTCGGATTATGATCATGTAATTTACGAACGGTATTATTTTGATCATGGGAGGCTTTCAGTGGGACCCACCGAGTCCGGATTCAGAGGGATAGTTTATCTTACCGATGAAGAAGCAGAGAGGCTTGCCGCAGAATATGAATGGGAAGAAGTTACGCCCTCCGATATCAATTTTGAGAAGATAGATACCGGTTTTACCGGCGACGGCCCGTGGTATTCCTGTAAGAAATTCGATGAAGATAATTATTCTGCAGTTAATGTACACTATACATATTTTGACGGTAAAAAACTGATCTTTGATATACATCAAACCTGATTTATTTCGACTCGATTTATATAAAAGGTTTATTCATAAAATTTACACAACAGGCTCTTATATAAGGGCCTGTTGTATTATATAATGTAAAAGTAAGGGTACATTTTTACCGAGGGGCTTTTCATTCAGGAAAGGGGTTTATCGTATCATGACTATTTTCTTAGGGATACTCGCTGTACTGGAAGCTGTTCTTATTGCATTTCTTATAATCAGGATCATTTCCGAAAAAAAACAGACGGCTCTTGTATTGTCACATGCGGAGGAGATCAAGAGAAGAAAGATAGATATAGAAGATATGGAGCTTTCGTCATCGGACAAAGCTCAGTCGGATATGGCCGATGCTATTAATGTCATAAAGAATAATCTTCAGACATTTCTTGAAGCCACAAAGGGAAATGTGGTTGTCCTTTCCGATGCCATAGAAGATCTCTCAAAGGGATCGGTTCAGAACAGGGAAGGCAGCCAGCAGATATCTGCAAGCCTTGCGGAGATCGTTGATAAGATCCAGGAACAGCAGGATCTTGTGGGAACATGTCTCAATCTTATAGAAGATAATACAACACAGCTTATAGAGATCGACAGATCTACAAAGAATATAGGCGAGATACTCGATGATTCGGCCAAGAGCTGCAAGAACGGAGTTGTCAGTCTTGAAAGCTATGAGCGCAAGATGGAATTCGTATCCGAGAATCTTATGCAGAGTGAGCAGATCCTCAAGGAATTCAGCGAGAGGATCTCCGAAGTAAACAATATCGGTGCATTCATCGTAGATATGAGTGAATCGTTGAAGCTTCTTGCTCTTAATGCCTCTATCGAAGTGGCGAGAGTTGGAGAGGCCGGAAAAGGATTTGCGGTAGTTACCAAAGAGATGAGTGAGATGTCCGAGAAGACTCTTGAAGGTATCGGTACTATCAATGATATCCTGGAAAATGTTTCTGCAAGCAGCGCCAAGGTTAATGAGAGCATACAGGAGTGCGCAAAAGTATTCGAAGAGAGCAGAAAAGAATTTGATTCTGTCAGTGCTTCGTTCAGAACCATCGATAAGCAGTCTGCGGATATCAATGATAAGATGCGCGATATCTCAGGCAAGATAGATACCATCACCAATAATTCCAGAGTGACCAAGGATAAAGCGGGGCTTGCTTTTAAAGCATCAGAAGAAGCTACCAGCGGAACCGAGGAGATCGCCAGTGTGTCCGAGCTTACAGCTCAGAACTCCGTTAAGATAAGCGATAATGTGGAATCTCTTGATTCTATGCTTAAGGGAATACAGACGCTTCTCAAGCAGTTCACCACATCGGTTCAGCCTGTTAATGCGAGGGAAGGCAGGAAGATCAAGATAGGTGTTTTCTGTATCCTGGATAATGACTTCTGGTACAGTGTCCGCAGAGGTATCGTTTATGCGCAGAAAGAACTTGAAGACTACAATGTTGAAGTGAGATATATTCCGTTTACGGACTGGGATAAGGCTGCAGAGATGCCGGCTATTGCTGAGGAGCTTTTTATTGAAGGCTTTGACGGATTTGTATTCCCCGGATTCATGGATTCGGCTATGGATGTTTTCCGCAGGGCTCGTAAGGCCGGAAAGAAGATCTACTGCTTCAACTGTGACTGTGCTACACCTTCGGATCGTGACGGGTGCTTCAGACCGGATGTTTTGGATGCCGGTATAACCGCAGGAAAGGCTATGGATAAGGCTCTCGGAAGATCAGGCAAGGTCATCGCTCTTGTTGGAGATGAGGGTATTGAAGTAAACAAACTCCGATTTGCAGGTTTTAAGAATGCTCTCGCAAAATCTGCTGTTAAGATAGAGGATGCGGTTCGGGTTGAGGATGATGAGAATGATACATATACAAAGGCAGTTAATGCGCTTAAGGCTCATCCTGATGCTACGGGAATGTATATCACAACCGGTCATCCCCTTGCTGCGGCAAGAGCCATAGAAGAGTCCGGCAGAAAGGTTTCACTGGTTGTATTCGATCATTCCAATGATATATTTGCATATATCAAGAAGGGCATAATCGCTGCTGCCATAGGACAGGATCCCTTCGGACAGGGGCATGATCCCATCGTATGGATGTACAATTCCATAGTGACCAAGAAAAAACTTCCGTCCGAGATCATGAAGTGCAGGATCAATGTTGTGGATAAGAGCAATGTGGACAGTATGATAGGATGATGCTTGCGGTAGAACTGTTTTATATTTCTTTTTTTTCGGCAAATATTTTTCGCTCTTCGATCAGCTGCTTTTTGTAATCGCCCGGAGATATACCGTATTCATCTTTGAAGGCTCTGAAAAAAGTGGAATATTCCGTAAAACCGCAGTCGTGGCAAGCGGTATTTATATCATTGGTGCTTACAAGCATTGTGCGAAACAGTTCAAGTCTTTTCTTCTTGATATATCTGTTGGTAGAGAGACCTGTACCGGTTTTAATGGTGTGGGAAATATGTGATTTTGAAACATAAAAATGATCGGCGATACTGTCAAGAGAAATATCTTCTGACAGATGACTGTCGATATAATCTAAGATCTTTTGGTTAAGGTCGACTTCTTTCTTTGCTGCGGGCGGGTGTACTGTCTCATAGGCAGAACGATTGATGCTGAGGATGAGACTCTGAATGAGGATCTGTATCCTTGCATCCCTTCCGTAGCGCTCGAAATGTCTTTCCCTAAGTATGTCGAAAAGATAAGTCTGTATCCTGTTGAATTCCAGGGTTTCGTAGTGATGCCTGTAACAATCCTTTTCTTTTGAAAGAGAAAATACAAGTCTGTAGTCGTCGGACATCTTTCCAAAATGTTCGCACAGTTCTGTGCTGATCCAGAAAATAAATCGCTGATATAGGATTTCCGGATTTCTTATGACTGAATGATGGGGAACTCCGGGAGGAATGAGTACCATGTCGCCGGGTTGAAGTGTGAAGGTTCTGTTACCTGTCACCATTACCGCATCGCCCTGTACGAAGAATATGAATTCGTAGTAGGGATGAGCATGGAGTGGCGTGGGCTTGATCCGCAGATCGCTGTAGAAATAGATCTCATAATCCTCGGACAGCATATACTGCCTTGTTGTAAATGGGGATCTCAGTTCATCGTTTTTCATAAAACAAAACCCTCCGCTACAAAAATAGCATATCATTGCAGTAATTGCAATGAATACAACAGTCACAACAATGTTCAAACAACAGGCAAAAAAGTATACTGAATTCATCAGGTTGCACATGGATATTTGGGGATTTTCCCAAAAGACAGGAAAATAAGTGAAAACTGCACATTATTTCGCAAGATGTATTGTGCAATATCACAACAAGCAAAATATAGGCCTGAAGCCGAGGGGCGCAGGCGGTAAGGGGCAGAATAAGCTTATGGAAATGACATTCAGATGGTTCGGTAAAGAATTTGACACGGTACCTATCAGATATATCGCTCAGATACCGGGGATCAAGGGCGTTATCGCTACGCTCTACAATAAGAAACCCGGCGAACTCTGGACACGCGATGAGATCAAGGCGCTTAAGGCTGATGTGGCTGAAGCGGGACTTAAGATCTCCGGAATAGAGAGCGTTAATGTTCACGATGACATTAAAGCGGGCACAGGTGACAGAGATCTTTACATCGAGAATTACATCAAGACTCTCGAGGCGCTGGGTGAAGAAGATATCCATATGGTCTGCTACAACTTCATGCCGGTATTCGACTGGACCAGAACAAATCTTGCAAAGGAACGTCCCGACGGCTCGACAGTAATGGCTTACGAAGATGAAGTAGTAAGAAATACGGATCCCGAGAAGATGTTTGATTCCATCAAGGACAGCACCAACGGAACTGTTATGCCGGGGTGGGAACCTGAGAGAATGACAGAGATCCGCAGACTGTTCAATCTTTATGAGAATGTTTCGGAAGAGGATCTTTTCAATAACCTGGTTTATTTCTTAAAGGCTATCATGCCGGTATGCAATAAGTATGACATTAAGATGGCGATCCATCCGGATGATCCTGCACACAGCGTGTTCGGTCTTCCCAGGATCATTACAAATAAGGACAACGTCATCAGACTTATGAAAGCGGTTGATGATGTTCACAACGGAGTGACACTCTGCACCGGATCCCTCGGTTCCGACAGGAACAACGATCTTCCGGATATCATCAGATCCCTCGAGGGCAGGATACATTTTGCGCATATCAGAAACATTCAATACGGAGAGGGATTAGACTTCCAGGAGTCGGCTCATCTTTCGGAGGACGGAAGTTTCGATATGTATGAGATCGTGAAGACGCTGATAGAAGTCGGATTCGACGGAGCGGTAAGACCTGACCACGGAAGAATGATCTGGGACGAGAAGAGCATGCCGGGTTACGGACTCTATGACAGAGCACTTGGCGCAACTTACCTTAACGGCCTCTGGGAAGCAGTGATCAAAGGAAAGAAGGATTGTAAGACAAAATGAGATTAACGCGTGAAGGAATAAAAGACAGAGAAAAGTGGCTTGCATCGGGGATCGGACTTCCGGAATTTGATTATGAAAGTGTAAAGGATAAGACAAAGGAGTCTCCTGTCTGGATCCACTTCGGAGCAGGCAACATCTTCAGAGCTCTTCAGGCACCTGCTATGCAGAAGCTCCTTGATGAAGGCTTATTCGACAGAGGACTTGTTGTTTGTGAAGGCTTTGATTACGAGATAATAGATAAGGCATATGATCCTTACGAGAATCTTTCGCTTCTCATGACACTGGGATCTGACGGCAATATAAGAAAGAAAGTCATTGGTTCCGTAATGGAATCATGTGTCCTGGACGGAAGTGCCGGAAAGGACTACGGAAGACTTAAGGAAATTTTTTCTTCTCCTTCGCTAGAGATGATCTCCTTCACTATTACCGAGAAGGGATATAGCTTAAGGGGCGCAGACGGAGAGTATACGAAACCTGTAGCTCACGATATCTCGGCAGGCCCCGAAAAAGCCGAGAGCTATATCGGAAAAGTTGCTGCTCTTTTATATCACAGATTTAAGAACGGTGCTTTCCCTGTTGCATGTATAAGCATGGACAACTGCTCGGGAAACGGAGATCTTCTCAAAAAGGCAATCACGGAGATTGCAGACGGCTGGTGCGGTAACGGCTGCGCGGATGCCGGATTTAAAGAATACCTGAATGATGGGACGAAGATATCTTTCCCATGGACCATGATCGACAAGATCACTCCCAGGCCTGATGAAAATATCCTTAAAGAACTTGAAGACATGGGTGTCGAAGGTCTTGAGATAACGGTTACGGATAAGCATACATGTACATCAGGCTTCGTTAATACGGAAGAGACAGAGTACCTTGTAATAGAAGATGACTTCCCTGCAGGGCGTCCGCCTCTTGAAAAGGCAGGATTCTATTTTACGGACAGGGAGACGGTTAAGAAGGCTGAGAGTATGAAAGTCACTACCTGTCTCAATCCGGTACATACTTCGCTTGCGGTATTCGGATGTCTGCTTGGTTTCACCAAGATATCCGACGAGATGAAAGACGAGGATCTGAAGAAACTCGCTGAAAGGATAGGCTATAAGGAAGGCCTTCCCGTAGCGGATGATCCCGGGATCATCAAACCTATAGATTTCCTTGATACGGTAATTAAAAAGAGACTTCCCAATCCTTTCTTACCGGATACGCCTCAGAGGATCGCCTGCGATACATCTAAAAAGCTTCCCATAAGATTCGGCATCACTGTAAGCCGATATCTGGAAGGTGGCCTGGATACGGCGGATCTTAAGATGATACCGCTTGTGTTTGCAGGGTGGCTTAGATACCTTACCGGATTTGATGATAAGGGTGAAGCCATGGAGAAGAGTCCTGACCCCGGATTTTCCGTCACCGATCCTCTCATGGCCTCCAATCCTTTTGGAAGCGGTATTAAGGACAGGAAAGCTCTTGAAGAACTTTTAGCCTGCAAAGAGATATTCGGAGTCGATCTTGATAAAGCGGGGCTTACAGAAAAAGTCCTTAAGTATTTCGAAGAAATGAACAGTACACCGGGCTCTGTCAGAGCGGTACTGAAGAAATATGTCAATGAAATGAATTAAGGAGGAATTATGGCAGCAGCGTCAAAGAAGAAAAAGAAAAAAGAAAAGATAGAAAAGCGGCCTTTTTCCAAGGAAGAGGCAATCCGCTATCTTAAGAGGTATTGGCAGCTTTATCTGCTCCTCTTACTTCCTATGGTATATTTTTTGATATTCAAATATGTACCTATGGTCTACATTCAGATCGCATTCAAGAAGTATTCGCTTGTTCAGAATGTATGGAAAATGCCTTGGGCCGACAATCATGGATTCCAGTATTTTATACAGGCCTTCCATGACAGAGATTTCTGGTTTGCTCTCAGGAACACTGTGGTCCTCAATCTCCTTGATCTGATCATTGGTTTCCCTATACCTATTTTCTTTGCGATAATGCTCAATGAGCTCAGGCTTCCGAGATTCAAGAAGGTTGTTCAGACGATAGCATATATGCCTCACTTCCTTTCATGGGTCATCGTTGCAAGTATCGCGCTGCAGCTCTTTACTCCTTCAACAGGTCTTGTAAACGTTCTTATCCAGAAGATGGGCGGACAGTCAATACCGTTCTTAAATGATCCCAAGCACTGGGTATTCACCTATATCCTGGTTGGTATCTGGCAGAGCTTCGGTTGGAACTCCATCATCTATCTGGCAGCAATAGCCGGTATCAATAATGAGCTCTACGAAGCTGCAGAGGTTGACGGTGCAGGACGCTGGGCAAAGATTTGGCACATAACTCTCCCAGGTATCAGATCGACTATCGTTGTATTGCTTATCATGAACCTTGGTAACATCATCGGTTCAAGCTTCGACAGACCGTTTGCATTCCAGAACAACACGGTTATGAGCTGGGCGAACGTTCTTTCAACATATGTTTATACAAACGGTATCAAGGGACTTAAGTTCTCACTCACTACCGCCATCGGTCTGTTCCAGTCGGTAGTCGGAGTTATCTTCCTTCTTATCTCCAACAGAGTGGCAAGGAAGTTCGGAGAGCGTGGAATCTGGTAATTGTTGAATGTCCGTTGCGGCATTGGAGGATATATGGCTGATTCAAAGATTAAAGTTAAAACTATAAACGAAAAAGTGAGGAGCAGACACAGATTTAAGTTAAGTGATTATCTGATCATATTCGTGTGTATCCTTATAACACTTGTATGTGTGCTTCCTCTTATAAACCTGCTGGCGAAGTCACTTTCAGGTTCCGATTATCTTGTTAAGGGTGAGGTATATCTTATTCCAAAGGGATTTACGACATTCGCTTACAAGACGGTACTTTCAGATAAGAAGTATATCTGGGCTTTCTGGTGGACGGTGATCCTTACGGTTGTAGGCACACTTCTCTCTCTGTTTATGACAGCTTGCTGTGCTTATCCGCTTATCTATCCCAAGCTTAAGGGCAGAGGAGTATTCAACATTATCATCACCATCACAATGTTCTTCAATGCGGGAACGATCCCTAACTACCTGCTCATGAAGTCCATTGGATTCCTTGATAATCCTCTCTCACTGATAATACCGTCATGTCTCTCTGTATTTAACATGATCATCATGAGAAGCTTCTTCTATCAGATCCCTGATTCGCTCAGAGAAGCTGCAGAGATCGATGGCGCAGGATTTATCAGGATCCTTACAACAATATATCTTCCGCTTTCCAAACCGGTAATTGCTACGCTTGCTCTCTTCTATGCGGTAGGAAGATGGAACGGATACTCTGATGCACTTATGTACATAAAGGAAAGCAAGTACTATCCGTTACAGCTTTTGCTCTACAATGTAATAAACAATATAAACAACGTAGAAGTATCAACGCAGGAAGGTTTCTCGACACCGGGTCTTTCCAACTCGCTTAAGGCAGCTATCGTAATGTTTACAACGATACCTATCCTGTGCGTATATCCCTGGTTACAGAAGTATTTCATTCACAGTGTTATGGTTGGTGCGGTTAAAGAGTAAAATGCAGATCCCTTGTGGTCTGTCATTATAAAAAACAAAAAGAAGACTATAAGAAAGGATGGGGTAACATGAAAAGAAGAGTATTATCGGTTGTTCTTGCTACTGTTATGACGGTTTCGTTCGCGGCATGTACCAAGGCAGAGGGAAATCCCGGAGGAACAGGTAATTCCGGAGAAGGATCGGGAGCAGGATCGGGAGCAGAAGCCGGAGGTTCAGAGCTTGTTGATGGAAAGTTTGCAGAGACAAGATCTATCACTGTAGAGGTTTACGACAGAGGTAACGATGGCGGTACAGATCCTACAAACAATATGTACACAAAGTACATCCATGACGGAATGCTCAATGATTACAACGTTGATGTAACATTTGTAGCTGTTCCCAGATGGACAGAGGTTGATGAGCTTAACAACCTTCTTGCAGCAGGTACAGCACCTGATATCTGCCTTACTTATGACTATGCAACTATCCAGACATATGCCAATATGGGCGGCGTTACAGACCTTGCTCCCCTTGTAGAAGCAAACAAGGATCTCCTTCCCAACATGTTCGCATGGCTTGGCGATACAAACGTATACTGGGATAAGGATCCCGATACCGGAAACCTCTGGGCTATCGAAGGAAAGAGAGCTACAACAAACAGGATCAACACATTCATCCGTAAAGACTGGCTTGATAAGCTGAATCTCAAGGAGCCTACAACAACAGAAGAGTTCTATGAAACAATGGTAGCATTCAGAGACAATGCCGATACTCTTCTCGGAGCTGATGCAGATAAGATGATCCCTTATTCGATCTCTTACGATGTAGGCTGGAGAGCTGCTAACCTTATCGAATCTTACATCGATCCCGAGATCTCAACATTTGATTTCTATGTAAACGGTTTCGATGACAGAAAGCTCACAGAGCCCGGAACAAAGGATGCATTAAGGCTTCTTAACCAGTGGTATCATGAAGATCTTCTCTGGAACGATTTCGCTCTCTATGGAAGCGGTGATACAACTGAGGATGATTACATGAAGGCCGGTTACGTTGGAGCATTCACTCACAACTGGGATTATCCTTTCAGAAACGGTGATGATTCCATCAATGCAAACCTTAAGCGTACAGTAGGCGAGGATGCACAGTTTGTAGCTATCGATCCTTTCACAGACAAGAACGGTGGCCATACAAAGTATGTTACATCTACAGCCGGCGACAGAAAGATCTTCTTCCCGACAACAAATGATGAGCAGCTTGCATCACTCCTTTACCTTGAGTGGATCTCAACGCCTGAGCATATCCAGTACTTACAGCTCGGTGATGAAGGCGTTACATGCAATAAGCTTGATGACGGTGCTTATGAGTCAGTTGCAGCTACAGGAGATCCTATCATGAACTCCGGTTTCAACATCGACTACACCATCACATGTAACGGTCTTAACCTTATGGATCCTGAAGTAACAGCTAAGTCTATCAGCCACAGCTATGCTGGTATCGATCCTGAGGTTGTAGATAAGGCCAACAAGATAGCTCAGACCGACGCTATACAGGAAACACACGTTAATGTGGGCGTAATCGCAGCAGAAGACGGAATGGGAACATCTCTCGGAAGCAAGAGAGACATCCTTTACGATAACGTGATCCTTGCTGATCCTGCAGATTTCGATGCTCAGTGGGATTCCTATATGTCTGACTACTTAAGCTCAGGCGGACAGGCTATCATCGACGAGAGAACTGCTAAGTGGCAGGCTAAGTACGGTGATTCCAAGACTATCACAGAGTAATCTATCCGTCCCCCGGATATAGATTAAACGGCGGCAGAGCGATCTGCCGCTGTTTTTATAGGTGTGTCCCTTGGGGCGGGAGATTATGCTATAATTAGCACGTTGAATGATGACAACAAAGCAAATGCGAGATTTGCTCAGATCCTAAGACCGGAGGATCGGTATGTTTGGATTTTTTAAGAACATGGGGAAGACGCCCCGCAGGAATCCTCAACTGGAGGATGCGATCACTAAGCTGAATCTAAACCGCTCAAATAATTATAAAGATGCCGCGCAGGAAGATTTTAAGAATCTGGAAGCGGTATATAAAGAGTTGTGCGGGAACGGAAAGCTGAATGACAAACAGAAGGCTTATTATCATGATATGATAGAAGACTTCAGGGTTAAGATGGATGGTTACACCCACAAGGACCAGAAGCCTTATTGGACATAGGATCGTTCTTTTTACAGAAGGGCCGAAGCCTGACAGATACAGGCTTTAGCGGAGGATCAATAATATAGTTTAGAGAAAAAATTTATTAAGGAATAAGTATCATGGAAAAATTAGCGATCAAGGGCGGATATCCCGTCAGGACGTCAAAGATATATTACGGAAGACAGTGGGTTGATGAAGATGACATCGCTGCTGTGAGCGATGTGCTCCGCGGAGATCTGATAACATGCGGCCCAAAGGTTGATGAGCTTGAATCCGAGCTTTGCAAATATACGGGAGCGGGATACGGTGTTGTTGTTAACAGCGGAACATCCGCTCTTCATTGTGCATGTATTGCGGCCGGTATCGGAGAGGGTGATGAAGTCATCACGACGCCCATCACTTTTGCGGCATCGGCAAACTGTGCGCTTTACTGTGGCGCCCGTCCTGTATTCGCGGATATCGATCCCGAGACATACAATATCGATCCCGAGAGCATAAGAAGTCATATCACAGACAAGACCAAGGCTGTCGTGGCAGTTGATTATACCGGACAGGCTGTTAAGGCTGATGAGATCAGAGCGATCTGTGATGAATACGGTCTTGTTTTTATTGAGGATGCCGCACATTCCATCGGAACGAAGTATAAGGACAGATATGTGGGAAACATTGCCGATATGACATGCTTCTCGTTCCATCCTGTTAAGACTGTGACCGGCGGAGAAGGCGGAGCGATCCTTACCAATGATGTGGGGATGTACAGAAAGCTAATGCTTGCACGTACCCACGGTATCACTCATGACGAGAGCGTGATGGAAGACGCACCTCATGAGGGTCCCTGGTACTATGAAATGATATCGCTCGGATACAATTACAGAATGACTGATTTTCAGGCAGCACTCCTTATCAGTCAGCTTCATAAGATAGAGAAGTTCAAAGCCAGACGTAAAGAGATCGTTAAGGCATATGATGAAGCGTTCAAGGATCTTCCGGGAGTGATCATTCAGAAAGAGATACCTGAATCGGATTCCTGCAGACATCTCTATGTCATCAGGCTGGATCTTGAGAAACTGAGCTGCACGCGAAGAGAATTCTTTGATGCCATGAGTGCGGAAAATGTCCAGTGTCAGATCCATTATGTTCCCGTTTACTGGTTCCCTTATTACAGACATCTCGGATATGAAAAGGGACTGTGTCCTGTGGCAGAGAAGGTCTACGAAGGGATCATGAGTATTCCTCTTTATCCTCTTATGAGTGATCGTGACATTGAGGATTCGATACACGCGGTTAAGAAAATAGCCGAGTATTATGCCCGCTGAAAGGTATGCTGCAGTAAGGATGAGCTATACTGATAGGCGAGTTTCTGATATAATATAATGTGCTGCCGGGGCTGGCGCTCCGGCAGTATTTTATAGGAAAACAAGGGATCGGAGGATAATGATCAATGAATATAATCTTACTGTCAGGTGGTAGCGGAAAACGTCTTTGGCCTCTTTCAAATGATGTAAGATCAAAGCAGTTTATAAAGATCTTTAAGAATGAAGACGGAAGCTATGAGTCAATGGTACAGCGCATGTTCCGCGGTATAAAGAGAGTGGATGCAGATGCCAATGTGACTATAGCTACAAGTAAGACACAGGTATCAGCCATCCATCATCAGGTTGGCGAAGAAGTGGGGATCTCTGTTGAACCCTGCAGACGTGATACTTTTCCCGCTATCGCACTTGCAACAGCTTATCTACATGATGTTCAGGGCGTGGCTGAAGACGAGGCGGTGGTTGTATGCCCCGTCGATCCTTATGTTGATGATGATTATTTTGAGGCTCTCGAGAAGCTTGGCAACAGAGCAGCGGAAGGCAGTGCCAATCTGGTGCTTATGGGAGTTGAGCCTACTTATCCTTCGGAAAAGTATGGTTATATGATCCCTAAGGATAAGTCAGAGATATCTGTTGTTGAGGCTTTCAAGGAAAAACCGGATGTTAAGACTGCCGAGGATTATATCTCTCAGGGAGCTCTTTGGAACGGCGGTGTATTCGCATATAAGATCGGATATGTATTAAAGCGTGCTCATGAACTTATCGATTTTACCGATTATGCTGATCTCTTCAACAAGTACGAGACACTTACCAAGATCAGTTTCGATTATGCGGTGGTTGAGAAGGAATCCAAGATAGAAGTGATGAGATTCAACGGTACATGGAAGGATCTCGGCACCTGGAATACTCTTACAAGCGCAATGTCCGAAGCTGCTATAGGCAATGTCGTGATGAATGACAAGTGTGAAGATGTTCATGTCGTAAATGAACTTGATGTGCCCGTCGTTGTCATGGGGATAAAGAATGCTGTTGTTGTTGCCAGCCAGGAAGGCGTGCTGGTATCGGATAAGGAGCAGAGCTCTTATATCAAGCCTATCGTTGACAAGATAGATCAGCAGATAATGTTTGCCGAGAAATCATGGGGAAACTTTAAGGTTATAGATGTTAATGATTCCTCCATGACAGTACATGTGACTCTTCTTCCCGGACACCGTATGAATTATCACAGTCATCAGCACAGGGATGAGATATGGAATGTGATAAGCGGTAACGGAACTGTTCTGATAGACGGTATGGAACAGAAAGTTAAGCCCGGTGATGTGGTTACGATGGCTTCCGGATGCAGACATACGATAATTGCCGGAGATACCAAGCTGGAACTCATCGAAGTTCAGATAGGTAAGGAGATTTCCGTACACGATAAGCAGAAGTTTGAACTGGAGGTGTAGGCTATGCCTGCAGTCGGAAAACTGCCTTTCCTTTTGAAGCCCGTAGGTAAGGATTATATCTGGGGCGGCAGGAGGCTAAAGGACGATTTCTGTAAGGATATAGATATCGATCCGCTTGCAGAGACCTGGGAGTGTTCTACTCATGCGGACGGACCCAGCATCGTTGCAAACGGTGAATTTTGCGGTGCGACATTAAAGGATGTATTAAAAGAACATCCTGAGTTTATGGGGTCGCATGCGGCGCAGTTTTCCGCAGGTGACGGAGATCTGCCCATAATGATCAAGTTTATTGATGCCAAGAGCGATCTCTCGGTTCAGGTGCATCCCGATGATGAATATGCCGCTGAGCATGAAGCGGGACAGCGTGGTAAGACGGAGATGTGGTATGTCCTGGACAGTAAGAAGGATTCGTCGCTTGTTTACGGATTTAAATACGATCTGAATGAAGATAAGATCAGAAAGGCTCTTGCACATGGCAATCTTGAAAAATATCTTCAGTTTGTGCCGGTTAAAAAAGATGATGTATTTCTCGTGAAACCGGGGACAGTCCATGCAATAGGAGCAGGTGCTCTTGTGGCAGAGATACAGGAAAGCAGCAATCTCACGTATCGTCTTTATGACTATAACCGTCAGGATAAAGACGGAAAAATGAGACAGCTGCATATTGATAAGGCTTTTGATGTTCTCAATATGAAGGCATGTCCGGAGCCGCGTCAGCCTATGCGAACATTATGTTTTCACAGGGGCATTGCAACAGAGTTATTAGGAAGATGCAGATATTTTACGGTTGAGAGAATGATGCTCAATACCGAGCGCATCAAAGAAATGGCGCAGATCAGGACAGGATCCACTACTTTTGAAGTGCTCCTTGTTACGGAAGGCTGCGGCATGATCAGTACAGAGCATACAAGCTTTGCATTTTTCAGAGGGGATTGTATTTTCATTCCTTCGAATTCGGAGTTGATCACGCTTCACGGTAAAGCCGCGATGCTGAAGGTCGGGTGTTAATGAACAGGATTTATAAAAAAACAAATGTTATAAAAACTTACGGCCTTATCCTTATTGAGCTGATAGCTGTTATGGCGGCTGTGCTCATTGCCGTATTTACACGATTCGGGGGGCTGGGGGCTGAAGGCAATTTAGATATATATATACAGTTCGGAATAATAGAGGCTGCGCTTCTTTTGCTGTATTCCACGCTTACCGACTGGAATCGTGATTTCTTTATCAGAGGATATTTTAAAGAGATCCTTGCTGTCATCAAGTCATTGGGGCTTACCGGTTCTTTTGCGGCTTTTGTTATGTTTATGATCCAAAAGGATCAGCCGCTTTCCAGAACGGTACTTGCTATCTATATATCATCGGCTATAACCCTGACTTTTCTTTTTCATATTCTTTTCAAAGAATATATGCTCAAGGTTTATCGCAAGGGCACCAACTCGGACAAGATGATGCTTGTGACCACATCCGACCGTGCGGCGGGTATCATCCGCAGGATAAAAGGAGCGGGTGAGTGGAACTGCGATATAGGAAGCGCTGTCATAATGGATAAGGATATGACCGGCGAGGAGATAGAGGGGATACCTGTTGTCGGCGGTGCCGACGATCTGATGGAAGCGGGTACCAGGAATATAGTTGACAGTGTGTTTATCTCTCTTCCCAAGGAAGTTTCCATTGAAAAGATACGTGATATCATTTACATCTTTGAGTCCATGGGTGTCGTGTGCAATTACGATATAGGCCTTGATGAGATCAATCTGGAAGGCAAGGAAGCCGGAACCATTGCAGGATACTCGGTTCTTTCATTTTCGCTTCAGAACCTTGATTACAGAAGGCTTATCATCAAGAGGATATTTGATATCCTGGGAAGCATAATAGGCATTATTTTTACTGTTATCCTGTTCCCTTTTATAGCTGTTGCAATACGCCTTGAATCAAAGGGGCCTGTTATCTTCAGGCAGGAACGTATCGGAAGGAACGGAAGGCGGTTCATGATCTATAAGTTCCGCTCCATGTACACAGACGCCGAGGAAAAGCTGGATGAACTCAAAGACCGCAATGAAGTGAAGGGGCTTATGTTCAAGATGTCGGATGATCCCAGAGTTACCAGGGTGGGAAAGTTCCTGAGACGTACCAGTCTTGACGAGCTTCCACAGTTCTTTAATATCCTTAAGGGAGATATGTCGCTTGTAGGCACCAGACCGCCTACAGTTGAGGAATATGAGCAGTATGATGCTCATTACAAGAGACGCTTATCTATCACACCCGGCCTTACAGGTATGTGGCAGGTTAACGGAAGAAGCGATATCACGGATTTTGATGAAGTGGTTAAGCTTGATCTTGAATATATAGATAAATGGTCCCTTGCGCTTGATGTAAAGATACTTCTCCAGACATTCGGAGCGGTATTCTTCAAAAGAGGATCAAAGTGAAGCTGCCTTAACGAAGAAGACTTTTCCCGAATAATTAAAGCGAAGTTTCGCGGTCTTTGATCTGACGCATGCATCACGGGCGGAGGAAAGCTCATCCTCCGTTACGATGTAAAATTCTCCGTCACCGTCTATTCCGATTTGGGCATTATCATCTGCCAAAAGTCTGCCGTTGATCTTATTGGTGCCGTTTAACTGGAATGTAACGACACAGTCGGGACCTACGGTTATCGGTGTACCGAGGGGGTTACCAAAGCCGAAGGAACAGTTTTCCAGAGTGATACAACCCTTATATCCGTTGGATATCTCCAATGTGAGATCTGTCTCTAATCCGGGTGTTCCCACTAAAGTGAAGTCAACGAAAGTCATTTTCTTTTGATTTACAAGTATCCTGTGTACGCCGTCGTCCACGAGCTTTGAGATTATGACGCGGCCTTCGCGTCCGGCAATATATACGGAGGAGTCGTCTCCGCTTTCTATCTGATCTCTGATATCCAGTATTTCTTTCTTGATACCTGAAGCCGTATCCTCCAGCAGCAGAGCCTGAGGCTTGGCAGTATAGAATCCCTGTATCAGATCCACACCGAGCCTTATCACGGCCTTTAATTCGTCATGTGTCTCAACACCTTCAGCAAGTGCCATTATACCGTTGTCATGGGAGAATCCGATGATATCCCTGACAAAATGCTGCTTCTGAGGGCTGTTCTGGATGTCTGAAATAAGAGATCTGTCGATCTTAACATAATCCGGCATATATCTAAGCAGATTAACGATATTGGAATATCCGGTTCCGTAGTCATCTACAGCTGTGGCTGCACCGAGTCTGAGCAGGGATTCCTTGACTTCGCTCAGCTCTTCATCCGAGATCTCTGTCTGTTCCGTAAGTTCCACTACTATGCTTCCTGCATATTCAAGCATCCGCTTTTCTATTTCGATGATATCGCGTCCTTTTAAGCGCACTCCGGGAATGGAATTGATAAATACTTTTCGACCTTTTCTGATAGGATCGTCTTCGTTGGAAATACGTTTAAGAACATTTAAAAATGTAGCTTTTTCAACATCATAGATCCTGCCCAGATAATCGGCATATTTAATGATCACGGGCGGTATGATATACGGATCGGTATCGGGGCGCATAAGGGCTTCGTAGGCGAATATTTCACCATCGGAAGCTTTTATTATGGGCTGGAAGTGATAATTGAATTTATTCTTGTTAAGGACGTCCTCGACAATTTTAGCCTGTTGTATCTCCTCGGGAGTAAGAGATCCTGAGTTCACTGCAGACAGGCGAGTTGAGAATTTGCTTCCGTTCTTGGTGCTGAGGGCGGCATTAACTATTCTCTCTAACTCGGTACCGTCCTTCGGAGTGCCGGATGCGGTGCCGGTGTAAAGCTCAGTGACCATGAAAGCTGAAGGGTCTGCATTGAAAGCTTTGAGGGCTTCATCAACGTTCTTCAAAAGAGCTTCCATGCCTTTCTCATCGGTAAAGGCTATAGCGGCAAACTCTCCGCTTCCGGTATAGAATAACTGCCCGACAGGCACTCTGAATATGGATTCGAGCATGGCTGCCACGCCGACGATCAGAGAATCCCCGGAGTTTCTTCCGTGTTCGGAATTGACTTTGGTGAGCCCTTTTATATCAAAAGCGCAGGCGCTGAAGTTGCCGTTGTTTTCAATAACTTTATCAAGCAGAGTATCTTTTTCGCTTAAGAATGAGTTGTAATTGGGAAGGCCGGTGAGAGGGTCGGATAAAATGCCTGCATCCATGATCCTCTTTGTGTTCTGAAGCTCATTGGTTTTCCTGAATACTTCAAGCCCGTTGCTGACTCTATTTAACCATATCCTGGCTGTCTGTGTAAGGCCCATAACCCGGTCCGTGAAACCGAGCACGGTGAATCCGAGAGTCTTATTATTATGATAGACAGGCAGAAAATAAGAAAGCGAGGCAGGGAGAGAGGGATCGGTTCTGAAGCCCATTGATTTAAGATAATCTGCCCTGTCGCAGTAATTGTCGGTACTGATAGAGCCTTCATCCTTATGAACGGATACGGCATTAAGAAATCTTGATGAATATCCCACGCGTTCGGAAAGCCATCCGTCATTTAGCATCAGGTGGAAGAAATCAAAGTTCTCAAGCTGATAAACATATGAATATATTGTTGAGAGAAAATTGCGGAAATTGGTCTGGTCGATGAGATCTTCATTCATTCTGTTGAAAACAGAGTAAATACTTCCGCCGGAGATCACAGTGCTCCAGGTGTCTCGGGTGTTATAAGTAGGTTTGCAGCTGTCACCGTCACATCCGCAGCTTCGTCCGATGAAGAGGTCGGGATTGGCGGTAAACTCTTTGGTCTCAATGCCATGGAGCGCATTATAAAGTTTCTCCGCACAGTATATGCCCAGTTCTTTGATGGGAAGAGGACATGAGGTGATGGGAATAGGTGCATGCATTCCTTCGTCACTGCAGTCATAACCGATCACAGCGATATCCTCGGGGATACGCAGCCCGTTTTCTATGATAGTCTTCGCAAAGCCCAGTGCCATGCAGTCATTTGCACAGGCAATAGCTTCGGGGAGTTTGGATTCACGGATGAGCTTCTCTGCTGTTTTCTCACCGCTCGTATACCAGAAATCTCCATAGAATACACGGTCGGGACCAACCTCAAGACCGTGGTCGGCCATAGCATCCATAAAGGCTTTGAGCCTCAATTTTGAATGAGGATGCCATGACTTTCCTGTAAGAAAAGCTATATCTTTATATCCGTGTTTTTCTATGAGATGATTGATGATCTTCTTGGGAGGATTGTAATTATCCTGAAGAACGTTGATGAAGCCGGGGGTATCCTTTTCCACTACCAGGACGGGACCGGTAAAATTCGCTTTGACTTCTTCGACTATTTTATCGTATTTTCCGGGAGTCTGGATGGAATCACCCATGATACAGAGGCAGTCGAAATCTTTATAATTGATAAGAGAGAATATCTGGGAATCACCGATCTCTGTAGCGGGAGTGCTCTGGTATTTCTGGTACATGGCAAACACGCAGACATCCAAACCCTTCTCCAGCATGGTCTGAGAAAAACCCTGGATGAAGAGATCCTGACAATACTCTTCCGGCTGGCCCAACATGAGCGCTACGCGCAGAAACTCTGATCTTTTTTTGGATTCATCTGACATCCTGCCCTCCCTGGATATGAATGTGAGGTGAATGATAAATAAAAAAATAAGATGTATAAGGAAGACCCGCTTCCCTATACATCCTATTATATCCCATCAATGTGTTTTATTATAGTATTTTCATTCGTACATGGATTCGTAATCGTAATTTCTGTAGATCTCGTCGATCATATCCCAATACTCATCCTTATTTTCTTTTGTTATCTCATGTGAACCTTCGGCCATCCAGATGAGCATCTGATCATTGACTTCTCCGCTGTAGTGAGCAACATCCGAGTAATTATCGAGATTTCCGGTGATATCGGTTTCGTCGAAGAAACTGAAGATGTGTACGTTGTCATATTCCAGCAGCATATCCGTCATGGTACGGAAAGTCATCATATATTTGTTGAACTTGCAGGGAGCGTAGTAATTCTCATACCA
Source organism: Lachnospiraceae bacterium XPB1003 (assembly GCA_900102065.1). Taxonomy (GTDB): domain Bacteria; phylum Bacillota; class Clostridia; order Lachnospirales; family Lachnospiraceae; genus NK4A136. The sequence continues at coordinate 53,882 of FMVK01000015.1, read as the reverse complement.
GCTTGCAACACTGTAAGGCGGGAAGAAATAGTAGAACTGCACATCGGGATAGTCGGCAGGATTCTTCATGAAGTTCTGGTTGATATTCTCCTTAAGCAGTTCAACGTCTTCTTCTGTATAGGGAGGCTGCCACTCGGGATCGGCGGGGTGATACATCCTTGCAAGCAATACATCCTTTCCGAGAGGTCTGTCCTCTGCAAAGCGTGCATAGTCATCGAAGTTGTCTGCGGGAACCTTGTCAATTGAACGCTTTATGGTCTCGGGCAGATAGTAGAAGAGAACTTTATGATTGAAGATATAAGGCAGGTCGTTGAAGTAATTATCATCGTAGAGGAATTTGGCATCCGCCACGATCTCGTTTTCCTTATCCTTGTCAAGCCATGCAAAACCCTGATCAAGGGAACGGATTACGATCTTAATGTCGGGATTGTAGGAGAGGGCACGGCCTTCCGCGTCACTGATCTCTTTGAAGTAACCTCCGGCGAAGGGGGTCTTTACAGCCTTCATTCCAAAGAGTTCTTCTGCCTGTGAAGTACGGAAATTCTCGCACATGGATGTGCCGATTATAAGCAGCTCATAGTCGAAGTGTCTTGCTATACCGTCGTTCTGATAACGCTCATCTTCCAATACATATGATACGCCGTCAAAGGGAGCATGATAGTGGAAGAAAGGATCTATCCAGATAACAAGGCCCGCAGCACCCAAAAGCAGTATCGCGATCATGGAGAAAGTGCTGGCAAAGAATCTTTTCCAGCGCTTTGCATCAGTGGTTTCGGGAGTGTTGTTTTCCGTATTTTTATTTTCGGTAATGTTTTTCTTTTCTTTAGAATTATCCATTTTTCAGATCATCAAAATTGGAAGTAAATAAATGTTGCCACATCGCTGAGGCTCAGGAATGAAAATGCAAACATAAGTGCCACAGCAATTGAGGTGCGGAAGTTTGGCTCGTATTTCTTTTCATATACATTCTTCGTAAATACAAGGCCGCACAGGGTTGCTATGAATAAAAGCGGAACAGCGATATTGAGATGTTCCGTTATAAATGCGTAGGAATTGAGGCCTACGGTATTGTAGAACTCGGCAGCAGGTGTCAGGGATCCGAACTGGAACATTCTCTGTAAAAATGCTCCTGCTTCTCCTATGGAGTGTGAATTAAATAATACCCATCCGATATCCACTGCGATAAATGTGACTGCCCAGCGGATGCCTTTCGGGATCTTCTCAAGTGTCTTGCCGCAGATCCTTTCGATGATCATGATAACACCGTGCAGAGTTCCCCACAGTATGAAAGTCCAGTTGGCACCGTGCCAGAATCCGCTTATCACAAAGATGGTGAGCATATTGATATATGTGCGAACCTTGCCCTTGCGGTTTCCGCCCAGTGAGAAATAGATATATTTTCTGAGGAATCTGGTAAGCGTGATATGCCAGCGCTTCCAGAAGTCTCCGATGGAGATAGCTTTGTAGGGTGAATTGAAATTTACGGGCAGGTCGAAATTGAACATCTTGGAGACGCCTGCCGCTATGTCACAGTATCCCGAAAAATCCAGATAGAGCTGGATCGTGTAAGCTATGGAACATGCCCAGGCTTCGGACATTGAAAGCAAAGGAATCCTTGCCGGATCGAATCCGAAAGAAGCGCAGCCTGCAAACATGGGCTCAAGCATGACTTTTTTTGCCATACCGATGGAGAGCCAGATGAATCCCGTACCCAGATTCTCGGCATTGGGAAGGAATTTCTTCTTATCATTGAGCTGTCCCATGAATTCATCATGGAGGATGATGGGACCCATAGCGATCTTGGGGAAGAAGAAGATAAATGCGGCATATTCCGGGAATGTATACTTTCCGGTCTCACCTCTGTAGGAATCCACAAGCCATGCGATCTGCTGGAAGGTATAGTAACTTATGGCAGCAGGCTGGATTATGTCGAAGGCGGTAAATTCCGCGCCTCTTACTGCAGCAACATTCTCAGCAAAGAAATTGAAATATTTGAAATAGAGGAGAAGTCCTACATTAAGAATGATGGAAAGAGCCAGGATGACCTTTTTTCCGGTGCTCTTACCGTCTTTTTGGAGTAATTTGGATAAAAACCAGTTGATGATGCAGTCGCCAATAAGGATAAAAAAGGGGACTGCTCCGTAGAACCAGTAAAATAATGCGGATGCGGCAGCTATAACACACTTTGCGAGAGTGTTACGGTTAAATTTCCGCATCAGGAAATATAAAATAAGTGTTGCAGGCAGGAATGCCAGCAGGAATTTATAGCATGTAAAACCCATAATGCAGTAATTTTACCGCAGAGAACGTATGTGTGCAACAATTTGTTGATTGTGAGAACCGAAATTAGTTAAATATGCCAAGGTTGTTTTTGTTGCCCCTTTGAAAGGTGTAGGGTAAAATTGAAAATAGCAGAAATTTTAGGAAACGTGCGGTGAGATTCCGCAAAAAAAGGGTCAAGGAGGATGATAAGCTTATGGTCAAAGGAAGAATTTCACGGCTGATCAGACGTACTTTGTCCGTTCTTACCGGAGTTGTGCTCACTCTTTCGGTTCTTTCGGAAAGCAGGGGCGTAAATGCGGCAGAACTGGTACAGGATACGCCGGCAGCTACCAATCAGGTTGCCGTTGTGGGCGCACTTATCCAGGGGGCAAATGTTGTAGTAGGAACATCGGGACTGGCAGCTACGGATGACGGTTTATATCATCTGTATGCACAGGAGACATATCAGTTCGGTGCAACGGGTGTGGAAGTGGCATCAGCACCTGCTAATGCTGCGGCAACATTTACATTCGCTCTTAACAAGAATACGGCAGCATCCAATCTTTATAAGAAATTTACTGTTGTGGGAGTACAGGGAGGAACACTCAAGGTTCTTTCCAACAGCATGTTCATTACCAATCCCGAAGCAGTTGCAACACATACCGCTATCAGAAACGACAGCGGCAAGAAGGGTATCTATCCCGCAGCTTCCGCTACCAACGGAACATTCCTTACCGATATGGGTATCAAGAAGTGCTGCTGGACACTGAACGCTCCTGATTTCTTTGCAGGCGGCGGAGTTGATTATGTTTACAACGGCAAGCCTTACAGCTTCAATGCAACACTTGTAGGTCAGTATGATTTCCTTGCTTCCGCAATGAAGGCACGCGGCATCCAGCTTTCACTGATCATAGTTAACGGCTGGTCTGCAGATCTTACAATGGTTCATCCCGCAGCAAGAGGCGGCGGCGGAAATTATTACGCATTTAACGTATGTGATCAGGCAGGCATCGAGCGTCTTGAGGCACTTGGATCATTCCTCGGATCACGTTACGGTTCCGATTCCAAGTACGGACCTATCGATAACTACATCATCGGTAACGAAGTAAATGCAACAGAGTGGAACTACCTTCCCAAGTCACAGTACAATATCACTGCTTTCACAGCAGAGTATGAGAAGGCATTCAGACTTCTTTACAACGGTATCAAGTCTGAGAACGGAAGCGCTAACGTATACATCAGTCTTGATCAGGAATGGCTTTCAAACGGTGACCGTCGTCACTTTGGTGTTAAGGAATTCCTTGATAACTTCAATACGATAGCTACAAGTCAGGGTAACTATGACTGGGCGGTTAACGATCATCCGTATAACTTCCCGCTTTACTGCCCGACAGTATGGGCTCAGCTTAACCAGGGCTCCAAGGTAACTCATTCTCAGAATTCACCTTATGTAACAATGCAGAATATCGATGTTCTTACCGATTATCTCTGCCAGCCCGCTCTTCTTTCACCTACAGGTCAGGTAAGAAGCGTGCTTATCAGTGAGGTGGCTTATACATCTATAGGTGGCGCTGAATCACAGCAGGCAGCATCAATGGTTTACGCATACAGACAGTGCGAACTTAACCAGTATATCGATGGCTTCATCTATGGAAGACAGCTCGATCATCCTACTGAGATCGCACAGAGCCGTATGGCAGACGGATTGTTCACATCACCTGACGGATTCACAACAGGATCTCCCAAGATCGCATGTTCATGGTTCCAGCAGATGGATGGTCCCAACGCTGCAGCAGTACGCGCACAGGCTGCAAGTGTTATCGGAGTATCAGATCTCGATTCTCTGATGTCACCCAGGTAATCCTTTACCAAATCAAGGATAGTCAGCCCGGAGTGATTATGCTATAATGGGCGGGTGAGCGACTGACGGATATGGCAGAGATGCCTGTGGAATTAACCACATGAAGCTCATCCTTTCAAAAAAGAAACCGACCGTCTGGGAAAGAACCGAATTCTTTTCCGGACGGTTTTTTTATCCGGAAAACTGTCGTGCACCTAATAGTTGGGATGCCGGGTGTATTCGACAGATAAGGCAATGGCGGATCCCGTATAAGCTATCGGAGGTTGAGATGAAGAAAAACGATCTTGCAGAACTTTTAAAGAACAATGCTTATCCCGGACGTGGTATCGTGATAGGTAAGAGCGATGACGGAAAGTATGCAGTAACAGCATATTTTATCATGGGACGCAGCGAGAACAGCCGTAACCGTGTTTTTGTAACCGAGGGAGAAGGCATTCGCACAGAAGCTTTTGATCCGTCCAAAATGCAGGATCCGAGCCTTATAATCTATGCGCCTGTACGTGTACTCGGAAACGATACCATTGTTACTAACGGTGACCAGACAGATACCGTTTATGAGGGAATGGGCAAGCATCTTACCTTTGAGCAGTCTTTAAGAAGCCGTGAGTTTGAGCCCGATGCTCCCAATTACACACCTCGTATCTCAGGTGTTCTTCATGTAGAGAATGGCAACTATGATTACAGCATGTCGATCTTAAAGAGTGCTGACGGAGATCCTTCTTCTTGCTTAAGATATACTTTTGCGTATGAGAATCCCAAGGCAGGAGACGGAAGATTCATCCATACATATATGAATGACGGAAATCCCCTTCCTTCATTCGAGGGAGAGCCTGAGCTTGTAGGCATCGAGGGTAATATCGAGTCATTTACGGCAAAGGTTTGGGAAGCGCTTAATCCCGATAACAAGGTTTCACTCTTTGTCAGATTCATTGACATTGAGACAGGCAAGTATGAGACCAGGATAATGAATAAAAATGTTAAGTAATCCGTAAATGTTAAGAGTCACCCGTAGTATTTACGCCGGGGACATATGTAAGAGAACAGATACAGTAATCATTGAGAGGAGCTTAAAATGAAGGAAATCGAACTTAAGTATGGCTGCAACCCCAATCAGAAGCCTGCAAAGATCTTTGTTAATGACGGAAGAGAACTTCCCGTTACGGTTAAGAACGGCAAGCCCGGTTATATCAATTTCATGGATGCCTTAAACGGATGGCAGCTCGTAAGGGAGCTTAAGGCAGCTACAGGCCTTCCCGCTGCTGCATCATTCAAGCATGTGTCACCTGCAGGTGCTGCTGTAGGTATCGAGCTTACGGATGTTCTTAAGAAGATCTACTTTGTAGATCCCGAAGAAGAGCTTTCACCCCTCGCATGCGCATATGCAAGAGCAAGAGGCGCAGACAGAATGTCATCATTCGGTGACTTCATCGCTCTTTCCGATGTATGTGATGTTCCTACCGCAAAGCTTATCAAGCATGAGGTATCCGACGGTATCATCGCACCGGGATATGAGCCCGAGGCACTTGAGATCCTTGCTTCCAAGAAGAAGGGCGCATATGCCATCATCGAGATCGATCCGGAATACAAGCCTCAGCCTATCGAGCATAAGGATGTATTCGGCATCACATTTGAACAGGGAAGAAATGAATATAAGATCGACAAGAGCCTTCTTGAGAATATAGTTACAAAGAATAAGGATCTTCCTGAGATCGCTAAGATAGATCTTGTTATCGCTCTTATCACTCTTAAGTATACACAGTCCAATTCCGTATGCTATACAAAGGGAGGACAGGCTATAGGAATCGGTGCAGGTCAGCAGTCACGTATCCACTGCACAAGACTTGCCGGATCAAAGGCTGATAACTGGCTTCTCAGACAGTGCCCCAAGGTTCTTGATCTGAAATTCGTTGACGGAATCTCACGTGCGGAGAGAGACAATGCCATAGATCTTTATATCGGTGAGGATTATATGGATGTACTTGCCGATGGCGCTTGGGAAAAAGTATTTGCTGTTAAGCCTGAAGTATTTACAAGAGAAGAAAAGCAGAAGTGGCTTTCACAGGCAACTGATGTTGCACTCGGATCTGACGCATTCTTCCCCTTTGCCGATAACGTTGAGCGTGCTTTCAGAAGCGGCGTAAAATATATCGCAGAGCCCGGCGGTTCAAAGAGAGACGATCTCGTTATCGAAGCTGCCGATAAGCTTGGCATCACAATGGCATTTACGGGAATGAGACTTTTCCATCACTAAATCGGAGCTTTTGGAGCTCCTGCATGGAGGTAATATGATATCTGACATGTCTGCATGCATACTTTGTCCGAGAAAATGTAATAAGGACAGGACTGTTAAAAACGGTACATACGGTGTATGCGGACAGTCGGATGAGATAAAGATAGCAAGGGCGGCTCTTCACTTTTGGGAAGAACCCTGCATTTCAGGAAAAAACGGCTCGGGAGCCGTTTTTTTCAGTGGATGCAGTTTGAATTGTATCTTCTGTCAGAACAGATCCATATCCCATGGAGGAGGAGGACGGCTTATAAGCACATCCAGACTATCGGATATTTTTTTGGAACTTCAGGATAAAGGCGCAGAAAATATCAATCTTGTGACACCTACGCATTTTATCCCTCAGATCATAGAGGCGCTTGGTACCGTAAAGGATAAGAGCCTTAAGATCCCTGTTGTATATAATACTTCCGGGTATGAGAAGGCAGAGAGCTTGAGGATGCTTGATGGATATATAGATATATACCTCCCTGATTTCAAGTACATGGATAAGGATATAGCGGGAAAATTTTCCCAAGCTGCCAATTATCCTGAATATGCGGATGCTGCTCTTGAAGAAATGTATCGTCAGATAAAGCGCGCTGATCATACTGACTGTGGTATAGTCAGCCGAAAAGACAAAGAGGGTATATGCGTGGATGATATTGATGGCAACAGTATCTGTGTCATTGATGACAGGGGGATGATGAAAAGAGGCATCATTGTGAGACACCTTGTCCTCCCCGGACATGTTAATAATACAAAAGTCGTACTTGATCATCTCTTTGATAAGTACGGCAATAGTATATTTTACAGCATCATGAATCAGTATACTCCGCCTGAGAATGTGAAGCTTCCGTTTGAAGAACTGAACAGAAAGCTCACAAAGAGAGAATATGAAAGGGTTGTTGATCATGCTTTGCAGATAGGCATAACAAACGCTTTTATCCAGGAAGGCGGAACTGTGGGAGAGAGCTTTATCCCTGAGTTCGACATGACAGGAGTCTGAATCACATAACCGCGGGAATCATATCAGTCTGTTCTTGCTGCCTTCATAGAGGTCTTTCTTTCATACATGGCCTTGTCGGCTCTTTTAAATACGTCTTCAACTGTCTTGTCTATGGTCTTATCGAATTTTGCATAGCCTATGGCAGCAGAGATCTGTTCCCACGGGTTCAGAGTATCATCATTCTTAACAGCTTCCAGACGGTTATTGAAATCTGTTATCAGATTATCAACATTCTTATAATCTCTGAATTTTAATACGACAATAAATTCATCTCCGCCGATACGGAATACGGGAGAGTGTTCAAATACTTCACATACCAGCATGCAGAGCCTTCTTATGGATATATTGCCTTTCTCATGCCCGTATGTATCATTTGTCTTCTTAAGGAAGTTTAAGTCTATCATAGCCAGGCCGAACTCGTTAAAGCCGTCTTCCAGATCTTTTTGCAGTGTTACGGCCATAGCGTCATATGCGGTTTTGTTTCGGATACCTGTCAGAGAGTCCTTATTTGCGAGCTCCTGGGATTTTTGAAGTGCGACCTGAGTGTTAATGAGTGTATTTATATTTGCATTCATATCAGCTTCCATCTGTTTCATTGATGAGAGCAGATCACCTATCTCGTCATTGTTTAATATATTGATCTTTTCAAAAGCATGATGGATGGCATCATTGTTTTCCTGGCAGTAGTTCTTGGCAGTGTCGGAAAGTTCTTTGATAGGATAGATGATCGTTTTGTTGAAATATCTCAATGAAGCAAGGATCATTAGAGTAGTCAGAATGACCATCGCGGCAGTGATAAAGATCATATATCTTTTTTCTTTGGCTTTGATATCGTCCATGGATATGTCTATGCATACATGAGAGATGACTTTGCCGTCTTTTATGAGAGGGTAGGACGAGGAAACAAGCCAGCCGTATACTTCCTCGTTAGTGAGAGTGGCAGGAATAATAGGGTTTTCATCGTCGGGCCATAGTCCGTCTTCGAAAGAATCTATACATCCGGGAGGACAGTTATCATCGTCATATGCTCCGTCGACGATATAGACAGCATGTCGGATCTCTGTTTTGTACCTTGTAACATATATACAGTCGACATGGTAGATATCCTGATAGACTCTTAATTCGTCCTGTATCTTTCTATATAAAGGGTCGCTTTCAATGCTTGAATACTTGGCCTGGTATTTATTCCAGGCATCGGAACCCCAGTCGGAGCTGAAGACAACGGTATCCTGATCATAATATATGTCCATGACCTTGTTCGTAAGCTCCTCGATCTCATCAGTGTCGAGGGTTTGGGCCATTGCCGCTGCAAGCTGCTCGGCTTTATCTTCATATTCCTTGTCGATGATGTCTGTTGCGAGTCTTCCGACAGTGAAAAATGCTATTGAACCGATGATCAGACAGATAGCGATTAAGCTGAGAGTGAGTTTAGTCTTAAGAGATATAAATGACTTCTTCTTCATATCCTCGTTTTCCCTCAATACGTAAATCCAAATGTGATATGTAGATTAAACTCAAATATATTTTTACCATTATAACCGATATCCCGCGTTTAATGTAAAAAAATAAATCATATACAAAAACTGACCTGTTGAACCGATTTATTGAACTTTTTGTGTAATTATTTAACGGCCTTTGTAATTACAGCCGGTCTGTTTTATACTTGAATAAACTTCTGAAAAACGGTTTTTCAGACGCAGTGACACTGTATTGAGGTATGGTCAATGATCAAAGCTGAACACTTATCTTTTGTTTACGGAGGGAGCTTTAAAGCTGTCGACGATCTTAGTTTTCACATAAAAAAAGGTCAGATAGTCGGATTTGCAGGACCTAACGGTGCAGGCAAGACAACTGTTATACGTATGCTTACGGGAGTATTGAAGCCTGCAGAGGGCAGAGCAGAGATAAACGGTCATGATATAGTTAAAGACGCTCTTGAAGCTAAGAAATCATTTGCCTATGTGGCGGATAACCCTGATGTGCTGCTTCAGCTTTCAGGGCTTGAATATATCAATTTCATTGCGGATATATACAAGGTCCCTTCTGATGAGAGAAAGGAGAGGGTTGCCGATCTGTCAGAGAGATTTGGGATGTCGGACTCTTTGCTTACACCTATGCGGGAGTATTCTCACGGTATGAGACAGAAGCTTATGATAATAGCTGCGCTGACTCACAATCCTCCGGCGTGGATACTGGATGAGCCCATGACGGGTCTTGACCCTTCTGCGGCATATGAGCTTAAGAATCTTATGAGAGAGCATGCGTCAAAGGGAAATGCAGTTCTTTTTTCGACCCATGTTCTTGAAGTGGCAGAAAAGCTCTGTGATCACATAATCATCATCAATCACGGCAAGGACCTGTATCAGGGAACCGTTGAGAAACTTGAAGACGAGCATAAGGGCAAGGACCTTGAAGAAATATTCCTGGATCTGATCAATTATCGCAAGGAGGATTTATGAATCCGGCCCGTGTTCTTTTTAGTACCCTCATGCATAACTCGGAAATGCCCATGCCTAAAAAGGGGATGAAGGGTAATATTTACCTGTCCTTTGGTATCATTGCAGTCACCTGTATCATGATACCGTGCTGTATAGCCATGGGATATATAAGCTATATGCTGTCTTCGTCAATGATGAATGCTGAGGGACTGCTCACTCCGGAGGGGAACACGATAACAGGTGCCCAAATGAATGGACTGTTATCGGAATTGCACATTTTATCTGCCTTCTCTATGGTATTTTCTCTTCTTGTCATATTTAATGTACTCTTCTTTTCGGCGGATCTGCAGCATCTGATCCCGCTTCCTTTCAAGCCTTCTGAGATCCTCAGAGGAAAGTTTTTCCATACTTATATGGCAGAGAGTATCATGGAATTTATGATATTGTTGTCCGTATTTATAGGATATTTCGTGGCTGCCGGGGAAAATCTGGGGATGGGCTCGTGGCTTAATCCGATATCACTTATTTCTGCGCTTATAGGTACTTTCGTGACACCGCTGCTTCCGCTTGTTTATTGTGCTCTGGTTAGCTTTTTTCTGATGACAGTACTTAAAGGGATTCATAATATTAAGGTTTTCTATAACAGTTCACTTGTGCTGTTGGCGCTTTTTCTGATCTTATTCTTCGCGTCTTTCGGCGGCCTGGGTGGGATCGATCTGGATAATTTCATGAATTCGGTTGCTGAGGGTAAGAATCTGTTTCTTATAACCTGCAATATGATCTTTTTCACTTCGCCGATCCTCGCCGATGCTATCGAAACGGGAAGTATACTCAGCCTGCTGCTGTATCTTGCGGGAAATGCCGCTGCATTAGCTGTAATGCTTTTTGTCGGATCGAAGGTTTATCCTTCATGTCTCTATACTGCAGCTGCGCTTGGAGAGAGGAGGAAGGCGGCTTCTTTTGAGACTTTGGGATTCAAGGCAAGATCTCCGATGGCTTCATATTTTATTAAAGAGATCAGGACATTGATAAGGACAAGGGCATATGCATCCAACTGTGTAGTGATCAATCTGCTGTGGCCTGTTGGGATACTGATACTCTTTTCTATGACGAAGGACAGCAGCGGAATGAATGAATTCATCGCTATGTACGGAGACCCCGATTATCCGAGAGCTAAGTTACTGATGCTCCTTGCTGTGATAGCGGTCTCTTTTATAGCGTCTGCCATGAATTCTCTTTCTTCAACGGCTTTTACCAGAGAAGGGCTGCATGCTGATATAATAAAATATCTGCCGATGGATTATGGCAAACAGTTATCGGCAAAGGCTGCGGTCAGCCTTATACTTACCTGGCCGGCGCTTTTAGCTGCGGTAGCGATAACCGGGGTGTTTGTTCATTTCGGTGCAGGTGATATGATATATTACAGTGTCCTGTCGTTGGAAGCTTTATTATTGTCGGCAGTCATCGGATTCTCGATGGACAGCTCGGCACCTTATACGGACTGGTCAGACGAATACAGTGCGCTCAGAGGCAATCTTAACAGCTTCTTTAATATGGCTATAGCAATGGTTGCGGCAGGTCTTATGTGCGGATTGACATTTCTTTGTTTTGAATATGTCCACATGAGTATATTTGCTGATCAGATGCTTGTATTGCTCCTTTTGGGCATGATAGATATACCTGCTGTCATATTCGGCAGGAAGTTGATTTTACGGAATATGAGTGAGTTGTCGTAAGCCTGTTTGGCGACGGACGCCCGTAGTTTTTTTGAATTATGAGGTGTTACCGGGAAAGTTTTAAATTATTTATGGGAGAGGGAATAAAGGGAAATGGCTGATAAAAAGAATTTTTTTGCATCATTGAGATATATCGTTCCGGAGGATCTTGAGTACTTCCTTGAAGAAAAAGCATCGGAAGGGTTTAAGCTGGAACGCCTCGGAGAAAGCTCTCTGTTTTACTTTGATTTTACGGAAGGTACTCCCGAAAAGGTGAAATATGTGGCGGATGTAACCGGACTTTCCAAAGCACTTTACATGCAGATGCTCATAGACAAGGAATGGGAGTATATGGGCAAGGTCATGAACTGCTATCTCTGGCGTAAAACTTATTCCGGGAGCAAAAGACCCGAGGATTTTGCGGACAAAAAGGGCATAAGAAGTCACTGCCTGAAGATGGGGCTTACCTTTGCTCTTATGGCACTTATCCTGATCGCGGTATATGTCATGATGAGTGTTGTGCTGGTTGCCGAGGGTAAGGCCGGAAACTATTCTCATGTCACAGGATACGGCCTTGCTATGGGATTACAGTTACCTTTCTTATTGTATTTCATATGGGCTGCATATAAGCTTCTTAAATTCTGGAATTACAGTAAAAGGTAAAACCTATTACTTGGTGGCTAAAGCTTCTTCCAGTATCTTTATCCTGGCTTCTGCTGCTTCAGCTCTTAATCTCTGTTCATCGGTGTGTTTCCGCTCTTGCTCAATGCCCTGTTGAATCCCTGCGTTGTATTCGTCGCGGGCAGTTAGCTCTAATTGTCTTTCGTGGGTAAAATCCAGATTCATAATTTTTTCCACCTCGTTTCTGTGCGCTCTGAGGAATTCTGCCAGTATATCTTCGGCTATACACTCATCGATCGCTCTGCGGATAGCTTCTTCCAACACCATATCCGGCTCATACTTCCTAACGAGCTCGATCAGATAAGAATAACCGGCCAGCGCAGATGAACGTTGCATTATGTTCACATTGTTCCCCGGATTTATGTTGATCACACGGCAGGTAAGCTCTAACTCAGGCTTTTCGCTTGGCTTTATAAATGCCTCAGAAAGTCTCTGGATCTCCTGCTCCGGTCGTTTCTGTTTACCATTATAGAATACCACAAAATGAGGGGTGGGGACAGAAATTGTGCTCCTTCCGTAGATGTTCTTTTCTTCCTTCCGGATCCACCTTCTTACATCTTCTGTATAGTACAGAAGGTTTCGTAAGGGCATATTGGGGCTGTAAGTAGACTGGTGTTCGTAGTAATTAGCGCTCATATCCAATATGAATGAAGCATCGTTACGTATAGACAGAGATACACCGTGTTCCAAGGTGATTATTTCGATCGCTTCCGGATCTTTGTGATTGGAATTGTTGATCGCATTGTAGGTCTCCAATGCATATTTCTTCTCCTGCATGAGCATGGAGAAAAGATCGCTCTTATACTCTCTGTTACCTTCGGTTTTCTGTTTCTTCATGGTACTCCTTTCCACGTAAAAATGAGCCTTAATATGTTATTAGGTGTTAGGAAAAAAGAGGAGTTGAAAGACTTCCTCTATGTCGCGAATGCGATGTAGAATCCTATGTGCGCCAACTTTAGCATATTTTGAAAAGAAGGTCAAGTCAGGGAGATTTTACTTTGAAGGTGTGAAAAAAAGGAGAGCAAGGGAAATATTGTATTCTTCGGCAGGATAATCATCTTAGAGATTTGGACTTCTCTTATCATGATTACGCATTAAAGTGCATTAAAATATAATCGAGATATAACAAAACTAAAATGCGCCGACAAATCAGCTAGCGTAGACGAATATAACTGGCGCGGAAAGTTAAACCAAACCATAATAATTATCAAACTTCGACTTTTCCCGAGGTGGATCGCAAGCATTTTAATGGGTTAAATTTGAATTTAAACGCACTGTTAATTTGTGATTAAACAAAATGCTGGGCTCTGAATAATATTTGCAACACTATCTCTGTGGCGATATTATCTCATGCGCTGCTATTTACAGCTTCAACGCTTCTATAAAATCGCTTTTCAAAACGAATCGAAATATCTGGCGGATTTCCGGGTCGGGGAAATTTGACATTTTTTTATAAAAATCGAAGGAAACCATAAATTATTCCCAATAATTAAACCAGAGATTTTATCTGAAAACTCATTTTATGTAAAATGTGAATTAAAATGTCGTGAGAGATTTTCACAAGGTCATAAAATGATCGATCAAGATTTCCAGCCTGATGAATAATATAATTTAGAGATTTTCGGATCCTCAAAAGAGTACATCGTTATTTAGCGGATAAAATGAATGTGCTTTTTTTGTGTGTTTTTTTGAAGTATAGCTCCTCTTTTTTCGATTTTTAGAGTGCTTATTTCGACCTATTTCGGGTATTTTGCGAGTTAGACCAGACTAATCTGCTGAATTACCGCAATACAAAAAGCTGGGTGACATAAATTCGAGTTGAAAGAGAGCGGGAAAAAACACTGGTTAACATAAAGAAGATGTGCAAGAATAGATAAACCTAAAATTAATTAATTTAAAAACAGCGATAAATTAAATTAAAAATTTGAATTGACCAAAATGATAATTTGGAATAATTCCATGTACTCTTGGTTGAAGTAATTGGAATATAGAAAAATCGATTTAAAGGATTAAGTTAACATAACAAAGTGGTTAACATAAAATTTTGAGGTTTTTGTAATACACTACAGAGGCTTAAAAATGGAATTTTTAGATTTGGGGAGGCAGGTTGGGTGCACTTTTTATAAAACCTAACAGATTAATGGTTAAATCGTGATTAAACGGTCTGATTCATATGATCGATCCGCCGGCCGGTGAATCGTAATGTCACACATACGAATCAACAGGAGGACTTCCTACTATATAATAGAAATAATCTTCAATGACCTGAGATGGGGGATAAGCGTTATCGCATGAAAAAATAAAGTATGAACGGTTTATTGCTGGAAATTTACTCTTATAGGTGATAAACTCAATCCGTTATAGTTAATACTTATATCAAATAAGGAAAATATAAAAACGCATTAAGCCGGAACGAGGTATAAGTGCGTAAAAATATATCAAGGAGGGTTTATGAGCGACTACAGATTAAACACAAAATGCGTACAGGGAGGGTATACACCCAAGAACGGTGAACCTCGTCAGATACCGATCATTCAGTCTACTACATTTAAATATGATACAAGCGAAGACATGGGTAAGCTCTTTGACCTGGAAGCTTCAGGATATTTTTATACCAGACTCCAGAATCCCACTAATGATTATGTTGCAGCTAAGATAGCTGAGCTTGAGGGCGGAACAGCAGCAATGCTTACTTCCTCGGGACAGGCGGCTAATTTCTTCTCACTTTTCAATATTTGCGAGTGCGGAAGTCATATCGTTGCTTCTTCATCCATCTACGGTGGAACATTCAATCTTATAGAAGTAACCATGAGAAAGATGGGAATTGATGTTACTTTTGTTGCACCTGATTGCACAGAGGAAGAGATCAATGCGGCATTCAAAGAAAATACCCGCGCTGTATTCGGTGAGACCATTGCTAATCCTGCGCTTACTGTTCTTGATATAGAGTTATACGCAAAGGCAGCTCACGAACATGGTGTACCTCTTATCATAGATAATACTTTCCCTACACCTTTTAACTGCAGACCAATCGAGTGGGGCGCTGATATCGTTACACATTCAACAACAAAATATATGGATGGTCATGGCGCAGGAGTTGGCGGAGCTATCGTTGATTCCGGAAAATTCGATTGGATGGCACATGCAGATAAGTTCCCCGGACTTACAAAACCCGATGATTCATATCACGGAATAACATACGCCGAGAAGTTCGGAAAGGAAGGCGCCTTCATTACAAAGGCAACAGCACAGCTTATGAGAGACTTCGGTTCGATCCAGTCTCCTCAGAATGCATTCCTTCTTAACCTTGGACTTGAATCACTTCACGTTCGCATGCCTCGCCATGTTGAAAACGGACAGGCTGTAGCTGAATTCCTTGAGGGACATGACAAGGTTGAGTCTGTTAATTATCCCGGACTTAAGAGCAATAAGTATTATCCTCTTGCTCAGAAATATTTCGGCAACGGCGGATGCGGCGTAGTATCCTTCGTTCTTAAGGGAGGAAGAAAATCTGCAGAAGCATTTATGAAGAGACTTAAACTTGCCGCTATCGAAACTCATGTTGCCGATGCAAGAACATGCTGTCTCAATCCTGCAACTTCAACACATCGTCAGATGACAGAGGAGCAGCTTGATGCAGCAGGAATCCCTGCAGGAATGGTAAGGATGAGCTGCGGCCTTGAAGACAAGCAGGATCTTATTGATGATCTGAAGCAGGCTCTGGAGTTCTAAAAAAATATCTGAACAAATAAATCAGAATAAATATTCATAATAAAAGACCTCATTACATAATAATGTGTATCTTCCTTACCGGAATGTCCGCTGAAGAAGATACATATCAAAAAGTAAGGGGTCTTTTAAATTTACGATCGATGATGAAAAAACTGTTGTGTTCGTGGGCTCTAAACCGAATTAATCTTAAAGATAAGTTTCGGGAAAAGACTTCGGAAAAAAATTCGAAAAAATATTTCACATATGTATGGAAAAATAACACATACAATAGAGAAAAAGATATATATATATAATGAATAATAAAGAATGAAATTAGTATATAAGAAAACTGATCCGAAATAATGATCTTATATAAATGGATTTCAAACTCATCTTAAAGATCTTGATCTGAATTTGTTATGACTTGATACTCTAAAACGAAAAGTGTATTGTAAATATATTTAAAGATAACAGGAGATAAATCTTATGAATGATCATATGATAAGAGGAACCGCATTTAACGGAGAGGTAAGATTTTTTGCGGCTGATACAAAAGAAACCGTTGAAGAAGCAAGACAGATACACAACACCAGTCCGTTATGCACTGCTGCGCTTGGACGCATGCTTACTGCCGGAGCGATGATGGGCACCATGGGAAAAAGCGAATCGGATATCGTTACGCTTAAGATAGATTGTGACGGACCTGTTAAAAGCATAACTGTAACAGCTGATGTAAATGCCAATGTTAAGGGCATCATCTACAACAACAATGTAGATCTTCCGCTCAGAGCGGATAAGCATCTTGATGTTGGAAGTGGTATAGGAAAAGGAATGCTTTCTGTTATAAAAGATCTGGGACTAAAGGATCCTTATGTGGGACAGACTGCATTACGCACAGGAGAGATCGCTGAAGATCTGACATATTATTTTGCGGAGAGTGAACAGATACCTACGTCTGTTGCACTTGGTGTTTTGGTTGATCGCGACAGATCAGTAAAAGCAGCCGGCGGTTTTATCATTCAGTTGATGCCGTTTGCATCTGAAGAAACCATAACTGCGATAGAAAAAAAACTTTCCGAATTTGATTCCGTTACCAACAGATTAGATGCAGGTGATACTCCTGAATTGATGATGAAGTCTGTTCTCGGAGATATCGAAGTGGAAGAAAAAATACCGGTGAGATATCATTGCAATTGCTCGCGAGACCGCGTAAAGAAAGCGCTTATAAGCATTGGCAG
The DNA here is from genome assembly GCA_900102065.1 of Lachnospiraceae bacterium XPB1003. Taxonomy (GTDB): domain Bacteria; phylum Bacillota; class Clostridia; order Lachnospirales; family Lachnospiraceae; genus NK4A136. Next base: position 36,701 of record FMVK01000015.1, on the reverse strand, counting down.
AAAAGAGATAGAGTCAATGATAAGCGAAGAAAAAAGTGTTAATCTTCATTGTGATTTTTGTAATAAAGATTACAAATTTACAATCGATGAACTGAAAGAGATTTTAAAAATGTTATAAAGGTTAACCTCAAAAATCTTGATTTTTCAACAAAAACAGTTGAAATGATTTACATAATAAGTTAAAATTTCGAATGAAATAGGACAGCTTGCCATTGCTAGCAAATAAAAAAATATTTTTTAAACATTCCAACATGGAGGGAAATTATGGCAGAAGAGAAGAAAGCAACAGCTAAGAAGGCTACTGCAAAGAAGCCCGCAGCAAAGAAGGCTGCAACAGCTAAGAAGACAACAACAACAAAGAAGGCTGCAACAGCAAAGAAGGCAACAACAAAGAAGGCTGCAACGGCAAAGAAGGCAACAACAACAAAGAAGGCTGCAACAGCTAAGAAGGCTACTGCAAAGAAGGCAACAACCGCTAAGAAGACAGCTGCAAAGAAGCCTGTAGCAAAGAAGGCAACAACCGCTAAGAAGACAGCTGCAAAGAAGCCCGCAGTAAAGAAGGCAACAACAGCTAAGAAGACAGCTGCAAAGAAGCCCGTAGCAAAGAAGGCAACAACAGCTAAGAAGACAGCTGCAAAGAAGCCTGTAGCAAAGAAGGCAACAACGGCTAAGAAGACAACTGCTAAGAAGTCCGTAGCAAAGAAGGCTACAGCTAAGAAGTAATCTTACTGAAACATCAATATAAAGAGACAGCACATCATCCGATGTGCTGTTTTGTTTTATCCGGAAAGGACCGCGTTGATTGACGATGCAGTGAACGTGGGATATAATCAAAACGTCATATCTATCAATAAATAAAGCATTATCGGGATTCACGGATCAGGAGTTTGTTATGCGAAGAAGCGGAATATTATTGCCGGTCAGTTCTTTACCTTCACAATACGGAATCGGATGTTTTTCAAAAGAAGCTTATGAATTTGTTGATTTTCTTGCGCTTGCGGGACAGTCATATTGGCAGGTTCTTCCCATGGGACCTACGGGTTACGGAGATTCACCCTACCAGTCATTCTCTACTTTTGCCGGAAACCCTTATTTTGTTGATCTTGAGGAATTCATTGCAAAGAAGTGGTTATCAAAAAAAGATTGCGAGTCGATTGACTGGGGAAGTGATCAATCTACAGTTGATTACGAAAAGATTTATAACAATCGTTTCAAACTTCTCAGAAAAGCATATTTAAAAAGCGGGATAGAGGATGACAATGATTTTATAAAATTTGAGAAAGATAATTCATCATGGCTCGATGATTATGCTCTCTTTATGGCTCTTAAAGAACATTTCAAAGGAAAGAGTTTTAATCAGTGGCCGGAGGATCTTAAGAAGCATAAGAAAACTGCTGTAAAAGAATTACTTTCGTCTCCTGCATATCATGATAAAGTGATGTGTTATAAATTTATCCAGTATTTTTTCTTTAAGCAGTGGATCAGTCTTAAAAAATATGCCAATGAAAAAGGCGTGGAGATAATAGGTGACATTCCTTTGTATGTTGCTCGTGACAGCGCAGATACATGGTCACATCCCGAGCTGTTTAAATTCGATAAGAATAATGATCCTACAGGTGTTGCAGGATGCCCGCCTGATTATTTTTCTGCGACGGGTCAGCTCTGGGGTAATCCGCTTTATGACTGGGAGCATATTAAGAAGACGGGATATAAGTGGTGGATCGAGAGATTAAAGACCTGCTTTGAATTATACGACGTTGTACGTATCGATCACTTCAGAGGATTTGATGAATACTACAATATTCCTTTCGGCGATCCTACCGCGGAATTCGGACATTGGGAGAAGGGCCCCGGATATGATTTCTTTAAAGTCGTGAAGGAAAAGCTTGGAGATCGCAAGATCATCGCCGAGGATCTGGGATTTCTGACTCCTTCTGTTTTCAGACTTGTGAAGAAGACAGGATTCCCGGGAATGAAGATCCTTGAATTTGCTTTTGACAGCGGAGAGGATAATAATTATCTTCCGCATAATTATGATAAGAACTGTGTTGTATATACCGGTACTCATGACAATGACACGGCGATCGGATGGTTTGAAAAAGCAGGGAAGAAAGACCGAAAGTTTGCAATAGATTATATGGGTATCAAAAACGGAAAACAATTCGGCTGGGAGCTTATACGTCTTGCACAGCGAAGCGTGGCTGATACTGTTGTGATCCCCATGCAGGATTATCTGGAACTCGGAAGCGAAGGGCGGATCAATACTCCTTCTACTCTTGGTGGAAACTGGGCATGGAGAATGTCGGCGGGTGCGGATACCGCAGAGCTGGCAGCAAGGATAAAGCAGCTGTCAGAACTCTACGGAAGATTTCTTCTTAGACATGTTTGAGTTATGATATGCGGGATCGTTGGTTACATCCTCGCCAAACCAGTCGGGAGCAATAAAAGCATTGGCGTCCTCGACTGAACTGAATTCAACTTCCGCCATGATAAGCGGAGCGAAAGGTTTATCAAAGATATCGAGTTCTATAGTAAGATCAGTATCTTCTATCGGAATGAGATATCTTTTCTTTTTGATGATATTTCCGTCGGCTTTTTTGATCAGATGTTCGTATCCGGACTGTGTCAGGGGAAGGTTATATTCTTCTCTGGCTAACAGTCCTTTCCCTTTGTATGTAAGGAAGTAATCATCATCCTGCCTGCGTACCCTTACAACGGGATCTGTGCAGAGATACCCCTGTTCGATAAGGTGGAAATCATAGGAATCCAGGTTCTCGGGAATGTTTTTTATCAGGAATTTTCTTTCTATTTCCATAGTAAGCCTCCTTGAAGTAATATTTTGCTTAAAAATATTTGTAGACTTGATTTTTCACACAATACGCATTGATTTTTTTGATATAATGTCAAAAGTGTTTTGACCCTAATATATTATTATTTTTTTTAAGAATTTACCATAAAAATGAATCAGCTGATCCGTATCTTAATCAAAGGGAGTGAGATACGGGTGCTGGAGAGGGGCATTCGTGACAGAGGAAAAGTTTGAAAAATGTATCGCCGCGGTTGCTGCAGGTGACAGAGACGCCCTAAGGGAACTGTATGAGGAATATCTCAATTATCTGTATGTGATAATCTACGGCGTGGTAGGCAACAAAGAAACGGCAGAGGATGTAACAAGTGAGTGTTTCATCCGAATTTGGGAGACAGCAGGAAGATACAAGCCGGGTAACGGGCATAAACGTTATCTTGCGACGATAGCAAGGAATCTGGCTATCGATGAGATACGAAAGCGCAAGAGGGAAGAACTGACCGACGAGATACCGGAAGACTCGGCGCCACCGGATACAAGTGATCATGCTTCTCCCGAGGAGCAGACGATAGAAGATATCTCCATGCAGGAAGCTCTGGATAAGCTGAGCGATAAGGAGCGGGAGGTTATTAACATGAAAGTACTTTCGGATATGACATTTAAAGAGATATCCGAGATATTGAAGATACCGATGGGAACCGTGACCTGGCGATACCGGGAGGCGGTAAAAAAATTAAGGAGGTGTGGATATGGCGGACTCGAATGATCTGTCAGTAAAATTGAATAAAGAAAAAGACTTCACCTCTGAATACAGAAAGTCTGTTGAGATTGAGATCCCTGATCTGTGGGACAGGATCAATGCAGGTATAGATGCCAGAGAGAAGGAAAAACAGACTGAGCCTGTTGCGGACATAGTAGAATTTGAGGCTGTTAAGAAATCAGAAAAGAAGACTGCGGATAGTACTGCAAAGAAAGCTGCGAAAAAGTCACGCAGGAATCCTTCCGTATATATCATGCCGGCTGTTGCGGCAGTGATCTGCATTGGAATAATGATTCCCTTATTCATGAGGGGCGGAATGAAGAATCCATCCGATTGTAGCGAATCGACAGCTCCTGCCGGTGCTGCGATGCCTCAGGCTGCCGATGATTCTATGCCTATGGCGGCAAATGATGATGCGGGAGGATCCGCGATGAAGACTGAAGAAGCGGCAGATGCTGTTGAGTCATTAGATTTCGCCGGTCTCGATGGAGATGATTCGAACTCTGTTGACACCACTAACTATGGTGAAAAAGGGGGGGCAACCCTTGGGCATAGAAATGCGGTGGCCGGGGCGGAGCATTTCAGTTATTCGCAAGACGGTTTACCTGATACTGTGGACGGAATTGACAGCAGTACAGTGTTTTGGGAAAAACCTATTTATTCGAATGAAGAAACAGAGTCCGAAGATATGGCTATTGCCTCTTTGAGTTTGGTAAAGATCACCGTTAAGGAGGGGACTTCTGAAGATGATATAATCAAACTTGCTGAGGATTGTCCTGAAACCGTTAGCATCTGTTATGAAACTAATGATGGATACATACTGGTTCTGGATAGGATGCTTGAAGAGGATGAGCTGAAGAAACTTTGTGAGGATCTTAAAAAAGAAAACAACTTTATCATAAGCGCGGAATATGAAGATAAAGAAGAATGATCCGGGTGTGATAGACAGGGAGGTAGAAATACCTCCCTGTTTTTTTATGAAAATATAAAAACTTTACATAATCGTATGCCATGTTATAATTTCCATAATTCTGATATGCATAGTGTCATATTAGTACATATTACAGTTCGTTTATCAGATGGAGGGTTAGTGAATGTATGGCAGATGGCTTAGAAGAGCGTTAGCAGGCATCGTTACTGCTGCGGTGATGATTCCGCACGCAGGAACACATAAAGTTAATGCTGCAGGATTGATACCCATCGATCAGGCTCATTTTCCGGATCCGGTATTCAGGTCCGTTATATCGAGCAGCTGTGATCTGGATGGTAACAGATATCTTGATGATAATGAGATCGCCATGACCCGAAATATCTACTGTGAGGGAATGGGGATCAGATCCATAAAGGGAGTGGAATATTTTACCGCTCTTCAGGGATTGTGGTGCAAGGATAATAACATCGCTTCTATGGATCTTAGCAATAACAAAGATCTGAGAGGGGTGTGGTGCTCGGGAAATGACTTTACGTCACTGGATTTTTCCGGTAACCCGGAGTTAGTATGGGTATATTGTTATGACTGTAATCTCACTTATCTGAATGTCAGCAATAATCCTAAGATGGCTTATATTGAGTGTAATACAAATCCGCTTTCATCTTTGGATCTTACACACAATCCGGAGCTTGAGCACCTTATGTGCGGCTCATGTGAATTGACGACACTGGATGTCAGCAGGAATCCGAATCTTCAGCATCTGGATGCTTTCAGGAATCATCTGACTTCTTTGGATCTTACACATAATCCGAAGATGAAGAGGTTAGATATATGGGATAACAGAGGCCTTGGAAGTATCGATGTCAGCAAGAATCCGGGGTTGCAGTATTATAACTGTGCGCACAATGATGCGGTTTATATCGATGTCAGTCACAATCCTGAGCTGGAAAAGCTGGTATGCAGCTACAATGATATACAGCAGATCGATCTGTCGGGAAATCCTAAGCTTGTTTATCTGGACTGCGCATGTAACGATCTGACAGTTCTTGATCTGTCACATAATCCGCAGATATTCTTTTTACAGGCTTTTACCAATAATTTTACAGCTCTTAATATCAGCAATAATCCCCGACTTGTCCAGACGTTTTCACAGGGACTGATGCAGTCTGAGTATGCAGTTTGCAAAGGCCATTCGTGGACGATGGATTTCGGTGACGGACTTGAATATTTCCTATGTTTTGATGATGCGGCAACGCTGATCACAACAGGCGGAACGGCAGCTGCATTCCATGACAGCTATATCGATCTTAACGATGGTCTTACGGCAGCAGACGATCTTATTACCAGAGAACAGGTAATCACTGCATTGTATGCTATGGCCGGAAGTCCTTCGGTCGCCGGATTAAAGACTCGTTTTACGGATGTTGCACCCGGATCTGTGTGTGAAGCGGCGGTAAAGTGGGGAGAAGCTAATAATATCTGCGTAGGTTTTCCGGATGTCGCATCCAACACATTTGGCGGTGGTCAGTATGTTACAAGACAGGATCTGGCCTTCATGCTCCACAGATACGCAGAGTATGCCGGATACAACAGTGCTTTTGACTACGGCAGAACGGATGAGTTCATCGATTATTATGAGATCGGATATTATTCAGGGGATGCGGTGACATGGGCTGTGACATGGCATATCATGACGGGGAAGGGCGCTCCGGGAGCTTCCAACAGTGAGCTTAAGCTTTATCCGCACGGAAGGGTTACGCGACCTGAGTTTGAATATATGCTGGCCGAGACCATATCCTGATCCGATCGCGGTGCTTCGGACATACAGCTGGATTTGTTCAAAAAAGAAAGATGCCACCCGTTTGGGCGGCATCTTTTGTGTGGGAGTCGAAAAATGTTCAGGATGGTTAGATCCTTAACAGAGGTAGCATAGTAATTAATGTTGATAAGCTATCGCAAATCGGAGTTAGCAACAGCTAACCGACAAACAATAATATATCACATTGATCATAATGTGGCAACAGTTTTTTAAGAGATTATTAATCTATCTGTTTTGATCTAAATAATGTAGAATAACACTTGGAGGAAATAAGCCATGATCGTATATAAGATAGGTGAAAAATTAGAGCAGATCAAAATGTTCGATTATAAAAAACCGGACTTTCAGTTCGTAATGGTCTTAAACGGTAAAGAATGGAACGAACATATGAAAGACTTTGATATGGGTATTGAGTGGGAATTCAATGCGAAACATATCAATAATACCCGCGCTGAAGTTAACTATGATTCCATTACGGGTAAGTTTCTTGTCCTTGACCGTGAGAAGATCTCCAATCCTCCCAAGCAGTTTGCGTTTTCACTTGATGAAAAAGGTATCATCTTTATAGATGATGAAGGCTTTGCTGACAGTATTGTTAAAAAGATCGCATCCAGCAAGAGGCTTGTAAAACCCTGCCTGGAAAGATTTCTGTATGATTTTCTTGAGCAGATAATATACGATGACGCGGATCTCATGAGCAGATTTGATAAGAGGCTGGATGAGATAGAAAAAGATATCTTTGCGGGAGTGACGGATGAGGTCCTTGAGGAGATCGCGGAGATACGAAGTGATCTTCGTGACCTTAAGCTTCATTATTCGGAACTTATCGATGTCTGTCAGGAATTTGAAGAAAACGAGAATCATTTCTTCAAGGAAGAAAATGAGAGATATTTTCGCTTGGTTAATCAGAGAGTACACTGGCTGTACGAGAGAGTACTTACATTGGTGGAATTCACTACACAGTTAAGGGATCTTAATCAGACCAAGACGGATGAGAAGCAGAATAAGAATCTTGCATTTTTAACGGTGATCTCCAGCATATTCATGCCATTGACCCTTATAGTAGGGTGGTATGGCATGAACTTTAAATATATGCCGGAATTGGAATACGAATGGGCGTATCCCGTTCTTGTAGGTGTATGCGTCATCATAGTAACAGCCGGTATCGTGATATTTAAGAAGAAGAAAATGCTTTAATATCACGCAGGCTGAAAACTATTTTTGGTGGTATTGTTCTTCTACTGTCTTGACTTCTTCCTCGGCAGCAAAGAAAGCTTTGACTACATCCGGATCAAAATGGGTGCCGGCCCCTTCTTTTATTATGGAGAAGGCTTTATCCAAAGGCATAGGCGGCTTGTAGATCCTCTTGGACACAAGTGCATCAAATACGTCTGCAACAGCCATTACCCTGGCTGACAGAGGGATATCTTCTCCGGAAAGATGTTCAGGATATCCGTTTCCGTCCCATTTTTCATGATGGTAGTTAGCCATGTAACGCGCTTCCTGTAGATAAGCACATCTGGGAACCTGCTTGATGAGCTGGTCTATAACTGTTTTTCCTGCTGTTGTATGAGTCTTCATTATCTCATATTCCATATCGTTTAATTTGCCGGGCTTGTTAAGTACCGCATCCGGTACCTGTATCTTTCCGATATCATGAAGCGGTGCGGAATTAACGACATTTTCGATATACTCATCTGTGAGAACATCTTTATGGATACCCATCTCTTTCATCTTCGTAAGTATTATTCTGACATATGCTGCAGTCTTACGGATGTGAGCACCGGTATTCTCATCTCTGTTTTCTACCATGTCGGCAAGGATCATGATGAATGAGCTTTGCATCTTGGAGAGAGTATCATTTTGTTCACGGATCTCGTCAAGATAACCGGTGGACTTCTGCGTCATGGAAAGAAAAGTGGTATACAGTTTTTCAACTTCATCGCCGGTATGGATCTTCAGATTCTCTATTGCCTTAACATTTTCCTGCAGGACTTCGGGATCACCGAAGTGCATATTCTGGGCACGGAGTGTCATGGAGTTAATGGGATAAACCAGACTGTAATCAACAAGCCATACAGCAACTGCTGTGATAAGGATAACGATTCCGACAAAAAGGAATATCATCTGAACACCGAAGGTAAGTTGACTTGTAAGCAGAGTACTCATCTCAACATCGGTTCCGATATAGCAGACGCAGTTTCCTTCGGAATCTTTAAGAGGGATATATGTTGTCAGAAGCCATCCGTATTCATCATTTGAGATGATGGGGTCTATCTCTTCTCCCGCAAGCAACTGAGGGATATACTCTTCGAATGATTCATCAAAGTCGATCAGTGTTCCGGGATCGCTGCCTTTAAGATCAGGGCTGTCCAGATCGAATACTACATGACATCCGTCTTCCATTATCTTATAGGCATAAAGATATTTAACATCGTGGGAAGCTGCTTTAATATCTGCGAGTCTCTCTTTGGTATCGGCATATCCGGGAGCGTTCTCACCCTGGCTGATATAATCATCAACCATTTCCGGGTCGATAGCCTTAGCTGCGAGGTGACCTACATCATTTGCGATACCGGAGTATTCTATGATAGTTGCATTTCTGAAAAGAACGAAACTAATTATGGCTGCAGCTATTGCCAGGATGATCAGAGAACAGATAAGTATATAGATTGCTTTTGATCGTATAGGCGTGGAACGACAGGTAATCTTTTTAACATTTTTTTCATCCTCTTCATTTAAAGGAGTCTGCATCCAGAATCTGAAATGAGCAGCCTTTTTTATGTGAGAAGGGATGAATTTGAGGATCAATACTACGACAGTAACGGAGATAAGTTTATCGATGAAATCGATACCGATATCGGTTAATAAACCTTTGGTGGGGAAGCTGTCCAGAAACCAGGGCAGAAGACCGCCGATACCGCTTCCTATGATGGCCAGGATCAACGCTGAAAAGATTATCTTGTGGACCTTCTTAAACCAGCCGTGGTATACAAGAAATGTTGTGCAGGCCGAGATCATTATATTAAGCGTAGCATAGTAAAATGATGTGATATCGCTTAAACCTTTGATCATATTTGTGAGTAATCCGACTATGAGACCGGGAATATATCCTCCGATCGATGCCGCCAGGATAGTACCTATTGTATCAAGCCACAGAGGACACCCTGTAACCGTTACAATGGTCGAAGGTATGATATTCAGAAGAAGACTTGCTAAAAGAACGATGATGTAGATGGAAATTCTGTGATTTTGGATTGAATTTTTAGTTCCCGCTGTTTCCATATTGCCCCCCAATTTAGTCAACCCGGAATGTATGTTATTTTGTAGTTCCCGGAGCCAGTCCGTGGACTTCTGTTATTCTTTCCATTTCTTTCTTTATTATTTCAAGATCCGCTTTTGTTTTTTCATCGGATGACATTTGAATCCTGTCGAGATCCGCCAGCAGATTTTGGATGTCAGAGTACAGCCTGTCATAATGTTTCTCTGAACGGATCAGTGCTTTCTTTTCCGTGATGTCGCTGATGAATACGTAATAGACATCTCCGAATTCGGGAGAATAGCTGTAGTGGCCGTAATCGTCGACCCAGCGTACCTCACCGTCCTTACGGATTATTCGGTATTCAACATGATCGGTGCTGTCACCCTTTTCATCATCGATCTGTGAATCTATAGTAGCCTGGATTGATTCGAAATCATCGGGATGAACCATTCCCTGAAAAGTGTATCCGGTAAGTTCTTTAAATTCATCAAGGGTTTTGCATCCGTAGATATCAAGGACTTTGTTATTTGCGTAGATGAGCTCACGTTTTTCATCTTCGTGATAGATAAAGAATCCGCCCGGGATGACAGAAGACATCTGCCAGATAACAGGCATTGTGAATTTGGTGAGAGCGAAACCGTCGGAGTATCGTTCTCTGCGGCTTTCCATTTTTGCCATGTTTTATTCCCCCATAAATGTTAAATGAAACACCATACATAGAATATCACAAATTTGCAAAAACTCTATAGTTTCTATAAAAAAGTAATATGTGACATATAACAGAAAACCTTTTCCAAAACCATCCCGTCGCAGGATTTATATCCGACAATAATCTATTCATATGATAATTATTCGGCTAAAATGTAAGATCGAGGTGAAGAGTCGGCGTGGTTTCACCGCAAATGACAGGTATGTTATAATTGAATCGGAGACCATGTTCATACAATGATCTTTTGAAGGGGGAAGATTATGCGTTATGACAGGGATTTTGAAAGGTACAGATTCAGCACGGATCGTGTGATAGATGCGGATACGGAAAGTGCTCTTTATCAGGAGTATGATGAGTACCGGTTAACGCTTCTTACAACGGACTTTAAGAATTCTGTTTACCGGATGAACGGTGTTGAACCGGAAAAACAAAATGATCTGTTTTCAATTCTTATGTGCATTGCCATCATTGCGACTATGATCGGAATGGTAATAGCATTTGTAAATGAAAAGGTTTATGTCGGAGGCGGACTGGCGGCAGTTTTATTCGGAATGGTAGGCCTGCTTATGATCTGCGGGAAGACTATGATGTCTGCAGACAGAAATACCGTTAAGGAAAGAGTTAAGATGGTCATCAGAGGCAGCCTGATCGAGACAGGTGCTGTGGGACTGGGACTGTTGATCCTATTCAAGGATAATTTTGATTCGGACAAGATGCTGATATTGCTGACGATGGGAGTTTTCGGACTGGCTTCGGTATGGCTTATCCTGATGGGAGTGTTTGAAATCTTTTATGCTTCTTTATTCTATAATGAAGAGGTTAGGGCGAGATGTATCGGATACGTACGAATGGTTGATTCCGAAACCGACGGCGGAGAATGCGGATCGGGAATGGCGTTCAAGTACATACGTATGTCACCTGTGTTTGAATATGATTACAAAGGTGAGCGTTACGAGGCCCTGTACGATGATCTGATCACCAAAAAAGATTCGGATATCGAGATGGGGCAGTATGAGATGATCCGTATCAGTTCAAGATATCCGGATAATGTTTATTCCGGATGGTCAACAAAGGCTAACTCGACAGCTTTTATTGTATTCGGGATCATTTCTGCTGTTGCAACTGTGACAATTGTATGGTTCGGATTTTTTTACTGAATCCTGTTATTTATAAATACTGAAAGGAGATTTATGATGGAAGAGGTTTACAAGTTTTTAAAAGAGGCAGAGACATATTATCTGGCTACGGTTGACGGAGATCAGCCCAGAGTCAGACCTTTCGGAACGGCCGATATTTTTGAGGGGAAGCTCTATATCCAGACCGGAAAGTCAAAGGATGTTTCCAAGCAGATACAGGCTAATCCCAAGGTAGAAATATGTGCTTTCAAAAACGGAGAGTGGCTTAGAGTTGCAGGAACTCTTGTAAGAGATGACAGAGTAGAAGCAAAGGCACATATGCTGGATGCTCATCCTCAGCTTAAGGCTATGTACTCTGCCGAAGATGATAATACAGAGGTTCTCTACTTCAAGGATGCGACTGCTACATTTTCATCATTTACAGCTGCTCCGAGAACGGTAACGTTCTGAGTTAGTCTGGTAAACAGGAATATTCTAAGATAATTTAGATTTACACGGGAGCAATCAGAGTGGTTGCTCCTTTTATTGTCTATACAACTTTCTACGACAACCGCCAAGTTACCAATCACAGATTAAATGAGGATACATAATGAAGCTCACATTGGTGGGCTTTATTTTTATGTATGAAAAGGTTAGAATTTTCGTATTAAACAAATCGGGATTTGTGGAGGAAGAATGAGAATCGGAGTAATTCAGGCAAGTTCACAAGCGACTAAAAATATAATGCTTTATAATGCAGTAACAAAATATGCACCAAAAGATTCTGAAGTAATCAATTTTGGTTGCACGTTGGAAGAAAAAGAAAATTACTCTTATATAGAAATTTCTATTCTTGTAGGTATGTTATTAGCGAATAGGACGGTGGACTTTATAGTTACGGGTTGTTCTTCTGGACAGGGAATGATGTTGGCTTGCAACAGTATGCCAGGCGTCATTTGCGGGTATGCACCGACACCGAAGGATGCTTATTTATTTGCACAGATAAATAATGGAAACGCGATATCTTTACCCCTAGGTGAAGAATATACTTGGTCTGGTATTGATAATCTAGAACGAACAGTTGAAGCTCTATTCTCAGAGCCTTTTGGGCAAGGATATCCTAAAAGTGAAGCTGATAGAAAAATAAAGGATTCTGAACAACTTAAGGAAATAAGAAAGTCTGGCCAAATTTCGATGCAGGAGCTTCTAAACAAATTAGATGCATCTCTGGTAAATAAGTTGAAGGATAAGATGGATTTTTAAGAATACTGAGATTGATAAAATGTGATTACTTCGCTGTTATGTTTGATAACTTGATCCCCTGGCTGGCGCACCAAGTCGGAGTTATTCGCATTGGCGGATAGATCATGATCGAGCCCGCTCTCGTCCTAAGGAGCACTAATTGACGATGTGTGCCTGAAATGGTAAGATTCAATCATATAGAAACTGATGCTGCCGAAATAGGCAGGCATCTCAGCAGACAAAAAATTAGCCGTCCAAGTAAGTCAAAAACCTGGACGGCTATTCTTGCATAAAGGCCTTCTTTCCGACATGGCTAATGCCGGGAGTATCAGAGCTTCTGTATGACAGGTGGGGGAATAAATTTGAAAACAGAGAAATCCGTTTTAATAAAGATATGTATCCTGTTGTATGTTGTCGTGCTGATCCTTTTTGGAGGACGTATTGTTTTCCGTACGGATCTGCATAAGTTTTTCAGTAATATCAAGGGGGTCACTTCGAATGATTATTCCGTGGACTGGACCCTGGATTCCGGAGAATCAGTGGGGCTGAAAGATATCACCGCCGGAAATCAGGGTGGCAGTTATGTCGTGACAAAGGTTCTTCCGGAGAAAATGCTGGAGACGGATTCCATCTATCTTTCGACCAGTAATCTCAGTTTTGATCTGTATGTAGAGAATGATCTGATTTATTCCTACGAGACAAGAGAAAATCTTACGGGCAACGGAGACGGTGTCTCTTATCATATGATTGGTCTCGGCGTCAAAGACTCGGGCAAGACGGTCCGCATTGAGGCACGGGCGGTATTGCCAAACGGGCACGGTGGTCGTATCAATGAGGTGTATTTCGGGCCGGAGGAACAGTTCCGCTATTACCTGCAGGGACATAATTATGTGGCTGAATCTCTTTCAGTGCTGATGGTGATCATCGGTCTGACCGTCATGATAATCTTTCTTATGTTATTCAGAACGACGAAAATGTTGCGTTCCCTCTGGGCACTCGGGCTTTCGGCAGTACTGTTTGGTTTATGGAGTCTGTCCGATACCGGTATGCCGCAGCTCCTTACGGGCGCTATATATGCCTGCAGGGAGATCGTGTATGCGTTACCGAGTTTGTGCGTTTTTCCCATGATCTATTTCATCAATTCTTTCACAAAGCTTAACAGAAAGATCTATCTTTATCTGGCTTTTCTGGTTTCAGTTCTGAGCTTTGCATGGCTGCTTATTTCGAGATATTATTTCGATGCAAACCTCCGCATGATGAGCGGTGCCGTATATTTTCCTTATATAGCAGCGCTTGTGATGATGATAGGGCTTCTGGTTGAAAATGAAATGGACTGCCGTAAAAAGAATGTATCGTCAGGCCTCAGATCTTTCTATATCGGAGTGGCGGCTCTGATCGCGACGTCTGTTATCGATATCATCAAATATACCACCGGTACCAAGGTATCTATAGGCCGTGGTACATGGTTCCGTTTCGGCCTTGTACTGTTCTTTCTCTTTATGACAAACCAGATCTTTGCATGGTGGGAAGCGGAGAAGATTTCGCTTGAGAGGGACAGGTTTATCAACAGGCTTTTGCAGTATGCCACGGATATGGATGATCCGGGATCACGTCTGAATAAGATGCTTGAGTATCTGTGTACGGAACTGAATGCCGACCGTGCTTATATTTTTGAGGATAATCTTGACGGTACCTTTGATAATACTTATGAGTATTGTAAAAATGGGGTCACGCCGGAGATTGATAATCTGAAAGGCCTGCCCTATAAAGGTCTGCTGGATGCCTGGTACAATGAATATAAAAAGGGCGGTCATATTATGATCTACGATATGGAGGCATATCGCAGCGTGAATGAGGAATTGTATCGGATATTGAAGCCGCAGGGAATCAGGACGCTGGTAACCGGACCGCTCATGCTTGAAGGAACATACATCGGATTCTTTGGTGTTGACAATCCTCCGCCCGAGAGGATGAAGGAGATTCCCGAGATAATGAAGCTCCTGATGTACTTCATGTCGGAGATTATCGCGCAGAGAGATCATCAAAAACAGCTTATGGATTACAGTTTCCACGATGCGATGACGGGCGTGGGGAATCGCCGCGCGATCCGTGTGTTTGAAGACGAAGAACTGGATACGTCACGTTCGTACGGGATCATCATGTGCGATCTCAATGGATTAAAGAACGTAAATGATACCCGGGGACATGAAGCCGGAGATGAACTCATAAAGACGGCCGCAGCTTGCCTGGCTAAAGTCTTCGGAACCCAAAATGTATTTCGCATGGGCGGAGATGAGTTTGCCGTGTATGCATATGAAGAAAGCAAAGAGGGCTTTGAACGGCTGATTGTGAAGCTGAATTCCGCGCTTAGCGAAAAGGGGGTCCGCATGGCGATCGGTTATTCCTTTGCGGAAGGAGGGGACCCCGATTACAAAGACAGAATGCTTGAGGCTGACAACAGAATGTACGAGGAGAAAAGAAAATTCTACAGTGAAGGGAATGACAGACGCAAATAATTATTAATCACTTATCTTCTTAATCTCATTCCAGAACGTACCGGACATAAGTGACCAATTAGGTTTATTGACTATGACGTAGTACTGGAGCTGCTTACCTTTGAGGGGGCCGTCCTTTACCCTGTTCAGATCAGTTTTATCAAAAAGCATCTGCTTGTTGGTCGGGTTCACTGTAGTCCACTCTCCGTTATAGTAATACCATGGCTTTGAATTCTTGGTTTCCATGTACATTGCATAATAAAGTGTGAACTTGTCGTACTGTGACATTCTGGTTCCTGTCGCATTACTACCGGCTGCAACCATGAATATATACGGTTTATCATATTTACCGTTTTTATCTTTAGGGAAATCCACGAGCTTAAGGATCTCATCTGCAAATACGGTACCGGAAAGGTCCTGATCACCGTTGGGATTTGACTTGCCTTTATTCTGGCCGGAAGTCAATACGGATTTATCGTTGGGGACGAGCTGATGTCCTGCCTGGACATCGCCATTTACGGAATAAAGCTCGACAAAAGCAGCCTGTGTCGCATCCATCAGAGCTTTGGCATTTCTCAAATCTTTTTTGCTTCTTGCCTGTTGGATATACCCTAATAATGTCGGGACAAGAATGGCCGCGAGTATAGCCAGTATTACAAGAACCACGATAAGCTCTACAAGAGTAAAGCCCTTATGCTTATTTTTGACTCTGTTATTCAAAATTTTTTTCATGTTGAACGACCCCTCATATTTTTGGGTTTGAATTTGTAGTGTATCTTGTTCTATAAATATCGCTCCGCATTTGATATATAAATTATAGCATAGAAAAATAGGCGTGTCACAATATGAGCGTCTGTAGCAGAGATGGTATACAATTGAACGATAACGAAGATCTTAAGGAGAGTTTATATATGAAAGGTGATAAAGAAGGTAAGATGAAAAATATGAAGACACTTAACCGGGGTATTTACATACTGGGAACGACAGTTTTTTTCCTTACAGCATGTACCGGGAATGAAGCGGTAAAAGATAACCCCGTTGACCTGAATGCTGACATCGAGTCATCTTCTGCTGAAGCGACGGATGCAACTGATGCAGGAACGGATATGAACGAAGTGATATCAGGTATCGAAGGCGTGTGGGCAACAGCGCACATACCACAGGATATCAGGATTTTCGGAAAAGGAACCTCGGGAGATGGGGTTGAGGAGTCCTATAATGCAGTTATAGATCCGGATACCGGAGATGTTAAAGGCTATCAGGCGGTTGGTACAAGGATGATCTCGTCCGTTGAAAGGACTTCGGACAGTACGGGCGAGTATTATAAGATATTCATGAGCGAAGTCGATGTTGTCTATTACTGGTATCCCGACAGACCTGATGATCTGGAGTATCACTGGGGTGCGGACGGATACAGTGCATCAGACAGTCTGATCAGACAGACAGGAGCTTCTTTGGATGATTACGATATCATAGAGTCGGGGACTGTCGGAAACGGAATGTATGAACAGTATTATGAATTTGTGAGTGATCCGTACAAATTTGCATGGGACGGGGTATATTATGACAGATATGTATATGATGATGTTATCTTCCCGGCAAAGGTATGATCTATGATGATGCTTTCAGCGCACCGCTTGGGGCACCGTCATTTAGCATTTACAGATTACAAAACGGATCATTCGAATATACAGAAGGAGGATATGTCAGCCCTGATTTTGATCTTGATTACCCTGAGTGTCTGGACAAGGGGGAATGGCATGTGGGCGAAAAACTATCTGATCATATGGTAATACCTGTTACCATGTGATATGCTTGCGTATGAATTAGAATTCACGAATTCTCTTTGCGGAGGTCATAATGAAGAAAAAGATAAGTTCTGTTGTTTTGAGCATGGTTGCAGTATCGATGTTTGCGCTCACAGCATGTGGGGAAGCTAAGGATACTGTTTCCGACAATGAGGTTTCCCCTGTTTCGACTGAAGAGGTTAAACTCTATACAGAACCGGAGGCTACTCCGGAAGTTACGGAAGCGCCGACTCCTGAAGTTACCGAAGCTCCTACTGAAGAAGCTACTGAAGTACCGACAGAAAGTGTTGACGAGAAGGCATCGGAAGCTGCTGATAAGACTTCTAAACAGACGACGACAACTTCTGCGGGAGCCGGTCAGAAGCAGGTAGAGCTTTCAAGTTATTATGGAAAGAATCTCTACAATGTAATGAATGATTTCTACAGCGATATCATGCAGTCATCCAACTGCTTCATGTGGAATGATACCGGAAGCTGGGTACATGTCAGTCCTGACGGATCTATCTGCAATTACGGACATCATATCAATACTACCAATGTTTCGGTATATGGTGTAAAGGTAGGCCAGACAGTGGATACCGCGGTCAGTAAGCTGTCGGCAAGCGGATATACCATCGTATCCCAGGGCGTGGATGACAGACTCATGCGAAGTGTTGTCAGAGCGCAGGGCAGCAGCAACTGGGTTGTGGTTTATTATGATCAGAATACAAATAAAGTAATATCTATTGATGTAAATCTGAGAGATCTCGATCAGGGATGGGATTAAGCAGGTGAAATTAGGATTATCCAAGAGTTGTATAGCAACAACAAAAATGAGTAATGATTTATGGAACAGTATAAAGAATCAAAGGGATTTATAGCAGCATCCGTCATTTCTCTTGTATTCTCAGGCTTGGGAATGTTATCGCTGTTTATGACGGTTGTCATGTTTTTTTATGCAGGTTCAGGAAATAATTCCACAGCAGTCACCAATGAAGCTGTTCTTGGGATACTGGGTATTATGTTTTTTGTGGCGGGATCATGGATCTTCGGACTGATCGGACTCATTATGGGGATCATAGTGACGATCGTCGGTTTGGTAAAAAAACAGTTTAGACAGATATGGATACCGATAGTCAGCGTGGTTCTCGGGATCATTCCGCTGATCGGACCCGTAATAATCCTGCTTGCAATATCCGCGTGATATTTTTTTCTGCGTTAAAGAAACGGGCTACGTGAAACGGGTAATTTATCGTGCTCGGAGGCTAAGAAATTTGGATAGGCTGTTATATTAGTGGGGTATCAGATTTGGATCTGATATCCCACTTTCATTTGAACTATCTTATCTCCAAGTTCTTCTCTGAGGATCTCAAATGCTCTGTCCTTGGTGCAGTGTCCTGTACATACATATTCTATGCCGGTATCGCGTATCTTTCCGGCGACTTCTCTTATCTCTTTTTCGGATTTATTAAACAGATGGAATCCTCCGATCAGGCCGTATACTTTTTTATCCGGAAATGTGTTCTGCACTTCGGTGATAATATTTGCTGCACCGCCGTGTGAACAGGAATTCAAGATCAAAAGTCCTTTATCGGTATCAAGTACAAGGCTTTGCTCATGAGAAAAATCATCCGGAATCCAGCCGTTTGGAGTTTTTCTGTACATCAGTTCTCTTTTTCCGATACTGTCCAGCCCCTTGGTCTTATGAGGCAGGATCCATACTCCTTCCGCAAGCTTATAGTCCCCTGAGATCATTTCTATCCTGTCGGGATACTGCGATAACATCTTGCGGGGGATACCTATATACTTTTTGAATAAGAATTTCTTGGCGTAACAATCGGCTGCGGTCTGTTCTCTTAGATAGAGTTTTGCTGTTTTATTATTTTCAAAGAATGCCGGCATTCCGTTAGCATGATCGTAATGGGCATGACTGAGCACAGCATGATCGATCTCTGCGACGTTAATTCCAAGCTTTTTCATGTTTTCGAGGAAAAGATCGGAAGAACCGGCATCCAGCAGGATCTTTTTTCCGTTGTGCATGATAAAAACGGAAAGGCCCCATTCGCCCTGAATACCTTCGGCTGATATGTTGTCTACTACTATCGTGATCTTTGTTTCCATAATGCTCATGCTCCCTTTGAAGAAGTGGTTTAATTTAATGATACTGAATACAAAAAGGATATCATACGGATATAAAAAAGTAAAAACTAATGCAGTCGGAAGAATGGCGGGGCAGGATCCTTTCACAGATCATGGATAATGCGGTAAAATACGGGAATGGAGAAGGAATAACCGTAGATCTGAATAAGAAAGAAGAAGGTTTTTATTTTATCATTAAGAATAAGGGTGAAGTTCCGGCGGAAAAGGAGCGCCCCTACATCTTTAACAGTTTCTGGCGCGGATCGAATGCCGGGAATATAAGTGGAAACGGAATAGGATTATTCGAAGCACGAGAGATAGTTATGGGGCTGGATGCATGAACATGGTGGCGCTAATGTCCATATTCATGTGTTGTTTGAGTTGGTGGAAAATAATGATGGGGGATAATGTAGGTAAAAAATGGACAGAAAAAAACTGAGCAAAGGCGGGATATCATTTATCATAATGGGCGCAGTTATGCTGATCATTTTCTTTATAACTGTAGGGGATCTGGTATATTCGCAAAATTTTAAATTACCGATCAGAGCATATGTAATATTATTATTGATGATCCTGATCCCGATTTTCTTGTTGATAAGCGGTATTTCAATCCGTAGAAATAATATTAAATTGTTTTCAATAACATCTGTAATTATCGGTGTCATGTATCTTTTTTATTATGCATCAAAACCACTTTCGTTTCTCGCTTATAATAGGGCTAACTTTGATTATTTCATTCAAAACGGCTTTGGATGGATGTATGCTTCGGTGGCAGTACATTCTTTGGCCTTTATACTGCTTGGATCTGTTGCGTTGTCAAAGAAGAAAAAAATAATACTTGCATATCTCCCTGTAGCAGTAACTATATTGGCCATATTTCTGTTGATCCCGTACTTAACTACAGATGAATTTGTAATATTGCCTGCGCGATTTTTTGCCTTAACCGGTCGTTATCCGGCTCCGCTTTATATAATTGAAAATTTATTTAAGATTATCGGATTTGACGCTATAGGGGAGGCGCTTTGCAAACCCGATGTAAAGAAAAGATCTGTCAGATAGGAGAAAAAAATGAATGTAAAGAAAACCTCGCCGAAAACAATTGTGATATTGATCCTGTTCTTCGGTTTTATGCTCCTTTACCTTTTGGGCATGAATATGAACCTGCATAGGAAGCTTGATTCGGTTGATATGCCATCATATGCAGAACGGGTATTGGGACCGAAAACCGGTTACTTTAGTTGCTGCGCCGGACAACGCTTGGGAATTGAAGAAGTGTATCGTATCCCTTTGGATAAAGTGAATGATATCAGCTACGGAGAAACTGACAGGGTAGTTGTTGAACCTTTTGAAGCATCCTGCTACCTGCATGATCTGCATGTAAATGTGAGCAGCGGTTTTGAGCATGATTGCTCTTATGTATATGATTATGGTGATGTGGCGAATATACCGGGATACAGTGATGACGACGGGTATTGTTATATTCATGTATGGGCAAGGATATATTTGGGGTCGGAGGATAGTTTTTCATTATATCTGTTTGCCATATTCTGCCTCATTTTTGCTTTACCAATAATTGTAGTTTATCTTGGTTTAAAGAATCTGGCTTACTGTATTATTCAAAAAACTCGCAAAAAGCCTGCCGAACCGGAAGAAGAAAAAGAATAAGTTGCAGAATGTGGTTTGCTATGGAGGATAAATATGGAAATAAAGCGTGTTTCAGTGAATGACAGGATCGATGATTTCATAAATAGAGAATTTTCGGGCTATGCCAAAGACTGTGATGTGAAATTAGGTTATGAGGAGTTTTGCTTCGCTGCAGAAGATGGTGATGCGATCGCCGGAGTCATCACAGGTCTTGCTTACTACAATGAAGTTCATATCGGCGATCTGATAGTTGGAAAAGATTACAGAAGAGCAGGTGTCGGAAGTAAGCTTGTTGCTGCCGTTGAAGATGCATTTAAAGGTAAAGGTTATGAGAAAATAGCGCTTACAACTTTTGGATTTCAGGCTCCGGAGTTTTATAAAAAGCTTGGATATGAGGTTGAATTCATTCGTGAGGATAAGGATCCGAAACTGAACAAATACTTTTATATTAAGAAGATCTGAAATAACAGACGCAGTTTTTTATAGACGATATTATATTATTAAAGATCAAGCAGGTTTAAAATGAAGAAATTATTTGGCACAGGTCTGATAGTTGTAGGCACTATCATAACTTTAATAGGACTTATTATGCTGACCAAAGTCATCAGATCTGATGTACCTTCAAATGCAACGATAATCGGCGGCGCCGATGGCCCTACGACAATTTTTTTGGCAGGTGAACTTGGACTTCCTGTTTTGGGGATGATTATCGGAGGAATATTATTATTTGTTATAGGTCTCATATTGGCTTTGATCAAGGGTGACAAAAAGAATGAGAGTGGTATTAAAACCGGTTGAACGTGATGATATAACTGATAAAGTAATGGCAAGGTTTGAACAACCACAGACAACGTATTATTTTATTACGAACGGGGATGAAGAAGTTGGTGTGATCCGTATTGTTGACAAAAAAGACGGGAGCAGGAAACGGATCTCTCCTATCTGGGTCATGTCGGAATATCGAAATAAAGGCTATGCGAGACAGGCGATCCTTGAAGCTGAAAGAGTTTATGGAGCCAACGATTGGTGTCTTGAGACGATATTGCAGGAAAAAGGTAATCTTCATTTATATGAGAGCCTTGGATATCATCAGACGGGAAGGATCGATAAAATAAATGATAGAATGGATATCGTTTATTACGAAAAAGATTGAGATATATCGGATCCGCAGAATTACATGATAAATATCTATGAGATTACGGAAACTTAGAGAAGAAGAAATTGAATTACTGAAAGATTTTTTGTATGAGGCGATCTTTATTCCGGAGGGAGTGGAGCCACCTGACAGAGAGATCATAGAGTTGTCCGAACTAAAGATTTATTATGAGGGTTTCGGAACGGGCAAAGCCGATCATTGTATCGTAGCAGAGGATGACGATAAAGTGGTAGGTGCGGTATGGACACGGATCATGAATGATTACGGTCATGTGGATGATGAAACACCTTCCTTTGCCATATCTTTGTTTAAAACATACCGAGGCCGGGGAATTGGGACAGAGATGATGAAAGAGATGCTGCATGTCCTAAAAGACCATGGGTACAGGCGTGCATCGCTGGCAGTTCAAAAAGCCAATTATGCTGTTAGGATGTATGAAAAGGTCGGATTTAAGACAGTGGATGAGAATGAGGAAGAATATATAATGGTGTGTGAACTGTAAGAGGGGGAAGCTTTCAGGATAACACACCATTTTTTTAGGGGATTATCATCGGATGCGGAGTAATCGGACCGTATTGGAATAGCAAAACGGAAAGCAGATTAAAATGGGGTGACAGGATCATGAGGATCGAACATATTGCAATGTATGTAAATGATCTCGATGCAGCCAGGCTGGAGATAATGAACAAGCCTCAAATGGATGATATGGAAAAGATACTTGTCCGTACCGGATACGTGCATCTGGCTTTTTCTGTCGGAAGCAGAGAAAAAGTTGATGAGCTTACTGCACGATTAGAGAATGACGGGTATGAGGTCATCAGTGGGCCGAGAACAACCGGCGACGGATATTATGAAAGCTGTATTATCGGGATTGAAGACAATCAGATAGAACTGACGGTATAGGTTGATCTGCATTAGGAGGAAATGATGAGGGCATTGATTATTAACTGTAGTCCTGTGACAACAGGAGCTACAGCAGAAATTGCAAGAATTATCGAGGAAGAAATCTCCACACGATATGATACAAAATGTATATGCATAGATGATTATGATTTTAAGTTCTGCAAAGGCTGCAGATCCTGCCACAGCACAGCAAAGTGTGTTATGGATGACGATATCCTCAAGATTATGAATGAGTTTGAGAATGCGGATGTCATTGTTTCCGTATCACCGTCATACTGGGCGGATATCCCGGGGCAGTATAAGGCATTCATAGACAGATGTACGCCATGGTGTGATACTCATGAACCGCATGCATCTATCAGTGAAGGTAAAAAGGGATATACCGTCGCCCTCAGAACAGGTCCGGGTATGCATGAATGTGACAGGATAATTCAGAGCATTGAGCATTTCTATGGACATTTACATATTGAATGTTCGGGACATCTTGGACTTACTTCCATTGAATATAAGGAGAATGTTGAACCGAGGAAGCAGGAAATAATCGAATTTTGTAAGAACATTTAACGCTCGGCATTAAAGACGACAAATCGACATTTGTAAAAAAGGACTGACAGAGATCGTTTTGGAGGTATGTATATGGCAGAAGTATTTGAAGATAAGCTCAAGGATCTGCAAGGAAGAATTGTATCTACTTGTCTGGAGGCATTGGAGTGGATAGATGCTTCTGTTGATAAGACATATATCTATGGGTATTGGACCCGGTCGATGGTTTTCTTTAATGTTTTTTTCACGGTTGGAAATTCCATTATGGGATATGGAAAACTTGGCGTGGCTGATGATCTGGTGCTTCAGGTTTTTGATCTTGGGTCAGCGGGGGTTCGGGAGATAGCGGATCTGTTTGTTGCGAACGACCGGAAGCCACCACATCAGTATAAGTTTGTATATGATAATGCTACTCATTCAGTTGATACTGATTATAGTTACAATGATCTTGAGAAGTCGAAGAAGGGGCCTTATGAGGTTTTTACTGCATGGAAGGATAAGATCACTAAGGAAAATACAGCAAAACGTTCCGGCGATTAAAGCCGGAGCGAGAAACTGAAATTAATATGATTAAGTGTAGAATGGGCTCAAATCAGTGTAAGTGATAAGCCTTCTTTTTTTATAGTGTTAAAGTAATAAAATATACTGCGTGGAGTATCTGTTTTCCCTGAAGTAGTAAAGAGGCTGGAACAGATCGGTTATCATCATGAAGGAGATCTATAGAACACAAATTGGGTTTTATTGAAAATGTTTATAAAGAAATCGGTGTAATCTAATTTGGAAACTTACATTTTTTAAAAATACCGGAGAGGATAATAGAATTGAGTTATTTCATATACAGAGATAAAAAAGTTTATTACGAGGAAAGCGGTGCCGGAGTACCGCTTATAATACTTCACGGAAACACTTCGTGCGGAAAGATGTTTGATCCCATTGTTCCGAAATTCGCTGCAAATTACAGGGTTATCGTACCGGATTTTCTCGGGAACGGACGATCTGATCGTTTAGATAAATGGCCAACAGATCTATGGTTTGATTGGGCAAATCAGGTTAAGGCTCTATGCGATCATCTTGAATTAAATAAGGTTAAGCTTATTGGAAGTAGTGGCGGTGCGTTAGCCGCGATCAACGTAGCACTTGAATATCCCGAATTGGTTGAATTTATTATTGCCGATAGTTTTATGGGGCTGTCCGCTGATGCCGTAATCACAGAACAGATTCGTAACGGACGCGCTCAGGCAAAGATATTTGACGGTTTTACAGATTACCTTAAGACAATTCACGGTGATGACTGGGAACAGGTTTTTGATGCAGATACGGATGCAGTGTTAAGGCATGCCGAGCAGGTTGGCAATTTCTTTCACAAGCCTATAGATGATCTTAAGGTTCCGATGTTGCTGACAGGGAGCTGTGAGGATGATATGTTTCCGAGAGGACACTGCGTGAAGCTTTTTGATGAAATATGTTCTAAAACCGGTATGGCAGAAGTGCATGTTTTTGAACATGGCGGACATCCTGCAATGTTGAGTAATATGGATGAGTTTTTTGACCTGTGTATCGAATTCTTCGGAGGTTAAATTTCACTTTATTCGATTACGGCAGATAGGAAGGAATCATGAAGAAAAAATCAAAAAAGAAAAAAATACTCATCATTCTTGTAACTATGATTGTCCTAATGGTGATTGGATGGTGGGCGCTTTGCGTAAAATTGTATAACGACAATATAAATGTGCGTGGGGATAGTTATGAACCGTTGATGCTTCGAGTGGAGGATTTTGAAGGGTTAAAATGTACTGAATATACTTTCCCTTCGGATAAAGGACAGAATCTTGCCGGATACTTGTATAGCCATGATGTTGATCAGCGTGGTATCGTGATCATTGCTCATGGATTTGGTGGCGGTGGGCACAATTCTTATATGGATGTTGCAAATTATTTTGCCAAGGCCGGTTATTATGTATTTGCATATGATGCTACCGGATGTGATAAGAGCGAGGGAGAAGGAGTAGGCGGTGTACCGCAAGGAGTAGTAGATCTTGACTATGCCATTTCTTTTGTAGAAGAAAATGCTGATATTCCGGATCTTCCTATTGTTCTTTGGGGACATAGCTGGGGAGGCTATAGTGTATGCAGTGTATTGAATTATCATCCTGAGGTTAAGGCTGTCATCGAATGCTCGGGCTTTAATTGCTCTTCAGATATGTTTGAGTCAGGCGGAAAGTCTCAGGCAGGAAGTATTATCTATGCAATGACTCCTTTTATAAGAATTCATGAAAGATTAAAATATGGAAAATATGCTGCAAACACGGCAATGGATGGTTTTGAAGCTACCGATGCATCCATAATGATTGTGCATAGTGAAGATGATGGGGTGATAGGAATAGAGTACGGCTGTGATAAGTATTATGAGAAATACCGGGATGATTCCCGATTTACATTCGTCAGGTTTGAAGACAGAGGTCATAATGAGATTTTTAATGATCCGGAGAATACGTATAAAGACGAATTTAATGCCGAATATTATTCATGGCTTGAAACACTTGACTATGACTATAATGCTGAGGAGAATTTAGAACGTTTTAAAGAAGATAAAGCAGAATATATTACCCAAAACCTTGATCATGCCAGATGGAGTACCCGTTTAGATGAGGATCTGTTCGAACGATTTTTGGATTTCTATGATGAAGCGATAAAGTGATGTTAAAAAGTGGAAGTATAAATCGAAATCATGTTATACGGGGAGATATATTTCAGTATATTGCGCAGTGGGGAGGATATGAAAAATGATCAGAGAAGTCAAAAGGGATGATGTTCCCGGATGTGTGGATATTATAAGAAAGAGCTTTAAGACTGTAGCTGATGAGTTCGGTTTCACTATAGAAAATGCACCAAGGTTTACAGCATTCGCAACTACAGAAGACAAATTATATTGGCAAATGGATAATGAGCCTCGCAGGATGTTTGTTTATGAACAAGACGGCGTTTTATGTGGATATTACTCTATATTGCTGCAGGATAATTGCGAATGTGAACTGAATAATCTCGCTGTTCTACCTGAATACAGGCATCATGGGATTGGCAGGAAACTATTAGATCATTCATATGAATCCGCTAAGGATTGCGGATGTAAGCTTATTAACATCGGGATTGTAGAAGAAAACCGGATTCTTAGAAAATGGTATGAGCAGAATGGAGCTGTTCATACCGGAACAAAGAAGTATGATTTCTTTCCGTTTACGTGCGGATATATGGTGAAAAATATTTGAGTCAATGGGTTAGTCAATGGGTGAGTCCCGACTCCCCCGTTGACTCCCACTATAGTCTGATTATCTGGGAAGTTAAAACGAATCTCGTACTTGCGCGAGGAATTTCTCTGCAATCGGTGTGAAGGTTTGAAATTTGTTCCAGATTAGATACAGTTTTGTTTCCTGTTTTGGAGACAGAGGCCTGAATGCCAGAGCACTTTCTTCGGAGCAGTTTATAAGATGCTCAAAAGTGAGTAAGATACCGAGACCTTCTTTTGCAAACATGGAGGCATTATAAGAAAGCCGAAAGGAACCTTCAAGGCGGAGTTTCTGGTAGTGTTCCCCGGCCCATTCAGGTATTTCGATATTCCAGCTTTGTTCAGAGCAGAAGAGCGGCTGTCCAATTAGGTCAGTTGCTTTAATGCTCTTTTTCTTTGCCAGAGGATGTTTTTTCAGCATAACGGCGCCCCAACGGTCGGAGCTCGGAAAAGTGAAATATTCGTATTTGTCCGTGTTTGGAGTTTCGCAGATTACGCCAAAATCCAGTAGCCCTTTATCTAGTTTTTCTGTCACCTGTTCAGTATCTCCGCTGGTTACATGATAGGTAAAGTTTGGATATCGATCTTTTAATTTCTTTATCTCACGGGCAAGCAGACTGATCTGATAGGATTCTGCCAGACCAAAATAGATATCGCCACCGGTGATGTCATCGAGAGAAATAAATTCCTGTTCGATTTTATCTGCCATAGCAACAAGATCCTCAGCGCGGTCGCGAAGAAGCATTCCTTCATCCGTGAGTTTGATGGAGAAGCTGTGGCGTATGAAAAGTTTCTTTCCCAGTTCATCTTCCAGTGCTTTTAGTGCTTTTGATAGTGTTGGCTGAGTCACATGCATGATTTCTGCAGCATGAGACATGTTTTCTTCTCTGGCTGCTGCAAGAAAGTAGCGAAGGTTCTTTATCTCCATCTGATATCCTTTCCTCGCGGTGCACTCGAAATGCTCTGCATTTCTCGTTCTTCGGCATTCGCAGAATCCGGATATGTATAATCATATGCTTATGTAAGCAAGCTTCCAACGCATAGATCATACATATCTGTGCACTGCTCATTGCTATATGATATTCCGATTTGGTATATCACGATATTCATTTTATTCATTAGCGCAATTCACGTCAATCACCTATACTGATTTCATAAATAACGTGTTAACTCGGAGAATTTATTATGGAATTAAAAACGATGATTGACTGCTTGTCAGACATAGGAGTTGACGATGAGCATAAAGAAATGTTGAGGATGATTATGGAATCAGGGCAGAAGTCGGAGTTGATCGGATATCTGAAAAGATGTCGGTGTGCCCTGATGGATGAGATGCATGAAAGCCAGAGAAAAGTGGATCGAATGGATTATCTGATCCGGTGGGCAGAAAAGGAAGAAATAAAGTAAAAACTAATGGAGGACAAAGCAATGATCAAAAAAGAAGAGCTGAAACTGGTGCAGGAATGGGATAAGACTTTTGCAAAAAGTGAAAAGGTAGATCACAGTAAGGTGACATTTGTAAACAGATATGGAATCACCCTTGCAGCTGATATGTATGTGCCTAAGAATGTGGAAGGAAAGCTTCCGGCTATCGCAGTAAGTGGACCGTTTGGAGCAGTGAAAGAACAGTGCAGCGGATTATATGCACAGACCATGGCAGAGAGAGGGTTCCTTACGATAGCATTTGATCCTTCATTCACAGGCGAGAGCGGCGGAAATGTCAGATATATGGCGTCACCCGATATTAATACGGAAGATTTTATGGCGGCTGTGGATTTTCTTTCTCTGAATGAAAAGGTAGATCCTGACCGGATCGGAATCCTTGGCATTTGCGGATGGGGCGGCATGGCGATCAATGCGGCTGCACTTGATACTAGGGTAAAAGCAACGGTAGCTGCCACCATGTATGATATGACAAGGGTGAATGCAAACGGATATTTTGACTCTGCGGATTCTGAGGAAGCTCGTTATGAGGCGAAGAAGGCACAGTGTGCACAGCGCTTGGAAGACCTGAGAAATGGCGAGTACAAGCTTGGCGGTGGTGTGGTGGATCCGCTTCCTAAGGAGGCTCCATTCTTTGTGGTAGATTATCATGACTATTACAAAACAGAGCGTGGATATCATGCAAGATCACTTAACTCCAATGGTGGTTGGAATGTGATTGGATGCGAATCTTTTGTTAATCAGCCAATTCTTAAGTACAGCAATGAGATCAGAAGCGCAGTTCTTCTCATTCATGGTGAGAAAGCACATTCCTGTTATTTCTCAAAAGACGCTTATGCTGCGATGATAAAGGACAGCAAGTATACGGAAAATAAGGAGCTGCTGATAATTCCTGATGCAGTGCATACCGATCTGTATGACGGAGGTGGAAAGGATGCAATCCCGTTTGATAAACTGACTGAGTTTTACATGGAGTATTTGAAATGATAAGAACGATTCATTTGATAATCTTAGTAGTACTGTCCTGCACAGTATTATCAGGCTGCGGAACGAACGTAAAGGAAGTGAAACAGGCAACCCCTGTGAACACCGCCTCAGCAGATGCAGAGGATACATCTGAGGAAAAGACTTTTGATCAGACGACAGAAAAGCTGGAACCAATTACAGAATACGAAAACGTCACAGAGCAGGAGGACGAGATTATCATGGTTATGACAATCAATGATACTAAAGTGGATGTTATATGGGAAAATAATGCCTCTGTGGCTGAACTGAAGGAGCTTGCAGAAGATGAGCTTACGATATCAATGTCTATGTACGGAGGCTTTGAACAGGTAGGACCTATCGGAAAGAGTATCACACGAGATGATAAACAGACGACTGCATCGGCAGGAGATATTGTCCTTTATTCCGGAAATCAGCTTGTAGTATTTTACGGATCTAATTCATGGGCATATACGAGACTGGGGAAAATAAACCTGAATGAGAAAGAACTAAAGAATCTACTTGGTAATGGTGATGTTACAATCACATTAAGTATGGAATAAGGAGGATACATGGCGAAGAAGATACTCATAATTGAAACAAGTTTAAGAGCAAAGAGTAATTCTGACAGGCTTGCCGAAAGCTTTGCGGAAGGCGCAAAAGCAGCAGGAAATGATGTTGAGATTATTTCCATGAAAGGAAAGAATATTGGCTTCTGCACAGGTTGTTTCGGATGCCAGAAGTTGGGGCATTGTGTATTTAAGGATGACGCAAATGAAATCACGGAAAAGATTCTTGAACAAATTCAGAGAAGTATATCTGCTTTAATCTTTTTTCAGCTCCGATATGTTTTTTTCTATTTAATCAGTTTAGGTTCTAGTTGCATATTCGCATATTCAAGCATGGGTTTTAATAATTCGCTTTACGGAGATCATTCTGTCGCTCTTATTAAGAAAAGCGGTACAATTACCATTTTTCTAAAATATAGCTTGCGGTGTTATCACAAGCATATTATACTTTAGAAAAACGGTAACAAAACCAAAAATCTAAAATGGGGCTTTTATGGAGATAAAGAGAGATAACTATTTAAAAAAGCTAATAAGAAAAAGAAACAATGGATTGATCAAGGTTATTACAGGAATTAGAAGATGTGGTAAGTCATACTTACTTTTTAATTTGTACTATGATTATCTCATTAAGGAAGGCGTTTCTGAGGATTGTATTATATCTGTGCCATTAGATGATGATGACTATATAGATTATTGTGATCCCAGAAAATTGTCCGAGTACATTAAAAGCAGAATAACTGATTCTAAAAAACAATATTATGTATTTATTGATGAAGCACAATATGCAATAACCAGAGAAGAAATGAAAAACCCGGACGTTCCAATCAGACTTTATGGTGTTTTGAATAGTTTGCTAAGGAAGAAGAACGTTGATGTATACGTTACGGGGAGCAATTCTAAGTTTTTATCATCAGATATTTTAACAGAATTCAGAGGTCGCGGGGATGAAATACATATAGCACCGTTGTCGTTTTCGGAATATTTCCCGGCATCCGGTAAGGAACAATCTGAAGCATGGCAAGAGTATTTATTCTATGGTGGATTGCCTCATATTTTGGCAGAACCTGATAATGAATCTAAGGAAGCATATCTTGAGAGATTAACTTCCGAGATCTATGTCAGAGATATAGTTGAAAGGTATGAAATACGAGAAGCTGCAGGTATGGAAACCTTAATGAAAGTTATTGCTTCAGCTATTGGTTCGTTGACGAATGCTCAAAAAATATCGGATACATTTAATAGCAATGGCGATAAGCTGGTTTCAATGCCTACAATATCGAATTATCTAAAGTACCTCATGGAGAGTTTTCTTATACAGAAGAGCGAAAGATATGATATTAAAGGTCGTAAATATATAGGTACACCTTCGAAATATTACTATACAGATTTGGGACTTCGGAATGCTCTTTTGAATTTCCGTCAATTTGAAGAGACACATTTAATGGAGAATACCATTTACAATGAATTGATTTATAGAGGATACAACGTAGATGTGGGTGTGGTAGAGATTCGAATTGATGAAAATGGAAAAAAAGTGCGAAGACAATTAGAAGTTGATTTTGTGGTTAATCAAGGAAGCAAGAGATATTATATCCAATCCGCATATGCTTTACCAAATCAGGAAAAGATAGAACAGGAACAGGCTTCACTTGTTAAAATACCCGATTCATTTAAGAAGATAATCATTACCGGTGGCAATGCTCCTGTGTGGAGAAATGATCATGGCATAACAATTATGGGATTATTTGAATTTTTATTGAATGAAAATAGTCTGGATTATTGATTTAGTGGAACTATTTTAGGGAGTTAACGAATGAAGGAGATCGTGTTAAAAAAATGAAGTGCCCGATAATTGATGCGCATACGAGAATTATTTGTGATGAAAATGATTTTGCAGGTGTCAGGGAGGTTGCTGAATGGGTCAGAAATGACCTTCGCCTTGTTTTCGGCGACAGAGTATCCGACTCAGGTGAAGGGACAACCATTCTTGTGGGAAGCCTTGAAAAGAGTGACCTTCTTAGAGTAAGGATTGGATTGGTGTTGCTTCGGAGGAACCTGATGGATGCATACGAAACTTCTCCAATCTGATCGAGGGAAAAACATACAGAACAGACCGAATTCGGGTAAGGGTGGATAGAAAACTTATTCCGAGCGATGTCGTTTCAAGCGGTACCATCATTATCAGCGACGGTGATGAGTGTTTCGTGACGCTTACAGTAAGGGCATGCGGAAAAGAATACTATGAAAGCGTCTGCCGTGCGAAAAGCGGAAAGGAAATTTCAAAGGGAAGCATACTGGTTCATGCAGGGCATGCCGTGGCGGAAGGCCGTGATTTTGCGAAAATGACGGCAACCGACAGTGCTTGTTACAGAGTTATGGAACCGTATGGCAGACATGGCAGCGGTTTGAAGCTTTATCCCAATACGATAGATCTTACAAACGAAGACAGCGGTTCGCTTCCGTATGCAGAGTATTTGTTTTTTGCAGAGGATGCGGGTGAATATGATGCGGAATTCATCTTTGCGCCGTCCTTTCCGGTAAATGACGAGAGTTTTCAGTTTTTTGAGATCAGTGTTAATGGGGAGGAACCGGCTCGAATCAATACAATCTATGATTCTTCAAGGCCGGTTTTCCTGAGCGCCCAGTGGACAGAAGACAACAGACGGAATGCCAAAATCGTATCTGCCCGTATTCACTTCAAGGCCGGAGTGAACAGATTGTCATATTGCCAGCTGAGTCCCAATCTGATTCTGGAGAGAATTGTTCTGTGGGATACAAAATGGCCCCCAAAAGAATCATATCTGGGCCCAAAGAACAGTTATGTTTTTGAATGAATTTGTGGTATAGGAACCGTGTACCATTAGGGATGCTTATCTAAATGCCATTGAGTCCGTCCCCGTGGTTTTTAAATATTCCGGAATTGCGTTGGAGTAATATCCTCGTAACGTTTGAAGAGTTTGCAGAAATAGCTGCTGGAGCAGAAGCCTGTTTTTTCAGCTATATCCTCAATGGTCATTTTAGTACCGGATAGTAATTCTTTTGCTGCCTGGATACGGCGCTTGGCTATGTATTCCATCGGACGTGTATTTAGAGAACCTCGGAACAGCCTGCAGATGTGCTGCTTGGACAGGCCGGATACTTCGCAGAGATCTTCCATTGTGATCAGAGTGGAATAAGAGCTGTCGATCAGGTTCAGACATTTTTTTAATGCCGGGTTTGGCCCCGCTGAGCTGTTTAAATGATTTATAGCCCTGTCCAATTTTATCATAAACTCATACAGAATTCCAGAGGCTTTCAGATTGCCGGAAATATGGTCATGTTGCAGGGCGGTATGCATATTCATAAAAAGCTTATCAAGCTGAGCTGTGCTGTCGAGCACAAAAGCCATGGGAGCATCAAATCCGGATTCGGAGAGCAACCGCTCACAGGCATATCCTCCGGGGATGATCCAATGGACATCCCAGACATTCCCGGCCGGATGATATTCATGAGGATACGAAGCCGGCAGAAAAAAGCCCATCCCGGCTTTGATCTCTGTCTTGATCCCGTCATAAAACAGCCATCCTTTTCCTTTTGTACAAAAGAGGATCTGCGGAAATCCAAATTCCGTGCCGCGCCGTACCGGTGGCTGGCAGTCGTGCATCCCCAGGCTGATCAGGTACAGCGGCAGCCTGCTTTCACGGGCTATGATCGGATAATGAGAGATAAACATACGATACTCCTAAGGTATAATTAATGTTCATATTGTTATACCATGATAATATCATGTATTGAATGGGGCGTCATCTGTAATATAATCAAAAGCGAAGATTATTTTAAATCAATTATGATGGTATCACATATTCGGATCATACAAAGAGAGGAGCAGGATTTGAATATTTCTGAAATTGCTGCAAAAGACTCACAGAAGAGCTTTATGACACTGCACGAGGATCTGCAGAAACTGCATATCGGCACGCTGCCGGATCATAATTATTTTATACCGTTCGCGAAGGGGCAGGATGCATTTGCAATCCGTGAGGAGTCGGAGCGCTTTGTGTTATTGAATGGCGAGTGGGACTTTGGCTATTACGAAAGCATCATCGATATGCCGGACGATTTTATTGAATGCGGAAAAGAGAAAATGCCGGTACCTTCCAATTGGCAGCTGCATGGATTTGACAAGCCGCAGTATACCAATGTAAATTATCCGATCCCGTTTGATCCGCCGTATGTTCCGGATGATATACCGGTGGGAGTATATCGCAGAAGTTTTGTTTATCAGCCGGATGGATTGCAAAGGATCCTTTGTTTTGAGGGCGTAGACAGCTGTTTTTATCTGTATATAAACGGCCGATTTGCGGGCTATTCACAGGTGTCCCATCATACATCGGAATTTGATATCACGGCGATGCTCCATGAAGGAGAAAATCAAATCGCCGTAGCTGTATTAAAGTGGTGCGACGGAACCTATCTGGAAGATCAGGATAAGTTCCGTTTGTCCGGTATTTTCCGGGATGTATATCTGCTGTCGAGACCGGAGAAAAGAATAGAGGAATACCGCATTACTGCCGAGCCGGATAGCAGATTTTTAAACGGTATTTTTAAAATCACCATACAGGGAGCAGGAGCGAGGATCCGTCTTTTTGATGGTGACAGCCTGCTGTGTGAGAGGGATGTGGCAGACGGAGCAACCTTTGAACATACCATAGAGGATGCAAAACTCTGGTCTGCCGAGGATCCTTATCTTTACAGAATGGAGTTGGAAACGGACAGCGAGATCATCGGTGAGAAAGTCGGATTTCGCAAGGTAACCATCGAAGACGGCATATTAAAGCTTAACGGCAGGCATATCAAGATATTCGGTGTTAACCGTCACGACAGCTATCCGGATACCGGATTTTACGGAGACAGGGAAAAACTGCGCCGTGACCTGGAGCTTATGAAGCTGCATAATGTCAATGCGGTAAGAACCTCACATTACCCGAATGCCCCGGAGTTCTATACAATCTGTGATGAACTGGGGCTCTATGTTATCAATGAGGCTGATATTGAGACACATGGCTGCGTTAATGTATATAACGGACTGAAATGGAGATGGGAGGACGGATACGGCGGCATCGCGCTGATCGCGAAAGATCCGCAGTTTAAAGAGGCTATATTGGATCGTGAAAAATTGCTGGTTACGCGTGACATTAACCGCCCTTGTGTTATCTTCTGGTCGCTTGGAAATGAGAGCGGATATGGTGAGAATTTCCGTGAAGCTGCTAGGCTGATAAAAAAGCTGGACGGTACACGTCCAGTACACTATGAGAGCGTTCACAAACTGGATGATACGCCGGATGATGTTCTGGACGTGGTCTCCCGTATGTATTCTTCTGTTGAAGATATTAGGAAATTCCTTACGCAGGAAGATGAAAAACGCCCGTTCATACTCTGTGAATACTGCCATGCCATGGGGAACGGCCCCGGGGATCTGGAAGATTATCATGAAGTGTTTATGAGTAGTGACAGGCTGTGTGGCGGCCTTGTGTGGGAATGGGCCGACCATGCCGTGATCCTTGGCAGGACCGCAGACGGTAAAGTTAAATACGGTTATGGCGGGGACAGCGGTGAACGCCATCATGACAATAATTTCTGTATGGATGCGCTCTGTTATCCGGACAGGAGACCGCATACGGGGCTTAAGGAATTAAAACAGGTTTATCGTCCCGTGAGAGTCAGCAAGGGAGAGAAAGACGGGGAATTCGTGATCAACAGTCTCCTGCGTTTTGTCGACGCCGGCAGTAAGATGGACTGTCACTGGGAGATCAGCTATGATGGCGGAGTGGCAGATACAGGCGCTTTTGAGTTTTCGGTCCCGCCCATGGAAAGCACAGAGATCACTATCCCGGAGGCCGCAGGCGTATTTGAAAAAGATGCCTATATCCGTTTCTGCTTTACTGCCAAAGACGACAGCAGCGTTTATGAGAAAGGTGCGGAAGTATGCTTTGACCAGCTGAAGATCTATACGGCGCAAAGGAAAGAGAGGACGGTATCATCCGCAGCGCCTGAATATAGTGAAAGCATATTTGAATACCGTATCAAAGCCGGCAACATAGAGTATGTTTTTAATCGCCGCAGGGCATGTTTTGATCGTATCATCGTGAATGGAGCAGACATGATTGCAAAGCCGATGGAATACAATTTCTTCCGTGCTCCGGTAGATAATGATACGATGAGAGGCGAATGGTATGCGGCACATCAGAATGACTACATCGTGAAGGTGTACGAAACAGGGATAGCGGAAGAAGGAAACTGCGTAGTGATAAAGGTGAAACAATCCTTCGGATGGAGCATCACACAGCCGTTTGCGAAAATGAATGCCGAATACCGTATCGATGGAAACGGTGGACTGGAGATCTCCTGTAATGCGGAAACCTCGAATAAAGTAGGATTGTTGCCGAGATTCGGGCTGCGATTATTTGTCGAAAAGGAATATGATATCGTTGAATACTATGGTTATGGACCGTATGAAAGTTATATCGACAAACATCGGGCAAGCTATATAGGTAATTTCAGATCGGCTATTGCAGATCTGCATGAGGATTATATCAAACCTCAGGAGAACGGATCACATTATGGATGTACGAGAATGGCTGTGCTGGGCGCTAAAGGATCATTGGTATTCAGCAATCCGGATGGTTTTTCCTTCAATGCCTCGGAGTATACACAGGAAGAACTGGCACAAAAGGGTCACAATTTTGAACTTGAAAAGTGTGAGTACAATGTGATCTGTGCAGATTTTGCCATGGCGGGCGTAGGCTCCGGAGCCTGCGGTCCGCAGCTGGCAGAAAAGTACAGGATAAAGCTGCCGGAAATATCCGGTAAGATACGAATAGAGCCGCGTTCGATAAAGGGGTGAAACCACGGAGAAGTCACCGGGGCGGAGCAGCTATGATCATAGATCATACAAGGAGTCAATGGGGACGGTTCCAATGCCGTTAAGTTAAGAAATTCGTCCTCTGCATAACCAGTATCCGAGATCGATCTCCGCATCAGGAGATCGATCTTTTTTGAACCTATAATAATCAATCAATAAATTAAAAAAAGCCCAGAAAGTACTTGACAGGGCTTTGAAAATGTGCGGCCG
>FMVK01000023.1 GCA_900102065.1 Lachnospiraceae bacterium XPB1003 | reverse complement strand
AAAAATCTATAGAGTAATGATCCTTACGCTGAATGATGACGGAACATTTGTTATGGAAACAGATTATGATCAGACGAAGGATAGTATTGTGAATTGGTATTATACCAATG
This sequence comes from Lachnospiraceae bacterium XPB1003, assembly GCA_900102065.1. Classification (GTDB taxonomy): domain Bacteria; phylum Bacillota; class Clostridia; order Lachnospirales; family Lachnospiraceae; genus NK4A136. Next base: position 5,594 of record FMVK01000023.1, on the reverse strand, counting down.
AGGACGAATTCGTACTAAAAGCTCTTGGCGTAGAAACGATAGAATTGGCTAATGCTTTGGCTAAAACACAAAATTGCACTTACGAGGACTACAAGGAGAGCTTTACAAGTGGATGGAAGAAGGGATTTGATTCATCCTTTGAACAATCAAAGAACAGTAAGCAACAGGAAAAATGGAATGGGGAGGGGACTTACTCTGTAGATGAAGATAAAATCTCACTGGTAATAGATGGTACAGTTAGGTTTGCTGGAATAATACGGGGTGATCAAATTTCATTTACTTTGGCGGATTCCAGCATTATGTTGTTCACTAAAACAAATGAGAATTAAAGTTAGTTTTAATTATTAATCAATAGTTGATAGTTGCAATTTCGGTTGGATGAAAACTAAAAATGTTCTGGAAATATGTTTAATAGTGTTTGCCGTAGCGTTTATCGCCTTATTTGCAGGGGGGCTTTTTGTGCTGTGGAAACTAAACTCATACACGGCAGACAATTGGGAAGTCGAACATGATGTTCGTGACAATATAGAGTGTGTTTATCCGGAGTTAGATTACTCAATAGTATCCCGGAAAATATACAATACTAAAGTGGAAGGAAAAGAAAAAATTGTTTAGGAATTAGAGATCAAATGTAAAGATACAGATAATACATATACTATTTATCCCTCTGAGTTAGGGTAGTTGGCCCGTCGAGATAATATGTATGGTAAGTTACGGAGATAAAGAAAAAGCATTTTTCACCAGAGACTTCTATAGTAAAGGAACTGTCACAATGGATGAAAATGAGCGGAAAGCTTACATAAGAGAAAAAATAGAAGATCTTAAATAAGGCATTTAGATTTGCTGAGGAACACATGTTAATTTCTATGGGGATTTCTCTTGGTATCGATATGGAGGATCCCAAAGAGTGTTATATGAAGTCTAAGGATCCGATAGCGCTGATCCGCGGAGAAGCTACACTTGAGGAGATAGGATTAAGAAACCAATGGCTTCAGTTCGAGCCTTCAAGAAGGTAAACGGAGCAGGTGATGCCTTCTATCTCCGCGGAAATGATCTGATCAAATTAAAGACACCGATCATGTGAGTTTAGAGAAGAGCTCCCGGTTTGACTGTGATGAATAGTATGGATAACAAGAAGAAAAATATACTACGTTTATGCATTGTTCTTGGATTTATTATTTATGGAATTGCAGGAACAATTTATTGTAATATTCGGGCAAAAGATTATAAAGGTATAAATTTGAAGAATATTACAATTAATGTGCCGAAGGATTATTACAGTGAGCCTGATTATCTTAGTGATGGAGTGTTTATAATCGATAATGGTAAATGTTTTGTAATTGCTATCGATTTAGATAATATCTCTGAGAAGGATAAGGAAGTATGCGATTATATCGCATGGGATAAAGTTGATTATTTTTATAAAGCTAAAAATGAAGGTGATGTCGCGTTTGCCATAGAATTGCTTTCACCGATGTTTTCTTATCATAGATTAATAAGTGAATCTGATAAGCCTTCGTATAAAGAATATCTTTATTACGGGGATAATAATGGCCCCGGACAGATTGTGTATTATACTGATCCGGAGACACACGTTTTGTATGCGATATTTGATCACGACAAAGATAAAGTTTTTACAAAAAAAGATAATGAAAATATATTGGGATGTATATTCACAAGACATAATTAAATGTGGTTTCAACAGATTCACGTAAATAGATGAGAATAATAGTTCGTTTGATCATTAAGAATAACTGATAGTTGCGTGCGTAGTCAATGGGGACGGTTCCCATTGACTACGTCCCTATTGACTACATTGGGAAGCAGGTTTTGAATATGATTTTTTCTTTCAAATTCCCGATGATTTGAGGATGGTTTGTATAAACCAAATGTGTGTTTCATCCCGTACTCAGAATACATCATTGATTGATGAATTTAGAGAAGCGGTGAACCATGAGCATAATGAAGAGGATAATTAAAATGAAGAAGAAAACTACTAAAAGAATGATATTCGTTATAGTCTGTATTATTGTTGTCTTGTTACTGATCTATATAAGATTATTATCGCATCCTATCAAAAGGAGGGTGGGAGACTTTACGGTAATTTTTTACAGTAACAGAGTAGGTTTATGGGAATATCATGGCAATGAAGAAAACATAATATTACCAAACACGATTGGTATAATGCCGGTTACACAGATTGGAGGTAATTGTTTTGCGGGAAATAGCAAGATAAAGAGCGTTACAATCCCTAAGAATATAAAAATCATTTATGATGGTGCTTTTATGGATTGTAAAAATTTAGAGACTGTAAAGGCGGAAAATGTTCAAATTATCGGGGCGGGTGCATTTGTACGTGATCAGAAATTAAAAACAGCTGATTTTGGTAATAGTTTAGAAATTATCGATAGTAATTCGTTTGGTGTGTGTAAATCCTTAACGTATATACCTTATTCTAAAAAATTAAACTCAATAGGGCAATTGGCTTTTTGTGGAAGTGGAATAGAAGAGATAGGAGATTTGTCTGGAGTGAATGTTGAAGGAGGTTATATTTTTGCAAATACACCCTGGATGGATAAACAAGATACGGATTATGTAATTATCAATAACGTCCTTCAACAGTATAAGGGTGATAAGAGTGTTTCGGTTATTCCTAATGGGGTCGAGGTGCTTTCAGAAGCCTATGGTGAGGGAACCGAAAAAGCTTTAACGATTTATCTTCCTGAGTCAGTAAAAAAAATATCTGCAATTGGGTTGTTTGATAATCCTAATTATGTGATATATATCCCGGCGAGTGTCGAGTACATAGAGGAAATTAAGTATGCGGATGTGAGTGGCTGTAAGATCATTACAGTTTCCGGTTCATGTGCCGAGCAGTATGCAATAGATAATGGGTTCGACTACGAAATTGTCGATGGTTGGGAAGTGCCGGAAGAAGAGTAGTTATCTGAAAAGTTGAAAAGTTTGAGTTAGAAAGGCTGCCCTATGTCAAGATGGATTAATGAAAAGTGGTTATCAGCAAAGATCAATGAAGATCGTACATATAAAAAAAGCAATTCGGTAAGAAATAAACCTCTGGTTTTTATTATTCCCGTAATTGTTTTTTTGTTGTTGGAACACTAGCTTTTGTGTTATTACCGTATTTCCGTCCTGTTAAGATTCAAACTAAAGAATATATATATGTTCTAAAGGGCAATGAGGTAAAAATTTCCGAATATCTGGGTGATGATGAAAATGTTGTCATACCCGATTCGTATTTGGGCAGGCCGATCACATCTATGGGAGTAGAATGCTTTTCTAATAATGATACACTTGAGAGTGTGGTTATTCCTGATACGGTTAGTATTATAGGGGCACATACATTTGTTAATTGTAAGAATTTAAAGTCTGTTAAAGCGAAAAATATAGTTTTGGTTGATGATGGGGCATTTAGGGAAGACGAAAATCTACAAAGTGTAGAATTAGGAGAGCATCTGGAAACAATAGAAGAAGCTGCCTTTAAATGGTGTAAATCTTTGGAATACATTCCGTCTCGGGAGTCCTTAAAATCGATTGGGCCAAGGGCATTTGAGTGTAGCGGTTTAACGGAAGTGGGAGATCTGACAGGAGTTAACATAGAGAGTGAAAATATATTTGACGGCACTCCATGGATGGAGAATCAAACCGGAGACCATGTGATTATAGGCGATGTATTGATTAAATATAGGGGGAGTGGAAATATTTCTGTCATACCTGAGGGAGTCACAATAATTGCGGATACTTATGAAATGAATCCGGACAGAAACATTACAGTTTACATTCCCTCGTCAACAACAAGGATAGCAAGTTATCAGTTGATAGCTTCTGAATACTATACGGTATATATACCGAAAAGTGTTGATTCAATTGTTGATATCAATGACTTGGTTAATCTTGACGAAAAAACATGCAAGATCATCACGGTATCTGGTTCCTATGCTGAACAGTATGCAAAGGAACACGGTATGAACTACGAAATTGTCGATGGCTGGGAAGTGCCGGAAGAAGACAGCGCAGAGTAAGCGTAATTCATTGTGTTGCAATAAGAAACAGTAGCTTATAAGGATTGATCTTATGAAGAAAATCACTAAAAAAAAGATATTGATTATAGCCTGTGTCATTGGAGCATTGTTATTAATCTACGTAAGATTATTATCACACCCTATCAGAAAAAGGGTGGGCGATTTCACGGTGGATTTTTATAGTAACAGAGTTTGCTTAGCAAAATACCATGGCACTGAAGAATGCGTAACAATCCCAAACAAAATAGGAATAATGCCGGTTAGGACAATAGGATTTTGTTGCTTTATGAAGAATAGTGTGATAAAGAGCGTTACAATCCCTGAAAATGTAGAAATCTTAGAACCGAGAGCGTTTGCAATGTGTGATAATTTGGAGTCTGTTAAGGCAGAAGAGATAAAATTCGTTGGATATGATACGTTTTTAGGCGATAATAGATTAAAAGAAGCAAATTTGGGGAATCGATTAGAAACTATCAGTTCAAATGCGTTTCAAGGATGTGAAGCTTTATCATCCATACCGTATTCAAGTAAGTTAAAATCACTTGGACATAGGGCTTTTTGGGGGAGCGGTATAGAAGAGATTGGAGATTTGTCAGGGGTGAATGTTGAGGAAGCTTATATTTTTGAAGATACGCCCTGGATGGATAAACAGGATACAGATTACGTAATAATCAATAACGTCCTTCAAAAGTATAAGGGAGACAAGAACGTTTCGGTTATTCCTTATGGGGTCGAGGTGCTTTCAGAAGCTTATGGTTGGGAATCTGAAGAGGTCTTGACGATTTATCTTCCTGAGTCAGTAAAAAAAATTTGTGCGATTGGATTGTTTGTGAATCCTAATTATGTGATCTATATTCCAGAGAGTGTTGAGTACATAGAAAAAAATGAGGTGGCGGATGAGAATAGATGCAAGATCATTACTGTTTCCGGTTCTTATGCAGAGCAGTATGCAATAGATAATGATATCAACTACGAGATTGTCGATGGTTGGGAAGTGCCGGAAGAAGACAGCGCGGAATAAGCGTAATCCATGGTTTTCTTGGAAGCAATAATCAATAGACTAACTATTAAAAGTCAATAGAAAAACAGCGATTTTTGAATAAAACATCATTAGATGTTTTAGATAGCCTGGAAGCAGGCTTAAGCCTCAATCAGTACCTTGAAAACTGCATGACAAACAGAGCATCTGAATAGGTGCTCTAAGAAAAGGATGTAAGTTAAAGAATCTTTATTTTCGGTAGGCTTCGCCTGTGAGTTCCATTCGGTAGATGGTGCGTATCAGCTTCTTCGTCGCATGACCGACAGTAACATTGTAGTGCTTGCCTTCGCTTATCTTCTTTGAAAGGTAGGCTCCGAAGTTTTCATCCCATTTGCAGACGAACTTAGTGGCATTAAACAAAGCATACCTCAGATAACGGGATCCTCGTTTTTCCATATGGGAATAGCTTGAATCAAGCTGTCCTGACTGATATGTAGATGGAGATAAGCCTGCAAATGCAAGTATCTGATCGGCATTGCTGAAACGGGTGAAATCGCCAATCTCAGCAAGAATCA
>FMVK01000025.1 GCA_900102065.1 Lachnospiraceae bacterium XPB1003 | reverse complement strand
CAATACATCGCCTATAATCACATGGTCTCCGGTTTGATTCTCCATCCATGGAGTGCCGTCAAATATATTTTCACTCTCTATGTTAACTCCTGTCAGATCTCCCACTTCCGTTAAACCGCTACACTCAAATGCCCTTGGTCCAATCGATTTTAAGGACTCCCGAGACGGAATGTATTCCAAAGATTTACACCATTTAAAGGCAGCTTCTTTTATTGTTTCCAGATGCTCTCCTAATTCTACACTTTGTAGATTTTCGTCTTCCCTAAATGCCCCATCATCAACCAAAACTATATTTTTCGCTTTAACAGACTTTAAATTCTTACAATTAACAAATGTATGTGCCCCTATAATACTAACCGTATCAGGAATAACCACACTCTCAAGTGTATCATTATTAGAAAAGCATTCTACTCCCATAGATGTGATCGGCTTGCCTAAATACGAATCAGGTATGACAACATTTTCATCATCACCCAGATATTTGGAAATTTTGACCTCATTGCCCTTTAGAACATATATATATTCTTTAGTTTGAATTTTAACAGGGCGAAAATACGGTAATACAGCAAAAGCGGTTACTCCAATCACGCACAAAATTATAATAAACAGAAAAATGGAAATAGCTTTATGTTTTAACAGATTACTGATTTTAGCCATAATTATCGAACGCCTCCCTTATATGTAAGTCAATAGGTAAGTCAATGAGAACCGTCCCCATTGACTCCCGTCCCCATTGACTCCCAGTTTTCATCCTACCGAAATTATTCTTCATTATTCTTCATTACGGAATTTTTTTATATACAATGGGGCGAAAATCCGCTGAATAAATAGTAATATCCGTACCATCTATTGTTCCAATTATTTTTCTGGCATCCGTATCTCTCAGTTCTACTTCCTTTTCATCGTAAGTGTAACATCCGCTCCCATCCCAAAGCGCCTTTCCAGCATCAATATTTTGTTCAAAACCATAATCAAACCCCTTTTTATATTCTTTCATAAATTCAGCCTTGTACTCTTCGTAAGTCATATTTTGACTTTCGGCAATTTGCGTGGCCTGTTCTATTGAAACAACTTCCGTCATTCCCAGCAATAATTCATCATCATAGTCTTTTAACCAATTCCATATATTATCTCTTAGCTGATCATAGTCCGTTTCCATGACATATGTTCCGTCGTCATTCAAAGTAAGATACATTTCTCTGTATATGGGATCCCAACAATCATTAATCTCAATATAACTTCTCATTAATTCCACATAGTAATCAGAAATATCGTATTCCGCCTTATATCTTCCTTCCAGTAAATTCGATTTTATTACTGATAATGTTGATAATCGAAGTAATAGTAGTATACATAACATCACACCAATCACTATGATAATCCATCTTATTTTTTTCATGTCTATCTAATCCTCTATGCCAAGTTATCAAACTTACTATTCTGAAGTTTTCTAAATTTTCGTATAACAATTCAAACAAAAGTGTTCTTTCTCATTTCTTCAGCTTTTTTCAGAGCTGTTCTCTATTAAATGTAGGAATTCTTTAGTAGAAGACCTATATGCGATTTCTTCTAATACCAGTACAAGAGCACCAAACATACTTTCAAATATCATCACCTTACCACTGTCAAAATATATTTTTAATGATATTAAAATATATAAGCCCGATATAAGGAACGCTATATAACAACTAATGTTCCTATAAACTCGAATTTTCAACACATTCGTTTCAATAATTCCTTTAATCTCACAAGCGCATGAGAACCTGGTTCGCGTCATTTTTGAACGTCCCACGAAAATCGGTGACACCTTGAACCCCTTATCATTACAGTACCCATAGTATTTATTCTTATTTGGCGAATATATACTTTCTTTAAGATTGTTCTGAACTAATCGGTAAATATATGATATCTTGTCCTGATCATCAACAATTATTTCTTTCATACTAGATCACAGCCACCTTCCATCGCTACAACCGTACAATTCATCTAATTATTTTCATGCATCTAAATATACTCATTTAAAAAACTATTCATTTAATCCGTATGAGTAAGGATATAGCCTCCCACATCCCTATCAAATGCCGTTTTTCTACTAGAATCATTTATTGCATATATAATATGCTCGTCACCAGAATTATAAAAAAACACAAGCCAAAAGCCATTATTATATCCCCAATAAATATATTTTTTATAACTATATTTATTTTCACGCGATAATATGTCCAAATTTCCATATACATCACTTATACTCTCCAGTGCATTTTCTACCTCTTCATAATCATTGGCAGAATACAATTGTTCCTTCCGGCTGTAATCTATATAAGCATTTTCTTCCATCTCCGCCTCTGTCATATTATCTAAATCTAAAGCAAATATCCTAACCGGAGGATTATCTGAAACATAAGCAGTGCCGCTCAAGTATACATTTTCGGAATAGTCATATTCCTTTGGAATTGCTAAATCACAGTTAGCTAGTTGAACCCAACTATATTTTGGAGATTGGATTAAATCTTCAAAAAATGTATAAAGTGGGAGAATTGAGAATAATACTAACAATATAGCCAATACTTTATTTTTTTCCATCTTTCCCCTCATCAGAATTTATGCCAACTTACAATTAACAATAGATGTTGTTTCGAAAATCTCAATAACAGCATTTATTCCGAAAGCATCTCACTTGCAAACGCATCGTCCGCCATTTCAACCCCAGACAAATCCCCTGGATCTGTTACTCCAAGTCAATAGGGACGGTTCTCGTTGACTTCTTTATTTACTTCCCTGCTTTTTGAATAATATAAGTCAATGGATTACGCTTATTCTGCGCTGTCTTCTTCCGGATCAACATAATTTGCCGATGCCGGATTGTTCGGCGATTCTGACCAAGGGCAATCTAAAAACACATACTCATCGACCATTATACCTGTCAAATCTCCCGGATCATCGATCTCACATTCAGCAAATGCTCCCCCACCAATTTCTTTAAGCGATGATCTTGACGGTATATATGTTAAGGCATGGCATTCCGCAAAAGCTAATCTCTCTATAGTCTGCACATTATCACCAAGTTCAACCTTTTCCAGTTTAATGTCACCTGAAAAAGCATATTCGCCTATAACTTTGATTCTCGAAGCTTCAACAGATTTCAAATTTACACATTCTTCAAAAGCAAATGCTCCAATATATTTCACATTATTTGGGATGACAACAGTTTCTATCGTTTCGTTATCTTTAAAGCATCCTCCCTGAATAGAGATGACGGGAAAAACTCCAATAAAATTTGGAATTTTAACATCCTTTTCTTCGCCCCTATATTTTTTCAAACCCAAGCCATCCACACATAATATCGCTGTGTAATCTTTGGTTTGAAATTTAATTGGGAAGATAAAATAAACTAATAGAAATAGTATCGCCAATACTAAAACCACAATAACAATTTTTTTTATAATTTTTTTTTTATAATTTTCTTCATAAGATCAATTATCTCCTTCACTAACCAAGATATTTCCTGTTGCTTTATTATATTCAGTTATCATATTAATTTTTTGGTTTGTTGTACCGGGATAACACTGTGCTTCCTCCGATATTTGATAAAAACATTGATATCTCAGATCCACAATAAATGATTGATTTTTCCTTCTCATGTCCATTTTCAATTGGAGAATATGGATATAATTAAGATTATAACAATAGATTTTGTTTCGAAAAT
>FMVK01000027.1 GCA_900102065.1 Lachnospiraceae bacterium XPB1003 | reverse complement strand
GTTCCAGAATGGCGGTGACGCCACCGGAATGGCTTTTAATGTCGATGATCTGAATGAATTAAAAGGGCTTATTTACGGTAATGGAAATATATTCATGGATGTAGAAAAGAAATTGAGTTATGCTGGCTATGATAGCACACTGGATGTGCTCGAAAAGATGGCTACAATGCCTACACACATTTGTCTTCCTGTGGGTCGAGTTAATATTAAGCAAACTGATTGCGGTGTAACATTTTCACTTGTTAATAAATTTAAGGAAAACGAGATGGGGTGTTACTTTGATCAGACAAGAAGCATAGAATATCTTGATGCTTTATCGAAAAACAAACCAAATGCGTTCAGCCATTTTAATAGTATCACAGGATTAGATAAGACTGAGACTGTTAAGTATATTTCTGCTTGTGTAAATTCAGATGATTTAACAATTATGACAGGTTTGTTATTAAACGATGGCGAGTATGATTTTATTCGTATGTTTAACAGCCCTTCAAATGTTTCAAGTGGATGCGCATATCTTTTTGCGGAATATACAAGCACAGTTTTGGGAGATTCTTTTGAAAATGAAAGTAAAAAAAAACGAATATGTGAATATAATAAATGCTGTAATTGAAAATCAGGTATATATGGACTGTAATATTAATTCGTTCGATGCACGAGAAGGGTATTCAACTATATTGGATTGGTTAACCATGTATTCATATATTGATGCAGATGTAAAGAATAAAGAAGCTTGGGTTCTTGCTGATTATCAAGTCAGAAAAGATTTGGGATTCATATATTCTTTGCTAATGAAACGGAACGATGGAACATGAGAGGGTTTGGAATAGAAACATCAACGGGGAAAGAAATCAGTTTTGGGTGTTTTGATGGTACAGAAGCGATCTCATCAGTGGTTTCAGACAGTTTTTCAAATTCTTATGATGAGATGATTAGAGAAAAAGAAAATATACCTAAAAAACTGATGATAGATGCTGCAACTTCGGTAATAAACGTAGCCTGTCCAGAAGTAGGGATACCGGTATCACTCCTTGTATCAGTAGTATCGGACGACAAAAAGGGGCAGATTTCATATGCTGGTAAACTTATGAATAATGCTATTGATTCAAAGGTTTATAGAAGTATGCTGAATTGCGGAGTGACTGTTGCAAAAGATGCCGTTGATTTCTATAAAATAGATGACAACCTCGTTAATGATAGATGTGAGATGGAGGATATTGCCTCGTGTTTATTGGGGGGCTCTAAGACGGGGTATGGAATACAGGTTGTAGAATATTCAAATATGTACGAACTTCTTAGGATTGATTATTTAGGAGTTAATGAATGTTACCAACTTAACATACCTGAAGAGAATCTTTGGACAGTGAGAGGCAATGTTAAAACAGATTGTACAGGGGGAAAGAATAATGACAAACAAGAGTTTAATGATGAGGAAATTTGTAATGCGATTTTATTGATAATGTATGGCGAAGACGGCGCTAAGAATAAAGTGATTCTGAACCCAGATAATTCAGAAGAAAAAATGGCCTGGAGTGAGAACTGTAATTATCATAGCTTGTTTGATATACCATTAGAATTAAGAATATATTGTTTGTGTAGAATACAGAAACTTCAGCAGTATGACGATAACGGGAATTATTCTCTAGATGAAAAGAACATTATAGATGAGTTTAATGCGGCTGTAGGAAATCATTAGATTGATGAGGGACGAATAAATGAATAAAAGAAAAAAGTTATTACTATGCATTGCTGTTATTTTTGGAATTGCACTAGGCATATACATAAAGTTATGTTATAGCCCAATTAAGATAAGAACAAGTGAGTATAATGCGAGATTATATCCGGATGGAGTTCATTTAATTGCATATATTGGAAAAGTTGAAGATGTGGTTATTCCTAACTATATCGGTATTTTTCCTGTTACAGTAATATCACAAGATTGTTTTTATTCTAATGACTTCGTAAAAACAGTGATAATTTCGGATAATGTTAAAAGTATAGGGATGCATGCTTTTGAACAGTGTCATCAACTGAAGTCAGTAAAAGGGAAAAATGTAAGGAAGATAGAACAAGATGCGTTTGCTTGTGATTGGAAATTGGAAACCGTTGAGTTAGGTGATAAGTTACAAGTGATTGAAGATGGGGCTTTTTGGAGGTGTAATGCTTTAACATATATTCCTTCAAAGGAATCTCTGAAGGAGATTGGTGATTATGCGTTTGAGGCATGTGAAATTGAGAACCACGGAGATCTTACGGGAATAATTGTTGGTGACAATGCGTTCAATGATTGTCCATTTTCTAAGTATCACTAATTTTTTGCTTTGAACAGGCGGACAATACAGAGGAAGAGTAATACGGTGGATTGACGAGTTTTGGACGAAGAATAACCAAAGAAGAGGGCCAACAATGAAATCGAGAAAAGCGATCAAGAAGTGTTTATTTGCGTTATTAATCTTATCTTTATTTATTTTAATGCTTTTTTATTTAAAATTAATATTTAAGGCTCCGATACAGATCCAAACAAAAGAATACGATGTGGATTTGTACATTGATGGCGCTGCGCTTACAAAATATAAAGGGGATGGTAAAGACGTTGTTATCCCAGAGCAAATATGGGGACGGCCGGTATTTGCGATTGGTGAAAGGTGTTTTTCGAATAATGTAGAAATTGAGAATGTTAGAATTTCAAATAATGTTAAATATATTAAAGATAGTGCATTTAGTGGTTGCGATAATCTGAAATCAGTTGAAGGCTGTAGTATTATACAAATTGAGAAATATGCTTTTTCGTGTGATTCTAAACTGGAAAAGGTTGAACTTGGTGATAAATTGCGCGTTATTGGAGACCTGGCTTTTGTAGAGTGTACATCATTGAAATATATTCCGGCACAGGATTATCTTTATAAAATTGGGGAGAAAGCATTTTCGGACAGTGGAGTATCAGATCCGGGGGAGATACCGGGAGTAGATGTGGCAAGCGATGCGTTTGCAGACGATTGGCGTAGAGATTAATTGCTTATGAGATGTATTTGATAGCAATTTAGACTAATTTGAAGAATACGTGTATTTTTTGAGTGGCAGTGGTCAAAAGGAGGTTAACCGATGTCAAAAGTCAATGGGAACCGTTCCAATGCCGTTAAGTTAAGATAAAATCTGATGACGGCAAGCGCTCATATATGTCTCATGTGAGTATTATGACACAATGGCATCATTTTTTGAACAAGGGGAACCGCTTATTGGCGCGCAAA
>FMVK01000029.1 GCA_900102065.1 Lachnospiraceae bacterium XPB1003 | reverse complement strand
AAGCCCAACCCCCACGCTACAAGGGACTACCGTCCCTTACAGAACGCAGGAAAATTTCTCGCCTACCGGCTCAAAACTTTCCTGCATTCCTATCCCTATCACATCACTCATAAATTCGTGATGTGACAAGGGGCTGTGCCCCTTGCGATAACGACTCAAAAGTCCTCACTGCCGTTCGGTCTTTTGAACCGTTATCTAACCCCCTGGCAGCTTCTCCCGATGGTCGAAACTGCATAGGGGCTGCCGCCCCTATCCGCAATCAGTCCTCACTCTGTTCGGATGCTGATTGCTGACCCTGCGTAGTGCGCTGGCTGGCGTTCTTCTGCTGCTGATAACGTACCTGTGCGCTGATCATTCGGTGCACTTCCTTTACGCTGAAACCGAACTCATCTTTTACTGCTTTTTCAAACAGTTTTTGCAGCCCTTTCAGGCGTTCGTTTTCTTCCTGCAGCTCTTCAATTTGCTCTGTAATGGATATTTTCTTTGACATGTTTTTTCTCCTTATATGTGTCGTTTTTTGCTCTGTTTTCGGGGCTGTTTTGACAGCGTTTCACGCTGCAAAAATTCGCCCATAAACGGGTGCAAAAATCCTACTGTTACCGCTTAAATACTGGAGAAAAAGTGAAAAAATTAGTGATAATTCAGATAAGTTTTGATATAATAGATTATGCGAAAAATCGATAATCAAACTTATTGGTTATCACGGTGAGGAATTGGTATCTGCGAAATACCAATTCCTTTCACTTTTTCTGTCCGAACATTCTCATTGTTATTACCTCAGTGTTACTCCAAAAACATACACGCCGGATGTTCGTCCGGTAAGTTCTTGAACCCTGCTCTTTCAAGCATATCTCTGTCGAGTTTTGAAGCATATCCTTCGTTGTACGTCCATATTGTAAGATACTTATATCCATGTTCATTTTTGTATCTTTTCAATTCTTCTACTACTGCCATAAATGTCTCTTCGTTTCTGAACTGAAACTTAACATTATATGTCATAGTATCAGGACTCCAGCATAACTGATCGGGTGCTACTGCCATAGTTGACAGAGTACCGATATTTGCCTTGTTGGCATATACTTCAATCCTGTCGTCAGAATAGCGTTCGCTTTTTTCATATCTGAACTGTATATCCATGACGATTACTCCTTCCTACCATTCCTTTGATATCTCGCTTATGATGTCGTAAAGATCGTTTCTTGCGATGGTGCTTTCCTGGAACTCTCCCATCGTTACCAAGTCCATCAAATATCTGTATGTGATAGACCAGTCTCCAAGCATATCCCAACAATCACGAACGAGTTCAAAGTGTTCTCTGATCACGATCTTTGACGGATCTTCTTCTGCTGTCTTTTGCAACGTTTTGGCCCATTCTGCAATCGACTCATACCTTTTTCTGTCGTAGGTTTCGATACAGGAAGCGGTACAATTTTCGATCCGATCAACTACATCCCGAAGCTGACTGTAAAAGTGCGGTAATACATTACCGTTACCTTTATATGTGGCAGATGAAACTCCAAAGACTAAGCAATAGTCTACAAGGGGCTTGAAGTTATCGTATTTTGCATTCCAGTTTGATCCGGCTGCATTATGTGCAAAGATCGCTTCCAACGTTTTCTGCACTCCGCCACGTTCACCATCAGGATACAGATGATTTCTGATTATGCTTTTGGCTTCTTCATTGTCCGGCAAAAGACCATCCAACAGCAAGTTCTCAATGATGAATGAAGATGATCTCTGCGTCTTTACTGCGATGTCTTCGATCCGGCTTTCGATGAAGTCTTTGACATATTCAGAGGATAAGTAAAATGCCTTTTGGATCTTCTTGATAGCCATACCTTTTCTCCTTTCTATAGATTGGTCTGCAAGTTGCTACCTTGTTGCTAAAATATGTTAGCAACTTGCTAACCTTAATTTTATTATACATC
>FMVK01000042.1 GCA_900102065.1 Lachnospiraceae bacterium XPB1003 | reverse complement strand
GGAATGTGTAGAAGGATATGGGAGACTTAGCGAGTACTATACTAAATTTACAGAACTTCACAAAGGGTGAAAAATTCAATACTATCTATGCTGATCCGCCCTGGCAATTTCATAATAGAACCGGTAAAGTTGCACCTGAGCATAAACGACTAACCCGGTATGGAACTATGACAATAGAAGAAATAAAACAACTTCCAGTCGCAGATATAGCCGGAGATAAAGCTCATCTTTATCTTTGGGTACCTAATGCATTACTTCCGGATGGTCTTGATGTTATGGATGCATGGGGCTTTGAATATAAGTCAAACATCATTTGGGAAAAGGTTAGAAAAGATGGTGGCCCAGACGGAAGAGGAGTAGGGTTTTATTTTAGAAATGTAACTGAAATAATTTTGTTTGGCATAAAGAAAAAAAGTGCCCCTAACAGAACGTTAGATCCTGCACGCTCTCAAGTTAATATACTTAGAACTATGAAGCGGGAACACAGTCGAAAACCTGATGAAATAATTCCAATCATCGAAGCCTGTAGTCAAGGTCCGAGGATAGAATTATTTGCAAGAGGTGTAAGAGACGGATGGAAAATGTGGGGCAATCAAGCAACTGAAGATTACGAACCTGACTGGAATACGTATGCAAACCATACTGTTGCAGCATCTAAAAAGGAACAGTAATTATTGAAGTCAGATATACTAAAATACATAGACGAAGAAAATTTAATACAATACATAAATCAAGTGAACATGACGGATCGGGATAAAGAGATTGTAAAAATCTTTTTATCCGAGCATCCGACATATCGGGAGCTTGGCGACCGATATGAGATAAGTCACGAAAGGATCCGGCAGATACTTATTAAATTTGCCCGCAAAGGTCATTACTTTTACAAAAAGGATCATACCTAAAGCAATTTTATATGGTTCTGCAGGGCCTTTTCCTGCATCTGAGAAGATATACCGATATATCTTTGGGTAATGGCAATGGAGCTGTGCTGCAGGAGCTGCTGCACAAGCGCAATGTCATAGCCATTATCCTTATATATCTCGGTGGC
>FMVK01000030.1 GCA_900102065.1 Lachnospiraceae bacterium XPB1003 | reverse complement strand
TGTGGTTGGAGCCTATTTGAAACCGTCTATGCGGTAGGAGGTCAAAACCAATCCACAGCATCTTCAACAGCATACCCTATACCTATAGAGAAGGTAAAGAATGGGTATGACTATATAATACTAGGAGGTTAACCGATGTCATATCCGGTTAATGATAACAATTCATCATTAAATATAAATAAAGATTACACATGGGACCAGGAAGATGTTGCTGAACTGTTCGGATGTTTTAGAAAAGTATATGAACAATTCCTTGGTATGACGGATGAGTTAAATTCGAAATACAAAGATTTTATTACTGATGAAACCCATACCGGTAACGAGGCTGACAGCACCAAGAATTATGCCAAGAATAAGCAACAGAAGACAAATAATGATCTGAGATATCTGCTTCAGTTGTTCGACAGCAACCAGACTGATCTGCTGGATTCATTTAAAAATGAATTAAATGAAGATGATACTGCTCACTACAAACTCTCACGTCTGGAAAAGATTATAGAGGATTTCATGCTGTTCAATGAGGATTACAGAACAGTAAGTAAGGATATTAACAGGCTATACAATAATGTGTGTTCAAGAGCTGCGGTTACTGGAGTAGAATTCACAGAACCGTCTTCATTTAGTGCTGTTAAGAATTTCGATGCTCTTACGGATGAATCAGGAAAATCCGGAATGCTCCCGAAGGTTAGGGATGATTACAATGCGTTTATTGAGGGCCATTCCGGAGAACTGAATGGCTCGCATACAGAGGCACTTAAGAATGATATAAAAGCGCTCCTTAAAAGTATGGTCGAGCAGATGTCTGTTAAGATCAAAGATGCGGAGCTGGATAAGACTAAGATCGAACTTGAAAGTAAAGGCTTTGAAAGATACGGTAATGGCAGAAGTTCGGGTGCGGGTGTTGGAAAGAACATGATGTTCTCAATGGTTCGTCCCAATATAGCGAATCCGGTCTTGGCCGGTATGAGCGGGAAATCGCGTGAATCCTATCTGTCGAGATTATCCACTTCTGCACGATTTGCAGCCGGAGCAAAGCCCAGATTTATTGCGTATGCATCAGATCCTGTAAATATGTCCACAGGTAATTATGTAAGTGAAGAAACGGATATTAAAATTGGCGGAACGTACCCTTTAGTCTTCAGACGTTTCTATAATTCTATATTCGAACAGAATGATGGAGGAATACTTGGCGCCGGATGGAGTACGGACTTTGGTGAGCGTATGTTAAGAGACGGTGATGATATTACCATTTCTTATTCGGATGGAAGTAAGGGAACGTATAAACAGATCACGATCCGCGGAAAGAAATTTTGGGAAGAGATCCATGGTGAACCCGGAGTATTAAGCGAGGAAGATGATGGATTCATCGTTCGGATGGATAGCGGAAGCTATGTGAGATTCGATAAGTCCGGTCTTGTTACGGAAAAAGGAGATCATAACGGGAAAACATCCGAGATGATCTATGAAAGTGTGGATGGGATCAAGCGCCTGGCGGCTGTAAAGACTCCGGGACAGGGAGCTTTTTTGCTTAATTATGGAATAAACGGAAGGCTTGAAAGTCTTAAGGATCATACAGGCAGAACAGTAAGTTACAGTTATGAGGGAGAGTGCCTCACGGGCGTTATATATCCTGACGGCACAGGTAAAACATATAAGTATTCTGATGACGGACGTATAAGCGCTGTTGTTAATCGCAGGGGTATAACATCGATACAAAATTCTTATGATGATGCAGGAAGGATAACAAAGCAGGTCTTTGCTGACGGCGGGTGCAATGTATGTGAATATGACGACGGATCACAGACTGTCACTCTGAGAGAAGCTAATGGCAATGTTCTTGTATATGAGCATGATGAATTC
>FMVK01000031.1 GCA_900102065.1 Lachnospiraceae bacterium XPB1003 | reverse complement strand
AAAAACTTTGTCTTTATCGTGATCAAATATCGCATACAAAACATGCGTCTCCGGATCAGATGTTGTATAATACACAATCTGTCCGGGGCCATTATGCTCTCCTGTATATAAATATTGTTTTAATGTATGTTTATTTTCTCTCATAGTATATCTATGATAAGAAAACATAGGCGAAAGCAATTGAATAGCATATGCGACATCACCTTCGTTTTTGGCTTTATATAAATAATCTACTTTATCCCACGAAATAAAATCGCAAACTTCCTTATCCTTCTCGGAGACATTATCAAAATCGATAGCGATAACAGAGCACTGGCTATTATCGATAACAAAAAGTCCATTGCTATGATAATCCGGTTCGCTGTAATATTCCTTCGGCACATAAATCGAAACACTTTTCAAATTGAATCCTTTATATTTTTTTTCTTGAATATCATCATAAATCGCTAATGCAATCACATATATGATAAAACAAAGAACAACGCATATACGTATAATATTTTTTTTCTTATTATCCAGACTATTCATCACAGCTAAACCATCCTTTTATTCCAGACGCAATATACTCGGGAACTTTGAACGGATAAAATGAGGGCGATGTTCCCGTCATATTCACGTGACCACTGACACCGGTTCCCTCTACTCCAATCCCAGTTGATATATATCCCCCGTAATAATTTTTCTCATCACCGCCCTCACCTGACATAAGACATCCGATGCCTAAATTTATCAATTCACCTCCTGATACTCCGGTATCCGTTCCAAACCCTTCAAAATTCTGAATAGACCTAACATTCATCACCCCTACACTGATAGATATATGCGCAGAAGCCCCTGCCTCAACTCCAAACCCTCCAAAAGCTTGATAAGCAATAGAGCTGGTAAAGTCAGAAAATAATAATGTTGGATCAATGACCTCTTGCACGCCTCCAATCGCATTACCACCGGCACCTACTGAACCACTCACTCCAATAACAAGCACCGGATGTGTGGTTGTTTCTAAATCTTCATTTAGCGAATAATCATTCCCATCTCCATCAGCTCCATTTATATTGGATTCTCCGCTAGATATCTGTAATTCTGAATTATCTTTAACGAAATTGCTATAATCAAGATTAGGGGTTACTCTATCGCTTAATTGATGACTATAATAATTTTGATCTAAAAGACTTACACGTCTTGAATCAAACAGATCTATATCCAAAGCAGTACCATTGTTATAATCTTTCCAATCGTCACAGAACATATTTACTTTTTCAGTTTCTGAAAGCGACCACACTGACTGTACCGTATTAGAACCATAAGCTCCTATAGATGAAGGAAACGAATGATTCTGAGAAGAACGAGCTTGCAGAAAATCGTCCATCTCTGACCCGACAGAAAAATCAAATAGATTTTCTCTATTATTATCTACATATTTATCTATCCAGTCACTTGATAAATCTCGCCTCTCTTGTGCAAAGCTTTCCTTATACTGATCCGGAACAGTATTGAAATCCACGTCAAACTGAGCAGGTATATCACCCTGATCCGGTGAAGTATCTGTTGTTCCTTCATCCCCTTCCGGGCACTTGCCATTCACGTCCACAAGCTGAACGGGATTACTCAGGCAGTAAACATATCTGTTCAAACTGTCAGGCAGCATTATACTTCCCGGTTTGATATCCTTCCCGTTAAACCTTCCGGTTGCAGGATCATAGCTTCTTGCCTGTGCGAAATACATCCCGCTTATATTGTCGGTTTGGTATCCGGTGAAGGCGAAAGGCTGTATCAGGTTACCTTCTTTAATGTAATCCTTCCCTGCTTCTTTTCTATCATATGATGA
>FMVK01000032.1 GCA_900102065.1 Lachnospiraceae bacterium XPB1003 | reverse complement strand
CCTTGCACACAGCGGTGAGTCTCTGAACGAACACTTACGGGAAGACCGCACAAACAAGGAAGACATTGCTATATCCGATATGGTAGCAGAACACTCCTGCAAGACCGATCTCGTGCTCTATCGAGGTGTATGTGATTATGTGTATGACCTTATGGTACAGAACGCAGCTCCACTTGAAGGAGTGGACTTCTATGAAAAAGGATATATGCAATGCTCTCTCGTCAAAGGACAGGAGATCAACTCAAAGATCAAACTCCGTATCTTCATTCCTGCCGGATCCTGTGTCATATACCTGGGGAACGTAAACAATGAACAACATTACTACGAAGTTGATATCCAGCACGGAGCGAAGATGAAGCTCATCTCCATCGACCAATCCTATATCAATTGCAAACTACTTTCTACGGAGTGAAGACTTTATCTTCGCTCCTTTTTTGTGCGCCCTTCCGCCGAAAAATCTATAATTTTTTGAAATAACTGTTGACTTTGCGATACCCCCCATGATAGACCGGTTGAGGGAAGCAGGAAACGGCTTCAGGGCGCACTCTCCCTACTGATAAACAGTAGAGAGCCTACGCAAGAACATGATAGACCGTATATCGGTCACAGGTATCCGTGTTCCGACCATCTGACTTTGGAGAGGATCTCCAACATACTTTCTCCATGTGTCTCACCGCCTGACTTCGACATGGTAAGCCTTTCGGCTTTCTGTATGCTCCCCCTTGCCGCAATACCATAGACAAGAACGGATTTGCCCCCGCAGCGTACTTTTAACCAATGTACCGGATAGAAATACATCCGGGTTAGGCAACGGTCTTCAACTGCTCTTTAACCGCTTTCGGGAAGTGGCTTGGATGGTCTTGGTCAAGCCACTTTCCGGGTTCATTCTCTGAATGAGCTGAACCGGACTACCATTTTTTATACTGGTGTCGTCATTCCAGATAGCGTACAATGCAGGGTAGTATGCTCTGCGAATGCCGCCCTCTCCTATTCTCCAAAGGAGCCGGATTGGCGTCAAAAAAATCGTGTTGATGCTTCATATCAACACGATCACATTCACATATATTGCGGTAAAAGCCGCAAAAAGCCTACATTTAGCGATTGACTGTACCCTAAAACTGCCCTATAATAGGGCATAGATAAAAGGTTACAGTTTATCCTGCTTTAGCAATATGCAAATATTGATTATGCTGCCGAGCATCTAAAGCTGATCGGAACGCCAATTCCAAAAAGCTGAGTTATCGTTATTGTAAAAAAGCGTCTCGCCAAAGGCGCTTTTTTTTGTTGCAATAACACCTCGTCTTCAATCATAATACTTTTCCAAATCAAAAGCAATGCAAAACACACGAAAAAGTTGACTTTTTATAAAAATATGCTTGACATCTGCAATTTTTTAATGTAAATTACTATTAAATAAATTGTTAAAAACAATTTTTGAAATAGTAATTTACAAGTTATTTAATAGTTATTTACTATTGAATA
Organism: Lachnospiraceae bacterium XPB1003; assembly: GCA_900102065.1. Classification (GTDB taxonomy): domain Bacteria; phylum Bacillota; class Clostridia; order Lachnospirales; family Lachnospiraceae; genus NK4A136. Next base: position 186 of record FMVK01000032.1, on the reverse strand, counting down.
ACTACGACCCGAAGGGAGCAGCAATGAAAGTAATTTCCATTTCAAACATCAAGGGCGGAGTCGCAAAAACAACCACCGCTGCAACACTCGCAGCAGGGCTCAATAAAAGAGGATATAAAGTTTTGATGATTGACTCCGATCCGCAGATGAACCTCACCATGTGCTTTACACATGAGCCGGAGGAGG
>FMVK01000033.1 GCA_900102065.1 Lachnospiraceae bacterium XPB1003 | reverse complement strand
CTCTGTTCTCAATCACTTTATTCTTTGATGCTTCATCGCCATACCAAATCAAAAGTAATGCATTATCAATTTCTTCATCTGAAAACGGTTGATTTGCCGTTAGTCCATCGGTAAAAACGCTTTTAATACGTTTTTTTGCACTAAAAATATTCTGTTCTTCCATTTTTAGATGATACTGCTTATCAATTCCACTATAATTAATATTCAATAGTTCTTTCATGTTAGTATATTCTACTATTTCATTTCCGTTACCCGTCTTTGATGTTCCGAAATTATATTTAAAATTGTCGATTTCGGCTTTATTTTTCTCCATATATTTTTTTTCAAGATTAAAATATTCTATACCATCATTTACTACTGCTGTGCTTACATTCACAATCACCTTGCTCTCTATCGAATCACGGGCGAGCCCCAAATCTTTTCCAGCATAACCAATCGTTCCTTTAACGTCTCCAGTTGTTGCTTTCATAAGTAACGATATTGGAACTCCTGCCTCAGGTGCCGCAGTGGTCAATAATGCGTATAATGAATCCATCAATATCTTTTCAGGAATATTATCTTTTTCCCTTATCATTTCATCATAGTTGTCAGAAAATTTCTTTGTCGTATTTGCTCCTTCCGCCTCCAAATAATCATCACAAACACACTCTATCTCTTTGTTCAGTGATGAATTAAAAATAATTTTATGTTCATTCCAATTTTTCCTTTGTTCTCCAACTAATTGCACCGTAAAATACGGACAACTCTCCAACTTTTTTAAATCTAATTCATCGTGATAATTTTTTATCTCCGCCCATACGGTTGCATTCATATTGGAAACAGCAAGAATTCTCTCTATCTCACTTGTATTAATATCTTTAAAGTCATTCGATATTAGGCCCAACTCTTTTCTCACTTGATAATCGGCAAGAACCCAAGCCTCCCTATTCTTTATATCTGCGTCGATGTATGAGTAAAGTGCCATCAGGTTTAGTAAAGTTCTTTTACCCTCCAATGCCTCACTAACCTCAGTATCAACCTCCCCAGATAAACGATACGCATCCTCACATCCTTGATTCTTAAGAATTGCGTTTATTATATTTGCATATTCCTGCTTATACTCTGAATTATCTTGGTATTCAAGCGATCTTTCTAGTATAAGATCCGTATATTCAGTGAATTTAAAAATACATCCGCTTGAAATTTGTTTAGGTCTGATAAAATCTTGAATAAAATCATAGTCAGCATTTGTTTTTAGAAGTTCGGTCATAAATTCCAGATCGTCATTGTTTACGCATGTGCAAATATATCCGATAGCATCTTCGTCGTCCATCCCTGTAATGTCTTTGAAATGATTAAATGCATTTGGTTTTTCATCCAAAAGATTATTAATATACTCGCGGCTTCTTATCCTATCAAAATACAATCCCAACTCATTTACTTCATTACCATTATTATCAACAAGCGAAAACTTAACAGATTCACCTGTTTGTTCTATTTTAACTCGTCCATCCGCATTCCCAACATGTGTAGGCATTGTAGCCATCTTTTCGAGCACATCCAGTGTGCTATCATAGCCAGCATAACTCAATTTCTTTTCTACATCCGTGAATATATTTCCATTACCGTAAATAAGCCCTTTTAATTCATTCAGATCATCGACATTAAA
>FMVK01000034.1 GCA_900102065.1 Lachnospiraceae bacterium XPB1003 | reverse complement strand
AAATGATGCCATTGTGTCATAATACTCACATGAGACATATATGAGCGCTTGCCGTCATCAGTTTTTATCTTAACTTAACGGCATTGGGACGGTTCTCATTGACTCGGGATGCTTGGTTGTTATTTTTCAGTATATCTTACTAAGGAGATTTCATGATAACAGTAAATCTGTATTATAAGGGAATAAACGGAAGTGCACGTGCGTTTGCGGACGAAATGGAATCATCAGGTATCGCGGAGGCTATTCGAGCAGAAGAAGGGAATCTGCGGTATGAATATTTTCAACCTCTCAATGATCCCGAGACCGTGTTGCTCATCGATTCTTGGACGAATCAAGCGGCCATAGATGCGCATCATGCATCACCCATGATGAGACAGCTTGCTGAACTCCGCGAGAAGTATGATCTTCATATGACCATAGAACGTTTTATCAGTGACGAATATGAAGCGGATCACCATTTTATTCGAAAATAAGGAGAACACATATGAAATCATTGATTATCTATTTCAGCAGAGCTGATGAAAATTATGCAGTCGGTTACATTGATAAAGGAAATACAGAGATTGTTGCGGAATACGTTCAGGAATTGACAGGGGCAGATATGTTCAAGGTAGAGCCTGCTGTGCCATATGCAAAAGACTACAAGACCTGTATTGAAGAAGCAAAGCAGCGTATAGGAAATGCTCCAATTAAGCAGAACCCGGGAGATATTACTGAATACGATACCATTTTTATTATGAGTCCGATTTATTGGGGAACATATGCACCGGAAGTCGAAACCGCTTTGGAAGGATTGGACTTAAGTGGCAAAAAGGTGCGCATTGTTTGTACGCACGAGGGTTCGGGGCTTTCAGGAATGCCTGCGGATGTAAAAAGGAAGTGCGTTGGCGCAGATGTTGATGTGGAGGGCTTGGCCATTAAAGGCTCACAGGCAAAAGAAGCGAAAGATAAGGTTAAGGCTTGGTTATAAGAATATCTTTCAGTTTTATAGACGATGGTAAATTTGTAGGAGGAATTCAATTGAGACGTAGTGATCGAGAGGTAACAGAATTTACAGATATAGTTTCCATTATTGAAAAATGCGATGTTTGCAGGATTGCTTTAAATGATGAAAATTATCCGTATATATTACCTCTTAACTTTGGTATGAATATCACGGAAGAAAATGTGCTGGAACTGTATTTCCACGGAGCGACAGAAGGTACTAAGTTGGATTTGATTGCAAAAGATAACCGAGCAAGTTTTGAAATGGATTGTGAGCACAATCTGGTTTCAGATATTGAGCATGGGAGTTGCACTATGGAATATCAAAGTGTTATAGGTAGAGGACATATTGAGATTTTATCTGAGAATGAAAAATATGATGCCCTTTGTATATTGATGAAACACTATCATATGGAGACTTTCCCGTTCAATAAGGGAGTTATGCCTCGCACGACAGTTTTCAAGTTGATTGTGGAACGCATGACAGGAAAAATTAGATTAAAAAGAAATGATAAGCACTGAATTCAAGTTTGTTTGATAAAGCGATAGCAGTTTATCTCAGAATAGAATTTGCAAGGGGATAAAGAAAAACATGATCAAATACGAAGAATTTATTACACCGGAAGAATATATGGAATTGCGTAAAATGGTTGGAT
>FMVK01000035.1 GCA_900102065.1 Lachnospiraceae bacterium XPB1003 | reverse complement strand
GCAAAAATTACATCAAGGAGGTATCCGAAATGGATAAAAATAGTTTAGCACACAGTGCGTCCTGAATGCTATATTTTCTGAGAAATGTAGCAGTGTTCTTCTGGAGATGGAGGAAGGCCCTCCGCAATCGCCATACAGGTGGAGATTGCAAAACACTCATAGATGCTGCGAGGAAAAGTCGTGGTATTGAGCGTATGAGAAAAGGTAGCAAAGAATGCTATCAGTTATGTGCCGTAAAGCTGAACGAAAGTGAAGAGCTGATGAAGCATCGTTAATACTTACAAGTACAGTCAAAACCATTATCTTGTGTGAATGATGGGATAAAGCCTACCGGAAACCTGTTTATTGGGTGGGTGGCTGTCGGTGTTGAGGCTACAGGAGTGCGGCAACAGGCTTCAGAGGGGAACAGGAGACTCCTGCCATACAATGGTAAATGAAAAATGCAAGCTAACATATTTGCGAGCATGAAAGTAAGGATGTGTGTGGCAGGTGCGGAAGAATTCGTAGTAGTGTTGAAACTGCTGTAATGGTGGTGGAGCGAAGGGATTCTGTTATCGGAACTTCAGGAGAAATACAACCAGAAATGGGAGGATATTTTGAAAGAAGGGAAATCATTTCAGATTTCACAAAATGAAGTGCTGAATGCGTACAAGGCTGTGAAAGCTAACAAAGGGGCAGGCGGTGTTGATGGTGTGGAATTTGAGGAGTTTGATAAAGATTGGAAGAACAGACTTTACAGACTGTGGAATAGGATGGCTTCTGGCTCATACTTTCCGAAGCCGGTAAGAGGAGTGGAAATTCCCAAGAAAAATGGAAAGATGAGGCTCCTTGGTATACCGACAATAGAGGATAGAGTAGCGCAGATGGTGTTAAGAAACAGACTGGAACCGTTTGTGGAACCGATATTCTTTGATGATTCCTATGGTTACAGACCTCATAAGTCTGCACTGGATGCGGTAGGAGCAGCCAGAGAAAGATGCTATCAAATGAAGTGGGTCGTGGAGTTTGACATTGTCGGGTTGTTTGACAATATCAATCATGAGTATCTCATGAGATTTGTGAAGCATTATTCAAAAGAGAAATGGGTGAATCTGTATATTGAGAGATGCTTGAAAGCGCCTATCGTCCTGACGGATGGCACAGTACAGGAACGGACAAAGGGAACACCACAAGGTGGAGTTATTAGTCCGTTGCTTTCGGGGTTGTTTATGCATTATGCTTTTGATAGATGGATAACCCGTGAATTTCCAATGTGTAAGTGGGAGCGATACGCAGATGATGGAGTGATCCATTGTGTGTCTAAGAAACAAGCGAAGTATGTATTGGATAAGCTGAAAGAAAGAATGCTCTTATGTGGCCTGGAAATCCATCCGGATAAGAGCAAGATAGTTTACTGCCAGCGTAATAATGAGAAAATTGATGGAGAAACAACTCAGTTTACATTTCTTGGATATTGCTTTAGACCGAGAATGGTTAAAAGCAAAAGCGGAGTTTACTTCATGGGATTTACACCGGCAGTGAGTAAAGACTCAGGGAAAGCGTTCAGGAGCAGTATCAAGGATGCGATATA
>FMVK01000037.1 GCA_900102065.1 Lachnospiraceae bacterium XPB1003 | reverse complement strand
AGCACATTCAAAACTGAACACAGACTCTTTCGAGTTCCTTCTTCTTAAACTCAAGATCTCAAACCTTCAGGACAAGCCTTCGACCTATTAGTAACCTTCCGCTGAACGTATCACTACGCTTACACTTAGGCCCTATCTACCTGATAGTCTCTCAGGGGTCTTATTACCTTATGGTAGGGATATCTCATCTTGAGGGGGGCTTCACGCTTAGATGCCTTCAGCGTTTATCCCTGCCGGACTTGGCTACTCTGCCATGGCATTGGTTGCCAACAGATACACCAGCGGTCCGTCCATCCCGGTCCTCTCGTACTAAGGACAGCTCCTCTCAAATATCCTACGCCCACGCCGGATAGGGACCGAACTGTCTCACGACGTTCTGAACCCAGCTCGCGTACCGCTTTAATGGGCGAACAGCCCAACCCTTGGGACCAACTTCAGCCCCAGGATGCGATGAGCCGACATCGAGGTGCCAAACCACTCCGTCGATGTGAACTCTTGGGAGTGATCAGCCTGTTATCCCCAGGGTAGCTTTTATCCGTTGAGCGATGGCAATCCCACTTTATACCACCGGATCACTAAGTCCTAGTTTCCTACCTGCTCCACCCGTCGGTGTCGCAGTCAAGCTCCCTTATGCCTTTGCACTCTTTGAATGGTTTCCGACCATTCTGAGGGAACCTTTGAGCGCCTCCGATACCCTTTCGGAGGCGACCGCCCCAGTCAAACTCCCCACCAGACAGTGTCCCCGGACCGGATTACGGCCTCGGGTTAGAAATCCAATGTTCAAAGGGTGGTATCCCAACAGCGACTCCTTAGCAGCTGACGCCACTATCTCACAGTCTCCCACCTATCCTGTACATTAAACATCGAATCCCAGTATCAAGCTAGAGTAAAGCTCCATGGGGTCTTTCCGTCCTGGCGCAGGTAGCCAGCATCTTCACTGGCACTTCAATTTCACCGGGTGCATTGTCGAGACAGTGCTCAAATCATTACGCCTTTCGTGCGGGTCGGAACTTACCCGACAAGGAATTTCGCTACCTTAGGACCGTTATAGTTACGGCCGCCGTTTACTGGGGCTTGAATTCAATGCTTCGTTGCCTGACATCTCCTCTTAACCTTCCAGCACCGGGCAGGCGTCAGCCCATATACATCACCTTTCGGTTTCGCATAGACCTGTGTTTTTGCTAAACAGTTGCTTGAGCCTATTCACTGCGGCCCACCAAAGTGGGCACCCCTTCTCCCGAAGTTACGGGGTTATTTTGCCGAGTTCCTTAACAATGCTTCTCCCGCCGGCCTTAGGATTCTCTCCTCATCCACCTGTGTCGGTTTAGGGTACGGGTACATGATAAACAATAGCGGCTTTTCTCGGCAGTCTGAATTGGCAGCTTCGCTACTTTTAGTTCGCTACACATCACTACTTTGGATTG
>FMVK01000038.1 GCA_900102065.1 Lachnospiraceae bacterium XPB1003 | reverse complement strand
AACATTGTAGTGCTTGCCTTCGCTTATCTTCTTTGAAAGGTAGGCTCCGAAGTTTTCATCCCATTTGCAGACGAACTTAGTGGCATTAAACAAAGCATACCTCAGATAACGGGATCCTCGTTTTTCCATATGGGAATAGCTTGAATCAAGCTGTCCTGACTGATATGTAGATGGAGATAAGCCTGCAAATGCAAGTATCTGATCGGCATTGCTGAAACGGGTGAAATCGCCAATCTCAGCAAGAATCATGGCTCCCATACGGTAGCTAATACCGGGGATTGTCATAATCGGAGAGTCGCAAGTATCCATAATGGATTTGATTGAAGCTTCGATTTCATCAATCTCATCCGTCATCACCTCGATCAGATGGATGGTGTGCTTCAACTCCATTGATTTTGCTGGCATAACAGAACCGATTGAATCCTTTGCAGCATCTCTTATGGTAACAGCCATATCTCGTCCGTAGCGTCCCTTAGAAGCTGTTTCAAGGACATTTCTGAGATGTGTAAGGTGACTTTCAGCGATGTAAGAAGCACCGGGAAACTCAGAAAGTAAGGCGTACACAGAAGCTATATGAAGATTAGGAACGAGCTTTTCCAGTTCTGGAAAAAGGATGTTAATAAGCCGAGCCACAGACGATTTAAGCTTGGCTCGCTCTTGAACCTTGTCAAAACGGTAACGGCTTAATGACTTGAGTTCTTCGCTGTGATATGATGTGTCTGAGTAGGGCTTGAGAGTCTTATCAGTCATCAACATCATAGCAATCGAACCGGCATCGACTTTATCCGTTTTTGTCTTTCTAAGGCTTAGACCTTTTCTGTAAAGATTTGTATGTAGCGGGTTGATAACACAGGTGGGTAGACCTTTATCAATGAGCGATCCGAGAAGATTGAGTGAGTAGTGACCGGTAGCTTCAAGACCTACTTTTATTTCGGCCCTATCATCAGTCACTGAGAAAATCTTCTCATACAACTCATCAAAGCCTGTCTTGTTATTCGGGATAGTAAATACCGGATAGAGATTATCGGCTTCTGATCCTAGGATGCAGCAATCATGCTTATCCTTTGCAACATCGATACCAACGTAGATCATACATGTGATCCTCCTTAAAAGTATTTGACGCTGTATTGGATCCACAGGGCTCTCTGCCGATGTAACCTCGTTCTACATAAACCGTCATGCGGTATCTAACTGATTAACATTGTGACAAAGAGGCTGTGGTTGGAGCCTATTTGAAACCGTCTATGCGGTAGGAGGTCAAAACCAATCCACAGCATCTTCAACAGCATACCCTATACCTATAGAGAAGGT
>FMVK01000041.1 GCA_900102065.1 Lachnospiraceae bacterium XPB1003 | reverse complement strand
CGGATAGTAGTAAAAGATATGAATACCCATAATGTGACAAGTCCGATATATGTTACATAAGGCATCCACTTATAAAACATACTTCTTTCACTGACCTGTCCGATCGTATTAAATGCCTGTATTGCATAATCTCTTACGAGATACAATATAATTCCAAAAATAAGAAGCGGAATTATATTGTAGAATTTGAGAGTGTCCCAGAGGGACAGTTTCTTTTTCAACATAATATTTCCTCCGATCTTTCTTTTGTATTGCTTCCCCAGTCAGAGCTTCCCCATGTCTCTTTCGAGACATGGGGAAGCTCAACTTTGGAAGCTGCCTTAAGTGTTTCATGTGCCAGTTTTCCGGCTTCGTGTAAGATCCGCTGCATCTCAATTTCTTCCTGTGACTTCTGCTGATCTTCCATTGCTTTTTCTGCAAGTCTTCCGGCTTTCTCTGCCGCTTTGAGGGCGGTGTTAAGTGTGTCTGTTACCATACCTTTTCTACCTCTTTTGTTTTGTCCTGATTGCCCCATCCATCTGTCCGCCCCCAGGCTCCTGTGTCGCCCCAGGTGCGTTCTTCGGATGTTGCCGTTGTTTCTGTTTTCTGTGCAGTCACTTCCTGCGTTTTTTGGCGTTCCCTTTGCAGCTCTTCATCTTTCGATTTGAGCTGTGCTTCAAGTGAATGCAATTTTGCATTAAGCGCCTGCTGTTGCTGTGATGCTTCGGAGAGAGCTTGATCCTTTTCTGAAAGACTGGTGGTCAAGATTTTTATCTGCTCATTTCTTTCGCCGATAACCTGATTTGCTTTAGAACGGATCCGCTCAACTTCCTGCTCTTTTTCCGTGAGCTTTTCGCTCACTTCTGAAAGAGCTTTTTCCTTGTCAGATGCAGCCGTTGTCAGAGCTTCGATCTGACGATCTTTACCTCTGATAATTTGGCTTGCCTGACTGCGTAGCTGTTCGTTTTCCTGCTCTTTAGTTTTAAGCTGCTTTTGAAGTCTTTCGACTTCCTCGCTTTGTCCTGTGGACTTCGCTCTGTCAGATGAAATTTCTGCTTCTTTTGAGTGCAGCTTTTCAGTCAGTTCTGTTATGGTTTTATCCTTATCTGCTGATGTGATCTGCAGATCGGATATGGTCGTATCTTTTACCTGCAAAGCTGCCTTAAGCAGAGTATTTTTCTGATCACGTTCCTGCAGCATATTAAGCAATGTGGTT